>JAFNXL010000052.1 GCA_017379075.1 Bacteroidaceae bacterium
ATTCGCCGTAACAGAGTAGTGAAGAGGTAGGGACGTCTGCGTGCAGCGTCCGGAGAGCACATTGGGTTATAATCGCACGCGAATCTCACGAATCTCACAAAATTATATTATTGCTCTAAGCCTTTGGCGGGATTGGCGAGAGTTATGTGAGTAAGATACTTCGGACGCTGCACGCAACGTCCCTACCCCCTCATCACTCACGGCTCATCACTCACTACTCATCTGCGTGCCATTAAAAAACGAAAGGCGCTTTCTTTGCAAAGTAAAGGCGATTCATTGGGGAATGAAAGGCGATTCAATGGCAAAGTAAAGGCGATGCCCCCAATTTGTCAATCCGATGAACTTTGAACGGTTCTTTTTTGCCCAAATAAAATCAAATTGGTATATTTGCAGTTGAACGTATAAAATAACCACATTGATAACCCCATATTCACCATGTTGAAACAACTTTTTCTCGCCGCTTTCCTTGCACTGTCTGCCAATGTGCAAGCGGACATCACCACTGAAAACCGTGTCTATCCCTACCAAAACACAGCGCTGACGCCGGAAGAACGCGCACACGACCTTGTAAAACGACTTACACGCGAGGAGAAGGTGGCGCTGATGCAGAACAGTTCGCCTGCGGTGGAGCGGCTGCAGATAAAACCCTACAACTGGTGGAACGAAGCCCTGCATGGTGTGGGGCGTGCCGGACTGGCCACCGTATTCCCCCAGTCCATTGGCATGGCCGCCAGTTTCGACAATGTCCTGCTATACGATGTCTTTACCGCAGTAAGCGATGAAGCCCGTGCAAAGACAAGACTGGCAAGGGAGGAAGGGAACTACGACATTTACCGCGGCCTCACCTTCTGGACACCCAACATCAACATTTTCCGTGACCCGCGTTGGGGGCGCGGACAGGAGACCTACGGCGAAGACCCTTATCTGACGGGGCAGATGGGCATGGCTGTGGTGCGCGGACTGCAAGGTCCGGAAGATGCGCCATACGACAAGGCGCATGCCTGTGCCAAGCATTTTGCCGTACACTCCGGACCGGAATGGAACCGCCACAGTTTCAATGCCGAAGACGTGGCGTTGCGCGACCTTTGGGAAACTTACCTGCCCGCTTTCAAGGATCTTGTCACCAAGGCCCACGTTAAGGAGGTGATGTGTGCCTATAACCGCTACGAGGGTGACCCCTGCTGCGGAAGCGACCGGCTGCTGGTGCAGATTCTCCGCAACGAATGGGACTACCAGGGCATTGTGGTCAGCGACTGCGGTGCCGTGGACGATTTCTTCAAACCCGGCCGCCACGGCACACATTCCACACGCGAAGACGCTTCGGCCCACGCCGTGCTTTCCGGAACAGACCTTGAATGCGGAAGCGCCTACAGAGGGTTGGTGAATGCGCTAAACGAAGGTAAAATAAAGGAAGAAGACATTGACCGCTCCCTTGTCCGACTGATGAAAGCCCGCTTTGAACTGGGTGAGATGGACGCCTCCACTCCATGGGACAGCATTCCGGCCACTGTCATCAACAGCAAGAAACACCAGAACCTGGCACTTGAGATGACGCGCAAGAGCCTCGTACTGCTTGAGAACGACAAGGGCATACTGCCCCTGAAACCCGGCACAAAGGTGGCTCTGATTGGTCCAAACGCCAACGACTCCACCATGCAATGGGGCAACTACAACGGTTTTCCCGGCCACACCGTTACGTTGCACGAAGGGATGAAGGCAAGCATCGCGCCCGACAAGTATATATATAATAAGGTATGCGACCACACACAGGAGTCCTCTCTTGACATCAATGCCATGCTTGACATTGTACGCGATGCCGAAGTGGTCATCTTTGCCGGCGGCATATCTCCCCGTCTGGAAGGCGAAGAAATGCCAGTGGAGGTTCCCGGCTTCCGCGGCGGCGACCGCGAAAGCATTGAGCTGCCCCAGGTACAGCGCCTTGCTCTGAAAGCATTGAAAGAGGCTGGAAAGCGGGTGGTACTGGTCAATTTCTCCGGCAGTGCCGTGGGGTTGGTTCCCGAGAGCGATAACTGCGATGCCATCCTTCAGGCATGGTATCCCGGACAAGCGGGCGGAACCGCCATTGCCGATGTACTGACCGGACGCTACAATCCTGCCGGCCGACTGCCCGTCACGTTCTACAAGGATGTATCCCAGCTGCCCGATTTCCAGGACTACAGCATGAAGGGCCGCACCTACCGCTATTTCCAGGACACCCCCCTCTACCCCTTCGGTCACGGACTCAGCTATACCACCTTCCGCTATGGCAAGGCAAAGGCTGACGCCAAGAAGCTGCCGGCAGGCCACACGCTTACGCTGGACATTCCCCTGAAGAACAGCGGAAAGATGGACGGAGAAGAAGTGGTGCAGGTGTACATCCGTCGTCTGGCCGATACCGATGGCCCCATCAAGAGCCTCAGAGCCTTCAAACGTGTAACTTTGCGGGCTGGCGAGAAGCAAAATGTGCAGATTGAGTTGCCGGCAGAAGCCTTTGAAACCTTTGACACCGGCACAAACACCATGCGCGTTCTTCCCGGCGAATATGACATCATGTATGGCGGCACCTCGGACAGCAAGGCGCTGCGACACCTTTCCGTTACATTGGAATAGAGCGGTGAGCGGTGAGTTGTGAGTTTTTTTTCGACAAAAGAACATAAGGACATAAGTTTTTATGAGACACACAGCTCACAGCCGTCTGGAAAATTGCGATTGAGCGAGAGCAGAGCCAAGCTTGCTTGAGCTATGCCAGGCATGAGCAATTTGGACGAAGTCAATGACGGGAAGCCCAAAGGGCGAATAGCCGCGGGGTCTTGAACCCGTGGAATAATTGACAAGACAAAGAAATGGCAAAGATGCGGAACTGCTAACGATTTTTAACGATGAACGTTGAACGAAAACGTCTGAAAGACGTGAACATGAATAGCCGGGGGCTTTCAAGCCCTCGGTTTTTTACATCCGCAAATAATGGTCTAAAGACGGAATCTGTTGCTTATCATGGACATGAGCATGTACCACATGATAATGGCGGCAAAGCAACTGGTGCCCAAGAAGAAACAGGGAAGACAGCCAGCCAGAAAGATATACTTGGCACGGTTGTTCGCCCAGGAGTAATCCTTGAACTTCAACGCAATAAGGGGTACTTCCGCTACCAACAGCATGCAGAAAAGGAACATGAAGAGGAATAGGAAAACGGCATTGAAGCGGGGAGAAACCAAGAATGCGTGTTCACCAAGTATGAGCGAACTCCAGAAAAGCGCATTGGCTGGTGTGGGCAGGCCAATGAACTGGTTTGTCTGACGGGTGTCCAGATTGAACTTGGCCAGGCGCAAGGCCGAAAATGCGGCAAGGAGAAAAGCGCTGTAGGGAATATAGCTTTTAAAGGGTTGCAGCACTTCGGGATAGACCACCTCATGGAAGAGATAAAAGATAATGGCACTGGGAGCCACACCAAAGGTAACCACATCTGCCAAAGAATCAAGTTCCTTTCCGATGGGAGAAGACACACCCAGAGCACGGGCGGACATTCCGTCGAAAAAGTCAAACACCGCACCAAGCACAATCATCAGCACCGCCCAATGGTACTGGCCGTGGAATGCGGCACCGGTGGCCATACATCCGCAAATGAGGTTACAACAAGTTATGGAATTGGGTATATGCCGGGTAATGATGTTTGCCATAATGATTGTATGTTCTTAATATATACGGGAAAATGAGATCAGTCTTTGGCTTTTCCGCCAAGTTGCGCGATGATGGTTTCGTTACCAACCGTCTTCTGTCCCATCTTCACTTTTACTTCTGTTCCCAGAGGAAGATATAGGTCTACACGAGAACCCAACTTGATGAAGCCCAGATGTTCGTCGATGAAACAAGAATCTCCTTCTTGCACATAAGTGACGATGCGACGTGCCATAGCACCTGCAATCTGACGGACTAAAATCTCCGTTCCGTCGGGAGTGGCAATGACAATGGTGCTGCGTTCGTTCTCGGTACTAGCCTTGGGAAGCCAGGCACGCATGAAATTGCCATCGTGGTGGCGCACCATCTTGATGGTTCCTTCTACGGGAATCCAATTGGCATGCACGTTGAAAAGGCTCATGAAGATACTGACCATCAGACGGCGGTCATGAAAATACTCGTTTTCCTCCACCTCTTCAATGACGACGATGCGACCGTCGGCCGGAGCCACAACCACACCTTCTGTATCGCCTTCAAACACACGGATGGGACACTGGAAAAAGTTTACCAAAATAAGGTAAATCACCACACTGATTCCAGCTACGATATATACCGGAATACAACCGGGGAACGCATAGAAAAGGACAGCATTAAAGAGCACCAAACAAATGGCTCCTATAATCAACGTATTCACACCCTCGTGATGAAGTCTTATCTTCTTTATTTTCTTTAGCTTCTTAAGCCTGTTTCCCATTATGTATTTCCTTTTGATTTCTTACTTGTTTCATGCAAAGATAAGAGAATTTTGTTACATCACAAAGTTTTCCATGCAAAATCTATAAATGACAGACATTTTGTAATGGTTTTCCAAAAAAACGAAAAAGAATTGACACCGAATGCGAAAAAAAGCGTAACTTTATGCCTTGAACATTATAATAAAAGAAACCAAGATGCAAGATTTTGTACATCTTCACGTACATACCCAATACTCTCTGCTGGACGGAATGGCCAGCATACCCAAACTTGTGGACAAAGCCGTTGCGGACGGCATGCGCGGCATGGCCATTACCGACCACGGCAACATGATGGGTGTCAAGGA
>JAFNXL010000081.1 GCA_017379075.1 Bacteroidaceae bacterium
ATTTATCCCCAACGAACTGCTCTCGGGTATCCACCAATTCTATGGCGAGACGCAATATCCCATAACCATTGAACGGGGTTTCAACATGGAAGAAATACAACTGGGCCATTGCTACATGGCCTTCAGCGAGCGCGACTTGGCCTGTCTGCTTAGTGTGATGTACTTGCGTAAATGGAAATTGTGCGAGGACATCGGCCTGTTCAGTTTTGACGACACACCAATCAAGGAGGTGTTGGCAGGTGGGATAACCACAATCAGTACCGATTTTGCCCGCATGGGCGAAACGGCTGCACAGCTGATAACGCAGGGAAAGACACGACGCATCGCCAATCCGTGGGTGCTGCATGACAGAGGCAGCCTATAAACGGGAAAATAAAAACGATAGCTTTATTCAAATTATGGAACGATAAACACAAACATTATGGTATTCAGCAGCCACATATTCCTTTTCTATTTTCTTCCACTTGCCTTGGCGTTGTATTTCATTGTTGGCAAGAAATGGAGAAATGCCATACTTACCCAAAGTGAAATTGAATGTATTCCCCGCCGAGAAGCACAAAGAGTTGCAGAACGAATACACCGTTGAAGGACTTTCCGTCTTTGACCTGCCTATGTATTATTCATCAGAAATCAATATTCACCATTAATAAATAAATTTATGAAAAAGACATTTTTATTGGTAGCAATGCTACTCCCCACCCTTGTTATGGCAGCACGTTGGAACGCTGAAACCAAAGATTGGAGCAAAAACCCGCATCCCGTTGTAGGAGACTGGGGATTTGACAGACCAGGTTATCCGAAAGGACTGTATATTCACGGAATTACCGTAAAAGAGGGCAAACGTGTAAAGAATCCGGTTATATATGACAATGATATATATGATGACGTATTTGAAGATGAATGGATGTATGCGATGGCATCGCTGAAGAAATTGGAGATTGCCGCCCTCATAGTCACTCCCGTACTTACAGACGGCTGGGGGTTCAGTCATCCCGAAATGATTCCAACCGCCCATGAATCCCGCGATTTGGCAATCAAAAGCGGAATACCCGAAAAGTTGCTCCCTCCCATCACAGTTGGCACATTGGCCGAGAGTGAAAAGGCTGGTGAACAAATTGATTCAGAAGGAGCACGGCTATACATCAAGTTAATCAATGAACACCATAAACGTCATCCAAAACTCCCTATTATTATAAATATCGGTGGACAATCGGGAACGTTGGCATCGGCATTCTGCATGGATCCCAGCATTGCAGACAAATGCATAGTCTATTATACTGATGTACGAGTCTATAACGGGCATTATGAATGGGCATCCAAACTTGTGGCAAAGAACTTCAGGGTTGTAAGTTGGGGAGCTGACAACTGGTGGATTGTCAAAAAGAATCAAAACGAATGGAATGTGCTACCACGCCCAGCAAAAGCCTTTGCACGCGACAATGATGAGAACAGTGGTGAATGGAAACTTTTCACGGACATGAATGTCCCCATGCTCGATCATCTGGTACACCAATTCCGCAATCGTCGTGAATACAGTAATGATGACGAAAGGATATACGGTGACGCATACGGGGACGGCACTTTCATTCACGCCTGGTTACCCAATATATTCTCGGATGCGGAACTGAAGGAAGTTCGCGGAGAAGGCACAGAAGCCTTGCATATAACTAAGTTCACAGAGGAAAACGAGGTTGCTGTCAAGAAATTCACGATGGACATTCTGTTAAATCCCAAAGTATACAAATAAACTTTTAATACCATAAATATTATGAAACGTAGTATCGTATTACATAGTGTTATCGCGCTAATGGGTTTCACCTCAGCAACATGCGCACACGAATTACAGACATTGCAAGTTTCTCCTAACGGACATTATCTCCAATATGTCGACGGAAAGCCGTTCTTCTACTTGGGTGATACTGCCTGGGAGTTATTTCATCGCCTTGACCGCGAGGAGGCGGATAAATATCTGGACAACCGTGCCAGAAAAGGTTATAACGTCATCCAGGCTGTGGCTCTTTCTGAAGTAGAAGGTGTGGATGTTCCGAACGCTTATGGTCACAAGCCTCTTGTTGACCGCAACCCCGCACGGCCAGCCACAAAGGACGGTGACAACAATGACTATTGGGATCATGTAGATTATATTGTCAAAAATGCAAATGCAAAAGGCATGTATGTGGGCCTGTTGCCCACTTGGGGCCGCTGGTGGAAAGACAACAATCCCATTTTCAATGAGAAAAATGCTGAAATCTATGGAAAATGGATCGCCGAGCGCTATCAAGAACATGACGTTATTTGGATTCTTGGAGGCGACCGCAATCCGGACAATCCACAAGAACAGGCTATCATCAGAGCCATGGCACGCGGAATCCGTACTGTGGACAAAGAAAGTCTTATGACATTCCATCCCACTGGTTGGACTTCTTCCTCAAAATGGTTCCATCTAGATGAGTGGCTCAATTTCAATGGCCGTCAGAGCGGGCATAACCAACGGTATAACTCCAACCAGCAAGTTATGGACGACTTCTTCCGCAATCCCGCTAAACCTATTATGGAAATAGAGCCGCTTTACGAAGATCATCCTTTGGAATTTGACCCGGACAACGAAGGACATTCCAATGCATGGGATGTGCGTAGGGTGCTATACTGGAGCGTATTCTATGGTTCGGCAGGTGTGACATACGGACACCATTCCGTGTGGCAGATGTATGACAAGGAGAAAGGACACGGCCCCATCAACCGGCCTCTGATGCCCTGGCACAAAGCCATTGACCAACCAGCAGCCGGACAAGCCGTTTACCTTCGCAAATTGATGGAATCAAGACCCTACTTCACCCGTATTCCTTCTCCAGATTTCATTGTCCAAGACGAAGTGTATTCTTCCGTTCCTGGAGCAGGACGTTACCGTTTTGTGGCTACAATGGACAGCGAGGGCACATATGCCATGGTCTATGCGCCCATCGGCCGCAGTTTTTCCGTAAAGACCAATATGCTGAAAGCCGAGAAGATTACGGCATGGTGGTATTGCCCCAGAACAGGAAAGGCTACAAAGATAGGGAAATTTGTAAACGACGGCAAACCTCATTCATTCAATCCTCC
>JAFNXL010000053.1 GCA_017379075.1 Bacteroidaceae bacterium
CGGCGGGTATATTCCAGACACCACTTGATGAAGGGCCACAATTCCTTTGCTTCCTCAACGCTTCCACGTGCCAGCACATAACGGGTGGCACCGTGGGCGTTCATGGCAGCGTCGCCGCGGTCGCCCGCACCGCCCCATGTATCCAGACCCTCGGCAATGATGGAGCTGGGCAACAGCTTGTACTGGTCGTTCATGAAGCGAGCGAATTGCTTGTAGCAGTTCAAAGAAGACTCGTTACCGATCTGATAGCCCATGAAGGGGAACAGCGGATTCACATATTCAGACTGGTCGTTTGCCCAGATGGCGGCATAATACGACTCACCGCCGGGACCATGCATCAGACCGCCCTTGGTGCGATAGATACTCTCAGAAGCACGAATCTTGGCAAAGCGGAACTCTGTGTCAATCACCTTTTCGGGGGTCTCCAGCACCAGCGAACCGTCAATGCTGTTCTTCACATAAGCCATACGCTTGGCATATTCCGCCTTCACATCGGGGGTGATGGCCTTTTCGTTCTTCTCGCGATAGGCCTGGAATGCGGCACCGAAAGTGATGCTCTTTCCGGGTTCAATGACATAAGTGCCGTTGCCATAGATTTCTGCCTGGATGATATAGGCACCATCCACACCCTTGGCAGGATCGGTCTTGGCCTTCTGTACAAATTCGGGCACAGCCACGGTGAGCGGACGAGAGGCGATGTTCTTCACCTCGTATGTTTCGCACATCATAGGCAGTGTGGTGCTGGGAAAACCGGTGTAGGTAATCTCCACCACTGGCGAGGGAGCACGTTTGCGTGCGGCTCCGGTATTCACCACGCCTATGCCATACTGGCTCACCACCTGCAAAGCACCGTTGATGGACACCTTCTTCACACCCAACTGCACGGGAGCAAGTCCGTTTACACCGAGCAGAGAAACGATGTCGGTCTGCATGCGATACATCAGACTGGCATGGGTGTTGTTGGGGATGGTGCGCAGCATGGGGAAAACCAGCGAACGCTCCTGCGAGAAGTTCTTCATCTCGTCAATGTTCCAACGGGTAACAAACGAAACCATCTCGCCGCTCATCTCAATGTGGTCGGAATAAGGGATGGTCTGGTCCGAAAGAATCATCTCAATGGCATTTGTCTCGGGATTGATGGTCCAGCACTGTTTCTGGGCCTTCACTGCCACTGCCGCCAGCAGCAACAGCACAATCAGTTTGATCTTTTTCATTCCTTGTGTGATTATTATTGGTTATTTATGTTTATAATCATTTTGTCAGCGCAGCCTTTATCATTTCCAGTTCCTTGGGTGTGTAGCAGGTGTGCATCACATCCACTGGACGCCCCATAATCTCGCTGGCAGCCTGTGAGAGATACTTCATCAGGCATACGAACTTGTCATAGTCGGTATCCAACTTGCCCAGTTCTTTGTCGGGCGTTTTGTACAGGCGCTGGAATGCTTTCTTGTACACATCCCAACCGTATACCTCAGCAATGCGCATGAGCATGTAGTGCTGTGCGTCACCCGATTCCATGTTTCCCTTCTCCAGGCTTTTCTTGTATGCCCGCTTGTAATAGGCAATGTTGTCGCCCATATAGAAAGTGTTCTGCGAGATGACAGCCTCCCACTTGTCCAACGCATAGGACATACGGAAATTGGCAAAGATCTCATCATTCCAGTTCCATGCACCATATCCCTCTCCCACAGCAGTACCAGCCGAGAAGGTGTGACCAATCTCGTGCAGAATTCCGAAACCCCAGTCCTTGTGATTCTTGAACTTTTCAAGCAGTCCTTTCACATCGGCGTTGTCGTTCCAAAGGATGGGATTGCCAGCCAATGCCCAATAACCCTCTTCCATGCCTGGAGTGGTGAGAATTCTTATCTTTGCACCGTTGTAGGGAGTTGTTCCCAACAATTCCTCGTATGCTTCATAAGCTTTGTCCAACGACTGCAACCACTGCTCCACGGTTTTGTCATCCACACTAACATGCTTAGGGTCAATGGCCAATATCATGTGCTTGCTTTCGCGGATATAGAGTGCGTTTTTGGGAGTGGGGGCAATGCGCACATCATCAAACCAGACCGTCCCCTTTGCCTTGCCTCCATTATAGGTTCCACCGGGAAATCCAAGTCCGCAACAGACGTAGGTCTCGCCAGTCTCATCACTCACAAAATCCATGTAGACCTCTTGCCAGTCGTTTGTGCCATAAAGAAACTTCGAGGCGTTCCAGGGTTGGTCTGAATCCTTGTCAAGCACATCCAGATAAAGCACTGCGCCTCTTCCCTCTTGCACATCCTGCGTCTTTACTTTAGCGGTAATACGGTAAAATGTATTGGGGTCGAGGCCAGTGAGATGATGCGTAATTCTCACTGCATCTTTCTCACTGCTCGTTATCTTCACGCAGCGGTTTCCACCCTTTCCATCCTTCACATACTGCACTGACGCGGTTTTGGGACATGTTCCAATAGTCCACTCCTTCTGCGAACGCGATTTGCTGCTAAAATCATCAACAAATATATCATCTGCCACGGTTTCTGCCATTGCCGGAATCTTCGCGGCAAGAGCAGTCAAGCAGACTATAGTCAAAAGACATCTTTTCATTCCCGTTTTGAAATATTGTGGATTTATGTTTTTCTAACTTTTATATTCTGCCCACAAAATTATAAAAAAATGCCGAGGCAGACAAACCTAGTACATAATTTTTCATAATAGACAAAAACGTAAGATAAAAGTATCGCTGATTTTGCTAATCGGAATCCGTTTTGCCCAGTACCGCGAAGGTACCACATAAGGCGGTACTGGAGTACCATCGCTATGATACTCCAGTTTAGAGCCTATGGTACTGCAGTGTTATCCGTATGGTACTAATTCTTGGAGTTCACGAACTTAAGAGTGAATACATAAATTTATGAATCTAGTATTAGTAATAGACTACCATATGTGCGGTAAACAAAGAATTTTTTGTAGAGTGATATTTACGATTCAAAGCTCCACAGCCATCATTTGGTAATATGGAATTTTAATTGTAAATTTGTGGCGTTTAAACAATAAAATCATCAATAAAAAAGTAAAGAATATGAAAAAGAACTTTATGATGCTCTGCCTGCTGGCCGCTGCAATGCAGAGTTGTGGAGACAAGCAGAAGGCCGCCGAAACCACTGAGGCTGAGGCTCCCGCACAGGAACAGGCCGAAGCAAAGGCTGAAGAAGGCGTAACCGCTGGTGCACAGGCACCCGACTTCAATTACAAGGACATCAGTGGAAAGGAAGTGAGCCTTAAGACCTTCCAGGGAAAATACGTAGTCTTGGACTTCTGGGGTATCTGGTGCAAATGGTGCGTAAAGGGAATCCCTGACATGAAGAAATATTATGACATGTACAAGGAGAAGATGGAGATTGTGAGCATTGACAATGGTGACGAAATGGACAAACTGCTCCCCTTCATCCAAGAGAACGACATGAACTGGACCCACATCATGAACGACGCCAAAGGCAACACTGACCTTTGCAAACTGTATCAGGTGCAGGGTTTCCCCACAAAGGTTCTCATTGATCCACAGGGCAAAATAGTTGAAGTGTTTGTGGGCGAGGTACCCGAATTCTACAAGAAACTGGACGAACTGCTGAAATAAACAATCACAAAATATACATTCCGGAACTGACACGAAAACTTCTTTCTGAAGAGATATGGACAGAAGGCAATTCTTACAATATTCCACCGCAGCCGCGGCCACGCTTGCACTCCCCACACAATGGGTGCAAGCCAAGCCGAAGGCTGATGTGAAGCGATGGCAAGGTTTCAATCTGCTGAACTACTTCAGTCACTGGGGTCCCTTCCCCTTCAGAGAGGAAGAATTCAAGTGGATTAGCGACTGGGGATTCAACTATGTGCGCATACCCCTCTCTTACTGGTGCTGGACCAAGCCTGGCGAGTACTATAAAACAGATGAGCGAGTGATGGAAGACCTGGACCGATGCGTGGAATGGGGACAGAAATATGACCTTCACGTCAGTTTGAATCTTCATCGTGCCCCGGGATACTGTATCAACAAGCCCGAGGAACCACAGAACCTCTTCCGAGATGCCGAAGCACTGGAAGGATGCGCATACCAATGGCGCATGCTCGCCAAACGGTACAAAGGTGTATCGCACAAAGCACTGAGCATGAATCTGCTGAACGAGGTTTCGGGATGCAACGAGGAAGAATATGACCATGTGGCACGCCGTCTTATCCAAGAGATACGCGAGGAAAGCCCCAAGCGCCTTATCCTGCTTGACGGACTGGACGTTGGCAGCAGGCCGCTGATGACGGTGCGCAACATTCCGCATATCGCGCAGTGCGGACGCGGATATCAACCCATGCTCATCAGCCACTATGCCGCTTCGTGGGTCTACGGAGACAAGCCCATGTACTTTCCCAAAGAAAAGCTCTCGTGGCCGCTGGAGGCAGACGGAAAAAGATATGACCGCGACTTCCTGCTCAATACCCTAAAGGATGCGTGGAAACCTTGGACCGACCAAGGAGGGCTGCTTTTTGTAGGCGAATTCGGAGCGCACAACCAAACACCGCACGACGTAACACTCAAATGGCTGGCCGATTTGCTTGGCGTGTTCAAGGAACTGGGCATAGGATGGGCTTTGTGGAACATGAACGGTTCATTCGGTATCATGGACAGCGGCCGCAAAGACGTGGCTTATGAAGATTTCCACGGACACAAGCTGGACCGCAAGATGCTTGACATATTGCAACGTTACGGATAAAAGAAAAAACAACGGACAACGGACAACAGACATGACACAAAAGAAAGCAATCGTAATGGGCGCCACATCGGGAATCGGCATGAGAGTGGCAGTGGAACTTGCCGAAAGAGGATGGGCAGTAGGCATTGCCGGACGCAGACAGAATCTCTTGGACGAAACCGCAGCCAGACACCCGAACATCATTGCCACCCAATGCATTGACATCACAGCCGATGATGCAGCACATGAGCTGATGGCGTTGGTGGAAAAGATGGGCGGAATGGACCTCTATTTCCACAGTTCAGGCATTGGTTACCAAAACCCCTCGCTGGACGTACAAAAAGAACTATCCACGTTACAAACCAACGTGGTAGGCTTCAGCCGAATGCTCATTGCAGCCTTTGAATATTTCTGCCGTCACCCAGAACGTACAGGACACATTGCCGCCATAAGCAGCATTGCCGGAACCAAAGGACTGGGAGCCGCACCGGCCTACTCCTCTTCCAAGCGCTTCTGCAACCATTATCTGGAATGTCTGAGCCAACTTTGTGCCATCAGACGCATCGGCCACATCCGCATTCATGACATACGCCCCGGCTTTGTGCGCACCGCACTGCTGGCCGAGGGGAAATATCCACTTCAGCTGGATCCTGATAAGGTGGCGCGCAACATTGTGAAACGCATGCTCAAAGGAGAAAGCATCATAACCGTGGATTGGCGATACCGTCTGCTGGTGGGCGCCTGGCTACTCATTCCGCGCTGGATTTGGATTAAGATGAGAATCTCATCCTGATTCTTGCATCATTTTAGAAGGAAATCAGACCAAAAATATCAAAATGAAAACTTATTCCGTCTTAAAATTAGACAAATTGAAATAAAAGCACTACCTTTGCAGACATATTGAAAGCAAAAATTATAAATTTTAAGACAAAATGAGCAAACTCATAAAACCAACGGACTATCGTGCCCTGTTGGATTTGAAGCAGACCGAACTTGCCATAAAAAAAATAAAGGACTTCTTTCTAAGCAGTCTCAGCACCGAACTGAGACTGCGTCGTGTTACCGCCCCGCTCTTCGTACTGAGAGGACTAGGCCTGAACGATGATTTGAGCGGAATTGAACGTCCTGTATCATTTCCCATCAAAGACATGGACGAGGCCGTGGCCGAGGTGGTACACAGTCTTGCCAAATGGAAGCGCATCACACTGGCGGAATACGAAGTGGATCCTGGATTCGGCATCATCACTGACATGAACGCCATCAGAAGCGACGAAGAACTGGACAACCTGCACAGCCTTTATGTAGACCAGTGGGACTGGGAACGTGTTATGACAGACGCGCAACGCAACGTTGCCTACCTGAAGAAGACTGTGGAAAAGATATACAGCGCCATCCTGCGCACAGAATTCTACATTTGCGAAACCTACCCCCAACTGAAACCTTTCCTGCCCGAGGAAATCTTCTTCATCCACAGCGAAGAACTCAGGCAAATGTACCCCGACCTCTCGGCCAAAGAACGCGAACACCGCATCTGTCGCGAACATGGAGCCGTATTCATCATAGGCATAGGAAACGAGTTGGGTGACGGAGAGCCACACGACCTTCGCGCACCAGACTATGACGACTGGTCCACTCCGAATGAGGAAGGCTTTACCGGACTGAACGGCGACTTGCTCATCTGGTATCCCATCCTGGAGCGCTCCATTGAGTTGAGCAGTATGGGCATCCGTGTGAACCAGGAAGCCCTGCAGACACAGCTCAAGCTGCAAGGTAAGGAAGACCGCAGCCAACTCTATTTCCACAAACGCTTGCTCGAGGGCAGCTTGCCCCTTAGTATAGGAGGTGGAATTGGACAAAGCCGTCTGTGCATGATTCTCCTGCACAAAGCTCATATCGGCGAGACGCAGAGCAGCATCTGGCCATGCAGCATGAGAGAGGAATGCCAGGCCGCCGGCATGCACCTTATTTAATATCATCAATCTGAAACCAATTTTTAAACACACAAGAAATATGAAGAATCAACGTTTGATGTCGCTTGACGCTCTCAGAGGCTTCGACATGTTTTTCATCATGGGCCTTTCAGGTCTTGTCGTTTCCATCTGCAATCTATGGCCCGGAACAGTTTCTGACGAGATTGCCCGCCAAATGAGCCATGTCCAATGGGACGGACTCACCCATCACGACACCATCTTCCCCCTGTTCCTTTTTCTTGCGGGCGTGTCGTTCCCCTTCTCCTATGCCAACCAGATTTCAAAAGGAATGACCCGCGCACAAATTTACGCGAAGATTTTCCGCCGTGCCGCCATGCTCATTTTCCTTGGACTCATTTACAACGGCTTGCTGAACTTCAATTTTGAGACCCTGCGCTGCGCAAGCGTATTGGCACGCATCGGTATTGCATGGATGGGAGCCGCCTTACTCTTCATCAACTTCGGAGTGAAGACACGCGCTGCTATCTGCGCCTTCATCCTGATTGGCTACGGTTTGCTAAGCGTATTCGTTGGAGCACCCGACGTACCCAATGCCGACCCGCTGAGCCAGGAAGGTTGCCTGGTTGGCTATATCGACCGTCTTTTCCTCCCCGGACGACTCATCTACAACGACGGACGCTTCGATCCCGAAGGCCTCTTCTCGGCCGTTCCTGCCGTGGTTACCGCCATGCTCGGAATGTTCACCGGAGAACTCATCCGCCAGCCTAAAGAACGCTTCTCCGGACAGAAGAAAACCTTGATGATGCTGGGCGGCGCTGTCGCTCTCATCCTCATTACATTCCTTGCAAAGGGCTTTGTTCCCGTGAACAAGATGCTGTGGTCAAGTACATTCGTCACCGCTGTGGGCGCATACTCACTCATCATGATGGCCATTTTCTACTATATTGTAGACGTGCGCGGATGGCAGAAGTGGACACTCGTTTTCCGTGTTGTGGGCATGAACTCCATCACCATCTACCTTGCCCAGCGCATGATTAACTTCTCCACCACCAACAAGTTCCTCTTCAGCGGCGTTGCCGGTCTGTTCCCCGAGAACATGGAAAAGGTGATGACGAACCTGGGCTACATTGTAGTGTGCTGGCTGTTCCTCTACTTCCTTTACCGCAAAAACACTTTCCTGAAAGTCTGAGGCCACACAACCTCACTTCTATACAAAGAAAACACCGTTCCGCAATTGTGCAGGACGGTGTTTCCTTTTTCTGTATATGTATAAATTTGCAAAATGCAAAATGCAAAAATGCAAAAGTTTACGTTTTACGACTTCAACACTTCAGCAAGGAAAGCCGCTGTATGTCCCGTGCCATTCTTTACCAAATCTTCGGGCGTTCCGCTGAAGAGAAGTTGTCCGCCTCCACGACCGCCGTCGGGTCCCATGTCTATAATCCAGTCGGCACACTTGATGACATCCAGATTGTGTTCTATCACAATAACCGTGTTTCCCTTTTCCACCAATCGGTTCAGCACCTCAAGCAATACGCGGATATCCTCAAAGTGAAGTCCCGTTGTGGGCTCATCAAGGATATAGACGGTCTTTCCCGTATCACGTTTGCCCAATTCCGTGGCAAGCTTTACGCGCTGGCTTTCTCCGCCCGAGAGCGTGGTACTGGGCTGACCCAACTTTATATAACCCAGGCCTACATCCTGCAACACCTTTATCTTGTGCAGAATGTTGGGTTGGTTCTGGAAGAACTCCACAGCCTGGTTGATGGTCATGTCCAGCACGTCAGCAATGCTCTTTCCACGGAACCGCACCTCCAGCGTTTCTCTTTCGTAGCGTTTTCCGTGACATTTCTCGCAGGGGACATACACATCGGGCAGGAAGTTCATCTCAATGGTCTTGTATCCGTTACCGGAGCAGGCCTCGCAGCGTCCGCCTTTCACGTTGAAGGAAAAGCGCCCAGGCTTGTAGCCTCGTATCTTGGCTTCGGGCAGCTCCACAAAAAGGTTTCTGATATCGTTGAATACGCCTGTATAAGTGGCGGGATTGCTTCGCGGCGTCCTGCCCAGAGGCGACTGGTCCACGTCCACCACCTTGTCTACGTTCTCCAAGCCCTCAATGGCATCATAGCCCAAAGGATCCTTGAGCGAACGGTAGAAGTGCTGGCTCAGAATGGGATGGAGCGTGTCGTTCACAAGCGTACTCTTTCCGCTTCCGCTCACTCCGGTCACACAAATGAGTTTTCCGAGCGGAAACTCCACATTGCATCCCTTCAGATTGTTGCCTCTTGCGCCCTTTAAGACAAGGTTTTCGCCCGTTCCTTTACGTCGTTCCGCAGGAGGGTCAATGCGCATCGTGCCGTTCAGATAACGGCTTGTCAAAGTATCCTGCGAGAGCATGTTGCGGTAGTCGCCTTGATAAACCACTTGCCCGCCACGTCTGCCCGCCAAGGGACCAATGTCCACAATGTAATCGGCATGTTCCATCATTTCCTGGTCATGCTCCACCACTATTACGGTATTGCCGAGGTCGCGCAGCGCCTTCAGCGAGTTGATGAGGCGGCGGTTATCGCGCTGATGCAGTCCGATGCTGGGCTCGTCCAGAATATAGAGCACGTTCACGAGCTGGCTTCCTATCTGCGTGGCAAGACGAATGCGCTGGCTTTCTCCGCCCGAGAGGCTCACTGAGGGACGCGAAAGGGAAAGATAGTCCAGACCCACATCCAGGAGAAAACGCAGGCGGGTACGGATTTCCTTCACAATCTCCCCGGCAATGCGAAGCTGGCGCGGAGTAAGTTTTCCGTCAAGGTCTTGCAACCATTCGTACAGTTCGCTCAAGTCCATTGCCGCCAGTTCGGCAATGTTCTTTCCGGCAATGCGGAAGTGCAAGGCCTGCTGGTTCAAGCGCTGTCCGTTACAATGCGGACACTTTGTGGTGCGGCTGAAGGAATCGGCCCATTTCTGCGCTCCGGCGCTCATGTCCGCGTCCTGCATCTGCCTTATATATTTTACCAACCCTTCATAGTCTGTATAGAAATCGTTGCTGGTCTTTGTGGTTTCGGCCGGAATGCGCAGACGCTCCGAAGAACCGTTCAGAATCTCGTCCAACAGCTCGTCATCCATTTCCTCAAGCGGAGTATCAAGCGTGAAACCATTACTTTCAATGAGCGCCTGTATCTGCCAGAATATCATTGTCTGACGAGATTTTCCCAAAGGAGCTATTCCTCCCTGGCGCACAGATAGCGAACGGTCTGGAAACACTTTGTTGATGTCAACCAGATTCACATAGCCAAGACCCTTACACTTGGGGCAGGCACCCATCGGACTGTTGAAAGAGAAGTCGTGGGGCGCGGGGTCACGATAAGAGATTCCGCTTACGGGACACATAAGCCTGCGGCTGAAGTGACCCACCTGTCCAGAATCCACATCATAGACCATCATCATGCCATCGCCCTGCGCCATGGCGTTCGCCACGCTTTGGGTCAGGCGCTTGTCGTCCTTGCTCTGTACCACAAGACGGTCCACCACCAATTCGATGTCGTGGTTGCGGTAACGGTCCACCCTCATCCCCTGCACCACTTCCTGAATCTCGCCGTCCACTCTCACGTAAAGGTAGCCTTTGCGGCGAACCGATTCGAAGAGTTCCTTGTAATGTCCCTTTCGGTTCTTCACCTTGGGCGCAAGCAGATAGACCTTGTGGCCTTGGTAGTTTTTCAGCAGAAGGTCCAGAATCTGCTCTTCTGTATATTTTACCATCTTCTCTCCCGACACGTATGAGAAGGCCTCGCCCGCCCTTGCAAAGAGCAGACGCAGGAAGTCATAAATCTCCGTGGTGGTGCCCACGGTGCTTCGGGGGTTCTTGTTGGTGGTTTTCTGTTCAATGCTGATTACGGGGCTAAGGCCGGTAATCTTGTCCACATCCGGACGCTCCAGGTTGCCCAGGAAGTTGCGGGCATAGGCGCTGAAGGTCTCAATGTAGCGGCGCTGTCCCTCGGCATAGATGGTGTCAAAAGCCAGGGACGACTTTCCGCTTCCGCTCAGTCCGGTTATGACAGTGAGGCTGTTACGGGGAATTTCCACATCGATGTTCTTGAGGTTATGAACCCTGGCGCCCAGAACAACGATCTTATTGCTTTCACTCATCTGCCGCGTCTCCTCCTCCGCTGGCCTCCTTGTTGTAGCCGGTCAGCACGCTAATGGTCTTCCGCAGGTTGTATTTTCTTCCGTCCGCTCCCTTTGCGTTCACTACAAGGAAATAGACGCCGTCCCTCACGGTCTTTCCGTTCATCTTTCCGTCCCATCCTCCGTCAAGTCTGTTCCAGGAATAGAGTTTTGTGCCCCAACGGTTGAACACCGCCGCCTCGAACTTCACGATGCTCTGGTATCCGTCCTTGGCCTTCAGCACGTCATTGTATCCGTCTCCGTTCGGCGTGAAGGCATTGGGAAACTCCAGCTTGCTCTCGCTGATGGCCACACGAAGGGGGTTGTCCTCCCCTTCCCCGGGATAAGAGATGGTGTCGTTGCCCAGGACAAAGGTGGCGTAGAGCTGGATGCAGAAGGCACCGCTCTTGTTGAAGGTATATTCCAGTTCTTCCTCAAATCTGTGAACGATGATGTTCTCCTTGTCACCCTCTTCCCAAATCTTCCATTCATAACGGGCATCGTATGCGCCCACATTCTCGGGATTGGCAAAGAAATGCGCCTTCAAGGGCGCGTCGGTGCTTCCGCTCACATCCGTGGTTTCCTCGCCGTCCGCCGTGGTGTATACAGCCGACGGATTTACGGTGGGAAGCTCGTCCTGGGCGCCAAGAAACAGCGGCCACAGACCTAATAAAAAACAGATCAATCTCATTCTCATTTGACAAACTTTCTGCAAAAATAACACTTTTCCGGGAGATAGTAAATATATCTGTTGCAAATTTCGCAAAAAAAGGATACCTTTGCGCTATGAAATACGATTATTTATTATCACTTTTGTTTCTTTTGCCGGCTTCCCTGCATGCCCAGGGCACAATGGAAAGCCTTGACAACATCTATCAGGTAAAGAAGGGCGACACAGCCTATAGCATTGCCTCATCCCACGGCATCAGCCTTGAAGACCTTTACCGAGCCAACCCCGAAATCACAGGCGGAAAGATTAAGAAAGGAGCATTCCTTGTCATTCCGCAGAAGACTACTGCCGCCGCCCAGCAGCAGGCGGTACAGATACAGCCCGTGGCACCCCAGCAGACCGTCCAGCCCACCACCGCACTCCCCTATTACGAGTCGCTGCGCGTGGCCGTGCTGCTTCCCTTTGAGGAAAAGAGTGCCCGCGCCCCCAAGTTCCTGGAGTTCTACCAGGGCTTTCTCATGGCCGTGGACAGCATCAGCAGCCGCGGCACAAACGTATCCGTCTATGCCCTGAACACGGGCAGCACGGCAGCCCACATCAAGCAGGTGCTTGAAGAGCCCGAACTGCAGAGCATGCAGCTCATCATTGGCCCCGCAGACCAGTCGCAGGTTCCCGCCCTTTCCGACTTCTGCCAGCAGCACGGCATCAAGCTGGTGCTTCCCTTCGCCAACCTCAAGTCGGCTTCTGGAGAACACTCCACCGTCTATAACGCCACCCCCCAAGGTTCTGTCATACAGCAGCGCGTAAGCAGCTTCTTTGCCGAAAAACAGGCAGAAAAGAACTACATTGTGCTGAACACAGACGAGGCGGACGAAAAGGGCAAGGGACTCATTGACCTGTTGCGCACCAAACTGGGCGAAAAGGGCGTCTCCATGCGCCAGATGCACATTCTGGGCGACGACCAGGCCTACACCTCGGCGCTGAACCAGTTCCGCGAGAACTGCATCGTTCCGGACAATGTGAGCATAAAGACGCTCAACATCTTCTTCTCCCGTCTGAAGACCTTTGCCGAGGAGCACCCCGAATACAAGATCTCGCTCATCGGATATCCCGAGTGGCAGACCTATACGCAGAGCCTGCTCAACGAGTTCTATCAGTTCGACACCTACATCTACAGCTCCTATTACCGCAACCCCTTGCTGGAGCGCACCACCGAGTTCGAACGCCGCTTCATCAACCACTTCGGCTACGGAATGGCTCCCACCTTCCCCCGCTACGGCATGCTGGGCTTTGATCTTGGCTTCTACTTCATGCACGGCATGGCCACGCTTGGCGACAATTTCGACCAGCAGCAGAACTCGCTCAGACTGCAACCCTTCCAGCACCCCTTCGTCTTTGCCAAAGACCCCGACACTAAGGGATTCATCAACGAGTCTGCGCTCATCATCCACTACTCTCCCGAGCATACAATCGACGTAATACAATGAAACTGCGGAAACTTGCTTTTGCGCTTGCGGCGCTCCTCTCATGCGCCAGCGCCTACGGACAGGTAGGTGAAGCCCGCAGCGACTTCGCCATCGGTGTGAACGGCGGATACACCCTCAACAAGGTCACCTTCAACCCCACCATCAAGCAGACCATGCACGGCGGGCCTACCTTTGGCGCCACCTTCCGCTATACCTGCGAGAAATACTTTGCCGTCTACTGCGCCCTGCAAGCCGAAATCAACTATGCCCGTCTGGGATGGACCGAACTCATTGAAACCAGCTCGGACACCTATTCGCGCGACATGGACTATATCCAGGTGCCCTTCTTCGCACGCCTTGCCCTCGGACGCGAAAGAGGCGGTTTCCAGGGTTTCCTGCTGCTGGGTCCGCAACTGGGCTTCTGCATTGGCGACAAGGAGAAGCGTGGCGGAGAATGGAGCGACTATACCCTGAGCCGCAGGCCCAACGGCATTGTGCAGCAGTACGGACTGGAGATTGACAACCGCTTCGAATACGGCATTGCAGGCGGACTGGGCGCGGAAGTCAGCACCAAGAGCGGACACCGCTTTGCCATTGAAGGACGCTATTTCTACGGACTGAGCGACATCTTCGGCAACAGCAAGAAAGACCCCTTTGGCCGCAGCAACAACGGCACCATCTACGCCAAGGTGTCCTACCTCTTCGACATCATCAAGACCAAGTGACTTTTTGGCTATTGGCTATAGGCCATTGGCTGATGGCTATTGGCTATTGGCTGATGGCTATTGGCTATTGGCTGATGGCTATTGGCTGAAAGCTGTTGGCTGTTGGCTCAAATCTTTTGTATCAATAAGTCAAAGAACGCGTTTTGTTTTTTGGCAGGGGTCATTTGCATCGCCCCAGCACCTTTGCAGCTTTTTTCTGAAAGAGTTTCTCTGATTATCCCACTCTTTTTTTCATTGCTGGCTTTTTAGTTTTCATTTTTCGACAGAAGAACAAAAGAACATTTGAGTTTGGCCGGTTCTCTTTTGTGGCTTATGTACTTATGTCTGGTCTCTTTTTTACTTTGGCTGTTGGCCGTTAGCTGTTGGCTGTTGGCTGTTGGCTGTTGGCTGTTGGCCGTTAGCTTTTGGCTGTTGGCTGTTGGCCGTTAGTCGTCTGGAAGACGGGGATTTCAATACCGATAGACTTTCAAGTCCTCGGCCACGTTGCCGTTCCGCGTCTTTGCAGACGCCATTTCTTCTTCTCTTTTGTTTCCACGGACTTAAAAGTCCGCGGCTATTTGCCTTCGGCATCGCGTCTTTCAGACGCCTTGTCTTTGTGTGTCATATATGACGGTTGGGCGGATTTGATCTCTGCATTGTGTTTAATGTTTTGTTTTTGGTTTGTATTTCGCTGCTTCGCCAATGGCCAATGGCAAACAGCTAATGGTTGTTTTGTTGATTGGAATTCCACTACAAAGTTATAGCTTTATTTTGTAATAACAAAATAAAAATGGATTTATTTTCGCTTATTTGTAAATATTTATTGGAATCACGGGTTTCCGCAGGCTTTCGCTTATTTTTTTTCCTCTGGAGGAAAAATTTCCTACCACGCCATGCCGAAATTTTTTCCATGCCATGCGTCTGGAGGGGTGTAAAAGAAATTTACTCACGGCAATGCCGTGGCTTCTCATAACGTCATGATGACAAGAAGCGATAGTTCATTTCTCATCACTCACAACTCACAGCTCAAGGCTCTTTGCATTTTTGCATTTTGCATTTTGTCATTTTTAAAAGGGGACAAAAAATAGGTACACCTTATTAAATTAATGAATGATATTGATTAATTGATTATATATATTATATAGGGGCATACCCCCCACCCACTTTAACTGTGTTTGCAAAATGCAAAAATGCAAAAATTATGCGTTATCTACTGATTTACAATGGTTTAAATGCTTACAAACTTTGCATTTTACTTTGCAGAGCTTTGCAAAAACACGCATTTTACCGAAAAAACGTCTCTTTTGTGCATTCAGAAATTGCCCAAATGGGGTGCCTGTTCGCTGAAAAACGAGGGGTAAAACGCATTTCGCGATGCCAAAACCTTCATTTCTCGCACGTTTCACAGACATACGGATTATTTTTGGAAAATTTGGCTCATTTTGGTGTCAAAAATTATCTATCATTCTGATACACCGCATATTAGCACACAAAACACTGTTTTTAGCTTTGATAAAAACGATGCATGAAATGGCATTTTAGCAGGCATTTTGGACAAAATTGACCACAAATTCGGCTCGGAAGAACGAAAAATACAAGAAAACGGACACACAAAAACTCTCCTTTGCACTGTTTGCAAATTGCAGCCAGACAAAGGAGAGGATAAAACGGGCGGAAACACAACCGCCAAAGAGAATGTTCAGATCGTTACTTCTGCTGAGAGTCCACGACGATGCCGGGAGTCAAGAAATCGTCCGTGCTGTACTTCTTGCCCAAGGGGCCATAGTCGCCCAGCGCCACGCTTGCCACTTGTGTGGAGGGGTCGGTCACATTGCTGTAGGGGTTGCCATAGGCCGTTGGGGTCATGTTCTTGATGGAATACTCCCACGACTTGTCCGGCAGAATGTTTCTGTACATGATGGTGATGATGTCGCCGATGGCATTGCCATGGTTGTCCAGCTTGGTTTCGTCCCACTCCAGCACATAGCTGTACGGAATGCGCTTGGCGAACTCCTTGACCTGCGCCAGCTTCGGATTGTTAGCCGATGCCACCACAACGGTTATCTTCTTGCCTTCTGGCGCGTCCAGCATGCGGTCATAGAACGAGCTGTAAGAGCGTGTGTTCTGCACAGAACCGATGCAAATGGACCAGTAGCGTGCCTTTGCGCCCATATATTGCTCAACGGTGGCGGGGATGGGCACGGGAATGAAACTGAAGGCAAGCACCTGGTCTCTCTCCAGCCTGGTGCGGCAATAGAGATAGTCGGTGGAGTTGTTGGGGAAATACTCGCCTCGGGGTGCCAGGAGGAATGGAACGGTCATCTCGCTGTCCGATTCCAGCGGCTCATAGTTGCCCTCCTTCATGATGGTGGCCTTTGACACCACGGGTTCTGGCGCCTCAATCGTCTGGCCCGTCCTCAGGTCCACACCCTCAATGAGGGGCAGTTCCACGCCTCCAAACTCGTCTACGCCCAGATACTGGCGCAGGCAGATGCTTACGCAAGCCACATCTTCGGTGAAATAGCACACATTCTCTTCCCTGGCTCCGGGAAAGAACGAGAGGTCTGTGCCCTTCTTCAGCAGATAGATGGTGAAACGGTTGTCCGTGCGCTTGGAAGTGGTTCTGTAGGGGTTTTCCGAGCCGTTGTCGGGCGTGATATTGACATCGTCCAGACCGTCAATCACCTCGCCACGCAGGTCGTTATAGACAGAAAAGCTGAAAAAACGCACCTGCGGATAGCGTCCCGTAATGCGCAGTCCGGCGTTCGGATTGCTTTTAATGTCATAGGCATAGACCCAATATTTGGAGAAAAGGTCGGGATAAGCGCCCAAATTCGTGTGCGAATAGGTGGTTCCCCATAGTTTTTTGGTCTCTGCAGGCGCATTTTCCGCCTCATCGGCATCGTTGCAAGAGAACAAGCAAAGTGCCGTGGCAATCATTGCCAGATAGAATTTTACACTGCTCATAATGTTATTTTATTAAAGAGTAAACAAGGAAAACGGATGCAAAACACCCGAAAAGTGCATCAAATATACGTTATTTTTGTCTATATCCGCACGTTTTTGGCGTTTTTGGCACAAAAAAATACGTGTTTGCAGCGCAAAAATTGCAAAATGAGCGGTGAGCGGTGAGCAATGAGTAGTGAGCGGTGAGTGATGAGTAATAAGTAATTAACTGAGAATCAGAATTCTAAACTCACAACTCACTGCTCACCGCTCACAACGCGCCACCCTTTTGCATTTTTGCATTTTGCAAATTATAATATATATAATGTGTGGATGCTAAAGGGCGGGCAAAAGATATTTCCAGATGAGGTCTATTTCGGCCTGCATATTGCCAATGTTGGCGGTGGTGGCCACCACGGCGTTCTTCTCGGGAATGACGATGATGTACTGGCCCGCAGCTCCGTCGGCCCGGAAGGCGTTGTGGCGGCAGCGCCACATCTGGTAGCCATAGCCTTGCAACCAGTCGCTCTTCTTCACGTTCTTCATCAACTGGGGCAAGGCATCGGAATTGCGCCCCGCAGGCACGCAGGGAACCTGTGCGGACGACATCTCCTTCACCCAATCGGCAGGCAGCACCTGCTTGCCATGCCACTGGCCGCCCTGGAGCAGAAGCAGCCCCATCTTGGCAAGGTCTTCCGTCTTGAGGAACAGCCCCCAACCGCCGGCATTCACGCCAGTGGGACTTTCCTGCCAACGCACGTTGTTGATGCCCAGGGGACGGAACAGGCGGGGATAGAGATAGTCCACCAGCTTCTGCCCCGTTACCTTCTGCACAATGGCCGAAAGCATATAGGTGGCAAGGCTGTTGTAGCAGAAAATGGTGCCGGGCTGACGCGGAAATTCGGTGTGCAGGAAGGCCTTTTCCCAGTCCTTCTCCGTGTTACGGAGCTTGCTGGGGTCTTTTTCGTGACCGGTGTTCATGGTCAGCAAATGGCGTATGGTAAGGGCGGAGAGATGCTCGCCAACCTGAGCTGGCAGTTTGTCGGGGAAAAAGCTGATGACCTTGTCTGTCAGACTGAGTTTGCCCTCGCTGATGGCAAGTCCAACGGCTGCAGACGTGAAAGTCTTGCTCACGGAATTGAGCACGTGCGGTTCGTTCTCCTTTCCGCTTCCCATCCACTTCTCAAAGACCACCTTGCCATCCTTAACCACCATTATGCTGTGAAGGTCCTGCTTGGCCTGCACCACAGCCTCAATGTACTTGTCTGCCGCCTTGGCAAGCTTCTTTGTGGCCTCTTGGCGCGGAAGCTGCTTGGTGAGGGCATTGATGTCGATGAGCTTTATGCCGCGCTCGCGGATGACATTCTTCACCTCCTCGCTCTTGAGCAAGTCTGTAACGCCCTGGCGGTCGGCGGCCACGTTCTCATAGCCAACGTGGAAGACGGTGGACATCTCGGCGTCGTCATAGGCAGGATGGTCCAGGAAGAGGTAACGTCTGCCCTTCTCCATCTTCTTGAGCGTGCCGATGAAGCTGGCCTTCTTCTCTTCCAGCGTGCCGTGGGGACCGTCATAGCCTACGTACTGGAAGCTGTAGTCCTCGGCCGAACCGGCTCTGTCAATGGAGGAAAGGCCGTATTCCGCAGCCAGACGCTTCACCAGCTCGTTCACCTCGGGCGTGAAGCCGGTGGCGCCCATGTGTCCGGTGAGGTGGGTAACCTGGGGAATGTGGCGGAGCGCCAGCTCAATCTGCGCACGGAACTCCTGTTCCACCTCGGCAAGTTTCAGACCGGAAAGATTCTCCTTGACAGACTGGCCGGGATATGCCTTGTGCGCGTTCATCATGGGATAGAAGTTGCCGTCCTTGTCCACCAGCGAAGGACAATGCGTGAGCGGACGCCACTTGACGTTCTCCCACTCGCTGGTGAGCGTCAGATGCACGCCCACGTCCAGTCCGGGATTCTCCTTCAGCATCCTGACAGCCTCGGGAAACCAGGCACAGACGGGCATCACCTCTACGGAGCCGGCAATGCCGTTGCGATAGGTATCAATACTGGCTACATTGGCAGAATGGGAACATCCCATGTCATCAATGCGCACCACAAGTTCTTGCGCGTTCATCCGCGCAGTCAATCCAAATAAAAAAGCCGTTGCTAAAGAACGGCTTAAGATGTTTTTGTGCATGAAATTAAATAGAGTTTATAAGGTATTTGAAAAGAGGTTTCAACGCAGTCTGTCAAGTGAGCGCACCAACTGCTCGTCCTTGTAAATGCCTCGGAAGGCAAGGTAAAGCAGCACGATGGCGGCAAAGGGAAGGGAGACAGACCAGTGGGGGCGGAACTCTGCCTGACCGGCACTCATAAACAGCCATACAAAGGCTGCGTATGCCAGATACCAACCCACAAGCAGAATCATGGAAAAACTGGCCACGCGCATCTGAAAGGCACGGCGGCGGAACAGGAAGATATCCATGAACGTGAGGGTTGACACCGCCAGCAACAGCGCAAAGAGCGCCCAATAGGTGAATGTGCGGCTGCCGTCGGCCTTGGTCATCCAAAGGTTATATAGCGTTGCCACTGGTTCGCCATCGGCTGTGGAAAAGAAAGCCAAAGGCGTACACAAAGTGACCACACACAGGATGCATGCGGCCAACAGGTATAAAGTCTGGATTCTCTGAATCATAACTTCTCAGAACCTAATTACTCCGGAGTACCTTCCTTGAGAGGGTTGCGGTAATAGACGCGTCCTTCAATAAAATCCTCGGTTGCAATCAAAGAAGCCTTGGGAAGCTTTTCGTAATAGCGGCTGATTTCAATCTGCTCGCGATTCTCAAACATTTCGTCCAAAGAATCGTTGGCGCTTGCAAACTCCTGGAGTTTCTTGCTCAACTCAGCCTTCATGACCACCGAAATCTGGTTTGCACGCTTGGCGATGATGGAAACACTTTCGTAGATGTTACCGGTATTCTCGCAAAGATCCATAATGTCGCGCGTCACCGTGTTGGTGGGAGCATTTGTCTTTTTGTAATCCATAAGTCTTTAATTCGTAGATATATTTTTGTTTATGTTTCTTCCTGTTTTTATGTGTTGCGGGTGTCTCAGAAAAGTTCCTCTTCAATGAGGTTCAATTTCTTCTTCTTCACAATCTGTTCCGAGCGTTCGAAGATTTTACGGGCCTCGGCCATGTATTTGCTCTCGGGATAGTCGTTCTCGAAGGCATAGAACTCGTCAATTACGTTGCGGAAACGCTCAATACGCTTCTCAACCACGCTCTGCACGGCCAAATGGTAGCGCGCACGCAGAATCATAATGGAAAGTTCCTCGCGACGGGCTGCGGTGGCAAAGGGGAAATCCTTGAGCGCATTCTGTGCCGTAACGATGCAGGCGTCGTAATTGCTGCCGCCGTAGGTGCTGTTTCCGCGGTAGGTGCCCAGGTCATAGTACATTTTGGCAGCCAGATATTCCTTCTCCACCAGTTTGTCCTGCAAGATGTAAATCATGTCCTGAGTCTGACCCTTCAGCTGTGTGGTGGGATACAGGTCCAGGAACTGCTGCAGTTCCTCAATGGCATCGTTGGTATAGGTCTGGTCCAGACGGGGGTCCGGGGTCTGGTTGTAGAGCGAAAGGCCGGAATAATAGCGGGCATGCTCAACGTAAAGGCCGCGGGGATAAGACTGGTAATACTTCTTAAAGTAAGAAGCTGCCGACTCGTAATCCTTTGAATTATAGGCACACATAGCCAGCATATAAAGGCATTCTTCGCCATAGGCCGTACCTTTCAGTATGGCGAGCACCTCGCCAAGCAGCTGGCTGGAGCGCGAATATTTTCCTTCTATGTACAACGCCTTTGCGGCCTCATATTTATACTCGTAGTCCTGCGTCTTCTGAATGCGGGAGAACTCGCCACATCCCGAAAAGAGCAGAACCAACGCAAATAATACTACCAAGAAAGGGATTTTCTTCATATTTGTCCACATTTCAGCGTGCAAAATTACGGCTTTTTATTTACATAACATAGTTTTATGCGCAGAAAATGCGCCCGTTTTTCCACAAAACGGTGAATTTCTGGCATAAAAACGCATGCCCGCGCCAAATCCGTCATTTCTCCGTAAGTTCTTTCAGCACTTCTTCAAGGCGAATCATCTCATCGCGCAACTGTGCCGCCTCAATGAAGTCGAGCTTACGGGCCGCCTCCTGCATCTTCTTCCTCAGCGAGGCAATCTTCTTGGAAAGAGCATTGGGATCGTCCCATTCCTGCAAGTCCTCGGCCACCCTGGCCACCGGCATTTCCGCCTCCACATAAGGTCTGGCTTCCGCGCCCTGATGAAGCTGCACAAGGTCGTCCATGGTGCGTTGTTTCCTGATCTGTTGCGGCACAATGCCATGCTCCTGGTTGTAGCGCATCTGCTTCTCTCTGCGATAGTCCGTATCGCTGATGGTGCGGGCCATGGATTCCGTCATGTTGTCGGCATACATGATGGCGCGTCCGTTTACATGGCGGGCGGCACGGCCGATGGTCTGCGTCAGGCTGCGGTGGCTTCGCAGGAACCCTTCCTTGTCCGCATCCAGAATGGCTACAAGGCTAACTTCCGGAAGGTCAAGTCCTTCGCGTAAAAGATTCACACCCACCAGCACATCGTACTTGCCGGAACGCAGGTCGTTCATGATGCGGACGCGCTCCAGTGTGGCCACATCGCTGTGGATATAGGCCGTCTGGATGCCGTGCTGCGCCAGATAGTCGGTCAGTTCCTCGGCCATTCGCTTGGTAAGCGTGGTTACCAGGGTACGTTCCTGGCGTTCAATGCGCAACTGGATTTCTTCCATGAGGTCGTCCACCTGATTGGCTGTCGGCCTCACCTCGATGATGGGGTCAAGCAGACCTGTGGGACGGATGAGCTGCTCCACCACAACGCCCTCGCATTGCTGCAGTTCAAAGTCGGCAGGCGTTGCGCTGACGTAGATGGTCTGGTTCACCATTTCCTGGAATTCCTCAAAGCGGAGCGGCCTGTTGTCCCGCGCTGCGGGCAGACGGAATCCGTACTCTACGAGATTGCGTTTGCGTGCCTGGTCGCCACCATACATGGCACTGATTTGAGGAACGGAAACATGGCTCTCGTCAATGACAAGCAGAAAATCCTTTGGAAAGAAGTCGAGCAGACAATAGGGTCGTGTGCCGGGTTCTCGCCCGTCAAAATAGCGGCTATAATTCTCAATGCCCGAGCAATGGCCCAGCTCGCGAATCATTTCCACATCATAGGTGACGCGTTCATGCAGACGCTTTGCCTCAAGCGACTTTCCCATCTCCTCAAAGTAGGCAACCTGCACGGCAAGGTCGTCCTCAATCTGGCGTACGGCCTTCTCCTGCGTCTCCTTGCTGGTCATGAAAAGATTGGCGGGATAAACCTTATACTCTTCGTAGAGCGAAACACGGGCAAGCGTCAGTGGATCAATCTCTTCAATACTCTCAATCTCATCGCCCCAATAGACAATGCGAAGCAGATTGTCGCTGTAGGCAAGCGCTATGTCCACCGTATCGCCCTTCACCCTGACTTCGCCTCGGTTCAGCGTAATATCGTTGCGCACATAAAGTCCGTCAAGCAAGCGGCGGAGCAGTTGGTTGCGGTCCAGAGCCATGCCCACTTTCAAGTGGATTACGTTTTCGTAAAAGGCCGAGGGGTTTCCCATTCCGTAGATGCAGGACACGCTGCTCACCACAATTACGTCCCGGCGACCGCTCAAAAGGGCGCTGGTGGCGGCAAGCCTCAACTTGTCAATCTCGTCATTGATGGCAAGGTCTTTCTCAATGTAAGTGTCCGTTGTGGGGATATAGGCTTCGGGCTGGTAATAGTCGTAATAACTGACATAATACTCCACGGCGTTGTTGGGGAAGAATTGTTTCATCTCGCCATAGAGCTGCGCCGCAAGCGTCTTGTTGTGGCTCAGAATCAATGTGGGACGCTCGCTACGGGCAATCACATTGGCAATGGTAAAGGTCTTTCCGCTTCCCGTCACACCCAAAAGGGTTTGCGCAAGCAGTCCGTCCTCAAGCCCCCGCACCAGTTGGTTTATGGCTTCGGGCTGGTCTCCGGTAGGCTTGTAGGCCGATGTAAGTTCAAATTTCTTCAAAGCAAAGGAATTATTTTATTTTCGTAATGATTTGACAAGCAACGAATAGCGGCCCACCAAATGAATAATTGAGGAAACGGTAAAAAGAAGCGCCGACCACGAATGCCACAACTTAACACCGTGCTGACGGCATCCGCCAAACAGAATCATCAATCCGGTCACACACAACACCAAAAAGGTTATCGTAAGCAGAATATTGTTGTATTTTCCACGGACCGAGCGATTGCGAAACGCGCCTTTATACCAAGCCCAGTGCATCTTGATGTGCCAAACGGAAAAGCACAAGAACAACAAAGCAGGCACCTCGTGCAAATAGCCGTATTCGCGGCACACTCCCCAGCCCCCGCCATGGCCGCAGAGCAGATGAAAACAAAGGCCTGAAATTGCGGAGAGGACAAAGGAGACGGCCAAAATCCAGTCTATTCTATAAATCTTTTTCATGACACAAAGTTAGACCTTTTTTCCGACTGCACAAAAAGTAGGCTCAAAAAAATCCCTTTTGCTATGGCGGATGCCGATTTTATAGTAACTTTGCACGCCGAAACAGAAGAACCTCCGACAAACATTATATGCCAACACAACAGACCAGCATCTTCCGCCGCCCTGCCTGGGTGGTTTTCTTTGCCCTCACCGCCGCAATTGCTTGGGGATGGGCCTATCCGCTCATCAAGTTAGGCTTTGGCGAGTTCGGCATACAGCCCGACATGACCGGAAGCAAGACACTCTTTGCCGGCATCCGTTTCAGCATGTCCGGACTCATCATCCTCTCCCTTGCCAAGGCTACCCACCGCCCATTCACGGTCAGAAAGGGCAGCGACTGGTGGTACATCCTGCTGTTTGCCCTGGTCAACACCACGCTCCACTATGCCTTCTTCTATTTCGGCCTCTCCCACAGCGAAGGGGCACGGGCCGCCATTCTGAATTCCATGAGCGTCTTCCTGCTGGTAATCCTGGCCTGCATCTTCTTTGAGAGCGACCGCTTTACGCTGGGAAAAGCCATGGGATGTGTACTGGGATTTGCCGGAATAATGGCGTTGAACCTTGGTAGCGAAGCCAGCGGAAAGTTCACGTTCTTGGGCGATGGAATGATAATCCTAAACGCCCTTTGTTCCGCCGTTGCCGGACTGCTGACGCGTGGTCTGAGCAAGCGCGTTGACGTATTCGTGGGCACCGGCTACAGTCTTTTCCTGGGCGGCATACTGCTCGTCATTCCCGGGCTGGCGCTCGGAGGCACCCTACCCCACATCACTTGGCAGGGTCTGCTCATTCTGCTTTCGCTCATCTGCATCTCCACTTGGGGATTTGCCCTTTACAACAAACTTCTCAGCTGCAATCCGGTGGGCAAGATTGCCATCTTCAACTCGCTCATCCCCGTTGTGGGTGCCGTCACCTCTTGCCTCTGTCTGGGCGAACCTTTCTATTGGAAATATGTTTGGGCAGGCACGCTTGCGGCAACGGGCATCTACATCATCAACCGCGGCAAGAAGTAGGTGCCGAAGTTTTTTTCCCTCCCGAGGAAATTTTTTCTCCCTCGCGAGGGAAATCGTTTTGACTCACTTTTCCTCGGCAAACATTTTCCATAGCGGAGCCGCCATCAAACTTTGCCAGATTTCTCCCCGTTCAAGCATTCCGCGCACCTCCTCTCTGCTGAACAGACACACTTCCAGGTCTTCCCCTTCATCCAGACTACGGCCGCCTGTTAGTTCTACGCCACGGGCTATGTAGCAATGGGTAAGATTTGACATTGCACTGGCGTTGGGAGAAAGCGTGGCTGTCTTGGTCCATTCACCACCCCCATAACCGGTTTCTTCCATCAGCTCCCGTTTTGCCGTCTCCAAAGGGTCCTCGCCTTCTTCGCAGACACCGGCCACAATCTCGTTCACCGTCTTACCCAACGCGTAACGGTACTGACGCACGAAAACAAACTTGTCATCGGGCGTAATGGCAATCACGTTAATCCAGTCTGGATATTCCAGCACATAATATTCCTCAATGACATGTCCGTTGGGCAGTCGCACCCTATCCTTTCTGGCCGTAAGCCACGGGCGGCGGAAGAGATACTCGCTATCCAGCGTGGTCCATTTCATGTCCTTTTCCTTGTTCTTCATTATAATTCATTTTTTTAATTACAATTGCAAAAATAGCATTTTTTTCCGCAAAATGAATCGCTTTAAGTTAAAAATAGTAAACGCACAAAAGCTTTACACAAAAAGGACATGCGCTTTCGGGGAAATTCACTACATTTGCATCTGAAAAATTTTACATACAACATTGTTCAACACTATTTCAAACACGAAAAGAATCATGCAAATCGGAGACAGAATACCCGAAATCCTGGGCAAGGACCAGAACGGAAACGAGATTAAGGCCAGCGACTACAAGGGTCGCAAGATTGTACTTTACAGCTATCCCAAAGCCAACACCAGCGGTTGCACCGCCGAGGCCTGCTCGCTTCAGGCACACAAGGCCGAGCTGGAGGCTGCCGGATATGCCATCATCGGCGTAAGCAAGGACAGAGAGGGATTGCAGAAGAAGTTTGCCGACGCGCAAGGACTGGAATTCCCCCTCATTGCCGACACCGAAACCACCCTGCTGCAACAACTGGGCTGCTGGGGCGAGAAGGTGGCCTGCGGCCGCCGCACCATCGGCATCCTGCGCACCACTTACCTTGTAGACGAGGACGGCGTCATCCAAAAGATTTTCACACCAAAGGAAATCAAGACCAAAATTCACGCCGAACAGATTTTGGACTATATCAACGGATAAATGCCAGAGTTTGGCACGGATTTTGTAATAGGCATCGTGTATTAACATTATAACAAATAAAAGAAATGGATTTTTTCAAGAAGAACAAAGGAATGGTAATAACCCTGGCAGTGATTGCCGTTATTGCTTTGTGGAGTATTTCCGCCTACAACGGAATGGTGGGCATGGACGAGGGTGTACAGGGCAAATGGGCCGATGTGGAAACCCAGTACCAGCGCCGTTCTGACCTGATTCCCAATCTGGTGAACACCGTCAAGGGATATGCCGCACACGAAAAGGAGACACTGGCCGCTGTGGTGCAGGCGCGTTCCGAAGCCACCAGCGTAAAGATTGACCCCACCAATATGACCGCCGAACAGATGGCACAATACCAGCAGGCACAGAACGGTGTCAGCTCCGCGCTGGGCAAACTGCTCGTTGTGGTGGAGAAGTATCCCGACCTGAAGGCCAACCAGAACTTCCTGGAGCTGCAGGCACAGCTGGAGGGAACAGAGAACCGCATCACCGTGGCACGCCGCAACTTCAACGAGGCAGCCAAGGAATACAACACCGCCATCCGCAAGTTCCCCAAGAACATTCTGGCCGGCATGTTCGGATTTGAGAAGAAAGCCTACTTCGAGGCCGAACAGGGTGCGGAGAAGGCTCCCCAAGTGGAATTCTAAAATGCCGAACCGGCGTAAAGACATCCTTTCATTCACCGCACAGCCCTGCCACAAACGGTCAGGGCGTGCGCTTTTCTTAGCATCATGAAAAAATATCTCATACTGCTTTTCCTCGTCCTGCTGCCCGCCGTTGTGCCCGCACAGGAGTCGGACTCCCTTGATGTGGAACAGCCAGCCACCTCTTACACGCTGGAAACCGTGCCCAACGTCTACCGCCTCGACCGCCGACTGCACGTCAGCGACCCCACAGGCATCCTTTCCGCCGAGGCCCGGAGCGCCATTGACCGCATCTTCACCCAGCTGGAAGACAGCACGGGCATACAGACGGCGGTGGTGATGCTTCCGTCCATTGGCGAGGACAACATTTTCGACTTTGCCCACAACCTCTTCATGGAATGGGGCGTGGGCGAGAAGGATCGCGACAACGGTCTGCTCATCCTCTATGTGGAAGACCAGAGGAAGATTCGCTTCCACGTTGGCTACGGTCTGGAAGGCATCCTACCCGATGCCATCTGCAAGCGCATCCAGGCCAAATACATGGTGCCGGCCTTCAAGGAGGGCAACGTGGACCAGGGAATGGTAACGGGCTGCAAGGCCATCTACCAGACGCTGGAGAACGCCATGAACCCCAACAAGCAGGGCGACGGCAGCGAGGGAGCAATGGCCGCGCTGGCTGTGCTCGTCGTCATGGTCATCGTCTTCATCTGGATTATAAGGAACGCCCAGCAAAAGGCGCTCACCTGCAAGAAGTGCGGAACCAAGGCATCCCTGCGCCTCACCTCAAAAGACTTTTACAGAACGGCAGACGGCCACAGGCACAAGCGCGAGACTTACGTCTGCTCGCACTGCAACGCCGTGGACATCCGCGACACCGACCAAGAAGACGACGATGACGACAGCGACCTGATGAAAGGCATCTTCATCGGCTCCATGCTGAACGGCGGACGGGGCGGAAGAGGCTTCGGAGGCGGATTTGGCGGTGGAGGCTTCGGCGGAAGTTTCGGTGGCGGAAGTTCTGGCGGTGGAGGCTCCACTTCGGGATGGTGATTTTTCTTCATATAATACAATATATACAATAATAGTAGGTATGGACGCAGCGTGCTGTGTCCATACCCCCAAAAACACAAAACAATAAAATGAACAAGACAAGACTGATGCTGCTTCTTGCCGCCGGCCTCATTGCCGGTTCGCCCGCAACGGCCAAGAAGGAAAAGAAGCAGAAGCCGCAGACCGAACAGGCGGAAAAGAAAGGCAGGAAAGGAATCCTTTTCTGGAAGAAGATAGACAAGGGCGCCCAGTCCGCTCAGGAAAACAAGCCCGAGGAAAAGCCGCAAATCGACCGTCCCGGAATGTTCCATGTAACCAAGGAAAAGGGCGAATGGTACTTCCAGATTCATGACAGCCTCATCGGCCGCGAGTTCCTCACCACCACACGCTACACCTCCACCCCCTCCAACTGCGGACAGTTCGGCGGCGAGCAAATCAACCAGCAGACCGTCTTCTTCGAGGTGGCGCCCGGCGAAAACCTCTTGCTGCGCTCGCGCCTTTTCATCAACGTGGCAGACACCGCCACCATGATCAACAAGGCCATCACCATCAGCAACGAAAGCCCCATCCTGAACAGCTTCAAGATTGAGTCGCACAAGAACCAGGTCTACAAAATCAAGGTTTCGCCCTATTTCAGCGGCGAGGTGGCCGGAATGGGACTCCCCAACGACGTGAAGCGCATGTACTCTCTGCAAGGACTCAACGGTGACAAGAGCTACATAGAGGACATCAAGTCCTTCCCCCTCAACACCGAGGTGCGCATGGTGAAGACCTATTCCGGAAACGGATACGGCATGCCCGCCATCGCCAACACCGGACTGGCCACCTTCGGACTGAACATCAGTTTTGTGATGCTGCCCGAGAAGCCCATGACACCGCGCCACTTCGACAAGCGCGTGGGCTACTTTACCCACGGATACACCGAGTTTTCCGACCATCAGCAACAAGTGCAGGGCAAGAGCTTCATCGCCCGTTTCCGCCTGGAAGCACGCCCCGAGGACGTGGCACGCCAAAAGGCTGGCGAGGCTGTGGAACCCGTCAAGCCCATCGTCTACTATATTGACCCCGCCACGCCCAAGCAGTGGCGCAAGTACCTCATCCAGGGCGTCAACGACTGGCAGAAAGCTTTTGAGAAAGCCGGCTGGAAGAACGCCATCATAGGCAAGGAATGGCCCGAGCAGGACACCACCATGAGCATGGAAGACGCCCGCTTCAACTGCATCCGCTATCTGGCCTCGCCCATTGAGAACGCCTACGGCCCCCACGTCAGCGACCCCCGCACCGGAGAAATTATCGAGGCCCACGTCTGCTGGTACCACAACGTCATGAAGCTGGTGCACACCTGGTACATGGTACAGGCCAGCAGCATTGACGAGGCCGCACGCAAGATGAACTACGACGAGGAACTCATGGGCCAGCTCATCCGCTTTGTCAGCAGTCACGAGGTGGGCCACTCGCTGGGTCTGCGCCACAACTTCGGCAGCAGCAGCACCGTGCCCGTGGACAGCCTGCGCAGCAAGGACTGGGTGGAACGCCACGGCCACACGCCCAGCATCATGGACTATGCCCGCTTCAACTATGTGGCACAGCCCGAGGACCAACTGGACCGACTGGGCATCTTCCCCCGCATCAACGACTATGACGAATGGGCCATCCAGTGGGGATACGGCCCCATGGCGGCAGACAACGCCGACGACGACCACCGCCTGCGCGAGGAATGGGTTGCCGGCAAACTCAGCGACAAACGCCTTTGGTGGGGCGACGGCGAAATCAGCATCGGCCGTCTCGACCCCCGCAACCAGACCGAGGACCTGGGCGACAATGCCATGAAGGCAAGCACCTACGGCATCATGAACCTCAAGCGACAGCTTGTGAACCTGCCCCAGTGGACCGCCGACAACGCCGCCGACCTCTATGACAACGATGTGCGCACCATGTACGACGAGATGCGCCTCCAGTTTATGCGCTACTGCGGTCATGTGGCACGCAACATTGGCGGCCACTTCGTCACCTTCCAGCCCAAGGGCACACAGGAGGATGTCTATGCCCCCGTGCCGCTGGAACAGCAGAAGGAAGCCCTGCAATGGATGGACGAGAACGTGCTCACCGAACCCGTCTGGCTGCGTCAGGTACCCTATGCGCGCCGCCTCACCCCCGACCCGCAGAGCCTCACCGCAACCGTGGCGGAAAGCGCCATCACACAGATGATGAACCGTCTGGACGGCATGAACGAGTTCTACACCCCCGAGCAGTACATCACCGACCTTGTCCGTCTGGTGTTCAAGGAAGCGGACAACCGCCAAAGCGTAACGCCCTATCGCGTGGCCCTGCAGAACATGATGATCACCCATCTCACCCGCGCCTTCGGCAACGGCTACCAGCCCGTCCGCCCCGCCGCCCTGCTCGGCCTTCAGCAGATTCAGGCCAAGGCCAAGGCTGCCAGCACCTCGGCTCCCGACGTCACCTCCCGCGCCCATTGGGCCAGCGTCTACGACAAGATTGGCCGCGTGCTGGTTTGGAAGTGATGAGCAGTGAGTTGTGAGTTGTGAGTTGTGAGTGTTTATTTGGACAAAAGAACATTTTGAGCGATGAGCAGTAAGCGATGAGCGATGAGTTTTTTTGACAAAAGAACATAAGTTCAGAAGAGGCTCAAATCTCACTACTCATTACTCAATGCTCAAAGGCGTCTGCAAAGACGCGGAACGGCAACCCTCACAGCCGATTCGCGTCTTCCAGACGCCATTTTTATGCGGACATCATAATACCGAGGGCTTGAAAGCCCCCGGCTATTCATTTTCCCGTCTTCCAGACGTGTTTCGTTCATCGCTGATGGATGATAGCTGACCGTTGTCCTTTTCTTCCCTTTTACCCATATGCGGAGTGCGTGCCGGAGTCCCGACGGCATTTTTGGGCGTCAAGAAATGCAATCCGGAGTCCCGACGGCGTTTTTTGGCGTCAAGAAATGCAATCCGGAGTCCCAACGGCACTTTTTGGCATCAGGAAATGCAATCCGGGGTCCCGACGGCCATTTCCGGCGTATCTGAAAACGAGCGAGAAATACCAAGCTTACTTGAATATTTCTCGCTGCGAGTGCGGAAGAGCATCACTCCGTCCTGATGCTTTCCACCGGATTGCGGCGTGCCACGCTCAATGTCTGCCACAGGACGGAGAGGACGGCCACGGACAGGGAGATGAGGACGGCCACCACAAGCACCCACCACGGGAAGTCTATGCGGTAATAGAAAGGTTCCAGATACTCCCTCATGCCCTTGATGCTGATGGGGACGGCAATCACCGAGGCCAACAGGGAAAGCAGCAGGAAGGGACGCGACAGTTCCCAGGCTGCCCCCTCTACCGTGGCTCCCATCACCTTGCGCAGCGCAATCTGCTTGCTCTGCTGCTCCGTGTAGCTTACGGACATGGCGAACATACCAAGGGCGGAGATGAGCAGGGAGAGGAACATAAAGCCCAGAACAACCTTCCTTTTGTTGCGCAGTCCGTACAATATTCCGTCAAGAATTTCTTCCACGGTCATTACATCGACATTCCTTTTCGCTCCAGTGATTTCCATCGCCACCTCATTACAAACGGCCTTGATGGATTTCAGCGCATTGCCGTCGGTGCCCGATTGCCCGTCAAGTTCCAGCATAATATAGGAAGATGCAGGAGCTTTCTCTTTGATTCGTATCACATTCTCATATTTGGAGGCATCGCGGGGTGTTGCAGAAGTACGAAAATCCTTTACCACACCGCAAACCGGAAATCTTATATTAGATTTGACGATGTAGGTTTTGTCATACTGATTATAGCCGACCTCATTGATGTACGGGCGCTCTTTTGACACATTGAATTTCCGCTTTGCACTCTCCGGCAGCCAGAACATTCCGTCTGCTGGTTCACAATACTGTTCCACCACCTCGAATCCGAACATATCCATGCAGTCTTGGTCAATCTCCGTCACGCATACTTGCACAACCCTTCCGTCTGTTCCCTCTTCGGCCACACCAAAGGAAGTCGGAAGGTCTGTCCACGGTTCAGTCTCAATCCACCCCACCCTCTTTACCTGTGGCAAGGACTTCAGACGGTTGTAAATCGGTTCTGCCTTAGCGGCCTTGAAATCAAAATCACTCAAACTTACAAGAAGAAGATTCTTTGTATTATACCCCAAAGGCAGGGTGGAAAGATGGTGTATCTGCGCGCTCATGGTCAGTGCGAGCGCCAACGGTACGGTACAGATTACCCCCTGCGCCACAATGAACACACGGCTCAGCCACATCTTGCTTTGCAGACGGAAACTGCCCTTCATCACGTCTATGGGCTTGAAGCGGGACACAATGACAGCCGGTATGAGACCCGCCAACAGCGATACCGCAACAATCAGCCCCAGGGCAACGCCAATGGTCAGGGAGTTGGGTACCAGGTCGAACTTTCTGGACAGCAGTTCCTGGAACCAATCCTTGCACCAGACGGCCACCAAACAGCCCAACAGAAAACAAACGCTTGTGAAAAGAAACGATTCGGCCAGACTGCGCCCCACCACCTGCCACACGGAATCGCCCAACAGGCGGCGCGTGGCAATCTCCTTGGCACGCTTGCCCGCCAGCGCCACGGTCAGATTCACATAATTGAACACCGCCGACACAAGCAGGACCATAGCCACAGCCAAGAGGTTGAACATCTTTTCCTTGTCACCGCTGCGGTAGTGGGCTTGGTGCCATTTGTCGCACAAATAAACCTCGTCCAACCGCGTGAGCGAAGAGCCCGACCAAGGTTTTTCTTCATCCGGCTTTTCCTGCCATTCAGGCCACACCTTTTTGTAGATTTTCAGCAACGCCTGTTCGGCATCCTCCCGCGTGGCACCGTCGGCAAGCATAACAAAAGAATGCGTACCCATCTCAGCCATATGAGGCCTCTTCTCCATATCCAGCGACATATTGTAGAAAAGGTCTGTAGGGTGAAAGATGTCATTCGGTCCGAAATCCTCCATCACCCCCACCACGGTACAGGTCTCATCATAAATCCTTACCTGCTGGCCAACGGCATCTTTGTCCGGGAAAGCCTTTCGGGCAAAGCTTTCGCTGAGGATAACCTCATTGCGGGATGTAAGCACGCTGTGGCGGTCGCATCCCCTCAGCCCATAGTCGAACAGACGGAAAAAGGTGCTGTCCACCGCCTGTGTCTTGGCATTCGGAAGAACGGTTTCATCTTCCAGTATGACGTCCAGTCTTTTGTAATACGTCATCCGTGTCCATTCCTTAATCTGCGGCGGAACAGGCACATCTGGAGTATATTTGATGTTTACGCCCAGCTTTGTGCTGGAACCAATCGTATAGAGCTGTTTGTAGCAGGGGCGCGTCTTGCCCACCCTGTAGTCCTTGCAGACAATGGACATGAGCAGAATGACAAAGCCCAGCGCCACGGAAAGGCCGAAAATCTGTATGGCCGTATAGAGTTTGTTACGGCACAGGAAAACGAAGTATGATTTCATATTGTCTTCAGCATTAGAGGTTATCACATATTACAGCAATCCGTCCATATCGGCTGCTTCCTGTCCGTCATAAAGATACATGATGCGGTGGGCGTATGTGGCATCGTGTCTGGAGTGCGTCACCATCACAATGGTTGTGCCCTCGGCGTTGAGGCTGGAGAGCAGTTCCATAATCTCGCGGCCGTTCTTGGAGTCCAGGTTTCCCGTAGGCTCGTCGGCAAGGATGAGGCGCGGCCGTCCCACCACGGCACGGGCGATGGCCACACGCTGCTGCTGTCCACCGCTGAGCTGCTGCGGATAGTGCTTGGCGCGGTGGCTCATGTTCACACGTCGCAGGATGTCCTCCACCCGCTTGCGGCGTTCGGCCTTGGGCACGTCCAGATACTTCAGCTGCAGGTCTATGTTCTCCTCCACGGTGAGTTCGTCAATGAGGTTGAAGCTCTGGAACACAAAGCCGATGCGTCCCTTGCGCAGACGGGTACGTTGCCGTTCCCTGAGCGCGCCCACTTCCTCGCCGTCCAGCCAATAGCGGCCGCCGTCGGGATTGTCCAGCAGACCCAATATATTCAACAAGGTGGACTTGCCACATCCGCTGGGTCCCATGATGGCGACAAACTCGCCCTCCTTCACCTCCATGCTGACGCCGTTCAGCGCCACGGTCTTCACCTCCTCTGTGCGGAAGGTGCGCACTATCTGTTCTGTCTTTATCATCTCTTTTCTGTCTTTTTTTATCGGGTTAAAAAAGTGCTGCAAGCTGCCGGCCATGCAATGTTTACGGGGACAAAGATAGGACATTATTTCCATTCCGCCCCAACGCGCCAGCAATGCGGAAGCAAGATTGTATGAAAATCATACAGAGGATTGTATAAAAGTCATACAACTTTTCCTTACCTTTGCAGCGCACATCAACAAAACAAGCAGACGAAAGGAAAGATATGAAAGACTACGGCACCATTCTGGTTGTGGATGACAACCCCGCCATCCTCACCGCCGCCAAGATATGCCTGGGCACGGCCTTCGGCAAGGTCATCACCCTGAAATCGCCCCAGGACATCCCCACCGTCATGAGTCAGGAAACGGTGGACGCCGTGTTGCTGGACATGAACTTTGCGCCCGGAATGAATTCGGGACAGGACGGACTGTTGTGGCTGAGAAGCATCCACAAGCTGCACCCCGGCATTCCCGTGGTGCTGGTGACGGCCTATGCGGACATCAGCCTGGCTGTGCGCGGATTGAAGAACGGTGCCGCCGACTTTGTGACCAAACCCTGGGACAACGACGAACTGCTGAGGGTGGTGAAGGACGCCATTGACAAGAGCCGCCAGATTGTGCCGCTGGAACAGGTGGAGATGGACCATGTGCGGCGCGTGGTGGAGAAGTGCCACGGCAACATGAGCCGGGCTGCCGGACTGCTGGGCATCACACGGCAGACACTCTATGCCAAGATGAAGCGATGACCATGACGGACCCGCATATCCTCATCCTTGCATTGGCAGGAATTCTGATTGTGGCGGCAGCGGTGAGGTTCTACCGCCACCAATGTCTGCTCCGAGACCGCGCCTATCTGATGCGAGAGGCGGTGAGGAACCGCGACTTCTCCTTCCGTCTGCCCGTGAAGGGTCTGTTCTTCGGCGAACGTGCCATGCAGCAGGCGCTGAACGACATGAGTCTGGACATAAAGGCTCTGGAGGCACGGAAGGAAGTGGAGTCGTGGCAACGGCTTACCCGTGTGCTCACCCACGAAATCATGAACGCCGCCACCCCCATCTGCAGCATCAGCCAAGCCTATCTTGCCGACCCTTCCATCAAGGGCACACCCTACGAGGAAGGCATCATCGCCATCCACCAGACGGGAATGGGCATGACTGCCTTTGTGGAAAACTACCGCAAACTGACCGACCTGCAGGAAGCGGAGCTGGAAGAAGTGGACCTGCAACAGACGCTGGAGACCCTAGGGACACTCTATCCGGACGTGACATGGCACATCCGCACCGACGGACAGCTGCGCTTCAAGGCCGACCGGGGCATGATGCTCCAAGTGCTGTCCAACCTGGCGAAGAACGCCTGCGAGGCCGGGGCAAAGGACATTGACATCCGATGGGACAACGCCCTCCTCATCAGCAACAACGGTGCACCCATTCCGCCCGATGTGGCACGGGAGATATTCGTTCCCTTCTTCACCACCAAACAGACGGGTTCCGGCATAGGGCTGGCCCTGGCCCGGCTGATGATGCACAAACAGGGCATGAACCTCAGTCTGGCGGAACAGCCCGTTCCGGGTTTCCGCACCACCTTCGTCATATCCAAACTGCCATGAGGACGAACATCAGAGAAAAAGTCATTCAATCAAAGGAGATAACGCCCTTCCAGCGTAGGGTATATCTGGAACTGCTCAACGTGCCGAAGGGAGAGACCATCACCTATGGCGAACTGGCACACCGCATAGGGTGCCGCAGCGCCCAGGCTGTGGGTCAGGCCCTCAAGCGGAATCCCTTTGCTCCAGAGGTGCCGTGCCACCGCGTCATTGCCTCCGACGGCAGTCCGGGCGGTTTCCACGGCGAGCGCAAAGGGGAAATGATAGCACGCAAACTGAAATTGCTGGAAGAGGAACGTATTAGCGGACGTTAAACTTCCCCGAGGATTTCAAGAGCTGTTGAAGTCATAAAGGGGGGTGTTCAACGCATTATAAATGCTTATACTCACACCTGCCGAATTCGGAAATCCGGCAGAACGGGCGGAACGCCGGCTAAGACAAAACCGTTAAGGCGAAGTATAAGAATTTGAAATTCGAAAATATGCTTACAACCAAGGCATCGGGTGGTTCCGACACCCGTCGTTGGCATCAAAAACGGCTTTTTGGAGGTTCCCGACCCCTCGGACGGCATCAAAAACGGCTTTTTGGAGGTTCCCGACCCCTCGGACGGCATCAAAAACGGCTTTTTGGAGGTTCCCGACCCCTCGGAAAGGGTGAATAAACGTTTTTTCACGTCATCCGACCCCTCGGAAAGGGCGAATAAACGTTTTTTCTCGTCGTCCGACCCCTCGGAAAGGGCGAATAAACGTTTTTTCTCGTCGTCCGACCCCTCGGACGGCATCAAAACGATCGTTTTGGAATCAGTCCGGGTTCTGATCACTGAATTTGTAATTCGAAAATATGCTTACGACACCCAAGGGCGGAAAGCAAACAGAAAAGAGGGCGCTGAGGCCCTCTTTTCATGTCTGTTATGTGTGGAAAGATTAATAACCGAAACCATAATCGCGGCTGTAGCGGAGCATCTGCTCGTCGTAAGCCTCATCGTAGCTGATGGTCACGTCTGTAATCTCGTTGGTCTTCTCATCGCGCACGGCAGTATAGCGGGGATTGATGAATCCCTTGTAGGGAGCAATGTCAAGCGCCTTGTAGCGTTCCAGAATCTCGTTATGCAGGGCGGGGTCAATCTGCACACCATATTCTTCCACCAAAGTGCGGGCGGCGTTGAAGTCACCCTCCGACTTGATGCGCTGGATTTCGGCAAGCTGTTCGCCAAATACCTGACGCAGGGCTTCATAGTCGTTAATCTTGACATAGGTCTTTCCGTCGCGGACGGGCATTTCAATGACATCTGCACCGCCGGCTGCCTTGCCCTTGCCAAGTGCCATGGCCCAACGGGCAATGAGAGCACGGTTGCGCATGTGGGCTTCCTCAATCTTGTCGCCGGGCTTGATGCGTACCAGCTGGGTGAGGATGCCGTTCTGCATCTGGCCGATATAGGATGCCTTGTAAGCCTCGGCATCGGGCATGAGACCCAGTTCCACCAGCTTGGGGTCGGCAAGATAGTAGAGTGCGAAGAGGTCGGCACGGGCTTCCTCAATGGTACTTCCGTATGCCTTCAGCGTGTCGGGGTCAACTCCGGGGAGCAACTTGCCGCTTCCGTGGCCCAGACATTCGTGGAGGTCGGTGTGCAGGTCATCGGTTACATCGCCATACTTCTTCATGATTTCAAGTTCTTCGGGACCGAAGGCAAACTCCTCGCCCATTCCGCTTCCCTTGGATGCCTGGGCATAAGCGTAGGTGAGGTTGCCGATGGTAACGCTCTTGCTTCCGTATTCGGCACGCACCCAGTTGCTGTTGGGCAGATTGATGCCGATGGCGGTTGAGGGATAGAGGTCGCCGCCAAGGATGGCCGCACGAATTACCTTTGCGCTCACGCCCTTTACCTTCTCCTTCTTGAAGGCGGGGTTCACGGGCGAGTTGTCCTCGAACCACTGGGCGTTGTCGCTGAGCAGAAGGGTACGCTTGGTGGCCTCAAGGTCCTTGAAGTTGACGATGCTCTCCCAAGAAGCCTTCATGCCGAGGGGGTCGCCGTAACTTTCTGTGAATCCGTTCACAAAGTCCACCAGCGGTTCGGTGTTCTGCAGCCATGCGATGCTGTATTCGTCGAAGGTCTTCAGACAACCGGTCTCATAGAAGCTGATGAGCTTGTCCAGCACCACCTGCTGCAAGGAATCCTCGGCAAAGGGACGGGCGGCCTTGAGGTTCTTCACAATCTGGAGAAGCTGTTCGCCATAGCGTCCGGTGGTGGTCCAAACGTCCTCGCGCAAGGTGCCGTCAGAACCCTTCACCAGCGTGCTGTTCATACCGTACATTACGGGGCGCTGGGGGTCTCCCTCGGCCTTCATCTTGGCATAGAACTCCTCTGCCTCCGCTTGGGTTACGCCCTCGCCATAATAGTTCATGGCTGAGGTGAGGATGAGGTCTTCTCCCTCGGCAAGGTTCACACGCTTGGCCATCACTTCGGGGTTGAAGATAACCTCGAGCAACTGGTCGTCAGTGCATCCGGAATGCTTCACAAACCATTCGCGTGAAAAGCCGGGGATGAACTTGTCCGCGCCGTAGTGGTGGTGGATGCCGTTGCTGAACCACACACGCTTGAGGTACTCTTCCATGGCCACAAAGTCGGCATCAGTGCGGTCGCCCTTGTAGTCGCGGTAGGTCTTCTCCAGAAGGTCACGAATCTGCAGGTTGTAACGTCCGTTCTGGTCGAACAGGATGTCGCGTCCCCAAAGAGCAGCCTCCTGAAGATAATAGATGAATGTCTTCTGCTGCAACGAGAGCTGCTCGAATCCGTCTACACGATAGCGCAGCATCTGGATGTCGGCAAAACGTTCGTTTGTGAACTCAAAACCGTCCTCCTGGGTGGGTCCGCCACAGGATGAAACAGCGCATACTGCTGATAACATCATTGTCTTTAAATAAGTCTTCATTTTTCGTTAAATAATATAATCTGTATTTGTTTCCGGCTTCAAAGGTACGCACTTTTGGGCAATTTCTGACATAAAAATGCATTATAACTGCAAAAAGAACATGCCAGCGGGGACATGTTACGAGTTTTTTTGTCTATCTTTACGGCAAGAAAGACAAATATTTACAAAACAAAAACACAAGCACAATAACCCAGAACAAAATCATTACGGACATGAAAAAGCTACTGATTCTTAGCATGAGCCTGTTTGCAGCCATGATGCTGCGGGCAGAGTCGCAGACCATCACCTCGCCAGACGGAAAGACGGAACTTGCCGTGGAACTGGAAGGAGGAAAAGCGTTCTACAGCGTAAAATACGAGGGCAAGCAGATGATTGAACGCTCTGCCCTGGGTATCATGACAAACATGGGCGACTTTACGCAAGGGCTGAAAGCGGAAAAAGGATTGCCTGAACAAAGAACAAATGGGACTTTTGGAGGACACAAGCATTCCTATACAATGCAGAACACCAAGGCATCCAAAGGATACTACGATTACAAATTTTATGGTTTAAGTCTGAAAAACGATAAAGAGCAAAAAATAAACATTTGCTTCGAGGTATCTGACAACAATGTTGTTTTCTGGTACAGCATTCCACAGCACAAAGATGCGGGCGGCATTGTGATTACGGGCGAAGCCTCATCGTTCAAACTCCCAGAGGGCACCACAACCTTCATCACTCCACAGAGCGACCCCATGGTGGGATGGATGCGCACCAAGCCCAGCTATGAAGAAGGATATAGTCTGGACGGCCAGATGACGCAACGCTCGCACTACGGACGGGGTTATACCTTCCCTGCCCTGTTCCGCGTGAAGGACGACGGATGGGTGCTCATCAGCGAGTCCGGAAACGACAGCCATTACGTGGGTTGCCGCCTGAGCGACTACAATCCGGAGTATGGCTACAAGGTGGAATTCCCCATGGAAGGCGAAAGCAACGGTTGGGGGTCCACATCGGCAAGCGTGCCCTTCCGTACCAATACACCAAACAAAACAGCCCGAACACCCGTCAGAACAATTACCGTGGGCAAGACACTGAAACCCATTGTGGAAACCACCATAGCCTATGACGTGGTGCAGCCCAAATACGAGCCTTCACAGGTGTACAAGCCAGGAAGATACACATGGTCATGGCTGGTTTGGCAGGACAACAGCATCAACTACAACGACCAGATTGAGTTCATAGACCTGGCTGGTGCCATGGGATACGAATACTGCCTTGTGGACGCCGCTTGGGACACAAAGATTGGATACAAGAAGATTGAGGAGCTGTCCCGCTATGCCCAGTCAAAGGGCGTCAGGCTACTGCTTTGGTACAACTCTAACGGCTCCTTCAACGATGCGCCTCAAAGCCCCAAACATCTCATGGACAACGCCCCAGCCAGAAGACGGGAAATGGAATGGATGCAGCGTGCGGGCATTGCCGGCATCAAGGTGGACTTCTTTGCAGGAGACAAGCAGCACACCATGAAGCTCTACGAAGACATTCTGACCGATGCCAACGATTTTGGACTGCAGGTCATTTTCCACGGCTGCACCCTTCCGCGCGGATGGGAAAGGATGTATCCCAACTTTGTCTCCTCGGAAGCCGTGCTGGCCAGCGAAAACGTGTTCTTCAGCGAGTATGCCGCCAAGAACGAAGCCAAGGACCTCACCATTCACCCCTTCTGCCGCAATGCTGTGGCATCAATGGACTGGGGAGGCACCATCATGAACAAGTATCTATCCAAGGACAACAAGAGCCGCCATCCACGCCACACCACAGACATCTTTGAAATGGCAGCAGCCATCACCATCCAAACCAGCATCCAGTGCATTGCCATACAGCCCAACAACCTGACGGAGCTGCCGGAGTTTGAACTGGACTTCCTGAAGAAAGTGCCCACAACCTGGGACGAGACACAATACATTGACGGCTATCCCGGCAAATACGTTGTGCTGGCACGCCGCCACGGCACTGACTGGTATGTGGCTGGTCTGAACGCGGAAAAGGAGGAAAAGAAGCTCTCGCTAAACCTCCCGCAGTTTGCCGGACGCACCGTAAATTATTATGTGGACGATGCCAAAAAGGGACCGCAGCTGCAACAACTGAAGGTGGAAGAGGACGGAACCGCCAAGGTTACCATCCAGCCCAACGGAGGCATCATACTGACCCGCTGACGCAACAACGGTCCACATCCAATACCAAGGCCGCCCTTCCCAATTACAAAAGGAAATGGGCGGCTTTTCTTTGCCATCACGACAAAACATTGCCTGGCACGGAAGAATACTTTCACGGAAGCTGGTAGAAACTTCTCTCAGAGCGGTTCAAAAAGTCACTTCGGACCAGTTCCTGCACCCCAACAAAGCACATTGCGTTACACCCGTTACACCCGTTACACTAAAAACCAAGCCCTACACAATCTACCGAAAAGAAAAAAGAACCACTCCCATGACCGGCAAAAGCGGATAAGGAGAGCGGTTCCTTCTATGTCTAAACTCTTTCCAGAGAGCCTGTGCGCCTTAGAAAGGCAGGTCGTCCGGAGCTGCGGGGGCACCGCCAAAGGGAAGAGCCGAAGAAGCGTCGGGCTGTGCAGGAGGCACGGGGCTGGCACCGAAAGGAGGAATGTCAGCGGGAATGGGAGCCTGGGGCATCGGAGCGGTGGTATTGCGGTCTACCTTCCATGCACGGATACTGTTGAACCAACGTCCCTGGTACTCGCGGGCATCAATGTCGAAGGATACGGTAAGCACCTCGCCAAGCTGTATGTTGCACTGTGCAATACGGTCGCTGCCGAAGATTTCAAACACCATCTTGCGGGGATACTGCTCCATGGTTTCCAGTACATAGGAAGCCATTTTCCACTCACTGCCGGTGCGGGCCGAAACACCGCTACGCTCGGGCAGCACTGCTATAATCTTTCCTGTTAATTCCATAAAATTTTTATATGTGTAAATTCAAAATTGCACGCAAAGGTATTCAAAAAAATCAACAAACCGACTTTTTCCATCCCTTTTTTTTGTCACATCATGGATTTATTGTATTTTTGTGCTAAATATAAATTAACGTAAAAACATACACAGAGACTTATGAACTTTAAAGTTTCCTCCACGGCTCTATACAGCCACATGACCGCAGCGTCAAAAGTTATGGCATCAAAGAACTCAATGGCCATTCTTGACTGTTTCCTCTTCGATGTAAAAGACAACACCGTCACCATCACCGCATCTGACAGCGAAAAATATTTCATCACCCAGGTTCCCCTGTTCGAACAGAGCGAGAACGCACGCTTCTGCATTCCCGCAAAGACCATCATGGACTCCATCAAGGAACTGGCCGAACAGCCCCTGACCATTGAGTTCAGCCCCGAAACACTCAGCATCAAAGGCTACCACAACAGCGGCACCTTTGGCGTAATGGCACAGGATGCCGCCCCCTATCCCGTTCCACGCACCGTAAAGGAAGAATGCACATCCCTTACCATGCCAGCCGAGACCTTGCTGAAGGGTATCAACAACTGCTTGTTCGCCACAGCCAACGATGAGGTGAGACTGGTGATGAACGGCATCTATGTGGACATAAAGCCCGAATCGCTCACCTTTGCCGGCACAGACGGACGCAAGCTGGTGCGCAACATCATGCACAACGTCAAGAGCGGATTCGAGGCCGGATTCATCCTGCCCAAGAAAGTTGCCTCCATTCTGAAAGCCGTACTCAGCAAGGACGCTGGCAACATTGAGATAAAGTTCGACAACGACAAGGCTTGCATAAAGGCACAGGACATCGTAATGCACTTCAGCCTGATTGAAGGAAGATACCCCAACTACAACGGCGTAATCCCCGCAGACAACCCCTTCAAGTCTGTAACAGACCGTCAGGCACTGGCAAGCGCCCTGAAGCGTGTGAGCGTATTCTGCAACCAAAGCAGCGGACTGGTGAAGCTGGAACTTTCCCAAAACACACTGAAACTGACCGGACAGGACTACGAGTTTGCCACCAACGCCATAGAGTACCAGAACTGCGAATACAGCGGCCAGAACATCCACATTGGCTTCAGCTGCCAGTTCCTCATTGAGATTCTGAACATTCTGGACAGCGAAAGCGTATCCATCGAACTGGCAGACCCCAGCAGACCCGGTATCATCAAACCCGTTCCCGCAAGTGAGGACGAGGAAATACTGATGCTGCTCATGCCCATGAGAGTGGAAGAATAAGCGGAACGCCCATACCACACAACCAAACAACAAGAATTGTAATGAAACTCAACGTAAAGAAACCCATCATTTTCTTCGACCTGGAGACCACAGGCATAGACATATCAAGGGACCGCATTGTGGAACTATGCTATATCCGCCTGGAACCCGATGGCACTAAGGAAGAGAAAAGCATGAGGTTCAACCCCACAATACCCATTCCCGCACAGGCCAGCGAGGTACACGGCATCACCGACGCCGACGTGAAGGACTGCCCCACCTTCAAAGACATGGCAGCCGAACTGCAGCAGAAATTCGAGGGATGCGACCTTGCCGGATTCAACAGCAACCACTTTGACATTCCCCTGCTGGTGGAAGAGTTCCTGCGTGCTGGTGTGGACATCAACCTGAAGGACAGCCGCATGGTGGACGTGCAGAACATCTACCATAAGCTGGAACGCCGCACACTGGTGGCAGCATACCAGTTCTACTGCGGAAAAGACCTAACAGACGCCCACAGCGCACTGGCAGACACACGAGCCACATACGAAGTGTTGGAAGCCCAGTTGGACAAATACCCCAACGACCTGGAAAACGACGTAGACTTTTTGGCAGACTACTCGCAACGCTCCAAGAACATCGACTTCTCCGGACGTGTGGTCTATGACGACAATGGAGTGGAAACCATCAATTTTGGAAAATACAAGGGACGTGCCATAAAGGACGTCGTCATGCGCGACCCTGGTTACTTCAGCTGGATTCAGCAGGGCGACTTCCCATTGAACACCAAGCGCGTATTTGAACAACTGAGACTGAAATATGCTAAACGGTAAGAAAATCGTACTCGGAATAACTGGCAGCATTGCGGCATACAAAGCCTGCCTGCTCATCCGCGGCCTCATCAAGCAAGGAGCCGAGGTGCAAGTGGTCATCACACCTGCGGGAAAGGAGTTCATCACCCCCATCACGCTGAGCGCACTTACAAGCAAGCCTGTGATAAGCGAGTTCTTCAGTCAACGAGACGGCACATGGCACAGCCACGTAGACTTGGGCTTGTGGGCAGATGCCATGATAATCGCTCCGGCCACAGCCAGCACCATTGGCAAGATGGCCCATGGCATTGCGGACAACATGCTCATCACCACTTACCTCTCCATGAAGGCTCCCGTTTTTGTAGCGCCGGCAATGGACCTCGACATGTATGCCCACCCAACCACGCAGAACAACCTTGCCCTGCTGAAGTCTTACGGCAACCACATCATTGAGCCGCAAACCGGATTCCTGGCAAGCCACTTACAAGGAAAAGGACGCATGGAAGAACCCGAGGAAATACTGAGACAGGTAGCCGAGGCGCTTGCCGGAAACACCCAAGACCTCAAGGGAAAGCGCATCATGATCACATCTGGCCCCACTCACGAAAAGATTGACCCCGTGCGCTTCATTGGCAACTACAGCAGCGGAAAAATGGGTTGTGCGCTGGCAGAAGAGTGTGCTAGACGAGGCGCAGAGGTGGAAATGGTATGCGGACCGATGAGCCAAAAGCCCAAGCACCCGTCCATAACCTGTACCGACGTGGAAAGTGCCGCCCAGATGTACGAGGCCTGTGTAAAAATCTTCCCCACTTGCAATGCCGGCATTCTGTGTGCCGCCGTGGCCGACTTCACACCCGAACACACGGCCGAGAACAAAATCAAGCGCGAGGGCGACCAGCTCGTCATCAGACTGAATCCCACACAAGACATTGCACAGGCAATGGGACAGATGAAACGACAGGACCAGAAACTGGTGGGATTTGCCCTTGAAACCTGTAACGAGGCTGAAAACGCACGCAAGAAACTGGAGAAGAAGAATCTGGACTTCATTGTGCTGAACAGCCTCAACGATGAAGGCGCGGGATTCCAGCACGACACCAACAAGATTACCCTCATAGACGCAACCGAAAGCCAAAGTTTCCCGCTGAAGAGCAAGACAGAAGCCGCAAAGGATATCATCAACCGTCTAAAGCAGATAATGGCATGAGAAAAATTCTGTTGAAAGCGCTGTTCTGCACTTCGGCTCTGGCAATCCCCCAAACTACCCTGGCACAGGAACTGGAAGCCAAGGTGGTAATCAACCGTGCCCAGGTTTCGGACACCAAGGGAGACGTCTTTGAATCGCTTGAAAAGAAACTGACCGACTTTCTGAACGACCAGAAGTGGACCGACCTTAAACTGAAGGACAAGGAAAAAATCCAGTGCAATTTCAACATTACCGTAAATACGTACAGCGACACGGACAATTCCTTCACCTGCACGTTGCTGGTAACAAGCAGCCGACCGGTCTTCAACACCACATATATGACCACCGCGTTCAGCAACAGAGACCCGCAGTTCAACTTTAATTTCCAAGAACACGACAGACTTGAGTTCCGTCCCGAGCAGATTGACAACCAGCTGGTTGCACTAATGGCCTACTATGCCTATATGATAATAGGTATAGACCTGGACACCATGTCGCCCATGGGCGGAACGGACGTCCTTCACCGCGCAGAAGAAATTGTCGCGGCCGGACAAACGCTGGACTACCCGGGATGGAAAGCCTTTGACGACAACAAGAACCGCTTCGGACTGCTTAACGACTATCTGGACGGTTCAATGGAAAAGTTCCGCGAACTGCAATACCAGTATCATCGCAAGGGATTGGACCAAATGGCGGAAAACCCCGATACTGCAAGGGCACGCATCGCCGAATCGTTGGAGTTGCTCAGCGTGGCAAAGAAAGCAAGGTCTAAGAGCCATCTTCCACAACTGTTCAGCGAATACAAGCGCGAGGAGCTCATCAACCTCTTCGCTAAAAAGGGAACGCCCACAGAAAAGGAAAAGGCACACAAAATTCTTTTTGCCATTGACCCCTCTCAAAGCGCGCAATGGGAAAAAATCAAGAAATAAAACAGAACCACACCACTCAGACAAATGCTCAAGCATCTTTACATAAAAAACTATGCCCTGATTGAAGAACTCGACATGGATTTCCAGGAGGGGTTCTCCGTCATCACCGGTGAAACGGGTGCGGGAAAATCCATCCTTTTGGGCGCCATCGGCCTGCTCCTGGGACAAAGGGCAGACAGCAAAAGCATTCAGACAGGAGCCAGTCGCTGTGTCATTGAAGCGGAGTTTTACCTGGAAGGTTTCGGATTGGAAACATTCTTCAGCGAAAACGATTTCGACTTTGAAGGCCACACCTGTACGCTCCGACGCGAACTTACATCCGCAGGCAAAAGCAGAGCCTTCATCAACGACACACCGGCAACCGTGGCACAGCTGAAAGAACTGGGCAGCCACATCATCGACATCCACTCCCAACACCAGAACCTGCTTCTCGCCAACGAGAATTTCCAAATGGAGATACTTGACATTCTGGGCAATAACGAAGAACGAATAAAGCAATACTCCACAATCTATCAGGACTACAAAACGCTGGAACACGCACTGGAAAAGCTGAAGGAAAGAATCAACTCTGACAAGGAAAACGAGGACTACCTTCGTTTCCAGTTGAAACAACTTTCCGAGTTCAATCCTGTTGCCGGAGAGGACGAGACGCTTCAGGAAGAAGCCGAAACACTGAGCCACGCAGAAGACATCAAGTCCGCACTCTTCCAGGCCACCGAAAGGATGAGCGGCGAACAGTATGGCATTGTGTCCTCGCTGCGTCAAGTGCTCCAGACATTGCAGAGCGCAACCAGACATTATCCCGCTGCCGAAGAATGGCACGCCCGTGTGGAAGAAGCCTACATCGACCTGAAAGACTTGTCCCAAGAACTGGAAGAGAAAGCCGAATCCATTGCCTTTGACCCGCAACGCCTTGAGGCCATCAACAACAGGCTGGACGAACTTTACACGCTTGAGAAAAAGCACCATACCGACAGTGCAGAAGGGCTGCTTCGGATAAAGGAACAGTTGGCCCAGCAGATTGGGGAAATGGACTGCAGCGAGGAAGACATCGCCGAAAAGGAAAAAGAGCTGGCACAAGTGAAGAAAAACCTAGTGGAAAAGGCTGGCGAACTCACCCAATCACGTTCTGAGGCGGCCACCCTGCTGCAAGAAAAGATGCACAGCATGCTCGCACCTTTGGGAATGCCCAACGCCCACTTGGATGTGCAGGTCGCACCCCTGGAAACACCCTCTGCCAAAGGAATGGACCAAGTGGTTTTCTTCTTCTCCGCAAACAAGAACGGCACGCCAAGACCCATTGCCGATGTGGCCAGTGGCGGTGAGGTGGCACGCGTCATGCTCTCGCTAAAGACCCTCATCAGCAAGGCCAAGCAACTGCCAACCATAATCTTTGACGAGATTGACACCGGAGTAAGCGGAAACATAGCCGACTGCATGGCACAAATGATGAAAGAAATGGCCTCAAACCACAAGATGCAGGTCATCAGCATAACCCATCTGCCACAAATTGCGGCAATGGGCGCCACACATTACCGAGTGTACAAAGAGGACACTTCTGACCAGACCCTCAGCCACATCAAACAGCTGGACAAGGAAGAACGTATAAAAGAAATAGCAAATATGTTAAGCGGAGCGCAAGTTTCGCAAGCCGCAATTGAAAACGCAAAGCAACTGCTGAATTTATGAAAAAGACATTGATAGCCCTTATTGCCTTTGCTTGTGCAATTTGCACAAATGCAAAACCGCCCAAATGGCTCAAGAACGCCCGCAAGGCACAAGTTACCGTCATCGCCTTTGACAAGGAAGGAACCCCTAAAGAATCGCAAGGGGCGTTCATTGATGAAGAAGGCACGGTTCTGACAGAATATGACATTCTGAAAGGAGCGGTGAAAGCCACCGTTATCGATTTCAACGGCATTGAGCACCCCGTTCACCGCATCAAGGGAGCCAACAGCATGTACAATGTGGCGAAGCTTTCCGTCACAAAAAACAAGACCAAAGCCGGTTACCTGACAACCGACACCACAATTGTGTCCAAAGGAAAACTGCTTTATGTGCTGCCCACAGCCAAGGCGGACAAGTCTGTCCCCTGTACGCCCGACACCATCGTCAAGGAAGAACTGTTCAAGGACTCGTTCCATTACTACACACTGGCAAAGGCGCACAACGAACGCCTTGCAAACTGCCCCGTACTGAACGAAGCCGGCAAACTGGTCGGTCTGTTGCAGATGTCTGTAAAAGAAGGCGGACAGTCATTTGTCATGGACGCCTCTTACGTTGCTCAACTTGCCATCAATCCGCTTGACGCCACAAATGCCGACCTAAAAGCCATCCAGATTCCCAAGGCATTGCCCTCCAATGCGCAGGATGCCGCAACCTTCATCTTCCTGTCCGGCCCCAAGGACAGCAACGACTACAAGCAATACATTGAAGATTTCCTTTCTGCCTACCCCGACAGCCTGCAGGGCTATGTCCTGAAGGCTGAGATGCTGGCCGGGCAGAAGGAATACGACAAGGCGGAACAAAGTTACAAGCAGGCGCTCGAGCTGAACAATGCCAACAAGGATGAAGTGCACTATTCCTGGGCAAAGACACTTTACACGCTGAATCTTGACCCCTCATATAAAGTGCATGGCGAGTGGACCATGGAACAGGCGCTTGCACAGGCCCAAGCCGCTTCCGCCGCCAAGGACATGCCCATCTATAAAAAGGTACAGGCCGACTGCCTGTATGCGCTGAAACGCTATGCGGAAGCCAAGGAAATCTATGTCGCACTGACCAAGACAAACCTTCGCAATCCCGACCTCTTCCTCTATGCCGCCCAATGCCAGCAGATGGAAGACGGAAGCAATCTGAACGCCATCATCACCTTGCAAGACAGCGCGCTCAACTGCTATTCCAAGCCTTACCCTGCCGAGGCCGCACCCATTCTGCTTATGCGCGGAAACAACTACGCCAAGGCTGGAAAGCCCCGTCAGGCCATTGCAGACCTTATCATCTACGAAGGGCTCTATAGCGGAATACTTACGGCAGAATTCTATTACCAGCGCGAACAACTGGCCATGCAATGCCGCATGTATCCCACCGCACTCAACGACATTGACAAGGCCATCCGCCTCAACCCCGCCGAACCCATCTTCAGAGCCGAACTTGCAGCCATCTGCTACAGGCTCAACATGATAGACGATGCCATCGGTGCGGCACAGGCCGCCATAAACCTTGACAACAAGTTTGCAGACGCCTACCGCATATTAGGTGTGTGCCATGACAAGAAAGGCAACAAGCAAGAGGCACGCAAGAACCTGCAAAAAGCGGTTGAGCTTGGCGACAGCATTTCAAAAGAGCTTTTAAACAACATCAAGTGAGAGAACGTGTAGCCGCCTTCATCAAGCAACACCACCTGTTGGAACCCAACGGAACGGTGCTGGTGGCTGTAAGCGGCGGAGCGGATTCCGTGGCGCTGCTCCATCTGCTTCATACCCTCGGCTATCCGGTTTCGGCACTGCACTGCAATTTCCACCTCAGAGGAGAAGAGTCAGACGCCGACCAGCAATTCGTAGAAAAGCTGTGCCAGCAATTCGGAGTGAGTCTGGGCGTCACACATTTCCACACAGCCGACTACGCCAAAAGCCACGGCATCAGCATTGAAATGGCGGCGCGCGAATTGCGCTACCAATGGTTCCGGGAACAAATGGAAGCCCAGAAGGCCCAGGCCATAGCCGTAGGCCATCACATGGACGACCAGGCGGAAACCCTCCTGCTGAACCTTTTGCGCGGCACCGGACTGCGCGGATTGGCAGGCATGCACCCCCAACACAACAGCATCGTAAGACCATTGTTGTGTGTCAGCAGAAAGGACATCGAAGAATACCTCCGCCTCCACCACCTTGCCTATGTGACCGACAGCACCAACCTCCAGCACGACGTGCTCCGAAACCGCATCAGGCTGGAAGTGATGCCGCTGCTTGAACAGCTCCAACCGGCAGCAAGGCAAACTTTGTGGCGTGCCACACAAAACGTGGGCAATTCCCTACCCTATTATATTAAAGGAGTCAATGAGGCCATGACCTTGTGCGGATTCAAAGATGACAGGCTCAACATTGAAGCCTACCGACAGAACGGATGCCCCACCACCCTCCTTCATGAGTGGCTGCATCCCTGCGGATTCAACGCCTCACAGCTTTCCGACATCCAACAGCACATCTCCGGACAGGCCGGAAAAATATGGGAAAGCCCAACCCACCGTCTGCTCAGAGACCGCGCACACCTGCTGCTGGTTGAGAAACAGGACGAGACGGACAAGCCTGTAATAGAGATGAACGAGACAAGTGAAATCGGCCCCACTGGCGCAGAGTTTGCCTATGTGGACGCAGACCTCATCACCGCCCCCCTTGTCCTCAGAAAGGTACAGAACGCCGACTGGTTTGTCCCCTTTGGCATGAAGGGCCGCAAGCTGTTGAGCGACTTTCTCACCAATCAAAAGCTGTCACGTTTCCAGAAAGAACGGCAATGGGTGCTTTGCCACGGGAACGACATTGTATGGGTCATCGGGCTGCGTTCCGACAACCGTTTCCGTGTAACCCCACTAACCAAAAGAATAATCCAATTAAGAATCAAGAAGAACCAACCAGAACAATGAGCATGATCAAATGTCCCGAATGCGGGAGTACAGTATCCACAATGGCCGGCACATGCCCCCAGTGTGGTGTGGCCATAATGGGCAATCTGATACACTGTTCACAATGCGGCACATACTATCTCAAGACAGAAGAGCAATGCCCCTATTGCGACCACAAAGAAGCCGAAGAAGAAGAAGAAGAGGAGGAACTCCGCGCCGAACAGGCGGAAGAGGAAACCATTGACATCCACCCAGAAGAAAAGAAGAAATCCCCCATCTGGAAAATCCTGGTCGCAATGGCCTGTATCACCCTTCTGGGCGGAGGCGGCTATGTGGGGTACCAATACTACACAGAATACACCTACCGCATGGAAGAGAAGAAACGCTTCGAGGAACTGGCCCCGCTCACCAACCCCGACTTCTACCGCCAATACCTTACAGACTATCCCCAAAGCATCTATCGGGATGAAGTGGAAAAACGCCTGCAGGCACTCACAGACGAAAGCATGGCATGGACCAAGACCCTGCAAGGCGGAACCAAAGCCGACCTCACCAAATTCCTTGAAACCTATCCCGGCTCGCTGAATTCACGCAAGTGCCTGCAACTCATCGACTCCATAGACTGGGCGCAAGCCTCTGAGACAGGGACCGAACAGGCCATCAACCAATATCTGGAAGAACACCCCGAAGGAATGTACACAAGCGAGGCCGTTGAATTCAAAAAACAGCTCGACCATAAAAAGACAACCTTTGAAGAGAACGACTTGATTGACAACACCATCAACGAGTTTTTCACACAGACACTCACCAAGGGCGACAAGGGAAGCATCAGCGAATCAATTGCCGAGCCCATGCAGTCATTCTGCGGAACATCAAAAGCAACGGCCCAGCACGTGCAGAAGTTCATCAACGCCAAGAAAACCAAGAATGTGGCCACGCTGAAATACCTTGTCGGCACGCCCGTAACAAAATCGCGCGAAAAACTCTATGACAATACCACCGGCTTCCGCGCAGAATGCACCGTTGAAGAAATCATCACCTACAAAAGCGGAAAGCAGAAAACAAAAGAGAAACAATACACCGCCACCTGCCTGCTCAACGGCAAATACAAAATGGTAATGATAGACTTGAAAGAGAACAAAAACAACAACGAGTAGCCACAGCTCACAACTCATAGCCCACAACTCAAAATGAACTATATCGGACTCATCATCGGAATGGCCACCTTTCTCACAATCGGCCTCTTCCACCCCCTTGTCATCAAGGCCGAATACCATTTCGGCAAACGCATCTGGTGGGCATTCCTATTGGCAGGAATCGTCTTCACTCTTTTAAGCCTTTATGCCCAGAACACCTACGCCAGCATCATCCTCGGCGTTGTGGCGTTCTCTTCCTTCTGGAGCATTGGCGAAGTGCGCACTCAGCACAACCGCGTAAAAAAAGGCTGGTTCCCCATGAACCCCAAACGCGCAAAGGATTACGAGAAGTAAATATCGTATTTGTTAGGTGTCTGACAGATTAAGGTGCAGTTGCTGTTTAGTTTCCGCACCTTATTGTGTCGCGTTTGTATATAATATGAACCTTATCACTTTTTTATGGGAATAAAAACTTCATCTTTGCGGAAAAGTAGGTACTTTTGCACATTGAGAATTTTAATTGTTAAAAATGTTAATAAAAACAATCAGTATGAAGAAATTCCTACCTTTCATGATGGCAATAGTATTTGCCCTCATGTCATGCGCCCCTAAAAATCCGGCACAGGTTTCGGCACTTCTCGACAGAATCGGTGGAGAAGGCACATCAGAACGCATTGAAACGCAAGTAAAAACTTCCCTTTCCGAAGACGGAACAGATGTGTTTGAAATCAGTTCTAAAGACGGAAAGCCCTTTATTCAGGGTAGCTCGTTGAGTGCACTTACAACCGGTATAGGATGGTACCTGAACCATTATGTACACGTAAACCTGTCATGGAACAACCTCACAACAGATCTTTCCGGAGTGGAGTTCCCCGTACCCGAAGGTACTGAACGTCGCGAATGTAGCGCGGACTACAGGTATTACCTCAACTACTGCACCTATTCCTATTCCATGGCCTTCTGGACAAAAGAACGTTGGGAGCAGGAAATTGACTGGATGGCTCTGCACGGCATCAATCTGCCCCTTGCCGCAGTAGGCATGGATGTGGTATGGAAGAACGTACTGACAGAGGCGGGCTACACAAGAGAAGACATTGACAAGTTTGTTGCCGGCCCTGGATTCCAGGCTTGGTGGCTTATGAGTAACCTTGAGGGTTGGGGCGGTCCCAATCCGGACTGGTGGTATGAAAGACAAGAGCAATTGTGCAAATTCATCCTGGGACGAATGAGAGAACTTGGCATGGAACCGGTGTTGCCCGGCTACGGTAACATCCTTCCCAGCAATGCAGCCGAGAAGATGGACGTGAATGCTTTGGACCAGGGCAACTGGTGCTCTGGATTCCGCAGACCCGCCTTCCTGATGCCTACGGATAAAAGATATGCCGAGATTGCCCAACTCTACTACAAGAACCTGGAGAAGGTGATGGGAAAGGCCAAATACTACAGCATGGACCCCTTCCACGAGGGCGGACGCACAAAGGGCGTCAACCTGAAGGAGGCATACTACACCATGTATGCAGAGATGCAGAAACATTCGCCCGAGTCAAAGTGGGTGATTCAGAGCTGGGGCGACAACCCAAGAAAAGAGGCGCTGGACACCATTCCAAAGGGCGGATTCGTTGTGCTCGACCTTTATGCTGACGGTCTGTCAAGATGGGAAAAGAACGGATTTGACGGACATGACTTCCTGTGGTGTATGCTGCACAACTTTGGCGGCAAGACTGGTATGCACGGACGTTTTGAACCCTTGCTGTCCAACTATTACAATGCATTGGAAAAATATCCCGAAGGCGCAAAGGGAGTGGGCGCCACACCCGAGGGTCTGGAGACAAGCCCTATTCTTTATGACCTGTTGTTCGAACTTCCTTGGATGAAAAGAGAGGAAGGCAAAGATTGGATCAAGAGATACGCAGAGGCACGCTATGGAGAGAAGAGCGAGGCAATGGAGAAAGGTTGGGACATACTGGCCAAGTCTGTGCTGAACTGCCCCACTCCCTCGCAGGACATCGAGGCCGTAATCTGTGCCCGCCCCTCGCTGGATGTGAAGCGTGTTTCTGGTTGGGGTACATGCAAGATCTATCACGACATAAACAAGGTGCGCGAAGCAGCGACCGAAATGCTCAAGGATAAAGAGCGCTTCAAGGACTGTCCTAACTACCAGCACGATATTGCCGATGTGGTGCGCCAGACACTTACCGACTCCACCTACTACCTCATCAAGGACATTGCAGCCAGCTACGAGAAGAAAGACATGGTGGCTTTCAAAGCACAATATACCACATTCCTTGGCATATTGAGCGATTTGAACCGTCTTCTGTCACAGGTTGGCTTGTTCAAACTGGAGAAATGGACCAACTCTGCAAGAAACATCTGCGACGAGGTACCAGGAACCACAGAGGCCGACCGCGACTGGATGGAATGGAATGCCCGTACACTGGTTACGGTATGGGGACCAGAGCAATGTGCAGAGCAAGGAAGACTGCATGACTACTCAAGCCGTCAGTGGGGAGGCATGCTCAATGACTTCTATCTGGCCCGTTGGGAAATGTTCTTCAAGGCTTTGGAAGAAGGTAAGACCATTACCTCGCCCGAGTGGTTCAAGTGGGAAGAGAATTGGACCCGCAGCAAGACCATTACCAAGGTTGCCGAAGAGAATGCAGTGGACGTTGCGTGCGAGCTGTATGACAAATACTTCTCAAAACAGTAATATGGTGCTTTAAGCTGCCAAGACATTGAATAGACAAAAGAGGGGTGTGTCAGAAATCATGGCACACTCCTTTTTTATTTCATCCAACAAATGTGTAGTGCTTCGTAATATTTTCTAAAATTATTGCTGTCCGGTAAAAATCATGAAGCGTTTCAAAAACAACATTTCCCCTGACAGCCGATATGTTTGGTACAGATATTAGCCATTTTAGAGGGAAAAGTGCAGGATAAAGCTTAAAATGGGAAATAACAACCATATATGATTAGTCTATTCACATTAATCAAAGAGATTTTTACCGGACAGCCGTGAATATCCTTTCAAGGGGGGCTTGTAAAGCAAAAAAAATCAGTGATTATAGATCCTTACACATGTTTACCGGACAGCAATAAAAAAAATCCTAACAACTCACGGTAGGAAGTTCACAGCCCCAGCCCCAGAAAAACAAACGCTGTGGCGTGGGAGTAAATTTTCCCTCGCCATGCAAAAAACGAGGATACCAAAAGGTAAAAACTGCTGATTTGAATAAAATTTTACAAATAAGCAAAAAACTATTGGTGTCCACTAATAATATTTGATGTTTTCAGTAGCTAGTGATTTCTCAGACAGACGATGTGCTGGACGTAGACGTAGTCATTCTGGAGGAGTGAAATTACAGAATGTACCTCAAAATAACAAACACAGCCATTTATAGTGTAATTTATACTTTGTGTGGGCGGATTTATTGAGCGGACACAATAAAATTGAAAACCCAATCAAATAGTAGAAAAACGAAAGTTTTCTTCGTTTCGGCAACTGCGGACGCTACACGCTGAAGTTCCTACAGGCTGATCAACATCAAAAAAGCAGAGAGGCGCCACCTTGTGACGTCTCTCTGCTTTTTTGGATTATTTGTCTAACTGAGCCGTTACTGCTCTATGGTCATTGTCATGGAAATGTCTTCCTTGGGACGGTCAGCGCTGAGCGTTGCGCATTGCTGGATTTCGGCCACCACTTCCATGCCGCTCTCCACCTCGCCAAATACGGTGTACTGGTTGTCCAGGAATGGTGTTCCGCCAATGGTTGTGTAGGCTTCCTGCTGCTCGGGGGTGAACTTGGGCGCGGGAAGTTCCTTCATCTGCTTTTTGGTTTCGGCAATGAGCTGATCCTGGAGTTCCTGCAAACCGGCCTGGTTTCTGGCCTTGCGCAATTCCAATATCTGGCTACGGTTTTTCTGCACCAGTTTGTTGAAGATGCTCTGCTCCTGCTGCATGGACATCTGCTTTTCCATCTGCTTGAGTTCCTGTGGGGTATATACCTTTCCGTACACCAGATAGAACTGGCTGCCGCTGCTTTCCCTTTCGGGGTTCACCTCGTCGCTCTGTCTGGCTGCGGCCAGGGCTCCGCGCTTGTGGAAGAGTTGCGGATAGACGATTTCCGCGGGCACATTGTATCCGGGGCCTCCGGTTCCCAACATTTTGCCTGCGGGCGCTCCAATGCTGTCCGGGTCGCCGCCCTGGATCATGAAGCCCTTGATCACACGATGGAAAAGCGTGCCGTTATAAAATCCTTCGTTTACCAGCTTCACAAAATTGTCTCGGTGCTGGGGGGTCTCGTCGTAAAGGCGTACTCTGATGTCGCCCTTCGGAGTGCTTATCTTTACTATTACTGGCATGTTTATGGTTGTTTTTCTATCAGTTTCTGCACGCTTTGCCATACATTTTCCTGGGGCAAAGGCGCTTTTACGTCTATTTGGAGGTGGCTGACGGGATGCTCAAACGTAAGCCGATGGGCATGCAGGCTGATGCTTCCGTCAGGATTGCTGCGGGGGGCGCCATATTTGAGGTCGCCGCGAATGGGGCATCCCATCTTTGCCAACTGGCAGCGTATCTGATGGTGGCGGCCTGTGCGGAGACGCACCTCAAGGAGGTAATAGCGGTCAGTCTTGCCCAGTAGTTTGTAGTCCAGAACAGCCTTCTTGCTTCCGGGCACCTCACGGTCATAGGCTTTCGCCTTGTTGCGTACCGTATCACGGGTGAGCCAATGCGTCAGGGTGCCTTCCGAATGAGGCGGAGGCGTGGCAGAAAGTGCCAGATAGGTCTTCCCCACCCTGTGGTCCTGGGCAAAAAGTTGGTTCATGCGGCTCAGCCCCTTGCTGGTGCGGGCAAAGCAGATGACTCCGCTTACGGGGCGGTCCAAGCGGTGGACCACGCCAATGAACACCTCTCCGGGTTTCTGATACTTCTCCTTGATATATAGTTTTATCGTCTCAGAAAGAGGGGTGTCGCCAGTCTTGTCGCCCTGGACGATTTCACCCGCTCTCTTTGAGACGATAATCAGATGGTTGTCTTCGTAAAGGACTTCCATTACATATTCATACCGCCGTCTACCTGGATAACCTGACCCGTCACATAGCTTGAGAGGTCGCTTGCCAGGAAGGTGGCCACGTTTGCAATATCCTCAACTTGTCCGCCACGGCGCAGAGGAATCTTCTTCTTCCATTCCTCGCGAATTTCATCGGAAAGGGCTGCGGTCATGGCTGTCTCAATGAAGCCGGGGGCGATGGCGTTGGCGCGGATGCCCTTGGGTCCCATCTCCTGGGCCACACTCTTGGCCAGGGCAATCATACCGGCCTTGCTGGCGGCATAGTTGGCCTGTCCGGCATTGCCATGAACACCAACCACAGATGCCATGTTGATGATGCTTCCGCCACGCTGGCGCATCATTACTGGCACACAGGCATGGATAAAGTTGAAAGCACTCTTGAGGTTTACGTTGATTACGTCGTCCCACTGCTTTTCTGTCATACGGAGCATGAGACCGTCCTTTGTGATTCCGGCATTGTTCACCAGAATGTCAATGGCGCCGAAGTCTTCCTTAATCTGCTTCACAGTAGCCTCGGTCTGCTCAAAGTCGGCGGCATTGCCTGCGTATGCACGGCACACCACTCCCTGGGCTTCAATCTCCTGACGGGTGGCTTCCAAGCCGGCTGCCATCTCGTCGTTCAACACCAAGTCTGTAAACGCTATATTGGCTCCTTCCTGGGCAAACTTCATAGCAAGAGCCTTACCGATACCTCGTGCCGCACCAGTAATCAATGCGGTCTTACCTTCCAATAGTTTCATGTCTGAATGTCAATTTAATGGTTATATTATAAATATTGTATTGAACAAGGAAGGGGTTAACCCTGCTTGCTCAATGCTTTATGCAGCAGTTTTTGAACGATACTTCTGCGTATGCTTACAGGCAGTCCCTCGGACAGACGGCCGTAGATATAGGGGATTTCCAAACCCCTCACACTATAATGGATGATGTCTGCCACCAAAGGAATGTTCTCCACTTCGTATATGCCCTTTTCCACTCCCTCTTCCAAGAGGCGGGTGAGGATGGCGGTTTCGTTGTTGTCGAAATTCTTTCTCACCTTTGACACCAGAAAAATGTTGCGGAAAAATTCCGCACGCAGATTTCCGTTACGCTGGACGGCTTCCTTAATCAGATGAAGATGGGTGTAAATCACTTCCACAAGCTTGTCTTCAAGATCCATATCTCTCTCGGCCACAACATCCATCTTGCAGGAAATGCGGTCCAGTTCCATCTCGATGACAGCATTGTAGATGTCTTCCTTATTCTTGAAATAGGTATACAAAGTACGTCTGCCCTTGCCCGAAGCCTGGGCAATGTCGTTCATTGTGGTGTTTTCAAAGCCCTGTTTTGCAAACAATTGACGGGCTATGTCCACGAGTTTTGCTTTTGTTTTTGTTACTGGCATATCGTTTGCAAAGATATTGAAAATCTTCTATACTTGCAATAAAAAGTCTCCGGTTTTTGCACAAAAACATGATTTTGTGCCATTTTAGAAACAGTTTTTTGCGTTCAGAAAGATTTTTTCGTGCAAAAACTTGCGTGTATGGAAAATTGTCTATACCTTTGCACTCGAAATCAAGAAAACATCGCGGGGTGGAGCAGTTGGTAGCTCGCCAGGCTCATAACCTGGAGGTCGCCCGTTCGAGTCGGACCCCCGCAACTAAGCACATCAAAACGATGTGCTTTTTTTGTATAAATTCCCAATTCCGCCTGCCCTTTATGTTGTATTTTTTTCGTAACTTTGTAGCCGTTTTGGGAAGAATGCGGTAATTTATTCCTGATTTTTATCTATAAATGAGAGGAAACAGTTTCAGACAAGAAGCAAGAAAAGCCAGGCAGAGAGGTGCAAATATTTCTCTGTTACTGCTTTCGTTGTTTGTCAGTTTCCAGGTCTGCATCACCGTCTTCGGACACGCACACCAGATAAACGGTGCATTGCTGGTCCACTCCCACCCCTTCACCAAAGCACAGCACAACCATAGCGAAGGACAGATTCTGACCCTGGCACAGCTTTCAAACTTTGTGGGGCTGGAACCGGTCATCAACTTGCTGATGATACAGCTCTTTGGTTGTGTTGCCGAAATCCGACAGGTTTTCCATTCGGATTTCCACCCCTCATGCACCCTTGTCCTCAGAAGCCTAAGAGCGCCTCCCGTTTGTCTTTAGGGTGATTCTAAAAATTCTGGATTTAAGTTTTTACCGATTCTGATGTTCTCAATTTCGGTCGCTTTCCGTCTCTTTTAGGTGTCATTTTGTCAAGTCTCATCAGTCACATAGCCCGCTATGCTCCTTCTTCAACTTACAAAAGCACAACCGAAAATAGAACGAAAATCAACGCGACATAATTTTTAGAACCACCCTTAAATAATCAATGTATAGCCGCAGTGTGGGCAGAGCGCACGTTGCGGTAGCATTCGGACAAACGGAACTTGTATATGCAGTTCACGCTCTGCCTGCATATATGCTTATTTTGAGGATTAAACAAACAAATGATCAAAAGAATACTGATGTCTGTACTCATCATCATGGGTGCAGCTATGGCCGTGTGTGCGACCGAAGACAAACCCGTACGCGACGGGAACACCATTGCCGGCCACGTCATTGAACTGGAAACCGAGGAGGGACTGCCCTTTGCCACAGTGAAAATTGTAGAAACCGGAGCCGGAACCACCACAGACGAGAACGGAAACTTCCTGTTCAAGCACATTCCCGAGGGAGAATATACCCTGCGTGCCGAGATGATGGGCTTTGTGCCATTGGAGAAAAAGGTTACGGTGAGAAAGGAATTTGCCGTGGACGTACACTTCGCCCTGGAAGAGATTGCCCTGGACATCAACGAAGTCGTTGTCTCGGCCAACCGCAACGAGGTGAGCCGCAAGGACGCCCCCGTGGTGGTGAACGTGCTGGGAGAGAAGCTTTTTGAAACCACCAACACCACCGACCTTGCCAAGGCGCTGAACTACCAGTCGGGCATGCGTGTGGAGAACAACTGCCAAAACTGCGGCTTCCCCCAGGTGAGAATCAACGGTCTGGAAGGCCCCTACTCGCAGATTCTCATCAACAGCCGCCCCATCATCAGCGCCCTATCAGGCGTGTACGGACTGGAGCAGATTCCCGTGAACATGATTGAGCGCGTGGAGGTGGTGCGCGGAGGCGGGTCGGCCCTCTTCGGCGCAAATGCTGTGGGCGGAACCATCAACATCATCACCAAAGACCCCATCAACAACTCTTACCAGGTGGCCTCCACCCTCTCCAACGCCAACGGAAAGTCGTGGGAGCAGTACATGGGCGCCAACGCCTCGCTGGCCGGAAAGGACAATGTGTACGGACTGGCACTGTACCAGACCTACCGCAACCGCAATCCCTACGATGACAACGGCGACGGCTTCTCCGAAATAGGAAAGCTCAACATGAACACCTTTGGCTTGCGCGGATATTACCGTCCGTCGCAGAACGGCAAGCTGGGCGTGGAATACCACACCACAAACGAGTTCCGCAGAGGCGGCAACAAGTTCAGCCTGGAACCCTTCGAGACCGACATCACCGAGCAGACCAAGCACGTCATCAACAGCGGCGGACTGAACTATGACCACTTCTTTGCCGACTACAAGCACAAGCTCTCCGTCTTCGCCTCGGCACAGCACGTTGACCGCAACAGCTACTACGGCGCGCAGCAAGACCCCAACGCTTACGGCAAAACCAAAGACCTCACCTGGGTGGCGGGCGCCACATACACGGGCGATTTTAACAAGGTCATCTTCTCCCCCGCACAGTTCACCGCCGGAGCCGAATACCAACAGGACAACCTGCACGATGTGATGAGCGGATACGGACGCGACCTCAAGCAGGACGTGAAGATTGCCAGCCTGTTTGCGCAGAACGAATGGAAGATGAAACTGTTCAGCCTGCTGGCCGGCGTGCGCATGGACAAGCACAACCTCATCGAGAACGCCATATTCAGTCCGCGCGTCAACCTCCTCTACAAACCCCTGGACAAGCTGCAGGCACGCGCCACATGGAGCACAGGCTTCCGCGCCCCGCAAGCCTATGACGAGGACCTGCACATCACCGCAGTGGGCGGCGAGGGCGTGCTCATCTCGCTGGCCGACGGCCTGAAGCCCGAACGCTCCAACAGCTTCAGCGGATCTGTGGACTGGACCGACCAGGTGGGCCACTTCCAGTACAACCTGCTGCTGGAAGGATTCTACACCAGCCTGGACAACGTCTTCTACCTCCAGAACATCGGTTCCGACACCAACGGAAACGCCCTGCAGGAACGCCGAAACGGAAGCGGCGCCGAGGTGTACGGAGTGAACATAGACGGAAAGATTGCCCACGGAAACGACGCGTCGCTGCAAGTGGGATTCACCGCACAGCGCAGCCGCTACAAGGAACTGACCTCGTGGAGCGAGGACCCCACCGTGCCCGCCATCAAGAACATGCCCCGCACCCCCAACCTCTACGGCTATTTCACCCTCACCGCCGCACCGGTGCGCCACCTCGACATCTCCCTCTCCGGCGTGTACACCGGCCGCATGCACGTTCCCCACTTCGCCCCCACCGATGAAATCCCCGACGGATTCCCCTACTCTTACATCGCAAAGGACGAGATGGTGCGCACGCCCCACTTCTTCGACTTCAACACCAAGGTGGCCTACACCTTTGTGCTGCGCGAGCACATGAAGTTGCAGCTCAATGCCGGCGTGCAGAACATCTTCAACGCCTTCCAGAACGACCTGGACAAGGGCACCTATCGCGACTCCGGCTATTTCTATGGCCCCACACAGCCCCGCACCTTCTTCATGGGAATCAAGATTTTCAATTGATGAGCGATGAGCGATGAGTTGTGAGTTTTTGTTTGGACATAAGAAACATTTTGAGCGATGAGCAGTGAGCGATGAGTTGCGAGTTTTTGACAAAAGAACATAAGTTCAGAAGAAGCTCAATGCTCACTACTCACTACTCACTGCTAATCGCTCACTATCACGTCATCCTGAACTTGTTTCAGGATCTCACCGAGTAAAGGGGTAAGTAAAGGCTCGCGGTGAGATGCTGAACTAAATTCAGCATGACGTAAGGCCACATACCCGCGTCTTTACAGACGCCATTATTATGTAGTCACAAAAAACCGAGGGCTTAAAAGCCCCCGGCTATTCAAATCCACGTCTTTCAGACGTATTTTCTCTCACTGCTCATCACTCATTTCTCATAGCTCATCGCTCAAAGCTATATATTCTCCCCATAGAGGGGGAGATGCCCCAAAAGGGGCAGAGGGGGTCTTCTACCCCGCCAATCCCCCATCATCCTCGTCCTCGCCCGTGTCGGGATCGGGATCGGGCGTAGGTTCAGGATCCGGTGTAGGTTCGGGTTCCGGTGTTGTGCCAGGATCGGGGTCTGATGTTCCGCCCGCAGAACTGCCGGACGATGAACCCGAATCGGGTTTGGTGAGCGAGATGAGGGCGTTCATCTGCGCTATGAACGATTCTATGGCCTCGCTGGGC
>JAFNXL010000004.1 GCA_017379075.1 Bacteroidaceae bacterium
CTCGTAGAATCCGCTGTACAGGCTGGAGTCGTTCTTCAGGTGGAAGAAGCCGTGCCCCTCACCCTGGCTCATTTCAATCAGCTTGCGTTCCATCAGATAGCCGTCGTGGTTCAGCAGTTCCACGTACAGCACACCGCTCTTTCCCGATGGCGCTCCCGTGTCTGTCTGTCGGGTGTAGGCCTTGAACCAGATGGTGTCGCCCAGGAAGTAGCACGTATTGTCCATGTGGAGGAATACTTTTTCTTGTGGGAATTTGTTGCCGAATTTTTGTAAGTTTTCTGCTTTTTCTTGCACAAGTTTCTGAAACATGCTGTTGCCCTTATCTTCGTTTTTTGCAATTTCCCTTTCAATTTTAGTCCTTTCTACAACATGGTTGTTTACCCGTAAAATGGAATCCACAACATCCTTGCTCATGGCTCCCATTCTTCTTGCTTCCCCTTCGTTTTTGGGGATAGGAAGCGTAATGTGGTCTATTGGGGTCAATATGCATTCTCCATGTTTCTTCTCTTTTCCATATCCGCCATCAACCGTATAACGAATAGTGGATATTTCAGCAAACCCATTATGTTCAGAAAAAAGAATGGAGAATTGGTTTTTGGCGGTGCTCCTACCTTCTCCCTCCACATAGTCAAATGCATCAATGTGTTTCGTGAATTCACGGGTTATAACAGCCATATATGGAACGCAACCCTCAAATCTTACCAATCTGTATGTTTTCGCATCCACATATAATGTCCCTTCGACAATGCCTTTTTCTTCAATGATATTTTCTCCCTTGCGCTTAAGGTCAATTATGTACATTGCCCTTTCTCCTTTGGGTTCAAGCAAGTGGCAGGAGGTGTGGAAATATTTCTTGTAATTCTTTCCGTGCAGGGGTGTAATCATTCCCTTCCATGCCTTGGAGGATATCTTGTCCAGGCTGATTTCCAACAACGTGTGCATACTTGTTTTGTTGGGGAATCCCCTTTTGTCCAATCCGTTATAATTTCTTTTCCCGCCCAATATGGTGATATCTTCAAGTGACACAGCTGAATTTGCCTCTATGAAGGTTTCGCTCATTACTTGGAAATTGTCGCCCTGTTCCGTTGTCCGGCAAAAATATTGCCGTGTTTTGTTCCTCCCCTTTTTTCTGTCTTTCTTCAATTGTTTGATAACTGCCTCAAGAATATTGTCAGCGGATGAGATGACAGCCACCTCTCCCAATGTATTGGAAAGTGGCTCCATCTTTATCACTCCCGGTAATTCAGAATAGACTGTTTTAAGCGTTCGGTATCCTATGTGCCTGATTGTAATTGTATCATTTTCTGCAGCACGGATGATGAAACGACCTTCGTTGTTGCTGAGGGTATATATTCCTGATGAAGAGATAATGCTTGCATAGGCCAGCGAATCCCCGTTTTGTTTATCTTCAAGTTTAAAAGAATAATATTTTGTCTGGGGAAAAACAGATAGTCCCCACATAAAGATATATAGGACAAAAGAAATCATTCTTTTCATAGTATTAGTATAAAAAATGTAATCTTTCATGCCCAAAGTTATTAAAAGTTTTTTAATAGTTCTTTTCTTTGCGTTTCTTTCTTCTGTTTTTAACATTTTTTATGGAAAGCGGAGAGTGATGAGTTGTGAACTGTGAGTTTTTCGACAGAAGAACAAAAGGACATATTTTCTGTTGTCGGGTCATAGACCCTTATATTCAAAAACAGCGAATAACATATTCGCCAGAGTAGTGAGAGGGTAGGGACGTCTGCGTGCAGCGTCCGAAGAAAACACAAGAGTTATAATCTCACGAATCTCACGCAATATTGCTCTAAGCCTTTGGCGGGATTGGCGCGATTCGCGTGAGTAAAGAACCTCGGACGCTGCACGCAGACGTCCCTACATTTCCCTCTTCTCATGCTAATGTGGAAAATTAAAGCTCACGGCTCATTACTCAAAGCTGATTGCTCATAATGTTCTTCTATCAAAAAAAGAATCCGTGTGCCATCCTTCACATTTGTCAAAAAATAAGAAAATGGGTTTTTTGCTTTTCTGTTCAAATAAGGTAAAGAGATATATGATTGGAATCCAATAAGATAGGAAAGATGGAAATCTCGGCTTAAAACAAACGAAAAAAAGACTTAAGTGTTTCTAGAGTTTCACTTAAGTCTTTTTATGGAAACACTTAACTGTTACTGAAGAAACACTTAAGTGTTATTTTTTATTGTTTTTTGTGTAAATATTTTTTCTGTTTCCCCTCATAGGAATAAAAGAGTGTTCTTAAAACCTAAATCCGCAATTTTTAGAACCACTCTTATTTCGTCACTCTGACCTTGTAAACCTTGAGCGAATCCATCGTTATCACCTTGTTCGGATTCTCCTGATAGATGTGATGTGTCCACCATTTGATTTCCCCTTTGCGCGTCTGGTAATACCTGCGGTATCCCATTTTCGCCATGGCATAGTACTGAAATCAATGCGTTTGTTCATAGTTGTTGTTTTTTAATGTTAGAAACTCCGATGGCACAAAGATACAAATTTTCCGCAAATATCCATTATTAGTAACGCAAAAAAGTATTAAGGTATTTAATAACCTAATTTAAGGCTCCCTTTATTTTTTGTGTTTACAAATTTGCAAATTGCTAAAATGCACGCAATAAGAGGCATAATCATAAACGCAAAAATATTTATACTCTATATGGCAAAAGAACGAAAAAGTTTTTATATCTTTGTGCTGGATTCATAAAAATAACATTAAAATGAGTAAATACGACTTCTGTCTTATTTTGGATAAGGTATTGATAACCTTATAATTAATGTTTAATTGGAATTGTTAAAACGAAATTTCGCAAATATCCATATTTTATTTGCACCAAATGAAAATGAACTTCAATGAGTACAAAACATAAAGAATACGAAATACCGATTCATACTTATGCCGATGTTTTGGGTGAATCAACTCTCCCCTTGTTCAGTTATGGGGTGAACGACAGTCCAGAGCAGTTAAGTATGTTGTCTCTTTTTTCAGGGTGTGGTGGTATGGATATTGGGTTCGAAGGGAATTTCATTTGTCACAAGCGTTCAATCCCTAAAGATTCAGACTGGATAGAATCAGAAATAAACGAAAACTGGGTGCTGTTAAAGAAAAACAGATTCAATACAATTTTTGCCAACGATATACTTCCAGAAGCTGTTGCTGCATGGACAAATTACATGAATCGTTTTAACAAGGATTCGTCTATCTATCACACGGATAGCATCGTTGATTTGGTAAAAGCTCATAGAAACGGGGCAAAGATATTTCCCGAAAATGTTGATATTGTAACTGGCGGTTTTCCATGTCAAGATTTTAGTGTGGCTGGAAAAAGAAAAGGTTTCCAGTCGGACAAATCGCATGACGGAAAGTTGTGTGTGGATGATTTACCATCTGAAGAGACTCGTGGTAAATTGTATTATTGGATGAAGCAAGTCATCGATATAACAAAGCCTAAAATCTTCATTGCCGAGAATGTGAAAGGGTTGGTAAGCTTAGGGGATGTGCGCAACATCATCCAAAAAGATTTTGCCAATGCTGACGGAGATGGCTATATCGTACTTGCACCCCAAGTCCTACATGCAGGCAACTATGGAGTACCCGAAACCAGAGAACGTGTCATATTTATTGGCATCAGAAAGAGTGCTCTCACCCCAGTCGCTCTAAAAAAACTTACACAGGACAATATTCCAGAAGATTACAACCCTTATCCATTACCTACTCATAATTTCAACGTGAACAACGAGGAACTTCTTCCACCAGTAACTTGTAGAGATGTGTTTGAAGGTCTAAAAGAACCCGAGGAAAGTCATGATTTGTCACAACGCTTCTATTCTAAGGCCAAGTTCATGGGCAAACATTGCCAAGGACAAACAGAAATAAATCTGAATGGACTGGCTCCTACTATACGTTCAGAACATCATGGAAACATTGAATTCCGTAGATTATCGCAAGAAAACGGCGGTAAGCACATTGAAGAACTTGACAGAAATTTACCTGAACGGCGTCTTACTCCTCGAGAATGTGCATTGATACAAACATTCCCGCCAGATTATCCCTTTGTCAAATATTTAGGATATACAAAGCGGTTTCATGTAAATCAGTCGGGAGCATACAAGGTTATCGGAAATGCAGTTCCCCCAATGTTGGCATATAATATGGCAAAAAGAATAGAAGAACTTTGGCCTTTATATTTTGATTGACTATGAAGCAGGAAGAACACATCATCCAAATCCGTCAGCATGACATACATCAAGCTGATGCAGCATTTGCTGAATTCATGAAATTAACAGAAGATTGTTTTAACGAACGGTCATCATCAACACCGACTCTCTACAAGAATATTTCTCCGTCAGAATTGGAGGTTGTCACAGTAAATCTATTGAAGGAGGTTTCTTCATCAACTCCCTTTAGAGCCGAGGAGATAAAATTGGTTGCAGGTCATAGTTTTCCAGATATTATGGCAGAAACGTATTATGGCGTAGAAGTTAAATCCACTAATAAGGATAAATGGACATCAACAGGAAGTAGCATTGTGGAATCCACCCGTGATCAGTTTGTAGAAAACATTTATATGCTGTTTGGTAAACTCGGAGGCAATCCGCCACAGTTCCGTTGTCGTCCATACCAAGACTGCCTATCAAACATCGCTGTGACACATTCGCCAAGATACATGATAGACATGGAGTTAAAGGACAAAAGCGAACAGTCAATCTTTGAAAAGATAAATGTACCTTATAATGAGTTTTGCCATAGAGAAGACCGCATTGATGTTGTACGCAACTATTATCTCTCGCAAGCGCTGAGAAGAAACGAAATGCCTTGGTGGGTTGGGAAAGACACAACAAAAGAAAACAAACCTATACCAGACATCAGACTGATGAACAGCATTAGCGCACAAGAAAGAAACTGTCTGAAAGCTCAGATGTTCATCCTCTTCCCGCAAGTAATAAACGGAAACTACAATCAAGCAGCTCTTTGGCTTTGTACCTGTCGCTATTTGCTTTGCTTGAATTTGAGAGACTTGTTTTCGGCTGGTGGACAATGGAGAAGCATCAACGGAAAAAAATTAGAAACTCCATTGCCCGCAGTTCTTGGACACCTTAAGGATGTTATGCCTTTGGTCATTAAGTACCTTTCTCCTAAGAGTGAACTTGAATTTTGCGATTTTAACAGGCCGTTGCTTAATGCGCAAAACAGGTTTGAAACTTGGTTTAACCAAGTGAAAAGAGAATTTGAATCAAAATTTGGAGAAGAAAAAATCAAGTTAAATGACTTGCACCTTGATTTCAAGGATATCTTGACCAATACTGATAAATACATATTAAGACACTAAACTACAATAGATATTGCAGTATTGGTCATTTCGTCTCCTTTGCAAAGGGAGCGAAATGATATCGTGCTACAGATCAATCAGATACAATACCGTTTTGCGTTTTTGCATTCCCTTAAATTTTGGCAACAAGCAAAAGAAAAGGGGCGTTTCCGCCCCTCCTATTGTTTGTTACATCTCTGCGATGGTGGTGAATTTCTTCCATACATCGGCTTGGCGGTACGCCTCTACGCATCCCTTCGGCACGTACAGTTTGCAGGTGGTGAAGGTGGAGTCGGTGAATCCGCCTTCGTAATATGCGAATGAAGGGGGTGTCTCCGCCTTCATATATATATTGGCCAGCGAAGGGCAATACTTGAAGGCCGACGCTCCGATTGACTTTAAATTGCCGGAGAGAGTAACCTCTTTGAGCGAAGTGCAGCCCTGGAATGCATAGGCTCTGATGCTGGTTACCTTGTCGGGGACTGTAATGCTGGTGAGCGAAGCACAGTCGGTAAACGCTGATGTGCCGAGAGTTGTCACTTCATCGGGGATGGTGATGTTCTTCAGCGAAGAGCAATTATGGAATGAAGACCATCCTATTTCTTTCAGCCCCTTGGGTAAGGTTACGCTTTCCAGAGAAGTGCAACCCCAAAACACATCTTGGTCAATTTGGGTTATCGACTGAGGCACTGTGATTTCCTTGAGGGATGTACAATTAGCAAACGCGCTCTTTCCAAGAGTAGTCAGGTCGTCGGGCAAGGTGATGCTTTGCAGCGAAAGGCAATCCGAAAACGCATTATTCCCGATTTCGGTTATACCGTCGGGCATGGTGATACTCTTCAAGGAACAGCAACGCCAAAATGCGCCATAGCCAATCTTGCCTGCGCTGCCAGGAATTCTAATGTGGGTCAGATTTTTTGCTTCATAGAACGCACCGTCTTCAACGGCCATAACTATGGAATGGAACTCAAGCGTTCCGTATCCGTTTTCGCGGGAATAGGTATTGGCCTTGATTATGGCGCCACCGAAGACGTCTTCCTTATTTAAACGGACAATGTTGCTGTCGCTTGTCTGATAACTGATGTAATAGTCAGGGTGCTTCGCCGGCTTTTCTGCAATGTCATCATCATTGTTGCATGACACAATGCCTGTGCATGCAAGGATGGCGCTCAATGCCATTCCGAAAAGTTTGGTCTTCTTCATCATAATCTGTAGTATTTATATGTTGTTCAATTTGGTGTAAAAGTCTTATTTCGTCACTCTGACCTTGTAAACATTGAGCGAATCCATCGTTATCACCTTGTTCGGATTCTCCTGATAGATGTGATGTGTCCACCATTTGATTTCCCCCTTCGTATAAATGAGTTTTCCGGTCTTGGGGTCATAGTTTACGGACTTTACATTCTCTACGTCGCGGAGTGGTTCAAACGGGCTGAACTCTTCCTTGTTGATGTCGAACCACATTACGCCTTCGTGGGCAGACACCAGCATCCGGTCCTTGTCCACCGGCGAGAGGTCGTGCCCCGATTTCATGGGGATTTCCCACATCTTTACTTGTCGGAGCGAAGGCTGGTCGGTGTCCCAGTTTACCAGCTCATATTCTCTCAGTTCCTTGTATCCCAAGGCGTAGAGGCGCTGGCGCTTCTCGTTCCACACCACACCGTGACCCGAATAGAGCGAATCGCGGAACACCACCTTCTCGGGTGTGTCGATGTCATAGATTTCGAGCGCGTTTCCCCTCTTGTGTGTGGAGAGTGCCACGGCGATGCGGTTGCCCGGCAAGAGGTCGGCCGAGTGTGCCATTGGTACATGGGCATAGCTCAGGATGGCCTTTGTCTCGATGTCAATCAGCATCATTCCGTCGCCCGATGCCGTGAGCAGCATCTTTGTGTTGTTGTCAACGAACTTGCATTCGTCCACGTTTCTCATCAGCTGGTCATATCCTTTGGGGAGGTTCGCTTGCGGGTCGTCCTTGTCCCACCTCCACACTTCCTTGATGTCCGTGCTGTCCGATTCGGCCATATCGATGATTCGCACCATTCCATTGCCGCAAACGGCCAACCAGTCCTTCTTGTCTGATGTGCATCCGGCACACAGCAAGATTGCAAAGATAAATTGTAAATAATGTCTTTTCATGCTATACTTAATAATATATTTGAGTTTAAAAGATTTCTTTTCCTAAATGCAAACTCTGCGCAGGGAAGCGGGCTATTCGCCCAGCTTGACTCCGCGTTGTGTGGGTTTGACGGGGCGGATGGTTCCGTCGGGGTTGAAGAAGAGGCGGTCTATGCAGACTTCGCGATGCACGCCTGGGTCTTTGTCTCGTTCTATGTGGTCTTTGTTGATGCGGTGGTAGACGATGTACCATTCGTCGGTGTCCGGAATCTGAAGGACCGAGTTGTGGGCGGTTCCGTAGATCTCGCGCTTGTAGTCCTGGCGCAGGATGACGGGGTGTTCCGCCACCTTGATGGGTCCCAATGGTGACGTGGATGTGCCGTAGGCCACATGATAGTTGGGCGAGCCGGTGTCGTCCACAGACCAAAGGAAATAATAGATGCCGTTGCGGTGGAAGACATAGGGGGCCTCGCGATAGGCGTAGTCGCGAAGGGAACCGCCTTCGGGGGTGAGGACAACGATGCTTGTGGTGTCAATGGAAATCATGTCGTCATTGAGCCGGGCGCCGGCCATGTATCCGTTGCCCCAGTAGAAATAGCTTTGTCCGCTGACGGGGTCGGTGAACACATCTCCGTCAATCTCTTGTCCCCATCCCACGGGTGACTTGCTTATTATGGGACGCCCCGAGTCTGTAAACGGTCCGGTGGGGTGGTCGGCCACTGCCACGCCAATCTGCTTTCCGCCGCCCGCCACCGGGTTTCCGCTGAAATAGAAGAAGTATTTATACTTGCCGTTGATGAGTTTTTCTTCGATGCAGGGTGCCCAGGCGTTTCCGTCTGCCCAGGTAACCTGGTCGGTCTTGAGGTCGAGGATGGTGCCCTCGTCCTTCCAATTCGTGAGGTCTTCGGAGGAGTAGACATTGAACTTGTGTCCTCCCCAACCGGGGGTACCGTCTGTGGTGGGGTAGATGTAGTATTTTCCGGTTTGTCGGGAGAAAAGTATTTCCGGGTCGGCACGGAAGCCGTCAATGACGGGGTTTCTGGCCTCGGTGTTGGGCCAATGTTTGCGCAGGCGGTCGGCCTCTTCGGCGGTGATGGCTATGGTGGTGCCGTGGCGCGGAGTGAAAAGTCCCCTTGTCTGGGTTTCGCAAATGCGCTCAAAGTTTTTCAGGTCTTTGCTTTTGCAGAATTGGTAATACCCGGCCATGTAGCAGTCGTACATCAGAATCCACTCGTCCGAACCGATCAGTTTGAAGACGGCGGAACCCTCCACGGCTTCCTTGGTCTGTTGCAGATAGCGTCCTTCTGGCTTCCACTTTCCGCGCAGGGTTTCGGCGGTGGCTTGCTGAATGCCGTTTCCTTCGCCCTCGGTCTTGAAGAACATGTGGTAGCGTCCGTCTGTGTCCGAATAGACGATGTCTGCGTCAATGGTGTTGGCACCGTGGTCATAGAGGATTTCGGGACGGGAGAGTTCGGTGAAGTCTTCGTTGGCATAAGAACGGTAAATGACATAATGGGTCTTGTGGTCGTCATCGGCCGTCTGGCTTTCTCTTGCTGCCTGTTGGGTGGCTCCGTCCCAACCTATGGAATAGTAGACCATGTACTTCTTCTCATCGGGGTCGTAGATGGTTTGTGGCGCCCACACTTGGGTTAGCGCATCGCGCTGGAACATGTCTGGCCAGGTTTCGGGGAAGTCAATGGCAGAACTGGTCCAGTGGATAAGGTCGTCGCTCTTGAGCAGTACCAGTCCGTCATTGCTGCTCCATCCGTCGTTGCTGCGCATGTCCGTCACCACCATATAGAACGTGTCTCCGTCTTCACCGCGAAGGATGTGGGGGTCGCGCACACATTTCTTGCGTGCGATTTCTGCCGAGGGAATGATCGGTTCGCCATCGTTCAGCAACGTGTAATTGTAGCCGTCCTGACTCAAGGCAAAGCAAATTTGTTCTTCCTCGGGCGAATTTCCGGTAAAATAGGCGAACAGATAACTTTCCATCTTCTTCTCCCCGGCACATCCGCACAGGGCGAACGATGCCGCCAAGATAATAAACAAACTGCCAAAAACCTGTTTCTTCATGATGTAGATATATTAAATATGTAGTTGCTTTGGCGCAAAGGTACAACAAAGAAACGGAAAAAAGGAAGGAAGCGGGAAATAATGTGGGGTGGAAACAGAAGATTTCCAGTTGGTTCTGAAAATGCAAAGGGTATAAAAAAATGATAGGGGCTTCACAGCTCCTACCATTCACAAACTAAAAACTAAACCTTAACTATGAAAAAATCTAATGTTTATTCACTTGCAAAATTAGTAAGTAAATTTGAAACTGCAAATTATTTCCAAGAAAAATTTCCATATTTCACATTTTTTAACACTTTTAAGTGCATTTTTTGCCGTTTTAGGGCTTAAAAAGGGTGAAATGTGCGTATTTTTCCGTATCTTTGCAAGCAAATTAGGATATAAAACGAAAGAGAGTTACCATTTTTGATGATGAAAAAGCTTCTCATAGAAACATACGGCTGCCAAATGAACGTGGCAGACAGCGAGGTGGTCGCTTCCATCATGGATATGGCAGGATACGAAGTCTGCGAGAATCCGGATGAGGCGGACGCGGTTTTTCTGAATACCTGCTCGGTGCGTGCAGCCGCAGAACAAAAGATATTGAGCCGTCTGGAATATTGGCACAGCCAGCAGCGAAAGGGCAGACGCATAATCATCGGTGTGCTGGGATGTATGGCAGAAAGAGCGAAGGAAGAACTTCTGGAGGAACATCATGCCGATCTGGTTGTCGGACCGGATGCCTATATGTCCTTGCCAGACTTGATTGCACAGGCGGAAGCGGGACACAAGGCCATAAACGTGGAGTTGTCCACGGTGGAGACCTATCGTGATGTTGTGCCGAGCAGACTGCACACTTCCCACATTGGGGGATTTGTAAGCATTATGCGCGGATGCAACAATTTCTGTCATTATTGTATTGTGCCCTATACCCGTGGCCGCGAAAGAAGCAGGGACGTGCAGAGCATTCTGCGCGAGGTGAAGGACCTGGAGGCAAGAGGCTTCAAGGAAGTGACGCTTCTGGGACAGAACGTGAACAGTTATGCTTCTGAAGAAGACGGTGGTGTGGGATTTGCCCAACTGTTGCGCATGGTGGCCCGTGCCGTGCCCGAAATGCGTGTGAGATTTACCACCTCTCACCCCAAGGACATGAGCGACGAGACGCTGTACACCATTGCCGAAGAACCGAACATCTGCCACCACATACACCTGCCTGTACAGAGCGGAAGCGACCGTATACTAAAGCTGATGAACCGCCGATACACGCGTGAATGGTATTTGCAGCGAGTGGAGGCCATACGCCGAATCATACCCGATTGTGCCATCACTACGGACATCTTTGCCGGATATTGCAGCGAGACGGAGGAAGACCACCAGTTGAGCCTGAGTCTGATGGAAGAGTGTGCATACGACAGCGCATTTATGTTCAAATACAGCGAGCGCCCCGGAACCTATGCCAGCAAACATCTGGCGGACGATGTGCCCGAGGAAGTGAAGATCAGACGACTGAACGAACTCATCGCCTTGCAGAACAACTTGTCTGCCCAGAGCAACCAGCGCAGTATCGGCCAGGAGTATGAGATTCTGATTGAGGGCGTCAGCAAGCGAAGCCGCGACCAGCTCTTTGGCCGTACCGGACAGAACAAGGTGGTGGTGATAGACCGGGAGAACTGGAAAATAGGGGATAAGGTGCGCGTAAGAATTACAGATAGCAGCAGCGCAACCCTGAAAGGCATTTCAATATGAAAACCGGAAGGAAGAGGAACGCACAGAAGAAACGCTGGGTGAAACTGCCCACCTTGGTAAGCATGATAAGCATTACCATGGTGCTGTTGCTGTTGGGCTCGGTTGTCCTGTTCGCACTTACGGCCAATGAACTCAGCAAATCCGTGCGCGAGAGTCTGACCGTAACCGTGGTGTTGCAGGATGACATTGCCGTGACGGAAGCCAAGGCGTTCAATGACAGCATTTCCGCACTTCCTTTTGTGAAACACTCGCAATACATAAGCAGCGAGCAGGCCTTGGAGGAGCAGTCGAAAAGCATGGGGCTGGATCCTTCGGAATTTCTTGGGAGCAATCCCTTCTCCATCTCTTTGGAGCTGGCAATGAAGCACCAGTACAACTGCAGCGACAGCCTGAACTGGATTGTGCCTGGACTTAAAAGTTGCGAGGCCGTGCACGATGTGATATATCAGCACGAGCTTGTGGATACATTGAATAGGAATCTGAACCGCATTTCGGCCATTTTCCTGGTGATAGCCCTGCTGCTCATCCTTGTGTCCATGAGCCTTATTAATAATATGGTGCGCATCTCCATACACAATCACAGGTTTGACATCTACACGATGAAGCTTGTGGGCGCAGACTGGAGCTTTATCAGGAAGCCTTTCATGGCAAGGGCGGCCCTCATGGGATTCTTTTCTGCCGTGCTGGCCGACGTGATGTTGTTGGGCGGAGTGGAGTGGATTATCTCCAAAGACCCTTCTGCCATCTCGTTCCTGCCCATGCAGAACGTGGCGGTGATGGCCGTCTGCGTTTTCCTGTTCGGACTCGTCCTCACCCTGCTCTGTACCTACGTTTCCGTTACAAGGATTCTGGGAATGAGGGAATCGGACCTGTACTGAAACCCCGATAATTGATTCAAAAAATAAACAGTCAGAAATATGAGTAATTTTGCATTTGAGAAGAAAAACTATCTGCTCCTGGCCGCAGGAATGTTGATTGTCATCCTTGGTTTCATCCTGATGTCCGGTTCTGGAAGCACGGAAGAACAGTTCAATCCCGAAATCTTCAGCGCCACCCGTATCCGTGTGGCTCCGCTGGTCAGCTTGGCGGGATTTGTCCTTATAATGGTTGCCATCATGTACCGTTCAAAGAGCAGCCAGAAGAGCGTTGAGGAAAAACAAGACAACATTGATACAACAGCACAACAGTCATGAGCGAAATTCAAGCACTTATCTTAGGTTTGGTACAGGGACTGACCGAATATCTTCCGGTCAGCAGTAGTGGTCATTTGGAAATCGGCAAGATGCTTTTGGGACCCGAAGCAGAGGCCGGTGGTCTTACTTTCAGCATTGTGGTGCATGTGGCTACTGTCTTCTCCACACTTGTCATTCTTTGGAAAGAAATTGTATGGATTCTTAAAGGCCTTTTCAAGTTCGAGTGGAACGAGGAAGCCAAATACACATTGAATATCCTCATCTCCATGATTCCGGTTGGAATTGTGGGCTTGTGCTTCAAGGAGCAGGTGGAAGCGCTCTTCAGCAGCAACACGGTTGTCGGAGTGTGTCTCCTGGTTACGGCGGCGCTGCTCACGCTGACCCACTATGCCAAGCCCCGACAGAGAGAAAAGATTTCTCCGCTCCACGCTTTCATCATCGGACTGGCGCAGGCTGCGGCCGTGCTGCCCGGACTGAGCCGTAGCGGAAGCACCATCGCCACCGGTCTGTTGTTGGGAAACAGCAAGCAGACGCTGGCGCAGTTCTCTTTCCTGATGGTGATTCCCCCCATTTTGGGCGAAGCGCTGCTCGACTTCAAGGACATATTCTTCCCCAGTGCTGAACAGCTTGCTGCCAGCGGAGCAGAGGCCGCCACACCGGTTTCGGCGTTGCTGGTAGGTTTTGCCGCAGCATTTGTTTCGGGCTGTTTTGCCTGCAAGTGGATGATTTCGTTGGTGAAGAAGTGCAAACTCATCTATTTCGGAATCTATTGCGCCCTGGCCGGATTGCTGGTACTCATTTTAGGATAAACAGAAACATTCATGGATTTCATCAAAGGAGAAGTTCTATATTTTGACAAGCCCTATACGTGGACTTCGTTCAATCTGGTGGCCAAGGTCAGGTGGACATTGTGCAAGAAGTTGGGTGTAAAGAAACTGAAGGTCGGTCATGCCGGCACGCTGGATCCGCTTGCCACGGGTCTGCTCACCGTGTGTACGGGAAAGGCCACCAAGCGCATTGACGAGCTGCAGGCGCATACCAAAGAATATGTGGCCACTCTGCAACTGGGTTCCACCACGCCTTCTTTTGACCTTGAGACTGCCATTGACGCCACTTATCCTACAGCGCATATCACGCAGGATGCCATAGAGGGTGTGCTGGCTGGCTTTGTTGGCCGCATTGAACAGGTGCCGCCTTCTTATTCCGCCTGCAAGGTGGATGGCAAGCGGGCATACGACTTGGCCAGAAAAGGAAAGGAAGTCAACATAAAACCCAAGATTCTGGTCATTGACGAGATTGAACTGCAACAATTTGACCCACAGACCATGCAGATGACCATACGCGTGGTGTGCAGCAAGGGAACCTATATCCGTGCGCTGGCACGCGACATCGGGGTAGCTCTGCAGAGCGGAGCGCACCTGACAGCGCTGAGACGCACAAAGGTGGGCGACGTATGCGTGGAACAATGTATGCAGATTGAGCACTTCCAGGAATGGCTGGACCAACAAACCATTGAGACTGAGACAACAAATACCCAAGACGACAAATAAAACCACACACTATATGAAGCTTTCAGAATTCAATCCTTTTTCAGACTCGGCTGCCAAGAAATCGCTTGAAAGCCGCATTGCACAGGAACCTACTCCCTTCCGTGACGATTGCCGTCTGATGGTGATTCACGCCAAGAGCGGTGTCATCGAACATCGCGAATCGTTCCGTTGTATCCTTGACTATTTTGATGACAAGGACGTATTTGTGTTCAATGACACCAAGGTGTTCCCTGCCCGTCTGTACGGCAACAAGGAAAAAACCGGTGCCAGAATCGAGGTGTTCCTTCTGCGCGAGCTGAATAGGGAAATGCGCCTGTGGGATGTGCTGGTGGACCCTGCACGTAAAATTAGAATCGGCAACAAACTGTATTTCGGTGAGGACGATTCAATGGTGGCTGAAGTCATTGACAACACCACAAGCCGTGGCCGCACGCTGAGATTCCTTTACGACGGACCGCACGAGGAATTCAAGCGCAACCTTTATTCTTTGGGCGAGGCTCCCCTGCCAAAGGAAATCATCAAGCGTCCTGCCACTCCCGAGGATTTGGAGGATTTCCAGTGTATCTTCGCCAAGCACGAAGGAGCTGTCACAGCACCCACATCTGGCCTTCATTTCTCTCCCCAACTCATGAAGATGATGGAAATCAAAGGCATTGAAAGCGCCTTCATCACCATGCACTGCGGATTGGGCTGCTTCCGCGACATTGATGTGGAGGATTTGAGCAAGCACAAGATGGACAGTGAGGAAATGCATGTGGGAGCCGAAGCATGCGACATCATCAACGGTGCCAAGGAGAACGGACATCGTGTGGTGGCGGTGGGTACCACCGTGCAGCGCGCCCTTGAAACTGCCGTCAGCGCGGACAACCGCTTAAAGGAGTATGACGGATGGACCAACAAGTTCATCTTCCCTCCCTATGACTTCTGCCTGGCCGATGCTATGGTGGCCAATTTCTATATGCCCTACAGCACTCTGCTTATGCTTGCCTGTGCTTTCGGCGGATACGACTTGATGATGAAGGCCTATCGCGAGGCGTTCAGATTCAACGAGAACGATCCTGAAAACCGCTATCGTTTCGGTACTTACGGTGACGCAATGCTAATTATACAAGACTGATTCCGCTTCATGCACAAACTTTATCTTGGCCTGGGGAGCAACCTGGGCAACCGGATTCAGAACATCCAAAAGGCCATTGAAATGATTGACGAGCAGGTGGGTTCCGTGTACCGCATATCCACGTTCATGGAGACCACGCCCGTGGGTTTCCGCTCCGAAAACCGTTTCATCAATGTGGTCTGCCTGGTGCATACTCATTTTTCTCCCCATCGCTGTCTGGAGGAAACACAGCGGATTGAAAGGGAACTGGGACGCGAACGTAAGACCGTGGACGGAGTGTACGAGGATCGCATCATTGACATTGACCTGCTTATGTATGACGATGTGGAAATCTGCGACGAACGGCTCATCCTTCCCCATCCCCGTATGCACGAACGCAACTTTGTGATGGAGCCTTTGGAGGAGATTTTGGAGGACGAGCGGAAATATACGATTTGAAGACCCTCTCCCTATATAGCAATGAACGTTGAGTGATTCGCTCAACGTTCATTGTTTTTTTGGGGAATATGTAGTGATTCTGATTTTTTGCTCATCTATTCGTACTTTGGCGTTCCGCCGAAGGTACTTCCGCTCTGAAAAACCTCAAACAAGTTTGGTTTTTCGCTCACTTAGTCGTACTTTGGCGTTCCGCCGAAGGTACTTCCGCTCTGAAAATCCCAAACAAGTTTGGTTTTTCGCTCACTTAGTCGTACTTTGGCGTTCCGCCGAAGGTACTCTCGCTCGGAAATTCTCAAGCAAGCTTGGTATTTCGCTCACTTATTCGTACCTTTGCAGCCGAAAACAAAATGTGGATAGATTTGGGCTGCTTGCAACCACTCAAAAAAATGCTAAAAAACAAGTCTTCGTGGCTTGACTGCATTGTTACCCCAAACTCTTTCCCATTATTAATTATTAATTTCTCAAAAATTAAATTACATTAATCATGGGTTACTTATTTACTTCTGAATCCGTTTCCGAAGGTCATCCCGACAAGGTGGCCGACCAAATCAGCGATGCCGTTCTGGACAAACTTCTGGCCTTTGATCTCGAATCAAAGGTGGCTTGCGAGACGCTTGTTACCACAGGCCAGGTGGTGCTGGCTGGTGAAATTAAGACACAGGCTTATGTGGACCTGCAACGCATTGCCCGCGAGGTGATCAACCGCATCGGCTACACCAAGAGCGAGTACATGTTCGAGGGCAATTCCTGCGGTGTGTTCTCTGCCATTCACGAACAGAGTGGCGACATCAACCGTGGCGTGGACCGTGAGAACCGCGAAGAGCAGGGTGCCGGCGACCAGGGTATGATGTTCGGATATGCCACCAATGAGACAGAGAACTACATGCCCCTTTCGCTCGACCTCTCTCACCGCCTGTTGCAGGTGTTGGCAGAAATTCGTCGCGAAGGAAAGCAGATGACCTATCTGCGCCCCGATGCCAAGAGCCAGGTGACCATAGAATATGACGACAACGACACGCCCGTGCGCATCGACACCATTGTGGTGAGCACACAGCACGACGAGTTCATCCTTCCCGCAGACAATACGCCCGAAGCACAGCTTGAGGCAGACCGCCAGATGGTGGAACAGATCCGTTGCGACGTAATCAACATCCTCATGCCCCGTGTACTCGCAGGCATCCACAGTCCCAAGGTACTCGCTTTGTTCAACGACAGCATCACTTATCATGTCAACCCTACCGGCAAGTTTGTTATCGGAGGCCCCCACGGTGATACCGGTCTGACCGGACGCAAGATTATTGTGGACACATACGGTGGTAAGGGTGCCCATGGCGGTGGCGCTTTCAGTGGAAAGGACCCCTCCAAGGTGGACCGCAGTGCAGCCTATGCCGCACGCCACATTGCAAAGAACATGGTGGCTGCCGGTGTGGCGGACGAGATGCTGGTGCAGCTCAGCTATGCCATCGGTGTGGCGGAACCCGTTAGTATCTATGTCAATACCTACGGCCATTCTCACACCACCCTTACCGATGGCGAGATTGCCGAGAAGATAAAGGAAATATTCGACCTCCGTCCCTATGCCATTGAACAGCGTCTGAAACTGCGCAACCCCATTTACGAAGAGACGGCAGCCTATGGTCACATGGGCCGTGAGCCCCGTTGGGTAACCAAGGTGTTCGACTCCAACTACAACTGCGGCAAGAAGAGTGTAGAGGTGGAACTCTTCACCTGGGAAAAGCTTGACCACGTGGACATCATCAAGGAACACTTCAATCTGTAAAACCGATGAACGTCAGCAGTATATCAGTCTATTGCGCCAGCAGTTCCAAGATTGATCCCGCCTATATGGAAGAGGCGTACAAGGTGGGTCAGCTGCTTGCCCGTGCGGGCATTACACTCATCAACGGAGCAGGCAACATGGGGCTGATGAAGGCCAGCAGCGACGGTTGTCTGGAAGCCGGCGGACGGGCTGTGGGCATCATTCCCGGCTTCATGATTGCGGAAGGCTGGTGCCATCAGGGTATGAGCGAAATCATAGAAACCCCCGACATGCACATCCGTCAGCAGAAGATGGCCGAGGCAGGTGATGCCGCCATTGTGTTGCCCGGAGGATGCGGTTCCATGGCCGAACTGTTCGAGCTTATCACATGGAAGCAGCTGGGGCTTTATCTCAAACCCATTGTCATACTGAACACCAGGGGCTACTACAACGCCCTGCTCCAACAATTGGAACAGGCTGCCGAAGAGCAGTTCATGCGCAAGGAGCATCTGCAGATATGGCGCGTTGCACAAACAGCCGAAGAGGCCGTGCAGCTGGCCACGTCCACCCCTATGTGGGACACTAATGTAAGAAGATTCGCGGCCGTATGAAAACCATCGGCATCGACACACTGAAACTGGAGGCACCGGCTGATTCTGCCGGTGCCTCTGGCGCACTTGCTCCGTTCAGTGTGTGGCGCATTGCCCAGAGCATGCCGGATGCCACTCCCTCGCAGCTCGATTCAGCCATACAGGCCAATTTGCCCGTCCGCGAACGCTTCCTCAGCACCCGTCCGGACACACTGAACCTGCCCGGCATGCGCGGACGCAGCCTTATTCCCCAGCTGGACAGCATTCAGAAGTGTTACACCATGGGATTCTTTGACGGGAACCCCTTCCTGCATCCCGAAATTGAGGCGGAAACGCCCGGATACAGTGGCGATCCCCGTCCCTACGAACTGCGCAACGACGAATGGATAACCGGAACGCTGCTGTGCAGTTTCATTTTCCTTGGCTTCTTTGTGCGCTATATCTGGCGTTTCATTGTCATCCGCACAAAGGAGTTTCTGAACATCTCCGCATCCGAAACCTCATCGGTACACGAGGTCCGCACCAGTCTTGAAAACCGTTACAGCCTTTTCATGACCGTCATCCTCAGTCTGATGTATGCCCTCATCTTCTACGGTCATTCCCAAAACACGCTGCAGGTGTTCCTGGGTCAGCTTTCACCCCATGTCCTGATAGGATATTATATCATCTGCATTTTGTTCTTTTTCGGAACAAAAAACATGCTGTACAAATTTGTGAACTGCATTTTTTTTGACAAAGAAAAACGGAGGAAGTGGGAAAACGCGTATTCTTACCTCATTTTTTCCGAAACCGTCCTGCTTTTTCCCCTTCTTTTGATTTTGGTGTATTTCAATATTTCAGATCAAAAAAGCTTCTATATCATACTGTTTTTATTCACTTTTGTTAAAAGTTTACTGCTATTTAAGACATTCCGCATTTTATTCAACAATTTGTATTGTCTATTCCATTTTTTTGTGTACTTTTGCGCCTTGGAAATCATTCCGATGGTGGTTATCTGGACTACACTAACTCGAATAACAAACAGTCTGATTGTAATATTTTAGGACATTTATGATAAAAAAGATTCTGGTCTCACAGCCTAAGCCAACTTCCGAGAAATCTCCTTATTTTGACATTGCGCGAAAACTCGATGTGGAAATTGTATTCCGTCCTTTCATCAAGATTGAGGCGCTCACTCCGGTTGAATTCCGTCAGCAGAAGGTGTCCATTCTGGATCACACTGCCGTGGTGTTCACATCCCGCAATGCCATTGACAATTTCTTCAAGCTATGCAAGGAAATGCGTGTGGCCATCCCCGATGACATGAAGTACTTCTGTATTACCGAGACCGTATCTTTGTACATCCAGAAATACGTTCAGTACCGCAAGCGTAAGGTGTTCTTCGGAACCACCGGCAAGATTGACGACATCATCCCCCTGATGGTGAAGCACAAGAACGAGAAGTACTTCGTTCCCCAGAGCGACCAGCACACCGATGATTTTGCCAACATGCTGGATGCAAAGAAACTCAACCACAGCGAGGCTGTAATGTTCCGCACCGTCAGCAACGATTTCGCCAAGGACGAGCCGTTCGACTATGACATGCTGATTTTCTTCAGCCCCAGCGGAATCTCTTCCCTGATGAAGAACTTCCCTGGCTATCAGCAGGGCGACACCGCCATTGGCACCTTTGGCCCCACCACGGCTAAGGCTGCAAAGGACGCCGGTCTGCGCGTAGATTTGGAAGCACCCTCTCCCCAGTTCCCCAGCATCACGGCCGCCTTGCAGGATTATGTGGCCCGACACAATGGAACAGAAGACTAAATTACAGAGACATACCCTGGGCAAGCACGAAAGGCTGTGCAGCCTGCTTGCCATTGAGGAACTTTTTCAAGGCGGACATCGTTCGATGGCCGCCTATCCTATTCGTGTGGTCTATATGCCCGTGGAGACACCGGGCATCCGCATCCTGGTTTCCGTTTCCAAGCGCCATTTCAAGCGGGCGGTCCTTCGCAACCGTGTGAAGAGGCAGATACGCGAAGCCTACAGACTGAACAAGTCCATCCTGGAACCCCTTCAGGAAAAGGGAATGCACATTGCCTTCCTGTGGCTCAGCCGTGAACTTTTCCCCACCAAAGTGGTTGCCGCCAAGATTCAGAACCTTCTGCAGCGCATCTATGAAGAGAATTGCTGACGCACTGAGCCGCCTGCTCATCCTTCCCATACGCTTTTACCAGCGTTGCATCTCGCCGCTCACACCCCCCTCGTGCCGTTTCACCCCCACTTGCAGCCAGTATGCCGTTGAGGCGCTGCAAAAGCATGGCCCCCTGAAAGGCTTGTATCTGGCCGTGAGGCGGCTGCTCCGCTGCCATCCCTGGGGCGGACATGGATATGACCCTGTGCCATGACGCTGATAGACTTTCATACCCATCACGGCAGCCTTTGCGGCGAAACTGTATTGCGGCAGGGCGTACACACCTGGGGCATACACCCCTGGAACGCTTGCGAGGAACAGGATGCCCCGCTGCCGCAAGGCGAATGGCTGGCGTTGGGCGAATGTGGCCTTGACCGCCTGTGCCGCACGCCATGGGAGGTGCAGATGCGTATGTTCAGAAGACAGGTGCTCATGAGCGAGGAACTGTGCCTTCCGCTCATCCTCCATTGTGTGAAGGCCCATGCGGAAATGCTCTCCATACAGAAGGAACTCCGTGCCGCCATGCCCTGGATATGCCACGGGTTCAGAGGGAAGCCCCAGCAGATGCGGCAGTTGTTGCAGCACGGCTGGTATCTCTCCTTCGGCACGCTCTTCAACGAGGAAAGCGCGAGAACCTGCCCGCCGGAACGTCTGCTTGCCGAGACGGACGACAAGGATGTGCCCGTCGGCCTTGTCTATGAACGCCTTGCGCAGGTCAGAGGCACAACAGTGGACGCTCTTGCCGCACAAATGTGGGAAAATTACGGAAAACTGTTCGGAAATGCCGTCATTCAGGCACTTTAGGCAAAAAAAAAGGCACAATCGCCGTTAATTGCTGAAAATTGATGTAACTTTGCGCCCTGGAACACATTATATATAATATACACCATACATTTAAATAAAAAAAATCTTATGGAATTCAAGAAAATCACCGCAGCCGAAGCCGCCTCGCTCATTGAGAACGGACAATCCATCGGTTTGAGTGGATTCACACCCGCAGGAGCACCCAAGTGCACCCCCGCAGAGATTGCAAAGAAGGCCGAAGCCGAGCACGCAGCCGGACGCCCCTTCAAGATCAGTATCTTCTCTGGCGCCAGCACAGGCCAGAGTTGCGACGGAATGCTTGCCAACGCACAGGCAATCGACTTCCGTACTCCCTACACCACCAATGCCGACTTCCGCAAACGCGTGAACCAGAACGAGATGGCATACAGCGACCTCAACCTCTCCAACCTGGCCACCCAGCTCCGTCAGGGCTATCTGGGACAGATTGACTGGGCCATCATCGAGGCCTGCGCCATTGAGAAGGTGGGCAGCAAGTGCCACATCTATCTGACCGCTGCCGGCGGTATCAGCCCCACCGTTTGCCGCCTGGCCAAGAACGGTATCATCATTGAACTGAACGCATTCCACAGCCCCAAGAGCATGGGAATGCACGACGTATATGAAATTGAGGACCACCCCTTCCGCACCCCCATCATGATTTCAAAGGCAAGCGACCGCATTGGCAAGCCCTACATCGAGGTGGACGCAGACCGCATTGTGGGTGTGATTGAGTGTGACGTGGCCGATGAGGCTCGCGGATTCAAGGATGCAGACCCCATCACCACACAGATTGGACAGAACGTGGCAGACTTCCTGCTGTCCAACCTGCGCAGCGGACTCATCCCCAAGACCTTCCTCAACCTGCAGAGCGGTGTGGGTTCTGGCGCCAACGCCGTACTGGGCGCACTGGGCCAGTGTCCCGAGGTGCCCAACTTCAACATCTACACCGAGGTGCTCCAGGACGCACCCGTGGCGCTGATGAAGCAGGGCCGCGTGCTGAGCGCGTCAACCTGTTCGCTCACCGTAACCAACGAGTGCCTGATGGACGTATATGACAACATGGACTTCTTCAAGGACAAGCTGGTGGTGCGCCCCTCAGAAATCAGCAACTGCCCCGAGGTCATCTCACGCATCGGCGTTTGCTCTCTGAACACCGCCATCGAGGTGGACATCTACGGCCATGTGAACAGCACCAAGATTTGCGGAACCAAGATGATGAACGGTATTGGCGGAAGCGCAGACTTCACCAACAACGCCTATCTGAGCATCTTCACCTGCGGCTCAACCACCAAGGGGGGCGCCATCAGCAGCATTGTTCCCTTTGCCAGCCACATTGACCACACCAACCACTTCATCGATGCCGTCATCACCGAGTATGGAGTGGCAGACCTGCGCCACAAGAGCGACATGCAGAAGGCACAGGAACTCATCAAGGTGGCACACCCCGACTATCGCCCCATGCTCCAGGACTACCTGAAGTATGCCAGCAAGAACGGCGGCCACACCCAGCACGCGCTCAGCGCCGCATTCGCCATGCACGACACCTTCCTGCGCAAGGGCGACATGCGTCTGACCGACCTGGCTGAGTACATCAAGTAAGCAGAAACAGGATTCAAATAACATCCAAGGCGGACCGGCAGAAAATCAACCTTCTGCCGGTCCGTTTATGTTGTTCTATTAATATATGGTACAACAATTGGACACCCTATTTCTATATAACAAAAGACGATAGCCTCAGGATGACGTATTGATTACGCCTCACACCACCCCGTCATGCTGAACTTGTTTAACTTCGTTCAATTTGCTCACGTTCGGTATAGCTCAAGCAAGCTTGGCTCTACTCTCGCTTATCCGCAAATTTCAGCATCTGTCCGCGGTGAGGTTATAGAAACGACTCGCGGTGAGATCCTGAACTAAATTCAGGATGACCTTTGAGGATCATCCATATAATAAAAATGGGCGCTGTCGAGTTCTGCAAGCAGTGTTTTCGGCCGTCCGCGGGGGCGCTCCTAAGCCTTCCCGACTATTTTCCGCCTCCCGAATCCCCTTTTCGTGGGCAATTTTCCCATAAACCACCGGAGAAAAAGCCATGCCGTGCCTCCAAGAGCCACTTCCTGCCGCTCGAAATCGTCATTTCAATCCGAAAAAGTACTTCCGCATAGTATAAAGTAATAATTTCAAGTTGAAATTCCACTTTCACATAGTGCGAAGTATCAATTTCAAGTTGAAATTCTATTTTTACATAGTGTGAAACATCAATTTCAAAATGAAATTTCATTTCCACATAGTGTGAAATAACAATTTCAAGTTGAAATTCCATTTCCGCATAGTGTAAAACACCAATTTCAAAATGAAATTCTATTTTCACATACCTGGAAAATCAAAATTCAATTTGAAACGCAACCCTTATGAATCGGAAAATCTACTTTTTGCTCAAAAAACGCTTCACCAATTTGTTCATAGGCCTTTCAAACCCATAGAACGAGGCTGCGCTGAGCGCTAAAGTGGCGGTCAAGACCACGCCCACAGCCACATAAGGCGGAAAAGGCAAGGACAGGTGACGGTCGGCTTCTACATAGAGTCTGAAAAGCAAATGATGGATAAGGTAGAAGCCAAAACTTATCTCACCGCACCAGACGAACGGACGCCATGCGAGCGCTCTTGACAAGGCTCCTCGCTGGCGGGAAAACACGTAGACCACACATGCTACGGGCAACCAATAGTAGCACGAATAGCGGTACACCTTCGGCACATTGGCCGAAAGCACATAGAATGTCGCAAACAACACCAGTGCGCCCACTTCGCTCCATGTGGCATAGCTGCGGCTGGGTACAGCATTCGCCTTGCGTTGCGAAGCAGTGTAAACCAGCATTCCCAACAGGAAATCGGGGAACCGGGCAATGGGATTGACATACCATATATCCCTGGCCATGCCCTCGCCAGTGATACCCATCCCCACAACAACAGCCATGGCGCTCAGCATAAAGAGTGCCATCAGCGTGCGCGGCTTGTGCAGCAGAGGGGCAAGGAAGGGGAAGCAGAAATAGAAGAGCTGTTCGCAGCACAGGCTCCACGACGGACTGTTGAAGGAGAAATAATAACCCGCATCGGGGACGTAGGCCTGGCACAGCGTGGCATTCAGCGTGAAATGCCGGAGCCAGTCGCACCAGCCGTTGGCAAGCGTATAGGTGCCCAGCGCTGCCGTAACCATAAGCATGAGCCAATGCAAAGGATAGATGCGGGCCACGCGGGCCACCCAGAATTCGCGTTTCGTCACCGTTCCCAGCTGAAACCGTTTGTCGTAGCTGTAGGCGATGATGAAGCCGCTCAGCACATAGAAGAAACTCACTCCCACATATCCCTCCGTCATCAGATGTACGTCAAACACGCCACTCACGATATTACAGTGCGAGACGAATACCATAAGCGCAAACAGCATACGCAGCGAAGTGAGCGATTTTATCATCTTCCTTTTCTGATAGTTTGTAATTGGGATGTAAAGGTACGAAAAATATTTCATTATAGCGTCCGAAGTCCTTTTGGAGCCAATAAAAATGGGACGCTCCCGTGAAGAAGCGTCCCATTAGGGGTGTTTTAAGCCCTGGAGAGATTATTTGTTGAATCCCTTGGCGGTGAGGAACTCCCAGATGCGGTCCATATAGGTGTAGCTGCCGGTTCCGGGCGCTGCCGAGTTCTGGAAGCAGTGGTTGCGGGTGGCAAGGGTGTGGAGGTCGGACTGTATGCCCATCTGCACCATCTTTTCCCATGTCTTCACCGAATTCATGGCCGCCCATCCGTCGGCGTCGCCGTGGACGAACACCATGGGGGCGGTGTCCAGGTCGAAGGAGAATTCTGGGGCCAGCACGGCGTCGTCCTCGTTTCCGCCGCCGCTGTTGGGGCTGTCAAGTCCGTCTGTAAGCGCATAGGCGGGATAGATGCCCACGCCCCACTGCACTTTGCATGAAAGCTTGTCTGTGTCGTCAATGGGCCAGTATGACTGGTGGCGCGATGAGGTTACGCCCATCAGCGTGAGGTGGCCTCCGGCAGAGCAGCCCATGATGCCGATGCGGTTGGGGTCGAGTCCGCGCGATTCGGCCTCTTTCCTTACCAGCTTGACGGTGCGCTGGAGGTCTTGCCATGCGGTGGTGTGCTTGGCGAGTCCGGTTGTGGGGCGGGGAGTGCGGTACTTGAGCGTCACCACCGCCATTCCCTTTTCGTTAAGGTAGCGACGGGCGGGAGCCACTTCAAAGCCGTCGGGGTCGTTGCCCGTATAAGCTCCGCCGGAATAGATAATCTGTATGGCCTTTGTCTTGAGCTGCTTGGGCATGTGCCATTCCATGTAGGGGGTGCATTGTTCGGGCTGCACGTCGGGCATCTTTCCCTCGGGCCAGATGTTGGCCTTGGTGTGCGAGGCGCGGTGCTCGTCGCTGGGGAATCTGTCCATCAGCTTTTCTTCCTTCTCAAGGGGTGTGATGAAGCCCATCTGGCGCATGAACTCGATGCCGCGCTCCAGTCCGAAGGCGCCGTGGCCCTTGTCGGCATAGAGGTGCAGCTCGGCAGGCACCTTCATGCGGCGCAGCTGGCGGTAGACGAGTGTGGAGGTCTGGGGCGCATAGATGTCCGTTCCGCCGTGGTGGAGGCTCATGGGGCAGGTGCGGCTGTCAAACTTGAACACCTTGCTCAGCTTCACGTCGCTGCCATAGCCCTGGCGGGTGGCGGGCGTGCCGCTCTCGGCATCGGTGGTGCCGTAGGCCGGCGCATTGATTATGGCCCAGTTGATGTGGCAGGACGTGGTGTCCAGCTTGTCCACCGCCTCGTAGGCCGGAGTCTGTGAAGACGTGGCGAGCAGCAGGCCCAGGTGGGAGCCGGCCGACATGGAGATGACACCAATCTTCTCGGGATTGAAACCGC
>JAFNXL010000054.1 GCA_017379075.1 Bacteroidaceae bacterium
AGCGTTTCCGTCCAGCGGGTGGCGGCTCCGCAGCAAAGGTGTCCGCCTGCAGAAAAGCCGAGGATGCCTACTTTTTCGGCTCCCATGCTGCGTGCCAGACGGATGGCGCGGAAGATGTCCTGCAACGCGCCTTCCCGCTGGCCGGGAATGCGGTAAGCGAGCACATAGGCGGTGTAGCCCAGCCCGGCCAGCCATTGGGCTACCTCCACCCCCTCGTGCCGATAGGCCAGCTTCTGGTAGGCTCCTCCCGGGCAGACGATGATGGACTGGTGCAGGTCCTTTTCCGCCTTGGGCAGGAACCGCTCCATCGTGGGGTTGCTGACTTGGATGATGTGTCCGTTTTCCGGATTGATTTCTGCCGGCGATTTGGGTTTGCCGCCTCCCGGAACTTCGTGGGGCCAGATTTCGATTGGAGGTGTCTGATATTGTATTTGCATGGCTGTTGGCTATTAAAGGTGCATTTGTGCGTGTCGTTTTGAACGCTTTGCAAAGTTACGACGTTCTGATGAATCATACAAATGGTTGATACCCCAAAAAGCAGACCTTTGCACTGCTTGTAGGCCGATTTTCCGTATTTCCACGCTTCTGATAGGTTGAAAAATGATAATCGGATACTACATTCTGTGTTTGTAGGCCTGAAAAATAAGAATGTGGTACTATATTGCCTATTTATATTATTGTAATATCGAAATGATTTACTATATTTGCAAGGTATAAGCATGTAAAATGATAATGTAGTAACACATTTGCGCTACGCAACACCGAAAATTATGAGAAAGATTGTAAAGCTGAAGGAACCGTTGCTGGACAGGCTCAATCTGGCCGAATATGCAAATTTGCTTGGACGCATCCATGCGCTCACCGTTGAAGAGGGTCCCGAGGCGCTGGGGGTTGAGCTTGAGGCGGTGGAGCATCTTGCCCGCAGCCTGGAGAAGCTGCTGGATGCTGTGGGGCGCAACCTTGCCGCTCCCGAGACGGACGAGCTGGAGCGGCTCAGGCTGCGGCGCGTGAAGCTGGGCCAGTATGTCATCAAGGCTGTGCGCGCCGCGCAGGAGTTTCCGCATGAGGAGATTGCTTGCGCCGGGCGGGCGCTCTATCCCGTGCTGAAACCCAGTGTGGGGTTCTACCGCCTTCCTGCCGTGCAGGTTACTGTTATCATCGAAGCCATGCTCCTCGACCTTGGCAAGGAGGAGAACGCCGGCCATGTGAAGACCCTCGGGCTTGACGCCCATGTGGCAGAACTGGCCGATGTGAACGCGCGCTACAGCTCTCTTGTCGCCAGCCGCACCCAGACGCGCGCAGCCGCCGTTCCCGTCACAGTGCGCAAGTTGCGCGACGAGTCGGACGCGCTCTACCGCTACATCACCACCTTGGCCTTCTGCCACAGCGTCTGTCATCCTTCGGAGGCCACCGCCCGCTATATCGGCCGCCTCAACGCCATCATCGACGAGACAAAAACCGCCTACCGCCAACGCAGGGCCAAGAGCAAGCCCCAATAAGGCGAAAGGTTTGCGCACGGGGCCGATTTCGGGAAATAATATTCCATTCCCTTTGTCCAATTGGTAAAATGTTCATACTTTTGTGCTGCTTTTGAGTAAAGATTCAAGGATAGGGAAAACCGAGTGAAAGATGAAAGTGCTGATTGTAAATACGAGTGCCTCTGGAGGTGGAGCGGCCATTGCGGCGCTGCGCCTGATGGATGCCTTGCGTGCCAACGGGACGGATGCCCGCATGCTGGTGCGCGATTGTGCCGCTCCGCACGAGGGGGTTACGGCCCTTCCCCAGTCGCCCGTCTTGCGGCTGAAGTTCGTTTGGGAACGGCTTGCGATATGGTTGCACAACCGTATGAGCCGACGCATGTTGTGGTATGTGGACATAGCTAATGCCGGCACGGACATCACCCGCCATCCGGCCTTTCTTGAGGCCGATGTCATCCATCTGCATTGGGTCAATCAGGGTTTCCTCTCCCTGGACCAGCTGGACCGAATCTTCCAGAGCGGCAAGCGGATTGTGTGGACGTTGCATGACCAGTGGCCCTATACCGGAATCTGCCATCACAGCGTGGACTGTACCCGCTATCAGCATCATTGCCACCACTGCCCCCAGCTCTGCCACCCTTCTGCAAAGGACTTGTCTTACAAGGTTTTTGCCCGCAAGCTCAGCATCATGCGGCAGGCAAGCATCACCTTTGTGGGCTGCAGCCGCTGGATTGCCGGCTTGGCGGAGAAAAGCGCCCTCACCCAAGGGCATCGGGTGGTAAGCATTCCCAATGCCGTCCCCTCGGTGTTCAGTCCGATGGACCAGGCAGAAGCCAGACGATTGCACGGACTGCCCGAGGAAGGGAAGTACATACTTTTTGGCTCGTGCAAGGTGGCCGACCGCCGAAAAGGCGCGGACTATCTGATAGAAGCCTGCAGGCGTGCCGAACTCCAGCATTTGAACGTGATAATCGTGGGCGGGCATGCGGAGTGGATGCGTGACAGCTTTTCCCAGCCGGTATATATTATAAATTATGTGCACAGCCCGGAGCGCATGGCGGCCCTGTATGCCGCGGCCGATGTATATGTGACGCCTTCGTTGCAGGAGAATCTGCCCAATACCATAGCCGAGGCCATGAGTGTGGGCACGCCCTGTGTGGGATTCGAGGTGGGAGGAATTCCCGAGATGATTGACCATCGCCAGAACGGCTATGTGGCCCGTTACAAGGATGTGGCTGATTTGGCCCAAGGCGTGGCCTGGGTGCTCGATAGCGATTTGCGCCGTGCCGCGCGTCAAAAGGCTTCCGCTTCCTACAATCCGGACACCGTGGCCCAACAATATATAAGTTTGTATGAAGAGTAAACCCCTTATAACCATTGCCACTGTCACCTATAACGCAGAGGCAACCTTGGCGCGCACGCTGAAGAGTGTGGCGGCTCAGGACTATCCCCGAGTGGAGCATCTCATCGTTGACGGCCGTTCCAAGGACGGTACCCTTCTGCTGGTACAGCGCTATGTGGAACAGAACACCAATGAGGAGATTCCCCACAATATCCGCCTGATCTGCGAACATGACAACGGGCTTTATGATGCCATGAACAAGGCCATTCAGTTGGCCACGGGCGACTATATCGTGTTCTTGAATGCGGGCGACAAGCTGAAAACCTCTCAGACACTCACTCGTCTGGTGGAAAGCATGGAATGGATAAAGGGAGACCGTGCAAACCCTGCCATTGTATATGGCGAAACCGATCTTGTGGATGATGAGGGACGTTTTATCAGACACCGCAGGCTTTCCGCTCCCGAAAAGCTCACCTGGCGCAGTTTCTTAAGCGGAATGCTGGTGTGCCACCAGTCCTTTTATGTCCGTACAGACTTGGCCCGCACCGAGCCGTATAATCTGAAATACCGTTTTTCGGCAGATTATGACTGGTGCATCCGTTTGATGAAAAAGGCGGCCAAGCGCAAACTTCCCATTGTGAATTCCCGTTTGGTGCTTACCGATTATCTGAACGAGGGACTTACGACCAAGAATCATCGTAAATCCCTCGTTGAAAGGTTGCGTCTAATGGCGCATCATTATGGATGGCCGGCTGCGGTGGCGCAGCACTTATGGTTCTTGCTTCGTGCGCTTATAAAACGGTAGCACGCAAAGCAGCAGCAGAATCAGCGCCAGGATGCCCAATGCCGCATAGGCGATGGCTTCGGTGGTGTGGATGCTCTTGGGGTCGAAGCGGAACACCACGCTGTGCTTGCCCGGCTCCAGGCGAATGGCGCGCAAAACGTAGTTTACTCTTCCTATTTCGGTCTCCTTTCCGTCCACAAGACAAGTCCATTCGGGGTAGTATATTTCGCTGAATACGGCGATGCCACCCTTTTCCGAATCCACTTCGTAGGCCAGTTCGTTGGCCGCATATTGGGTCAGCTTGATGTGTCCCTTGCTGCCGGGAACGGCTTTGCCTAGTACGTTTTCAAACTTCTTGTCGGCCACGGCGCTGTGCTTGGTGTCCATTCCGTGCAGAGCCTTTATTTCCGCATCGGCATCGGCCACATATTCGATGTTGTCCACCATCCAGGCGTTTCCGTTTGCGCCAGGATTCAGAACGGGTGTCTTCGCGTTGTCCTTTCCGGCAAGAATCATGTACTTCATGTTAAGCATGTTCAGCACGGGGAAGATGGAGTCTGTGCAGATGCTGTCCAGTCTGAAGCCGTTTGTAATGGCCGTCATCTGTGCCTGTCGCATTTCCTTTTGCAGATGTTCCTCAATGAGTTCCTGGTAGCGGCGCAGTTTGGCGGCATGGTATCCGCCGATGCTCTTGTGGTGGTAGGATGTGGTGTTGTCGTTGAAGGTGCTGACGGTCAGGTTAAGTACGCGATGATAGGTATCCTTGTCCTGCAGAATCTGTTCGTCGGCTGGCGAGGTTGGGAAATCCTGTGCCTGCGGACGGGGCTGCACAAACATGTTGTCATTGAGGTAACGCTTGTTCACACCCCACATATCGAACAGGCAGAGCACAATCAGACAAGCCACCATGGGCACGGTCTTTATCTTTCCCCAGCGGTAAACCAGCAGCACAAGCGTTCCCGCCGCCACAATGATGAAGCTGCGCATGGCGTCCGATGTGAACATGGCACGGCGCATCTCGCTCATGTTGGAGATGATGCCGCTCATCATTTCCTGTGGGATATAGCCTGCCTCAACGTATTGTTTCATATAATGCAGGTCCATGGTGGACATGTATTGTCCGAAGAAAGTGTCGGGCATAAGCCAGAAGAGGAACGCCAATCCGCCGGTCAGCGCAAAGCTGATGGTCAGATAGTGGATGCGGGGCATGCTGCCGTCTTTTCCGCTTAGGCATTCCGGTTCGTCCACTAGGCGCTTGAGCGCCATCATGGCCAGCAGGGGAATGGTAAATTCCGCAATGACAAGAATGGAGGCCACGGTGCGGAACTTGTCATACATGGGCACATAGTCAAGGAAAAAGTCGGTGAATCCCATGAAGTTCTTTCCCCACGAAAGCAGGATGCTCAGGATTGTGGCGGCCAGGAGACACCATTTCATGGCACCCTTGACAATGAACAGTCCCAGGAAGAAAAGGGTAAGCACAAAGGCGCCTACATATACAGGACCGCTTGTGCCGGGCTGTTCGCCCCAGTATTGTGTGAATGCCTGATAGATGGGCGCATACATGGTGTTGGCCTTTTCCATGGCAGTCTTGCTCTGTGACAGGGGTTGGCTGGCTCCGCCCTTGGTGTTGGGCACGAGCAGCGTCCAGGTTTCGCCAATGCCGTAGCTCCAGGCCGTGATGTAGCTGCGTTCCAGTCCGCTGCTGGTCTGGTCGTTGGGGTCTTTGGTCTTTTGGGTCAGCTCGCTCTTTCCGCGCATGCTTTCCTTGCTGTATTGCCAGGTGTGGTACAGGTTGCTCAGGTTGATGCAGATGCCCAGCAGTCCTCCGATGGCGAAGCAGGCGCTTCCGCGCAGCCATTGGCGCAAGGTCTTTTTCCGAATGGCGTCAATGAAGAATGCCAATGCCATGAGTCCCATAACAAAGAGGAAATAGTAGGTCATCTGGACGTGGTTGCTCAGGATTTGCAGAGCGGTGAAGATGCCCGTAAGCGAGATGCCCCACAAGTGACGCCCCTTATAGCAGAGCGCCATACCGGCAATGGTGGGAGGAATGAAACTCAGTGTGAGCAGTTTCCAGATATGTCCGGCGGCGATGATGATGAAATAGTAACTGCTGAAAGCCCAAAGGATTGCGCCCAGCGCTGCCATCCAAACGCGGAAGTCAAACGCACGCAACATAATGTAAAAGCCCAGCAGCATCATGAACACATAGGCGGCCACTTCCGGCAGTCCCAGTTGGTAGACGCTTTCGATATAGCTCAGCGTGCGTGTGCTGGGATACGAGGGGCTCATCTGATAGGTGGGCATTCCGCAGAACAGCGTGTTTGTCCATCGTGTACGCTCGCCGTTATGCTCTTTGCGGTATTGTTCCATTTCCACGTTGGAGCCAATGGCGGCACTGTGGTCATGGCCGGTAAGCACCAGTCCGTCGCGAATGGGCGACAGGAAGTACAGTACGCTGATGGCCACGAAGAACAACACGGCCAGCACATCGGGGATAAGTTTTTTCATTTTCATGTTTTGGAGATGTGGATTGCTAAAACAAAGAAAGCTGCAAACCCGTGATGGGAATGCAGCTTTATTCTCTTCTCAGCGGGTCGAGCGAAGATTACTTGCGCAGGCCCAAAGCCTTGATGATGGCACGGTAACGGTTGATGTCACGAGCCTTCAAGTAGTTCAGGAGGCTACGACGCTTTCCTACCAGACCAGTCAGAGCGCGCTCTGTGCTGTGGTCCTTGCGGTTCTGCTTCATGTGCTCGGTCAGGTGAGCAATGCGGTAAGTGAACAGTGCAATTTGGCTTTCTGCGCTACCGGTGTCGGCTGCACCCTGTCCATACTGAGTAAAAATCTCTTGCTTTTTAGCTGAATCTAAATACATAATTTGATTTTAAATGAATTAAACTTGTTTGTCCGTGCAGCTTGCCTGAATGTCCTTTTCGGGTACTGCTCCGGAAATGCGGGTGCAAAGTTATAAAAAAAATATGACTATCCGATGAAGGGTTTGTCTTTTTTTTGTCGTTAGAGCATTTTTTTGTAATTTTGCACACAGAAACAGACAGTCTGTTTTACATATATTCATCTATCAAGGCAAAAGTATGCAGAATATCAGAAATGTAGCCATTATAGCCCATGTAGACCATGGAAAGACCACTTTGGTGGACAAGATGCTGCTGGCCGGAAATCTTTTCCGCGAGAATCAGCAGACAGGCGAGTTGATGTTGGACAACAACGAACTGGAACGCGAGCGTGGAATCACCATTCTTTCCAAAAACGTTTCCATCAATTATAAAGACGCGAAGATTAACGTCATTGACACCCCTGGGCACAGTGATTTTGGAGGCGAGGTTGAGCGCGTGCTCAATATGGCCGATGGATGCCTTCTGCTGGTGGATGCCTTCGAAGGCCCCATGCCTCAGACTCGCTTTGTGCTGCAGAAAGCCCTGGAGATGGGGCTGAAGCCCGTGGTGGTGGTCAACAAGGTGGACAAGCCCAACTGCCGCCCCGAAGAGGTCTATGAGATGGTTTTCGACCTGATGTGCGACCTTGACGCCACCGAAGAGCAGTTGGATTTCCCCGTCATCTACGGTTCGGCCAAGAACGGATGGATGAGCGCAGACTGGAACCAGCCCACCGGCGACATCACCTTCCTGCTCGACTCCATCCTGGAGCATATTCCCGCTCCGGAACAGCTGGAAGGAACGCCTCAAATGCTGATTACTTCTTTGGATTATAGCAACTACACCGGCCGTATAGCCGTGGGACGAGTGCATCGGGGTGTCTTGCGCGAGGGCATGAACGTTACCATTATCCATCGTAACGGAAAGGCCGAGAAGACCAAGATAAAGGAACTGCATACTTTCACCGGAATGGGCCGACAGAAGACCACCGAAGTGTACAGCGGTGACATCTGCGCCATTGTGGGACTGGAGAATTTCGAAATCGGAGACACCATCTGCGATTACGAGAATCCGGAAGCCCTTCCCCCCATCAGCATTGACGAGCCCACCATGAGCATGCTCTTTACCATCAACGACTCTCCTTTCTTTGGCAAGGAAGGCAAGTTCTGTACAAGCCGCCACATCAACGACCGCCTGCAGAAGGAACTGGAGAAGAACCTTGCGCTCCGTGTAGAGTTTGCTGAAGGCTACACAGACCGCTGGATTGTCAGCGGCCGTGGCGTGCTTCATTTGAGCGTGCTCATCGAGACCATGCGTCGCGAGGGCTACGAGCTGCAGGTGGGCCAGCCGCAGGTGATATACAAGACGATAGATGGCGTGCGCTGCGAGCCCATTGAAGAGATGACCATCAACGTGCCCGAGGAGTTCTCCAGCAAGATGATTGACATGGTAACGCGCCGAAAGGGCGAAATGGTCAGCATGGAAAGCCAGGGCGAGCGTGTGAACATCGAGTTCAACATCCCCAGCCGTGGAATCATCGGTTTGCGTACCAACATGCTTACCGCCTCTCAGGGCGAAGCCATCATTGCCCACCGCTTCAAGGACTATCAGCCTTTCAAGGGCGAGATTTTGCGCCGTACAAACGGTTCCATGATTTCAATGGAGGGCGGAACCGCCTTTGCCTATAGCATCAACAACCTGCAGGACCGTGGCAAGTTCTTCATTGATCCGCAGGAGCAGGTCTATGCCGGACAGGTTGTGGGCGAGCATGTCCATGACAACGACTTGGTGGTGAACGTAACCAAGTCCAAGCAGCTCACCAACATGCGCGCCAGCGGTTCGGACGAGAAGGCACGCATCATCCCCGCCACTGTCTTCAGCCTGGAAGAGGCGCTGGAGTATATCAAGGAGGACGAGTACGTAGAAGTTACGCCCAAGAACATGCGCATGCGCAAGATTATCCTTGGCCATCTGGAACGCAAGCGTGCCAACCGTCAGCCCGAAGCATAACGACGGAAATCCCTTAATATCTAAAAATACACACACACAAATGAAGACGATTACAAAGAGACTACTTACCCTTTTGCTGGGAACGGGCATGGCAGGCATAGCCATGCCCCAAGCGTATCAGGACATTTACCCCGACACCTGGGTGGCTACCGATGGAGTGGGGCGAGTGATGCCCACATCAGAGGATGCCCCATTGAAGACCGATAAGGACCGAACGGTGGGTATCTTCTACGTAACCTGGCACACGCAGGGGCTGCATGACGGAAAGGAATACCGTGCCGATGTGAGCCGCGTTCTGGCCCAGGATCCCTATGCCAGCCGCAACAACGACAGTCCGGCATGGACCAAATCCTCCTACCACTGGGGAGAACCCGAATGGGGATACTTCCTCAGCCAGGACGAGTATGTAATTCGCAAGGACATGTCCATGCTCACCGATGCCGGGGTGGACATGATTATCTTTGACGTCACCAATGCCGTGCTCTATTGGGACGAGTGGGCGGTGACCCTGCGTACCATGGCGCAGATGAAGAAAGAGGGCAACAAGGTGCCCAAGTTCTGCTTCTGGGCCTTCAACGGCAACGTCATCACGGTGGTGCACCAGCTTTACGACAAATATTACAAGAATCCCCAGTATCAGGACCTCTGGTTCTACTGGGACGGAAAGCCTCTGCTGCTCTATAATGCCACGCCCAGTGTGGACGCCAATGTGGGCGGCGGCGAGAAGAATCTGGCCGATTATTCGGACGAGGTGAAGCAGTTCTTTACCCTGCGCAATATGTGGTGGGGCTATTACGAATGGGCCGGCAACCGCTATGTGGGCACAGAGGGCAACTGGTCCTTCGGCCTGCAGCTTAACGACAAGAAGGTGGCCGCAATGAAGCCCGAACAGCTGGCCGCAACATGGAAGGGCCGCTACGAACAGATGTCCGTTACCCCGGCCCAGCACCCCATCACCAACGTGGGAAAGAGCTGGTCCAGAAACGGCGGACAGCCCAAGCTGGACATCTGCGACATGCCCATCAAGGCAAAGGTGCCTTTCATGGACAACAAGGAATGTCTGGACCCCGTGCGCTATGGCATCTACTTCCAGGAACGCTGGGACGAGGCGCTTCAGGTTGACCCCGACTTCATCTATCTGAACGACTGGAACGAGTGGACGGCGGGCAAGTACAAGAGCGGACTGGATCCCGGCGGACACGCTCCCGGCCCCGACGGATTCCTGGAACGCAAGAACCCCTTCTATTTTGTGGACCAGTACAATGCCGAGTACAACCGCACCATTGCTCCCATGAAGGGCGGCTACACGGACAACTATTACATGCAGATGGTGCAGAACATCCGCCGCTATAAGGGTGTGCGCCCCATCCCCGAGAACAAGGGGCTGGCGCAGATTGGCATAGACGGCAACATGGCCGACTGGCAACCGCTGGAGGTGGTCTACCGCGACACCAAGGGCGACACCGCCCATCGCGACCATCCCGGCTATGGCGACCTGCACTATACGGACAAGAGCGGCCGCAACGACATTGTGGCAAGCAAGGTGGCCACCGACGGCAAGAACCTCTATTTCTATGCCGAGACCGCAGGCACGCTCTCTCCCGAGACGGACAACAACTGGATGCTGCTCTTCATTGACGCGGACCAGAGCGTGCAGACCGGTTGGGGAGGCTATGACTACATGGTGGCGCAGAAGATGCTTTGCCGCTATGACAAGGAAATGAACGGATGGGTGGAGGTGGCTCCCGTGCAGATGGCACGCAACGACAACGCCCTGGAAATGTCTGTTCCCCGCAGCAGCCTGGGCATGAAGGGAAGCAAGATGAGCTTCGACTTCAAGTGGGCGGACAACCCCACCACGCTGGACAACGTAATCTCTCTCTGCACGCACGGAGACACGGCTCCCAACCGCCGCTTCAACTTCCGCTATATCTGGAAAAAGTAAACAACACACACAAAAGGAACAAAAAAAATATGGAACCCAATTTCCCGTCAGATTTCACCTGGCAACATCAGATGCCTGCGCAGTTGCGCTTTTCTGATGTAGATTCTTTCGGCCATGTCAACAATGCGGTCTATTTCTCGTTGTTCGACATGTGCAAGACAAAATACTTCCTGGACGTCATTGGCGATGACGTGTTCAAGCAGATGGGCATCGTGGTGGCCAATGTGAGCGCCAACTTCCTGGCTCCCATTTTTTATCCAGACGAGATTGTAATCCAGACCTCCATCACCCGTCTGGGCAACAAGAGCTTCACCCTTTGCCAGCGCGCCCTGAACATCCGCACCCAATCCATCAAGTGCGAGTGCAAGACCATCATGGTGGCTTTCGACTACCAGAAGAACGAGTCCATCCGCATGCCGCAGTCCATCCGCGAGAAGATTGCCGCCTTTGAGAAGAACCCGGCCCTGCTGGAAGGATGATTCTCTCTCACAGGAAAGAAAAAGACAAAATAGACACAAAACGCTGTCCGCAGCGACCCTTTCGGTGGGTTGCTGCGGATTGTTTTTCCCGGGCATTCCCTCTCATCCCCTCAAAGGTCGGTTCGCCAGTTAAGAGTCCTGATTGAAAAGAAGTGTAGCATTTTGCGTTTTTGCATTTTGCAGAACGCAAAGAAAATACCCCCCACCCCTTACTCCTTATTTAATCAATAAATACATTTATTGATTTATTATATATATATATATAGGCTGTACCCACTTATATGTTTTTGCATGCAAAAATGCAAAAATGCAAAATGTGTATTCAAACCATCAGATAATCAGGCATATAGAGGTTTGCAAAAAGTTTTGCAAAATGCAAGGCAATGCAAAGGTTTTGGCGCAAAAAATTCGCGTATTTTATGTAACGTATTGAATATTAGTCTTTTGTGATTCAATCCGATTTGCACGAATAATGCGCTCCCTTCGCCCGTTTTGCCCATTTCTGCGCCCAAAATACATGTTTTCGTACACCTTGTTGCCCATAATCTGTACGAATGCGAGAAATGGCTTTTTCCGCATTACCGGCATTTTTGTCCGAAAATCAACCTGTTTTTTGACTACAAATCCGCATTTCCTATATTTTGCCCACAATCTTGATGCAAGACAAAATGCAAAGCAGATGCCAAGCGATTACACGAAATAATAGGCGATAAAAACAGGCAAAAAAATGTAAAAATTTTTACAAAACATACCTCTTAATAAGTTTTTCGAAATTGGCAGTTTTTACTGCCTCGCGAGGAAAAAAGTACCGCCTCCCGAGGGAAAAACCCCGATTTGGCGACCTTCTAGAAAGTTCGAATTCGCAAATTTTGACATTTTTTCTGGATGAGCGGTTGCCTCCTTGCGTCATGTTTCCTCCTTACGTCATGCTGACCATACCTCATTCAAAAAATAAAAGATGTTTTCGATGAGCGAAGGCGAATAATTTATTTCAGCATCTCACCGCGAGCCCCTTTTTTAATGCGTCCATTCCTCGGCGGGGTGGGGGGATGACATTTGCATTTTTGCATTTTTGCAATTTTGCATCCGATGATTTATACAGTTGAAAAGGGGCAAGCAAGGGGCGGACCTATTCCTTTTCGTAAACCCGTAAATCGGCAAGGTCTATGGTTTCGTCCTTTATGCCATTGTCGGGACGGTCATCCTCGTTTGCCATCTTTCTGCCGTAGCTTCGGTAGAGGCCGAACTTGTTGCGGATGTTTGTCGCTCCGGTGCGCCAAAGGTCGATATGTTCAAAACGCTTGTCGACAAGTATTTTATTGTCGCGGACGCGCTTCATTTCTATTCGGAACGCGCCATCGTGCTTGTAGAGCATCTGCGTGGTAACCTCAATCCATTGGTCTTCGAAATCGTTTAGCGGAAGGTTGTCTATGATTACCCCCTTGCTGCTTTGCCGTGTGTCGCCGGTGTGGATTACCTGAACACGGCGGTTGTTCCCGCTGCGGTCGCAGCGTGTGCTTATTGTGATCAGCGGTGCGCCGTTGTTCCCCTCTTGGGCTTTCAGCTGGTGGATGTGGCAGAATTTTGTGCTGGGGCGGAACCCCTTTGGCAGCTTGAACTTCCACTTAAGGACCTGCGTCTCGCCGATGTTGCCGTTCAGATGTTGCCATTGTCTGGAGGTCTGGCTTTTCATCTCGTTCCGTTGGCGGTCGTCCCGTTTGCCCCGGTCACCGTCAAGATGTTCGCCATTGGCATGAAGTGTGAAACGGAACACATACTGCTCAAGCTCTTTATCAAAGACAACTTCGCAGTGTCTGCCGTCGGGGTGGTCATTGGCCGATATGTTGGGGTGTTCGGTGTAGTTCCACCCCAATCCATTCATAAAGGCGTTTATCTCTTTGTGGCCCTTGCCCACCAGTCCGCTGTCTGCCCGCAAAGAGCCTTTCAGCGTGTATGCTTTGCCATTGAGGTTTTGCCAGTTCGTTTGACACGATGCACAAAGGCAGATTGCCGTTACAAGGCTTATGGTACATGTCTTATTCATACGGTCAGAGTTATGGCATGGCGCAGTACGCTGTTCCCGGAAACCCGCCCATACCTGCTATAAGCGACACCAACTGCATTTATCTCTATTTGTTTACGTTTACAGTTGCAAAAATATCAATTCTTTTGGCAATACGCAACTTTTCCCATGCAATATCTTCAAAAAGGAATGCCTTAACATGTAGGTCTAAAAAGAACGGGAGGAAAGACTCTGGTGTCCCTCCTCCCGCCGTCTGTGTCGGGCCGAAACGGTTTTACACTAATCACATCTCTTTTTTGTTTAGCCTCAGACCTGGCACATTTTACTATCCTTATGTGGCCTTACATAAATCGCAAACCCGGTATAAAGTTAATGAATATGGCGAGAGAACAGATGAAGGAAATCAACATTGCCACCAGCAGAGTCCACATAATGACACGGAAAATTTTGTGTGATAGTTTGTTCTTTGTGGGGGCTGTTTGCGAGTCTGTTAATACCTGTTCGCTCAGGTTTGTACCGTTTACCTCAAGTCCCTTCATGCGCAGGCGGTCTTCTGGAGTGATTGCCTGCGGCACAAGAATCCACATGACCACATAAATGAAGGGGATGATTCCTTGAGACAAGAAGGCGAGCACCAGTGTGATTATACGACATAGCAAGGGGTCTTGTCCGCCGAAGTAATGTGCCAGACCGGAACATACTCCTCCGAGAATCTTGTCTTGCCTGTCACGGTAGAGATGACGTTTTTCTTTTTCCTGGGTTGGAGTGTTGGTCTTGCCTGGCTCCTCTGGCCCGTGACCGTAGTTTGTGTCGTCAATTTCCGAGGGATTGCCAATCTGCTTGATAATGGCCTTGACGGTTTCCATGTCTACGGCCTGTTGGCCGTTCTCTTTTCGTTCCCAAAGCAGTTCTGACACGCGGTTCTTGATGTCTTCGGCTATTTCATTGCCTCCTTCCTGGCGCAAGAAATAGCTTTCCATGCTGTCCAGATAGGATTTCAGAATCTGATACGCGTCTTCATCGATGGCATAAAGCTGTCCGGACAGATTGATGTTGATGTTCTTCTTCATGACTTAATTTTTTTTCTGAATAAATATATGGCTTGTACAGCTTACGGTTACAAGTGTTGGAAATTGTAAGTGGTTATGCCGAAGCACCAGATACAGAACACAAGGGCCAGAATCCAGATGAGCGTGAGCGCCACTTTTGCGCCAAAGGACATGTTATTGTCCGGATTCTTTCTGATCAGCCGTATGAAGGCGTAGATGGGGATTACGGTGGCCACCAGTCCGGAAATCAGGAATCCCCAAGCGGAAAAGCTGCTTTGCTGCAGCAGCTCGATGAGCCACAGATGTTCTGTGCCCAGGAAGGGCGAGGTGTTGGGGATGTGCTGGTAAGTGTCGATGGTAATGCTTGAACCCAATTGGGAGAATATGGTAGCGGCGACGATTATGCAGAACAGAAACGAACCGGCCACAAGGAGCAGGGGTACTACGATGAGGCCAATCAGAATAATCATGATGACCCACAGAATGGCGCGGATGATTTGGCCGGCCTCGTTGCGCCGGGGCAGTTTCTCCTCGTTGTTGTCCTCAATGATCTGTTCGCTCAGGTTGGTGCTGTTCACCTCCATTCCCTTCATGCGCAGTTTCTCTTCCGGAGTGCGGGCCACGGGAGCCACAATCCAGATGAGCAGATACAGCAGGAGGGTGATGCCAAGCGAGCAAATGGCAAGGGCACACACAACCACTCGCCACAGCAGGGGATCCTGTCCGCCGAAGTATTGTGCCAGTCCGGAGCATACTCCGCCCAGAATCTTATCGTTCTCGTCGCGGTAGAAACGGCGGCTGCTGATGTGGGTCTTCACCCGTCCCATGGCCGTCTTGGTGGCCTTTCCGGCGGCGTACGCGCCCTTCTTGAAGGTTTCGCCCAGGGAGTCTTCGCCCTCGGCATTGCTGTCGGCATATTCCTGGCCGCTTTCCGAGTCGTCAATTTCCGATGGATTGCCAATCTGCTTGATGATGGCCTTTACGGTGTTCAAGTCTACGGCCTCTGATCCGGCTTCGCGGCGTTCCCAGAGCAGTTCCGCCACTCGGTGTTCAATGTCGTCGGCAATTTCCTCGCCGCCCTCTTGGCGCGAGAAGTAGCTTTTCATGCTCTCCAGATAGCACTCCAGCATTTGGTATGCGTCTTCGTCAATGGCATAAAGCTGCCCGAAGAGGTTGATGGTGATATTCTTCTTCATGTATCTTTAATGAGTTAAATGTTTTCGGGTTGGATGGGTTCTTGTTCGCTCAGCAACTGTACGGTGCGGTTCAGCTCGTTCCAGATGATGTTCAGCTGTGCCAGGGCTTCCTCGCCGTCGGCCGTCAGGGAATAGTACTTGCGTGGTGGGCCTTGCGTGCTTTCCTGCCACTGGTAGTCCAGCAGCCCGTCCTTCTTCAGGCGCGTCAGCAGCGGGTACAGGGTGCCTTCCACCACAATCATGTCCGCCTCGTGAAACTGCCTGATGATTTCGTTGGCATACGCGGGCTTGCGGTGGATGAGCAGCAGTATGCAGTACTCCAGCATGCCCTTCCGCATTTGAGATTTGGTGTTGTCTATGTTCATTTTCGTAACGATTTTGGTGTATCTGCTTGCAAAAGTAGGTAAAAGTATGGTACTATGCAATACAAAATACTGTGCAAAGGAAAAATTTAACTAAATTTAACACAATGCGGCATTTCTCCGTTAAAAAAACTTATCCTCAAAGGGAAAGATGGGACAAGGCTTTGTCGCTCAGCTCTTTTTTGCTACTTTTGCGTGGAAAATGAACAAAATCCTATGCAAGAACCCCAACTGAACGACCACAATAAGGCGGAATATCCGCCCATGCACACTGCCGAGCACATTCTGAACCAGACGATGGTGAGGATGTTCGGGTGCCAGCGTTCCAACAACGCACACATAGAACGCAAGAAGAGTAAGATAAACTATGAGCTGACGGCCCAGCCCACGGCCGAGCAGGTGGAAGAGATTGCCCGCCGTGTAAACGAGGTGATAGACGCCCATCTGCCCGTCTCTTACGAATTTGTCTCCCGCAACGAAGTGCCGGCCGAGGTAAGTCTGGAACGCCTGCCCGATGAGGCTTCTGACACGTTGCGACTGGTGCGCGTGGGCGATTATGACGTGTGTGCCTGTATCGGCACGCATGTGGAAAACACCTCAGAGATAGGCCGTTTCCACATCAACAGCACCAGTTGGAAGGAAGGCCAGTTCCGCATCGTATTCAAGCTGGTGTAACATCCCCAATAGCCATTTGCCATGCTTCCGCTGCTCATTCTTTTCATGATGAACGACACCATTCCTCAGACTGCCCGCGACACGCTGGCAGCCGATTCCCTGCGCACGGACACGCTGAAGGAAGTGGTTGTGGTGGGCGGCGAGCCGCAGGTGTCAAAAGCCATCGGCCGCAGCATAGAGGCATGGAAGAAGAGCCAGCCCCGCGTAAAGTCGTTTGGCGATGTGCTGGAAAATTGGTCTCCGGGACTGAATGACAAGATCACCCATCCCTTTGCCTTCAAGCAGCGCAAGATGGAGCGCAAGCGCAAGCGTACCAAGAAGATACTGGAGCATTATGACCGTGTGAAGACCTTCGACGAACTTTTGCGCGAGTCCATCAGGGAACAGGAGGAAAGAGAGCGTAAAAACGGCGAAGCGCCGGAAAATGGAAAATAACCCTCCAACACGTTAAATCCGTTTTTTACAGGACGGAAAAGCCGAAGGAGATGATATAAATCAAGAAAAACGCCCCAAAAAGGTTTTTTGTGCATGAATAGTTTGCACATTACCGCAAAACCCCTACCTTTGCATCGTGTTTTTCATGGTATTAGATTTTAAGGTTAATTGAAAAGATTGGTTGTCGCGATGACAACCTTCTTTTTTTTATATACCCATCAATCGAAAACGCCTGTAAAACAGTTGAAAATCCTGTTTAATCAGCTCTCCCCAACGCTATTTGGCTGTGTTTTCCCGATTCTCAATATGGTGTCCCCAAAAAAGGAAAAAGGGCTGCTTCCGTTTTGTGGATGCAGCCCTTTTTTGTTTTACTTCTTGTTTTTTTCTTCCTTCGCTAATACTAACGTAACGACCAACTGTTGGCGGCAACCGGCTTCGTTGGTATAGGTGCCGATGTACTTGCCCTCCATTTTCTCGTTGAAGTCGAAAATCTGGTTGTGGCGTTCGTTCGAGTGGAATCCGTTGGGACCTGTCCATTCCCATTTGCCGTTAGTGGGATGTGGGGCGAAGGTTACAGGCGTTCCAGGCTTTACGGCAATGGAGTCGGTCTGTCGCCAGCCGTCTTCGTTGTGGCCATGGCATACCAGTTTAGGGCAATAAAGTTCGCCTTCCACCTTCACGTCAAACACGGCAGTGGTTTGGCGGCCTTGGGCATCCGTGAAGGTAACTCCGTAGCGTCCGGCTTTGGCCGCAGTCATGACACTGATGACCAGTTCCCTGCCATAAGCGAAGAAACCGTTAGGTCCGCGCCAGCTCCATGTTCCCTCGTCATTTCCAGCAGAGCATGAAGGGCCGAATTTAATATCCTGTCCAGGTCTCACCGTTACCGTAGCTGTTTCCTGCCATCCGTTGTCCGCTACAAGGACGTTTGGCGTAATGGTTCCCGCTTTTTGTCCGCGAACGCTTACCAGATAGTTGAGCACGCTTCGGTTTCCGGCTTCATCCTGGAAGCAGACGTTGTAGACGCCGCCAGAGGTTATATTCTTTAATTTCAGCACTCTCTTTGTCGAGGTGAATCCATTTGGTCCGCTCCAAAGCCATGAACCCTTTGTGGGAGCCGAAGGTGTCAGCGTGGCCGAAGAACCTGGTTCCACCACAACCATAGTGGGGCTGATGACGGTGCCTTTCTTCACTTTTGCCTGGGCGCTAAGTTTCTGTTGGGGCAGCATCGCACTCTTCACTATTTCCGCCATTCGTTTCGCTGTGGGATCGCTGGGATGCACATTGTCGGGGAAGCAGTCGTTTCTGCCCACAAAGGGGGTGTTGAAGTCGATGATTCCCGCCCCCACCTCGGTTGCCACTTGTTTTACACGAGGAAGCACTTGCTGCTCGATGTTCTTGTTCTGCTCAACTCTATTTGAACCGAAAACGGGAGGTGACATGATGCTGTAGATGATGGGGTTACGGCCTCCATCGCGGAATGAGGCCACCATAGACTTGTAGTCGTCGCAGAACAACTCTCCCCATTGGTTCCACCGTCCTGGAACGGCATCGTTGGTGCCGTGGGCGATGAACAGAATGTCTGGGTTTGCGGCCTTGGCTTTGGGGTAGTTGCCCGTATTGCGGTACGACGAGTTGATATGTATGTTCATGGTTGTGCCGCTTACGGCGTAGTTCTTGACTTGATATTCGGGTCCAAGCATTCGTTCCAGTTGGGCAGGCCAAGCCCAATAGGCAGATGTGTTGCTATAGCCTGCTGTGATGCTGTTTCCGATAGTGACAATCGTGACGGGAGCGCCTACACGCATAATGCCGTCTTCATCCAATTGAATCTCGTTTGTCTGTGCTTTTCCCGCCAATGAAAGCATAAGGGAAAGCAAAATTAAAATTCTGTATTTCATAATATTCATGTTTTTTAATTCCTCTAACCCGCAGTTTCCAATACTATTTTCCTCTTTCTGCCCAATCTTCTCTGTCCAGGTTCCGATAACCAATGGCTTCGGCAATGTGGTGGCTCTGGATATGCTCGCTTGATTCAAGGTCGGCAATGGTGCGTGCTACCTTTAGGATGCGGCTGTAGGCGCGGGCGGAGAGTTGCAGGCGTTCCATGGCCGTGCGGAGCAGTTGCTGCGAGTCGGCAGAGAGGGTACAATAGGTCTGAAGATGTTTTTCGTTCATCTGGGCGTTGCAGTGGATGCCCTTTACATCAATGAAGCGCTGTTCCTGGATTTTGCGTGCCTTCATTACCCTTTCGCGGATGACGGCGCTGGATTCTCCGGGCGCGGCTTGGGAAATCTCTTCAAAGTTGAGGGGCATTATCTCGCATTGCAGGTCTATGCGGTCCATCAACGGGCCGGAAATGCGGTTCAGATAGCGCTGAATCTGTCCGGGGCTGCATACGCATGCTTTTGTGGGGTGGTTGTAATAGCCGCAAGGGCAAGGGTTCATGCTGGCAATGAACATGAACGAACAGGGGTAGCTGATGCTGTACTTGGCGCGGTTGATGTTGATGGTGCGGTCCTCCAGCGGCTGTCGGAGCACTTCCAATACGGTGCGCTGGAATTCGGGCAGTTCGTCGAGGAAAAGCACACCGTTGTGGGCCAGGGAAATCTCGCCTGGCTGCGGATTCTGTCCTCCGCCGACGAGGGCGACCGGAGAGATGGTGTGATGCGGACTGCGGAAGGGACGCTGGGCAATGAGTGAGCATTGCGAGGGCAGGCGTCCTGCCACGGAATGAATCTGGGTGGTTTCCAGACTTTCCTGTAGGGACAAGGGTGGAAGGATGCCGGGCAGACGCTTGGCCAGCATGCTTTTGCCGCTTCCAGGCGGGCCTATCATGATGAGGTTGTGGCCGCCGGCTGCCGCCACTTCCATGGCTCTCTTTACTTGTTGCTGCCCCTTGACATCAGCAAAATCGGCATCGAAGTCATACTGTTGGGCGTAGAATTCGGCGCGTGTGTCCACAAATTCCGGTTCCAGGGGGTGGGTGCCGTTCAAGTGGCCCAGTACCTGGTTCATGTGGCGCACGCCGTAGACGTTCAGTTTGTTTACCACAGCCGCTTCGCGTACATTGGCCTCGGGTACAATCAGACCCTCGTATCCCAGCTCACGAGCCTTGATGGCTATGGGCAGTGCTCCGCGTATGGGCAGGATTGAGCCATCCAGGCTGAGTTCGCCCAACATCATATAGCGGCTGAACAGTCGGGTTTGTACAAGATCCTTTGTGGCCAGTATGCCGATGGCCATGGGAAGGTCATAGGCAGAACCTTCCTTGCGGATGTCTGCCGGTGCGAGGTTGATGGTGATCTGTTGTGTGGGGAATTCGTAACCGCTGTTCTGAATGGCAGCCATGATGCGTTCATGGCTTTCGCGCACGGCGTTGTCTGGCAGGCCGACCAGGGCAAAACGGGCGCCTCTGGACGAATTTACCTCGATGGTAACAGGTGTGGCCTGCATGCCTTCAACGGCTGCGCTATTCAGTTTTACTAACATAGTCTTTTGTGTGCGGTTCTATGTCTTTGGCCCAATTGGTGCCGGTGGCGATAATCTTGCGGTCTTTTCCGATGAGGATGAAGAAGGGCAGTTCGCGTATGCCCCATTGCTGTACCAGGGGACTGTTCCAGCACTTGAAGTCGCAGATGCTGGGATAGTCGATGGAATCTCTTCGCTCCACCGCCTTCAATTCCGTGTCTTCCACGTCAAGGGAATAGCTGATGGCCTGGATCTTGTTCTCGCTTTCGCGCATCAGTCTGCTGGCTCTGTACAGACCGGACTGTGAACCGCTGCGCCAAGTGGCCCAGAAGACAAGCAGAAGGGGCTTGTCCTTGAAAGAGGTGTCAGAAACTGTCTGACTGTCAATAACCTTGGTTACAGCCTTCTTGTTCTTGAATTTTCTGAGTTCCACCTTGCGCGATGTCAGGTTGAATGCCGGAATCTGTGAACCAGCCTTGATGGTGTTTTTGCGTCTGACATCGTTGGAAAGGTTGGAGAGGAACACGTCACTGGGATTGGCGCGGCACAGGCTGTCGTACAGCTCGTGCATCATCTGCTGGTCGGATTCCTCGGGCTGTATGAAGCATTTGTTCAGGAGGAATTTGCTCATCTGCAGGGTGGGATAGCGCAGGATGTAGTCTCTTGTCAGAGAGTCCAGCTGCTTTCCCGAATGTTTCAGACTTTCCTTCCTGTATTTGGTATAGGTTTCGTTTTCTTCTGTACCGCTAACCTTTACTTCGTTAAGGCTTCGGGCGTCGCCCTTTACCTTGACCACTTTTCCGGATTCTCCAAAGATGACCAGTTCGGAAAAGTTGGGGTATAGGATGTGATAGGTGGCTTTTTCCTGAAGGGGAACTGTATAGTCGAACTTGCCTTCTTTCAGACGCAATGTGTCCAACTGGTCCAGTCCGCCGTCGGGGCTATAAATATAGAACTCACCCTGCTCGAGGTGGTCGAAATCCCCGCAGAGACGAAATTGTCCTGCGGAACCTCCACAACCGAGCAGGGTGAGTAGGGAAATAATGAAAAGGGGAAGTTTCTTCACTTACTTCACAATGTCCTTAATGGTGCTGGCATACTTGGCAAACTCCAGATCCTTGGCAGCGCGGGCAGCCAGAGTGGCATCCTGCTGGATTGCGTTCTTCAAGTTGCTTGCCAGAGCGCCGGTGTCACCGGTGCGGGCAGCCAAAACAGCCTTCAGATAGCTGGTGATGGCGTCTGCGTTCTTGATGCTGTTCAAAGTGTTCTTGGCGCTGTTGTAGTCCTTAGCCAGAATCTGAGCCAGGGCGGCAGCGTTGCTCTTGGCGCCCTTCATGTTGGTGGCAGCCTGAGTGTAGTTGCCCTTTGCTACGTTGAGCGCACCCATAACCTCGTTGAATGTGTTGGCGCCAGAACCGGCAGCCAGATAAGTCTCGGCAGCCTTAACATCACCGCTCTTCAAAGCCAACAGACCCAAGTTGGTGTTAACTTCGCTTGCGCTCTTGTTGATGCTCTGAGCCTTCTGCAAGTACTTCTTGGCAGTTTCGGCATCGCCTTCTTCAATTGCCATCTGAGCCAAGTTGTTCAGTGCGCGGTAGTCGCTGGGGAACTGCTTAACCAGAGTGTTGTACCAATCCTTCTTGGTGGCCTTGTCGGCTACCAGCTTGTTGGCACCATAAACCAACTCTTCAACGCTGAGCTTGGCAGGGTTGTCCTTGTACTGAGCCAGAATCTGCTCGTCGCTACGGCCGATTACGTCGTAGTTAACGATGAGACGTGCGCGACGCAACTCGGGCAGAATACCTTCCTTGATGTCGGTGTATACCTCGCTCATGTTGCTGATCTGCTGCTCACGCTCTTCGGGATCCTGATACATAGAGAGTACGCGCAGGATAACATCCTTGTCCTGCAGGTTGCTCTGAGAAACCAACTGCTGGAATCCTTCCCAGTCCTCTGCGGTGAACTTGGTGTCAACCTCAGCCTGCATCTTGATCTTCTTCAGTTCCTTCTTCATGTAGTCGGCGCTGACCTTCTGACGCTTCTCAGCCAACTTCTCGTTGAAGTTGTACTTACCATCGGGGCTGGCGTATGCGCTAACCTCGATTCCCTGCAGGGCGCGGGTTTCCTGGTCGTCGTTGATTTCCTTCAGTACGGCAACCAACTCCTTGATGCTAACTGTCTTCAGCTCGCTGGTGCGCAGAGTGGCTACGTTGATGAGGAACTTGATGTTGGCCTCCTGCTTGTGGGCGATGATACGCTGCCAAGCGTCGGGAGCCATGGCGGGAGTGATGGCGCAACGGCTCAGCAACTGGCTGGTAGCCACAACGCCATAACCGATCTTAACCTCGGGAATGCTTACGGTCTTCTTTCCCTTCTTAGCCTCGAAACGAGCATACAGTTCGCTGTTAAGCATCGCGTCCTGATAGGGGAAAGTGGTCTTCATTGTATAGGTTCCGCCTACCTTGTAGTTGATAGTGGTTCCGTTGCCTTCAACCTTCTCGCCCTGGAAAGTGGCGCTCTGGCCGATGGCTTCTCCGCCTTCATACTTCAGTACGGGAACAACGGTCACTGTGGCCTTCTTCTTCATGTACTTGGTGGGGAAGGTTCCATTGATGGTGGCAGGAACTTGTCCGCCGATAGCCTCTAATGGAGTAGGAGTCACGTTAAAGTTTTCTGCACCCAGCTTGCCCAGCTTGCTGCAAGAAGTCAGTGCCACAGAAGATGCGGCAACCAACATGAAAATCTGTGATTTTTTCATTTTTTTCTTTTAAAAAACTAATATAATGTACAAAATTTGCTGCAAAGGTACACATATTCTGTTGAATAACAATCAAGTCCAATCCTTTTTTTCAAAAAAACGTGCGTTTTAACGTTTTTGTCATGACAGTAAAACGCTAAAAACTGAAACATAATGGAAACGCCATGGTGTTTTTGATGGTTTCGCACAGTATCCTGTGTATTGGAAAAAGTAAACGGACAGCCGGTTGTTCCCGACTGTCCGCTTAAAGTGAAAAAACAGTGTGGCGAAGGATTATTTCACCAGGTACTTCTTGCCGTTCTTGATGACAATTCCCTTATAGTTCTTGCCTATGCGCTGTCCTGACATGTTGTATGAATGGCCTTCTGACTGAAGTGAAGGAGTCTTCACATCTTCAATGGCATTGGCAGAAGAATTGAATCTGCCCTTAACATATACCTTGCCCTCGGAACGATAGACAATGCTCTGACAGATGGCTGCGTAAGCATCTGCATCGTCCAGCATCTGGGGCTCTGTGCGCAGAGCTTCTCCGTCGGCAATATTGACTTCGAAGAATTCATTTGCGGTTGTGGAGAGAATGGCGGTCTCTTCTGCTGCAGCCATACATGTGGCTTCAGCTTCCTTTGCTCCGACAACAGTCCAGTTAACAAAAGCGTCTGCCTTATTTACAGAAGTCATGAAGACGTCTGATGCCAGTTCGCCGCTGTTCTTTGATGTGTCGAAGGGCATCTGTCCATAATAGGTTCCGCCGATAAGGAGGTTGTCGCCAGCAATGTCCATGAATACGTTATAGGGCTTCGCATCCTTAGCGTGCATTTCTGTGTTGAACACTTTTGCGTTTACATCGCTTCCGATGGTGGCCAATACAAAGGCGTGCTCCTTGTTTCCACTCTCATCGGCAGAAATGCCGAAGGTGAAATCCTTGTTTCCGGCGGGAGTAGCCAGTGTGAGGTTTCCGAATCCGAAGAAGCCAACGTAGACAGTGCCGTTTTCAGCGGTAAAGTCAAGCGCTTCGGGGTAATACTGGTTGTAAGAGATGTTCTCGGTGTTCTGTACGGTGGCCACACTTGCGGGATTAGCCAGGTTGGCCTTGTCCAGCGAGAAGATACCGGCGCTCTTGTTCTCCATATACATGAAGTCGAATACGTTCAGGTAAGCAGCCTTCCATCCGAGTTCTTCCACGTCTGCGGTGTAGGTGGCAGAAACGTAAACCTTTTCACCGTCAATCTGGATGTTGTTGGGTGTAACGTAAACGTAGTTGGGCTCGGGGAAGTACATGAAGCTTTCGAGAATAGCCGCGTTAATTACGGGAGCGATGGTCTTGACGCTTTCAACCTTTCCGTCCTTGCTGATCTTGGCGACAAAAGCCGAGTGTGAATCCGCACCGCCAGCGAGTTCGCCGGTTGTACCGTCTGTTCCGGTGTACTTGACCACATCAATGAAACTTCCTGCAGCATAGAGAGTGCCGTCTGTATCAGTGTCAAGCGCATACACCACAGCGCTTCCTTCCAGGGCTACGGCCCACTGTTCCTGTCCCTTCTCGTTGTACTTCACAATACATGCCGAGGTCAGTCCTTCGGGGTCTGCTACTTCCTTTCCACCGAAAGTGAAGGCCTTGTTGTATGTGCTGGAAACATACACAGAGCCGTCAGCGGCAGAAGCGGTCTTGATTCCGTTCAATTCCTTTGCATCAGAAACGGGTTCGAAAGAAGCAATCCAAGTGTCAATTGAAGTTTCGCCTTCTGATGAAGTGGCGTTATATTTTCCGGATACACCCAAAACGGTTTCAGAACAGCTGATGGCTGACAGACATGTCATTCCACATGCATCTGTGGCGATGAGAGTCTGTTCTTTGGTGTTCTGAACTTCTCCGTTAGCAAGGTTGATAATGTGGAAGATGTTTTTAGAAGAAATGAGTACGGTCTCGCCGTTTACAGACATAGACAAAGCATCAGATTCACTTTGGCCGACAAAGGTCCAGTTTGTTGTGAAGTCGGCAGCCTTTACAGAAGCGGTAAATATGTCTGAAGCGAGTTCTCCTGAATTCTTTTGGGCATCAAAAGGAAGCTGTCCGAAGAAAGTTCCTCCGATGAAGAGGTTGTCACCGCTCTTTTCCATATAAACCTTATAGGGTTTGGCATCCTTAGCGTGCATCTCTGTGTTGAACACTTTCGCATTTACATCACTTCCGATGCTGGCCAATACAAAGGCGTGTTCCTTGTTGCCGCTCTCATCGGCAGAAATGCCGAAGGTGAAATCCTTGTTTCCGGCGGGAGTAGCCAGTGTGAGGTTACCGAAACCGAAGAAGCCAACATAGACAGTGCCGTTATCAGCTGTAAAGTCAAGTGCTTCGGGATAGTACTGGTTGTAAGAGATGTTCTCGGTGTTCTGCACGGTAGCCACACTTGTGGGATTAGCCAGGTTGGCCTTGTCCAGTGAGAAGATACCAGCGCTCTTGTTCTCCATATACATGAAG
>JAFNXL010000082.1 GCA_017379075.1 Bacteroidaceae bacterium
CACGCAAATCTCAATTCCCATAGCAGTAGTACTGCGTTGTCCGTTTAAGATATCTTCTACAGCCGTTGCAGTATATCTGCATCGGCCCATGCAGTATATCTGCTCTGAAAATCCAATGCGGTGGCCCGATAAAGTCACCGCATTGCATCCGTTCACGCACCGCATTGTCTTAACCGATGCAACGAATCGCCTTTACTTTGCCCATGAATCGCCTTTCATCCCGCAATGAATCGCCTCTACTTTGTGAAGAAAGCGCCTTTCGTTTTTTAATGGCACGCAGATGACACCAATGCGACACATTTTTGAGTTATGAGCAATGAGTTGTGAGCGATGAGATTTGACATAAGAACAGTTTTTTGGGCAGTGAGTAATGAGTGATGAGTTATGAGAGGGTAGGGACGTCTGCGTGCAGCGTCCAGAGATAACACATGGGATTATAGTCTCACGCGAATCCCACGAATCTCACGAAATTGTTCTAAACCTTTGGCGGGATTGGCGAGATTTGCGTGAGAAAAGAATCTTCAGTTTTAACTCATCTCTCACCGCTCATCGCTCACAACTCATCACTCAAACCCCCACAACAACGTACCATCCGCTGCCTGTCCTGCGGCATCCACACTGATTTGTGTCGTGCGCGCGTTATAATATAATGTAACGGTGGCTTTGCCGTCCTTGTCCAGCATCAGGTTGGGGTTCCAGTAGAGCGTGCGGCGGTAGTCCTTGATGCTGTCCGGCGGTGTCTGCTTGCTGTAGTCAGGACTGTAACATTCGGCAGGGTAGGCAAAGCCGGGAAGGATGTATCGGCGGTCACGGTATACCACCCGTTTAGTTCCGTCTGGGAAGGGATAGACGGCGATTGATGTTTCGGGAAGGTTTGTTCCGTAATATCGTTTGTCATTCTCCATACGGGGGTGGAAGTCGGTATAGATGAAATAGCGGTCGTGTCTGGTCAAACCCGAAAATTCGCGTAATTCTTCCCTGCTTAACTGTTGTTTAATGTTTTTTCCACCATCAACATCATAATAGAATGATTTTAGGTATTTGGGATGGTATACGGAGTCTTTTGGAATGTCTATGTATTGTGGCAATGCCCGTTTGAATGCACTCAATCCGTAACGTATCATAATATTACCCGATTTATAAGCTTGGGCTCCAGCGCTGGCATCTGTTGCTGGTTGCATTGCGACTTTTTGTATATAGGGTGAATTTAGTCCCATATCCCCGATAAATGTTCTTGCTACGGCATTGTCCGCAAATTCCAGACCGGCATCAATCGCTTGATTTACGGCATCGTAGGCATCCAGCATGAATGCGGGTTGCGAATCATCAACCCTTCTCATCCCACCATGCCTTGCGTTTACCCTCACTTCCTGCATCACGGTTGTCTTGTCTGCCAGGATGCCAGGGGCATATTCCCATTTGTCATTGTGCTGACTCAAATGCTTCTGATAGAATGTATAAGGCTTTACAAATCTTGGATATGGAAAATCTACTCTGACTGTTAAACTCTGTTCAACATAGTTCTTTATCCGTTCTTTTACGGACATATACTCCCATTCATCGCCGGAATCAATCATTTTGACCCAATTGTATTCTGCTCCTTCTTTCCATTTTGTTGTGTCGGATGCGCCCAGAAACAGCACACCATCCCCATAAAATCGGGGCAATTGCAGTTTGAAGTCACTGTTCTTGCTTTCTGTTTCAATAATTGCGCTTTCCGATGTATGGGGTTGGATGAGTTCCGCATGTACACGGACATTGGTTTTAAGGTTATGCATGCTTTTTTGTCCGGTATTACCTCCTCCATTGGCTAATCTTTGCTCTTCGAGAATTGTTGGCTGGGTAACCCACAACCCTTCAATAAGCCTTTGCGGATCCCAAGGATAGTCATACACCTTTCCCATAATAATGGGAGCCTGCTCCGCCGGCTGTGTCAGTTCCCACTTTCCCTTTACTGCCATGTCCTGCCAGTCGAATCTGCGCCATCCCTGTGTCATCATCAATAGGTCAAGTGCCTGGCGGTGCTGCTCGTCATCCTTCTCAAAGTACCAGCCCGGTTCGGGAATGAAGCCTTTTATCTCGCTTGCCAGCAGCATTTCCGTCATGATGTTGCCGTTGTCAAACAGCGCGTCACTGCCGTAGTTGTCTCGCACAGCCAATGAAATGGGAGTGTTGCCCTCCGCTCCGTTTATCTCCAGATCTATCTTTTCGTAGGGCTTGCACTCGTCCTTCGGTGCGGTGAATGTGAGGGTGGGGCGCTCCGTCTCCGTCCTGCGCACAAAGAAAAGCCGGTCGGCATATACCCGTCCCTGCGTGTCGAATACCGTGGCCTGATGCACACCGGCTTGCAAGGCCTCGGAGTCTATGCGGAAGGTCTTTTCCTTGCCGTCCATAGTAAAGAATGCCTTAACCTTTCCCTCGTGCATCACTGTCATGGCCATGCTGTCGGGCTGCATGGAAGCGCTCAACCGTATGCCAATCTCCACCGTTCCGCCCTTTTGCTCCACCTGCAATGCCGCTCCCTCTTCCTTAATCTCGGGCAGTTTTGCCTTAACCTTCTCCCCGTCCTTTGTGATGAAGGCCACTTCCTTTTCCATGTCCTTTTGTGGCGTAAGGGTGATTACACCTCTTCCCCGGTGTACGGTGGGGAAGGAGTCCGTGCCAAAGTGCAGCCATCCTTCCAGCCATTCCCCATCATCCCATGTGGCCTCGAAAGCCACCCGGTTGGGGATGCCCGCCACAAGGTTTCCGCCTTCGGGGAAAAGGTTCAGCGTCAGCTCTCGCTTGTCCATGTCTTTGGCGAAGTAACGCTGCAACCGTCGCAAGGTCATGTTCCTTGCAAGGCCACCCTCCTCCTTGGGCTTGTCATATACGGGAAAGACACGGCTGTAGAGCTTATGGTAATCCCGATAATATTTCCTCTCCAACTCCTTGTCCGCAAACCATTTCTCGGCAGCCAGACTGTGTTTATGCTCAAACTCTCCCCAGTTGAGCTGCCATCGGGTATACGCCCTCAACTCGTGGAAACCGCTGTACTGGATGTTCTTGTCCAGCGCAAAGAATCCGTCGCCCCTTCCCTTGTTCAGTTCAATGAGTTTGCGCTCCACCAGATAACCGTCATGGTTGAGCAGTTCCACATACAGCACACGGCTCAACGGCGACGGCTTGCCTGTTGCCGTCTCTCTGGTGTAGGCGGAAAACCAAATGGTATCACCCAAAAAGTAACAGCTGTTGTCCATGTGTATGAAGACCTTTTCCTGCGGAATGCGTTGGCCGAAAGCAGTGAGGCGTTCCATCATCGGTTCCATATCCTTTGGGATACTGTCAGATGGTATTGTCTTCGCTTTTCTTTTCTGTTTAAAGGCGATCCATTCTTCCTTGCCCGTCCTTAAAACAATGTTTGGATTTACCCAAAGAGGGGAGTCGTCTCCTACTTTGTCTATTGTTTTCAACAGATTATCCTTTACTTTCTTCTTCCCTTTCGTGGCAATGGAAAGAGTATCCATCCTGTACAGCAGGGCATGACTTTTAAACCCCTCGTTGAAAATGGTCGCAGAGATATTGGCCACTTTGGCATAGCCGTCTTCATGCGTATAGTCGGCATTTACCAGAAGATCCACGATTGTCTGTCCGTCCACCCTCTGATTGGTCACTTCCATTCCTAATGAAGGGATTATTCCCTCAAAACGTAACAATTTCAATGTTTTGGCTTCCACATAAAGTTTTCCCGTGAGCAATGTGACTGGCTGTGAATTCTCCTTTTTCTCAAAGTTAAAGCATAGGATTGGTTCGCTTTCCCTACTGTCTATTTGTGACACGGAAACTTTGTAGTACTGATTATAGTATCCTTTATCGAACTTCTTAAGGATTGGTGTACTGAGTGAATTCCAGAAACTGACATCCGGTGTCATGGCTCCCAATTCCAATGGATGATGAAAGTTCACATTGTCCAAAAGCGAACTTGTCAACGAATCTCCCGATTGTAGTCCTCTTCTTCCGCTTAATAGCGAAATGTTACGCAGGTTTACAGCTGACCGTGCGGTCATGAAGGCCTCTGCCAACTCTTTCTTACTCCCAATCTCCGTGCTGATGCGGAAAAAGTATACATCCTCCTCCTTCTTGTTCTTCTTATATTCACCGTTAAGTTTTGTGGTAATGTTTTTCAGAAGCTCCATTACAGGGAACACGGAAACTTCCTGCATGGTATGAGTTGCGGGTTTCAAACGAATGACATCACGCATTTCGGATGCCTTTATCCGCAAGTTCTCATAGCCGATGAATTTGATTTGAAGGATTTCTTCGGGCGATGCGGAAATAAGGAACTTTCCGTCCTGGTTGGTAATTGTTCCCCTATTCTCTGCAATATAGACACTTGCATAGTGCAACGCCTCACCCGTTTCTGCGTCCACCACCATGGCGGTGTAGTCTCTCATCTGCGCAATGAGTTGAATGCTGAAGGAAATCAGCATCATAATTAAGGTAAAGAGTTTCTTTTTCATGATTTTGTGCTTTATTATGGTTTGTTGTTACAAAAATAACGATTTCTTCCGGCACGGCCTAATGATAAGGCAACTTTTTGATTATCTGACAGCAAATTAGTGGTTTTGTAAACTGTAGATGCAGTTTTCAGCGGCGAGCTATGAGTTATGAGCTGTGAGTTTTTTCGACAAAAGAACAGAAGGACATAATTTAGAGTAGTGAGTGATGAGAAATGAGTGATGAGGGGTGAAGGGGTAGGGACGTCTGCGTGCAGCGTCCGAAGAGTACACAAGAGTTATAATCTCACGCTCTCACGAAAAGGACTAGACATAAGAACATAAGAATCAAAAGAGAAAAA
>JAFNXL010000055.1 GCA_017379075.1 Bacteroidaceae bacterium
CTTTCCCGTATGCGCAATCCACTGAAGCAGCTCTCGCCACGCCTTTCCGCCCGTTACATGCTGGGCAAGCACTGGTCCGTGGCCGGGAACGCCGGCATTTACTACCAGCTGCCCACCGGCACCGCACTGGGTTACAAGGACAACAACGGCACCCTTGCCAACAACAGCCTCATGTACCAGAAGGTGCTGTCCAAAAGCCTGGGGCTGAACTGGCGGCCGACCCGGCAACTGGTCTTCACCGTGGAAGGCTTCCACAAGAACTACCGCCACATGCCCCTGAGCGTCATAGACAACATTCCCCTCGCCTGCAAGGGAAACGACTACGGCATTGTGGGCAACGAACTGCTTGAACCCACCGCACAGGGCCGCTCATACGGCATGGAGATGCTGGGAAAATGGCAGATTCCGGACAAAATCAGCGCCACGGCATCGTTCACCCTTTTCAAGAGCGAGTATCGCAACGGGGAAAACGACAGCTACACCCCTTCGGCATGGGACAACCGATACATCCTCAACCTCAGCGCCGTGTGGGAACTGCCGCGCCGATGGAGCGTGGGCGGAAAGCTGAGCCTCATCGGCGGAGCGCCCTACACACCCTACGATGTGGAGAAATCCTCCCTGGTGGAGGCATGGGACGCGCAGGGAAGAGCCTACTTCGACTACAGCCGCTACAACGCGGAACGCCTCCCGGCCTTTGCCCAGCTGGACATCCGCATTGACAAGGACTACTACTTCCGGAAATGGCGCCTCGGCTTTTATGTGGGACTGGAGAACGTAACCGCGTCAAAACTGAAGCAACAGGATGCCCTGCTCAGTAGCGGCGTGGTGGAAAACCCCACCGCACCCGCGTCCGCTCAGCGCTACATCATGAAGACGCTCAAGCAGGAATCGGGCAGCATGGTGCCCAGCATCGGACTCACGGCCGAGTTCTGAGCCGCTCACCGTCCAGTGGTACGCCGAAGAGACTGATACGACGGATGACTGCAGATTCCTTGCATTTTTGAGTTTTTGAGTTTTTGACAGAAGCACGTTTGAACGATGGTTTTTCGATTAGGCAAAAGAACATAAGTTCATAAGATTTTATAAGGCTCATTAATCATAGTTCACAACTCACCGCTCAACAATGCGTCAGCGAAGACGGGAACGTGCGGTGAAGGTGCCGTTCCAGGCCGTCGACTGAGTCGAGCGTATTTTTCAGCCCTGGGAAATGCCCGCGAGCGAGTCGAGAGCATTTTTCAACTCTGGGAAATGCCCGCGACTGAGTCGAGAGCATTTTTCAGCTCTGGGAAATGTCCGCGAGCGAGTCGAGAGCATTTTTCGGCTCTGGGAAATGCCCGCGAGTGAGTCGAGAGCCTATTTCTGCCCACCAGAAATTTTATCCTATCTTTCCATTCGGCTTCGGGCAAAAAGGGCAGATAATAACGTCCCCGCTATTTCCCAATCAGGAAAATGGCGGGGACGTCCTTGAGTTCGGGCAGTGTGGCGCGTTTCCACTCCTGCACCGTGTGTGTGCGGATATATTCCTGTGCGGTGGTGATGCCGGCAGCCACACAAAGGCGGGTGGCGGGGCGCAGGCTGGAGAGCAGCGCGTCGAACATTTTCCGGTTGCGGAAGGGTGTCTCAATGAACAGCTGGGTCTGGCCCTCGTTCCAGACACGGTTCTCCAGCGTCTTGATACGCTTGGCGCGTTCGGCCGGCTCCACTGGCAAATAGCCGTTGAAGGCAAAACTCTGTCCGTTCAGCCCGCTGCCCATGACTGCCATAATCATACTGCTGGGGCCGGAAAGCGGAATGACCCGCAAGCCTTGACGGTGGGCGATGGCCACCACATTGGCTCCGGGGTCGGCCACGGCCGGACAACCGGCCTCGCTGATGACACCCATGGACGTGCCGTTCCGCAAGGGCTGCAAGTACTGCGCAAACAAGTGCTCGTCCGCATGCTTGCCCATCTCATAGAACGTGCAGTCGTCAATGGGGAACGTACGGTCTGTCTGGCGCAGAAAACGGCGTGCGGAACGCACATTCTCCACAATGAAATGGCGCAGCTGGACCACCACATCGCGGTTATAAGAAGGCAACACCTGGTCGACGGGTGTATCGCCCAGGGTTACCGGTATCAGGTATAGAGCTGTTTCCATAGGTGGCTTAACGGGTGGTGTCGCACACGGCACGGAAATAGCCTATGCTCTCTGCAATGCCCACAAAGGGGTCCTTCATGTCCTTCTCATACTCCAGGCTGCAGCAGCCGGTATAGCCCACCTTGCGCAACATCTTCACAAACTTGGGGAAGTCTATGCGTCCGCGTCCCAGTTCAATGGCACGTCCGGCCTTTGTGCAGTCTGTCACATCCTTAAGGTGGATGTCGAACACACGGCTCTTGTAGCGTTTCAAATCGGCAATGGGATCCTGTCCGTTGCGCAGGTTGTGGCCGATGTCAAGACACATTCCCATGCGGGGGTCAAGGTCTTTCACGTTGTTCCAGATGTCTGTGGCATCGGGGTAGAGTTTCATGTCGGGGCCGTGCAGATGGATGGCGATGCGGATGTCATATTCCTTCACCTTCTGCTCCACATAGGGCAGGAGTTCATAGTTGGGAACGGCAACAATCATGTTCACTCCCACTCGGCGGGCATAGGCAAAGGCACGGTCCACCTCCTGTTCGCTTTTCATGTAGATGGGTCCCACGGCATATCCCTTGATTCCCTTTTCGGCCAGTTTGGCATGGAAGGCGGCAATCTGTTCGGCATTGCTGTCCAGCGGCAGGTGAAAATCCTTGATGCAAAGATACTTCACACCAATGCGCTGCATGACGGCAAGTGTGGTGTCCAGATTGAACTTCACAAACGTGTATCCAGCCATTCCCACATGGAAGGCATCTTCCTTGGGCGCGGACTTCATGTAAGGTTCGCCGGCAGCCGGCATGGCGGACAGTTCAGTCGCAAAACGGGGCATACCCAGCAGGGCTGCGCCGGCGACACCAGTCTTGATAAAGTTTCTTCTCTTCATGGCTATATCTTTTTAAATATGTTGTTTATTGTTGTTTTCTGTCGGATGTATTTCCTTGAATGTCTTCTTTCCTCTGGCGTAATATTGCCACAGGATGCTCACGGCGGTCTGTTCTGGCACTGGAGACAACACAGCTGCCTTCAAATTACGTTCCCTGTCGGACACAAACTGCGGACGCATACGGAAAAAGTCTCTTCGTCCGCGCCATACGGCCAGGAACGAGCCCCACTTGCCCGTGAGCAGAAACTGCACAGATGCCAGGGCATCCAGCCAGAACCGCACGTGCATGACGGTATCCAGTCTTTCGGACGGCAGATTCTTATAAAGCAGCAGCAGGTTGTTGCGGAAGTTCAGATAGGTCTTGTGCGGACTGTCCTTGGGCAATGTGCCGCCGCCCACATGCCACACCTTGCTTTGCGGCACACAGGCAATTCCGTATCCTCTGCTGCGCAAACGCCAACAAAGGTCTATTTCCTCCTGATGGGCAAAGAAACGTCCGTCCAGTCCGCCCGCCTGCCAGTATGCCTCACGTCTGATCATCAATGCCGCTCCGGTGGCCCAGAGCAACGAGGCCGGCTCGTCGTACTGGCCCCTGTCCTCCTCCACCGTTCCCATCACACGGCCACGGCAATAGGGATAGCCCCAGGCGTCAATGTATCCGCCGGAAGCTCCGGCATATTCAAACCGTGTACGGTCCCAATGGCAAAGCAGTTTGGGCTGGCATGCCGCCACATGAGGATTTTTGTCCATGTATTCCAGCAATGGCGAAAGCCAATCGGCACCCACCTGTACATCATTATTTAGTAAGAGATAGAATTCGGCGTCCACCTGCTCCAAAGCCAGATGATAGCCCTGTGCAAATCCGTGGTTGCGGTCAAGTACGATACGACGTACCAAGGGAAACTCCCGCTCAAGCATCTGCAAGGAGCCGTCGGTACTGGCATTGTCGGCCACAACGATTTCGGCTCCGGTGGAATGGCGCACCACATCGGGGAGGAACTCGCGGAGCATCTTCTCTCCATTCCAATTGAGTATGACAACCGCTACCCTTTTCATTCTGCTGTCTGCGGTTGGTTGGTTACTATCTCGCCCGTAAGTGCGTCATGCGCCTCATTCCATCCGCACAGGCGCACAGGAACAATGACGTTGTCGGGCTGTGACGGGTCGCACTTGATTTCCACACGGATGTAATTGTCCGTGAAACCATGAACCACCCCTGCCTGACGGCTGTGTTCCAGCAGCACCGGCCTCACCTGCCCCATGAAACGGGCATAGAAGGCGTCCAGACGACGGTCGCTCAAGGCGATTACCAGCTGGCTGCGGTCGTGCTTCTCCTGCGGACTCACCGTGTGCGGTATGCGCAATGCCATGGTACCGGGACGCTCGCTGTAGCTGAACACATGATACTGCGACACATCTATCCGTTTCATGAAGTCCAGTGCATCGGCAAACAGCTCTGCCGTCTCGCCCCGAGTGCCCACAATGACATCCACACCGATGAACGCGTCGGGCATCAGCTGGCGGACGTATTCCACCTTGCGTGCGAAAAGTTCGGAATCATAGCGTCGGCGCATCAGTTTCAGCACCTCATCGCTTCCGCTTTGCAGGGGAATATGGAAATGGGGCATGAAGGCACGGCTGCCGGCACAGAACTCAATGACTTCATCCGTAAGCAGATTGGGCTCAATGCTGCTGATACGGTAGCGTTCTATACCCTCCACCTTGTCCAACGCCTTTATCAAATCCAGAAAAGACTCGCCTGTGGTGCGGCCGAAATCGCCGATATTGACACCGGTGATGACAATTTCCTTTCCTCCCTGTTCTGCTGCCTCGCGGGCCTGATCCACCAAGGAGGCGATACTGCCGTTGCGGCTTCTGCCACGAGCCTTGGGAATGGTGCAATAGGTACAGTAATAATCGCATCCGTCCTGCACTTTCAGGAAATAACGTGTACGGTCGCCACAGGAACAACTGGGCATGAAGGTGCGGATATCTGC
>JAFNXL010000005.1 GCA_017379075.1 Bacteroidaceae bacterium
TACACCCTTGGCTACGGTCATGGCTTCGTATGTACCAATCAAACCGTTGATGCTGTCAGCCTTTGCCGCAAATCCGTCGCCAATCTGCTGGAACTCGAAGGTTTCAGAAAGATCTTCCTCGCTTTCCACATAGTCTTCGGGACTGCCTACGATGGCAAAGTAGGGCACACCGGCCTTAGTCTCGGCAATCTTGTTCAGAGCCAGGAAGTTTTCCTCACCCTCGGTATAGGTACCTGCTACGGTATAGAGGCCAACCTCGTCGCTGGCGGTCTTCACACCAGTGGGGTTGCAAGATGCGTAAATCTTACCGGGGATATAGCTGCGGTAGAAGCTGGCAGCCACGTCGTTAGCCACATCGGCTGCAGTTTCGAGCCACAGACCGGAGTTGCTGCTGGGTTCTGCAGATTCCCATGTTACGAAGCGGTGGTCAGCACGCTGTGCATGCAAGTTGGTCTTGTTTGTTCCGTCCAGAGCCTTACCTGCAAACAGGATTGAACCGTAACCACTGGGAGTTACCTGGAAGGTGGTGGGGTTCAGGCTCAATGAAACGTCGTTGTTATTGGTGCTCTTACAGTTCAGATACAGACCGGTTGCCTTGTTCTGGATAATGTAAGCGGTGTCGCCGATAGCGATGAAGCGGAACAGAGAAGCGTCCTCGTTGCTGATATCGTCCATTTCGGTGAAGTACAGAGCATCGCCTTCACGCATTTCCTCATTTTCCTTAACTACGATGTCAGGATTGCCTTCATAATCACCAGTGCTCAAGAAGTTGGCAACAGCCACATACTGTCCCCAAAGATTACCAATGTTGTAGCCTTCGTTCTGTATAATGTTACCATTGCTCCAGTTATACTTGGTATAGGTTTCTTCGGTGGGGAAGCGGAAGCGGTACCACTTGTCTGTGCTGATGCCCTTGGCTGCCTTCATGAAGGTTTCGGCAGCTGCCTTGATGCCTGCCACATACTCGTCGAGTTTGGCCTGGTCGTAAGAACCGCCCTTGTCATACTCGTTGGCAGCGGTAATGATTTCTGCCAGTGCATTGGCCTCTGCGTCGCCATCCCATGTACCGGGCTCTTCGCCTACAACCAGCATGTCGGGATAGTTCTTGTACTGAGCTACGGTGTTACGCATTTCGGTGGGATCCTTCAGAAGAGCCTTGAATGCCTCGTAGGCAGCGGTCAGACTGTTCAGGTCTTCAATAGTAATGTCCTCATCGGCAATATTGACACCCTTTTCAATTTCAGCCTGCATGGTGGTTCCCACTTCGCCCATAGCCTCAATCTGAGGTTTACCAAGAGTCTTGTAAATCTGGAATCCGCCCATGTGGAAGTAACCACGGTTCTCATAGCTTGCACCATTGGGACCGGTGGTCTGAATGCAGACGAAACGCATATATTTATAAGGAGTGGGTACGTTGAAGTCGGGAGTCACCACCGTGGGTGCGCTGCTTGACCAAGGAGTGGAAACAGAGTCTTCAATGATTTCCCAACCGGCAACAACCTGTGCGCGCCAGTCATCCTCAGTAGCGCCTTCCATATCAAAGTCGGCATGACTTTCCAGAGATGTCTCCTCATTTGAACCGTAGATGTTCCACAGGATGGGGTTGTCATCGTTACCGTTTGTGCCACGGCGCTGAATCCATGCGTGAACAGTACCCTCGATGGGTTCATCAAATGTTACATCGATGAAGTGTGTTCCCATAGGACGAGAACCGCTGCTCCATGCGCTGTGCCAGAATGTACCGGGATCGGCATCAAGCAGGTTGTTGAGCGAACCTTCGTTGGGTTCTGTAACGGCTGAGCTGAACTGCTCGTTCTTGGTGATGTATGCCTGGCTGTAGGCTTCCAGAGCAACTTCCATGCCAGCCTGAGCTTTGCTCAAAATATCCTTGTACTGCATCACCAGCACATCGTGGTTCTTGATGGGGGCGTAAGCCTCAATCAGTGCCTGAGCCTCTTCATCGCTCACGGGCTCCAGGAACCATTCAGAGGTACCCTTGTCGCTGTCATAGGGCGCGCCATAGGTGAATGTGGCATTCCATACACACAGGTTATCGCCTTCACCGGCACCGCGACTGTGGCTCAACTGGTGAATGTAGTATCCGTTGGTAGGATCGCCGTCCTTGCGGATGTAAAGGATGTCGCGTTCCTTGGTTTCGCCATTGAAGGTAACCTCTTCTTTGCCTGCCCAATCAATCTTCATAACCTTGGCGCTGTCGGCAATGTGCATTCTGATGGGGCTTCCCATTTGATAGAATCCCATTTCTGTGGCAGCGTTAATCATATTGACGGTATTGTCCTCGTTGCGAGTAATATACCATACGTCGCGGCAATCTTCCATATCCAGGGTGTGCCATGCAGCCAGACTGTCCATCTTGGCATACATTGACTTCTTGATGCCATCGATACGCTCGGTAATGGGTTCACCAAACTCGTCCACTTCACCGGTATCCACGGTCTTGTAGTAATCCAGATTGGCAATGATGCGGTAGTAACCGTCGGCAGGAAGGGTATACTCTACCTGAGAAGCCTTGTAAGCATTCCAATAGTCCTGAGTCTGCTGAACCAGCGCTTCGATTTCCTCGTTGCTGGGACGTTCAACTTCTTCGGCCAGAATTTGCTCGATATACTTCAAGTTGGCCAAGAAAGCGTCTGCTGCTTCCTGATTTGTATATTGTCCGGGCAAAGTACCGATGTTGAAATCTTCACCCCACAGATAAGCGTCATACTGGTTCAGCAAATCCGACATCAGCTTCTGATATAGTTCGTACTCGCCGGGCTGATAAAGGTTGATTTCTGCAGCGTGCCAGTATTTGCGGAAGCCAGCACCGCCACCACAATCAATGGGAGTGAAACGGAGATACTTCACCTTCTCGGGAATCACCCAAGTACCAGTGGTGAATTCCTGACCGGAAGAGGCGTTGTCCAGTTGCAGGGTGTCAATGGGAACCTCAATACCAAAGTCGGGCGTGAGAGAACCAGTGATAATGGCTTTGCTGGGATGATCATTATCAGCGGTACGACGTTTAATCCACAACACCATTTTGCCATCCATTGCTTCGGGCAATTCAATCTGAAGCCAATGGTAATCACCGGCAACTTCTCCGTGCCAGTCTGAATGCCAGAACGTTCCGAAATCAAAGTCGCAAAGGGCACCAATGTCTGTACCCTCGGCAGAGTCGCTAAACGGGCTGCTCAACTGAGCGGCGTCAAGAATCAGGGGTTCGCCAAAATCTGTTGGCTGCGCCCAAACTGCTGTATTGCAAAGACAAATCAATGCAAACAGAAGAGATGTAATTTTTTTCATAAGCACTTTTTTAAAGTTAAAAACAATATAATTTTCGCATTTTCTGCGTAAATATAGGCAATTTGGAGAAACACGCCAAAAAAATGCCGTATTTTTCCTTCATTCTGGGGCAATTTTCAACCAAAATCGTTGAAAAACATTCTTTTAGCTTTGTAGTTTACAACTCTACAACGGCTTAAATAAAAAAACTTGTCCGGAAGTCGCCACTTGTCCGGACAAGAGAAGTTAAAACAGATTCTTATTCTATTCCTGTGTATTCCAAAAACCATTCCGGCTTGTCGTTGATGACCAACGCTTCAGGGAAGTCCGTCTCAGCAAGCAAGGGCAAGGCATAACGGTAATCGGCCACGGAGAAACTGATGTGCGCATCGCTGCCCAGGATGATGGGAACTTCGTAATGGCGGCACAAGCGGAGAATCTCCAGATTATTTTCACGGGCCTCCTTCTTGTGGCGGACCGGATCCATGCTGGAACTGTTTATTTCCAAAAGTGTACGGGTTTCCTTTGCCGCCAAGACTATCGGTTCAAAATCGAGCAACGCTGTTCCGTCTCCAGGATGACTGATAATCTGCGTCCAGGGATTGCGTATGGCCTGAAGCATGGCATGGGTGTTTTCCTCGCGAGTTCCGCCCTTCCAGCAAAGGCTATGAATGCCAGCAATGCGGAGGTCCAGAATGCGATAATAGTCTTCATCCAGGTCCAACGTACCCTTCGTATCAAGAATATTCAGTTCTGCGCCAAGGAGCAGACGCACTCCGTACATTTCTCGGGGCACAACATGAAGATTGCGGAAATAAATGGGATCGCAAGCACCGGGCAGTTCTGGGGCATGCTCGGTGATACCTAATATCTTAAGGCCTTTTTCCGAGGCAGCAACAGCCATTTCCTGAATGCTGCTATAGGCATGTCCGGAAACAATGGAATGTGTGTGTACGTCTAATAATGGTGTCATAAAGATGATAAATTATAATTGCCTAATCCTGTTAAATCTGTAAATTCATAATCGCCGAATGCAAGCTTGGCCGCATGCAGCATCAGCCGGTCTGCCGCCTTTCCATAGAGCCGGTCGCCCACAATGGGGTTGTCCAGTCCAGAGGGGTGGGCGCAATGTACCCGCAACTGATGTGTCCTGCCGGTATGGGGCGTAAGTGCCACCAAGGCGTGACCGTTCACATTGTCCAGAACCCGATAAGTCGTATGCGATTCCTTTCCGTAGGTATAATCCACCTTTTGCCGGGGACGATCCTGTATATCGGGAGCCAACGGCAAGGTTATTTCTCCAGAACTGTCCGGACTCATCGGCTTCTCCAAAATCGCCAGATAGGTTTTCAATACCTTACGTTGCAAAAACAGACCTTGCAGACGATGATAAGCCGCCTCATTCAGCGCCACCACCATCAGCCCGCTGGTGTCCATGTCAAGTCGGTGGACAATCAAAGGTCCCGTGGCCTGGGGATAATGTCCGCGCACAAAATCCAGAACAGAAGGGACGTATTCCTTTCCCGGAACGGAAAGCAGGCCAGAAGGTTTGGACATGACCAGAAAATCATCTTCCTGATGCAACACCCTTATCCGTTTAAGCAAATCCTCATGGACTTCGGCCAAAGGATTGGCCTCCACGGAAAGACCTTTCAGCATGTGTCCCAAAATGGGCAGACATTTACTACGACACGAGGGATAAAAATTTCCCTCGGCACGCAGTTCATCCGCGGGCGAATTTCCCACCCAAAATTCTGCCATACACAAGGGGGTGTATGACGCTTCATAAGCCGCCTGCAACAACTTGGGGGCACAACAATCTCCCGCACCTCCAGGCGGATAAGACGGAGAAAAGATATCCAACAGATTACGGCGTTCGCCTTGTGCATTCAGAAAAGAATATTGCTTGAAGAGCCATTCCTGCAATGCCATGCTGCGTCTCTTGCGTTCCTGCTCCATCTGCGCAATCTTCTTTCGCAACTCCACATTGGGTTCTTCCGCCTCACTTATGCGTTGCTGCCACATTCTTTGCAACCGCTTGAACTCGGCTTTCAAAAACTGGCTTTCGCGAATCAGTTCCGGTTCCACTTCAGCCAGTTCCTCCGCCGAAAGCGTCGTGCGCAAATGATTACGGTGCTGTCGGGCCTTTTGCATCTCTGACTTGGCTTGCTCCAGAGCCAAACGGGCCTGTTCGTGTTCCTGGGGAACGGTTATACGGCGCTCATCTTCCTCTATGCATCGGTTCAACGCTGAAATGCAAGCCTGTTCCGTCTGGAAATGACCGCCAGGCTCCATACAGTCATACACCGGAGGTACAAAGTAATCGTGACGAGTCGCACCGTCCAGAGTTCCGGAAAACGCGGCAAGAAAACCACGCTCGTTTCCTCGCTTAACAACCAATACCCCCAGCATCTTGCCCTGAGACAATTCTGCACGCCACTCCGGTCTCGTCTGCAAATACGACCTCACCTCGTCCGCCGCCACCACACAAAGCCTATGCGGAGTGTAGCAAAACGGGTAGGTGAAACAAGCCGGAGAGGGAATCTCGCTTACGGCATCTGGAAGGGGATGGAACATCATAAGTACAATACTGATTCTGGCCCCATATTGAACAACAGATCCACAATGCTCAAATCGGGAATAAAGCCGTGCCGTGCCGAAAAGACCTGATAATATGGTCGGGGCGCAACGCCATGAAAATCCATTGAAGGCACAGCCTGGAACTTCTCGGTATTATTTATCCTGGGAGTGATGTCCAGCAATTCGCAGACAAGCGTCATAAGGTCGCGGTTGTAGTCTGTCAGAAATTCCCAATCGGGCTGGTAGAAACGCCGAAAGTCATCTTCGTAATATTCAAAAAAAGGGCTGTTGCCATACGCACTCTGCAAAGCCCGCCAATGCAGATGCCGCCAATTTCCATGGTCGCTGATACGGGTCTCGCAAATGGGCTGTCCCGGTTTGGTTGCCTTAACGACGGGAATGGACAAAGGAATCATCCCGTCTGGGCCGGCTATCAGGCAACGGTTGCGTATGGTCTGCTTTACATAATGTTCCCATATTTCTATGTAAGCCTCATCAGCCCTGTAAAGAGCCGAATAATAGGAAACAGGAGCCAGATATGCCGTGGGCAGAAGAACCGTATTCATCATTATATTTATATCGGTAACAGAAATCGGTCGGAACGCCAAGCCTTCTGCCATGGAGCATCTGGCTGGATGGAATAGAACACATTCCGCACCTTTCCAAGGAAAAACTCTTCCGGAACAAACCCGAATGTGCGGGAGTCAAACAGGTTATCCTCACTACCGGAGGAAATCCAATAATAATTGCGGGAAAAACGAACACGAATCGGATTGCCGTTTTGGATAGATTCAAAACTGGTTGCCGGGAGCAGATTGGCCGAATCCGTTTCATGAAGATCAAGTGTCTGCTGATAAATGCGGGCTGCCCAGGGAGCCACCTGCACATACGCACCGCGGGCCGGCACGGCAATGGGCCAAATGCGGCCACAAGCATAGTCGCGGAAGCGGCCTACCTTTCCATCGCGCCCCATCCATACGGTATCGCCAGGGCAGGCCATTACCATTCCCATGCAAAGCGCACTGGTGTCGGGAAGCGCGTCATGCTCAACCAACGGACTGTTAAACACCGCCCAGTCGCCGTTCCGGGGAATTCCCTTCCCCCATCGGTGATAACCAAACAGGCTCGTATTGGGAAAGCGGAAACCATAGGCCCAACGGTCTACCAAAACGCGGTCGCCTTGCAAAAATACAGGCTGTTTGTCTGTCTGTGGTACGGTAAAGAGCGTAAAAAGGAATGTGCGGAAAAAAAATGCAATCATTACCGCACCACAACATACGCCTAACAAACTGACAAACCGCCTCAACACTACATTATATTATTTTATACGGTCCACAAGACTGAACAGACGGTTCCAACGGATAAAATTGATTCCGGAACGATCCTTGTCCGTGCTGAGCCACACCATAATGGGCTTGCCCACCACATGATCTTCGGGAACAAAACCCCAGTAGCGCGAATCGGCACTGTTATGGCGGTTGTCGCCCTGCATCCAGTAGTAATCCATGCGGAACGTGTATTCATTTGTCTCTTCTCCGTTGATCAGAATCTTTCCATCGGCAGTAACCTGCAGGTCATTGCCCTCGTATACCTTGATGGGGCGTTCGTACACAGGCAGATTTTCCAGTGTGAGCTGAACCTTCTCGCCCTTCTTGGGAATCCAGACAGGTCCGTAATTGTCCTGCGTCCATCCCATATAACCGTTCAGAGGATACAGATTGTCATTCTGCTGGCTCTGCACCAAAGTGATACTGCCCACCAAGTCTGTACGAGCCTCCAGCGCCTGTTTCATGGAAGCGGTAAGGGGGCAGACTCCACTATGTGACAAACTCATCAGGTCTTCTCCGCTCAGACCGATTTCATGTGCGAAATCTTCGGGGATAGGAGCCAGAATCTCTACATAATAATTATATTGCACCTGGTCCGGTTCCTTGTTGGCCTTTCCGTCAAGATAGATGATACGGTCCTTGATTTCCAAAGTCTGGCCGGGAAGGCCCACACAGCGCTTTACATAATTTTCTCTGCGGTCCACCGGTCTGTGGTCAATTACACCGAATTCCTGGGGAGCAAGAGAGATGTATCGTCTTCCGCGATTGTAGAATTCCTGATAAAGGCGGTAACGCTCCAGGGTGGACAAACTGTCCATTTCCAACTGCTCTCCCACTTCCTGTTCATAAAGTTGGTGTCCGAAGGCATAACACATCATATAATAATCTGCAGCCTGGTAAGCAGGGTTTGTCACGATGGTATCTCCAGCCGGATAGTTGAACACCACAATATCATTAAGTTGTACGGGCTTTGGTGACACACGCTTGTATTCCCAAGCGGGCCATTCGATATAGCTCTTTCCACCCCAAGGAAGCGTATGCTGGCACAAGGGCATGTGCAGAGGAGTCTGAGGCACACGGGGTCCATAACTCATCTTGCTTACGAACAGATAGTCGCCCACAAGCAGACTCTTCTCCAGTGAACTGGTTGGAATGGTATAGTTCTGGAAGAAATAGATGTTCACAAAATAGACGGCCACCAGCGCAAAGACAATGGCATCCACCCAACTCATTACGGTACGCACCAAAGGATTTTCGGCATCCTTCCACCACGTCCAAGGGATGAAGCGGGTCACATACGCATCAAAGATAAAGGGTATTACAATAACTCCCCACCAACTGCCAACCCACCAAAGGAATACCAGATAAAGCAGGATGGCAACGATGGCTTTGGTCCAGTCCAGCGCCGAAGCTTTTATTTTCTCTTTCTTCATCAGTCTGTTTCGTTATGTTTTTCTGTTTTTATTATCCGATTCTTTAAAATTTCAGCATATCGTCCATGCAGAGCAACCCTTGGTGGCTGGCTGTATATTCGGCCGCCAGAACGGCTCCCAAAGCGAATCCTCTGCGGCTATGCGCATCGTGCGTAATGGTGATGCTGTCAAAATCGCTGTCCCATGATATGCTGTGGATTCCGGGCACTTCTCCACGGCGTATGCTGTCAATGCGCAGTTTGTCCTCCGCCGTTTGTGAAGAACCTTCCACCGTTCCGTCCGGCTGGGTAAGTTGTCCCACAGCCCATCCTTGCAGACGGTCCACCTGAGCCACCAGTTCCTCGGCAAGCGTAATGGCGGTTCCGCTGGGGTGGTCCAACTTATGGACATGGTGCACCTCTTCCATCACAGGCTTATAGTCATCATAACGGTTCATGATTTGGGCCAAATGGCGGCTGACTGCCCTGAAGACAGCCACACCCAGACTGAAGTTGGAACTCCAGAAAAGCGTCTGTCCTTCTTCGGTACACATTCTGCGCACGTCTTCGCCGTGCTTGTCCATCCAACCGGTAGAGCCGCTTACCACCTTCACATGATGGCGGAAGGCTTTCAGGTAATTCTCATACGCCACGTGAGGCGCGGTGAATTCTATCGCCACATCGGCACTTTTGAATGCCGGGCTGTCAAAGTCGGCCTGGTTGTCAATATCTATTATGGAAACGATTTCATGACCGCGGCTCAGGGCTATCTCTTCAATCATACGGCCCATCTTGCCATATCCTATCAGTGCTATTTTCATTTGTTTCGTATTTTTTCTGATGCAAAAGTACTGCTTTTACCTTGAAATTCACTACATTTGTTTCAAAATTTACGTTAACAGGCAATCAAAAGGTATGGAAAAACTGCTACACTATGTGTGGAAACACAGGATTTTGCCATTCAAGACCCTGCTTACGCTTGACAAGCGCATGGTTGAAGTCATTGACCCCGGTACCCACAATACACATCAGGGTCCCGACTTTTTCAACGCCAAGGTCAAGCTCAATGGCATCCTTTGGGCGGGCAACGTGGAAATCCACCTGAAAGCCTCAGACTGGTATCATCACGGCCACCACCTGGATGCGGCCTACAACAACACCATCCTGCATGTGGTGCTGGATGCCGACAAGGAAGCAGAAACACAGGACGGGCACAAACCCGTCACCATACAAGTGGACATGCCCAAGGAACTGCTCCTGCACTACCGCGAACTTTGCACCAACGACGATTACCCCCGATGCCACCGCATTGTTTCCAGCATACCGTCCATCAAGACAAACGGCTGGATGGATGCACTGCTGGTGGAACGGATGGAAGCCAGAGCGGGAAAGGTGGCGGAGCGGGCAAGGCGGATGAACGGCGACTGGGAAAAGGCCGCGTTCGTTACGCTGAGCCGCAACTTTGGTTTCGGTCTCAACGGAGACATCTACGAGATGTGGGCACAAAAGATTCCCCTCCAAGCCGCCGCCAAACACCGTGACAATCTGTTTCAGATACAAAGCCTTTTCATGGGAATGGCCAACCTGATTGACCCTGCGCTGCAGGCAGAAGGCTGGGATGCAGAGAAGGCGCAGAGGGAATATGCTTTTCTGGCGCATAAGTTCCAGTTGCCCGAACCTGTTCCGCGCGAACTGTGGAAATTCATGCGTACCCGTCCCTCCAACTTCCCCCACTTGCGCATCCTGCAACTGGCCCGCATCTATGTCTCCGGAAAGGCCGGACTGCACAATCTGCTGGAAGTGTCCGACATCAAGAGCCTACACAACTGCCTGCACGAAGGCAGCCTGTCAGCCGCAAGCCGCAACCTCATCATCATCAACACCGTCATTCCCCTGCTCTATGCCTATGGAATGCACCTGCAAGACCAGGGTCTGAAGGACAAGGCCACCGACCTGCTTGCCCAATTGCCACCAGAGAACAACTTCATCATACGCCAATGGAAGGGATGCGGACTTTCCGTCAGGTCTGCGGCAGACAGCCAAGCGCTCATACAATTGAAACGCGAATACTGCGACCGCGCAGATTGCCTGCGCTGCCGCTTCGGATATGAATACTTAAAGCAATGAAATACGTACACGAACTCAAATTGAAGGTGCGCGACTACGAATGCGACCTGCAAGGCATTGTCAACAACGCCAATTACCAACATTATCTGGAACATGCCCGCCACGAATTTCTGCTACAGGCCGGCATCAGTTTTGCACAACTCCATCAAGAAGGCACCGATGCTGTGGTGGCAAGGCTCAACATGCAGTTCAAGACTCCGCTCACGAGCCAAGACGAATATGTCTGCCGCCTGAACATCAAGAAGGATGGCATAAAATATGTCTTCCTGCAGGACATTTTCCGTCTGCCCGACGAGAAACTTTGTGTCCGCGCCCAAGTGGATACCGTCTGCATCACCAACGGAAAACTGCAGACCACCACTCCGCTTGACCATCTGCTTGAACCCTATTTCATGAAGGAAGAATGACCGAACAGGAAATCATCCATACCATAGCCCTCACCCGGACGCCCCGCATCAACCTCATCAACCAGCGTCTTCTGGTCAATGCATTGGGCAGCGCCACGGCCGTGTTTGAACACCGCCACCACATTCTTGACGCCCTGCCCGAAGCCCATCCCGCATTGGCCGAGGCACTGAAAGGAATGGACGCCCTGCTGCCCCGCGCCGAAGAGGAACTGGCCTTTGCACAGAAAAGCCACATCAGATGCCTGGGCATAGCCGACCAGGACTATCCGGCCCGTCTGCGCGAATGTCCCGACGCCCCGCTCCTGCTCTACTATCTGGGGCAATCTGACCTGAATGCCATGCAAGTGGTCAGTGTGGTGGGCACACGCCACATAACGGAATACGGTAAGGACCTGTGCCGGCAATTCGTACAGGAGCTTGGCCAAATGTGTCCAAATGCGGTGGTGGTAAGCGGTCTGGCTTATGGAGTGGACATCCATGCCCACCGAGCCGCCCTCAGCAGCGGATTACCCACCGTTGGCGTGCTGGCACACGGACTGGATCAGATTTATCCCCGGATGCACAAGCACACCGCAGCCCAAATGGTGGCGCAAGGCGGACTGCTTACCGAATTCATGAGCCGCACAAATGCCGACAAACGCAACTTTGTACAGCGCAACCGCATTGTTGCCGGCCTGAGCGATGCCGTGGTGGTGGTTGAGAGCGCACGCAAGGGAGGCTCGCTCATCACTGCTGAGATTGCCGAAAGCTACCACCGCGATGTGTTCACCTTTCCTGGACGTGTCCGCGACGAATACTCAGCCGGATGCAACGAACTCATCCGCAGCCACAGGGCACAGCTCATCACTTGTGCAGAAGACATGCTGGAAACGCTGGGGTGGATCCAAGAGCAGCATCTAAAAAAGAATCTCCAGAACGGCATCCAGCAACAACTCTTCCCCAATCTGACCGAAGACGAACAGAAAGTGGTACAGTCCCTGCAGAAAGCGGACAGCAAACAAATAAACCTCATTGCCATAGACACCGGCATACCCATAGGCATGCTCAGCAGCCTGCTCTTCACCATGGAAATGAAAGGCGTGGTAAAAATGATGAATGGCGGAATGTACCGGCTGCTGTAAGAAAGACAAATATAGCGGGCGAAAACCTATCACTATTCGGTTTCCGCCCGCTATAACAATCAAAATTGGGCACATGCCCTCATTTTTCTATCGCAATCTTTTAAAGGTGGGGCTTCCGTAGATTACCTCTTTCAGATTATCGGCACCTTACAATAATTTCTACACTTTTTCATTTTATTTAATAATAGAAAAGAACTACCGTTTTTCGAAGCTGCATCAACAAGTTCTAGTAAACCCAGACATCTTGCTTACTAAACAGCCTCACTCAATTTCAATAACAGAAATCAAAACTCAAAATTATAGCAGGTTTATCAATTTTTACCTTTTTTAATAATTTCCTACCAGTCAATTCTGTTAGTAGCGGCCTTTCTCTATGTTTTGATATTGCGAGAATGTAATATTCACCATACGGTAAAGACATAGTATATTTTCCACTTGCGTCAACCAATTCAATGTTTTCTGCGTTTTTTTTAATGACCAGAAACTGTTCCATACACTTTTTATCTAATCTATCAAGTTTAGCTTTATCTGCATGTGAAAAATTAGCAAAACGACGTAGTGTCTCATCACTTAATGCATTTATATCATCATCATTTTTAACTGATAGATATTCCATATTTCTCTTAGCCAATGTTTCGTATTCTTGCCAAATCGAGTCATTTACTGAAGTGGCATTTTTAGTAGATATAGCATAGATTTCTGCACCTGCATCTATTTTATATCCAATGTAATCATTATATTCATACTGAACAACACCTTTAAGATTGCAATTTTGAGCATATAGACCAATGCTTGTTGCAAATAACAAAACAATTAAAAATAAAATCCTTTTCTGCATAATGTTATTGTTTATCGTTAATAATCAAAAATTTACTAAATAACGTTAGTTGACCAAATTTTCAGATAATTATAATTCGTCGAACTCACCTTAAAATAATTAGCCTCAATTTCTTGTTGCGAAGAATCAGTCATAACTAAACCATCGTTCGGTGGTCTATTTACGTAATAGGCCAAAATCGCCATTGTAAGAACAACGCCCGTAATTACACCTCCTAAATAAATCAGGATAGACTTAATACATGTTGTCATAAATCAGTGTTATATTAATATGTTCCTGGGCCTAACGCTTCTCCCGACTTCGGCCATTAATACTCAATATATGTGGAAACAAAAAAGACGTGGGAGAAACTTCCATTGCTTACCCCAGTCGTCAGGCCTTCGCATTGCCTATGCACATAGATAAGCAACTCAGCCAGCCCACGCCGTTGGGTATTATATAAATGTAAGCAGCGAGTGTTTTGGACTTGCATGCATACGGGTATAATACACCCTGCGCGGACGCTTCGTTGCGATATCTTCTTGTGCATGTTCAAAGTTGCGAAGTTTGACGACAGAAGATAACGTTTGAAAACGTCCTTTCATGCTCCTTACCCGATTGAGGTGCACGACCTCTATTATGGCAGCGGAAGCATATTCCAATAAAGTTTTTTGACCCGCCCGCCCCGCTGGGCCGGCTTTGTCAAAGGCAAAGTTAGGAATTATTTTCTGAATTGAAGAACAATTGTATCAAAATTGTTTTCCGACACTACTGAAATTGTTTTTTGAGCTAACTGAAAAAGTTTTTTGTTAACAGTGAAAAGTTTGTTTCAACGGCTGAAACGTACGTTTCATCGGTTGGAACGTATGTTTCATCAGTTGGAATGTACGTTTCATCAGTTGGAACAAAACTTTCACCACAGAGAAAAAACTTTTATAGCACTGTGCTACAACAATTTAAGCACTATGTTTCAACATTGTTGCAGAACAGCAACGGAAAACAAAAGGAAATAACCTAAAAAAGCGGCCGCAACCGGGGAGTTGCGACCGCTTCAATGGTGTTATAATCTAACGGGGATTAGTCTGCCAACTTGGCCTTGATGAACTCGCGGTTCAGGCGGGCGATGTTGCTGATGGTCTCGCACTTGGGACATACAGCCTCGCAGGCGCGGGTGTTGGTACAGTTACCAAAGCCCAGTTCGTCCATCTTGGCAATCATGTTCTTGGCACGGCGGGCAGCCTCTACCTTGCCCTGGGGAAGCAGAGCGAGCTGGCTCACCTTGGAGCTGACGAAGAGCATTGCAGAACCGTTCTTACAAGCGGCCACACAGGCTCCGCAACCAATACAGCTGGCGCAGTCCATTGCCTCGTCGGCATCTGCCTTGGGAATGAGGATGGCATTGGCATCCTGGGGCTGTCCGGTGCGCACGGTGGTGTAACCGCCGGCCTGGATGATCTTATCGAATGCGGTACGGTCCACCATACAGTCCTTGATTACGGGGAATCCGGCGCTGCGCCAGGGCTCTACGGTGATGGTGTCGCCATCCTTGAACTTACGCATGTAAAGCTGGCAAGTGGTGGCTCCACGCTCGGTCTTTCCGTGGGGTGTTCCGTTGATGTACAATGAACACATACCACAGATACCCTCGCGACAGTCGTGGTCGAACACGAAAGGTTCTTTTCCGGCGCTGATGAGTTCTTCGTTGAGAATATCCAACATCTCCAGGAATGAGGTGTCATCGGGGATGTTCTTCATCTCGTGTGTATCAAAGTGACCCTTGTCCTTGGGGCCATTCTGCTTCCAATACTTTATTGTAAAACTGATATTTGCCATGATTAGCTCTTGTAATTACGGGTTTGTACTTTGATTGCTTCATATACGAGAGGCTCCTTGTAGAGTACGGGATCCTTCTCGTCGTCGCCCTGGTATTCCCAGCAGCCTACGTAGAAATAGTTCTCGTCATCGCGCTTGGCCTCACCTTCCTCGGTCTGGTATTCCTCGCGGAAGTGACCACCGCAGGATTCGTTACGGGTGAGTGCATCGTGAGCAACGAGCAATCCCATCAGGAAGAAGTCTTCCAGACGGAGAGCCTTTTCCAACTCGGTGTTTACGCCATCCAGTTGGGGAATGAAGAGGTCGGTATAGAACTCCTTGCGCAGTTCCTTGATCATCTGGATACCCTTCTGCAGACCTTCTGCGGTACGGCCCATTCCCACATAGTCCCACATGATGCGGCCCAGCTTCTTGTGGATTGAGTCTACTGAGCTCTTTCCCTTGATGTTCATGAGGCGTGCAATGCGGTCCTTAACATCCTTCTCTGCCTGGTCGAACTCGGGCAGTGAGGTGCTGAAGCGGGGAACGGTAATCTGGTCGGCCAGATAGTTCTGGATAGTATAGGGAAGAACGAAGTAACCGTCGGCAAGACCCTGCATCAATGCACTGGCACCCAAACGGTTGGCCCCGTGATCAGAGAAGTTACACTCACCAATGGCGAACAGACCCTTTACGCTGGTCTGCAGTTCGTAGTCAACCCAAACACCACCCATGGTATAGTGGATGGCAGGATAGATCATCATGGGTTCGTTGTAGGGAGATACGTCGGTAATCTCTTCGTACATATCAAAGAGGTTGCCATAACGTGCGGCGATGGTGTCCTTGCCGAAGTCGCGGATAGCCTCGCTGAAATCCAGGAATACGGCCAGACCGGTATTGTTCACGCCGAAGCCCTTGTCGCAACGCTCCTTAGCTGCGCGTGAAGCCACGTCGCGGGGAACCAGGTTACCGAATGCGGGATAGCGGCGCTCCAGATAGTAGTCGCGGTCTTCCTCGGGAATCTGAGAACCCTTCTTGGTTCCAGCCTGCAGTGCCTTGGCATCCTCAAGCTTCTTGGGAACCCAGATACGGCCGTCGTTACGCAGAGACTCTGACATCAGGGTCAGCTTGGACTGCTTGTCGCCGTGAACGGGAATACAGGTGGGGTGAATCTGAACGTAAGAGGGGTTGGCAAAGTATGCACCCTTACGGTAGCAGGCGATAGCTGCAGAACAGTTACAGCCCATGGCATTGGTAGAGAGGAAATAAGCATTTCCGTAACCACCGGTACCGATAACTACAGCATGGGCGGCAAAGCGCTCAATCTCACCGGTAATGAGGTTGCGGGCAATGATACCACGGGCACGTCCGTCAATCAGTACCACATCGAGCATTTCGTAACGGGTATACAGCTTCACGGTGCCGGCGTTAACCTGACAGCTCAGTGCGCTATAGGCACCCAAAAGGAGCTGCTGGCCGGTCTGTCCCTTGGCATAGAAAGTACGGCTTACCTGTGCACCACCGAAAGAACGGTTGGCCAGCATACCGCCGTATTCGCGTGCAAAGGGAACGCCCTGAGCCACACACTGGTCGATAATGCTGTTTGAAACCTCTGCCAGACGGTAAACGTTGGCTTCACGGGCACGGTAGTCACCACCCTTTACGGTATCATAGAACAGACGGTAAACAGAGTCACCGTCGTTCTGATAGTTCTTGGCTGCGTTGATACCACCCTGTGCGGCAATTGAGTGAGCACGACGGGGAGAGTCCTGGATACAGAAGTTCAGCACATGGAAGCCCATCTCGCCCAAAGAGGCGGCGGCACTGGCACCGGCCAGACCTGTACCCACAACAATGATGTCCAGTTTACGCTTGTTCTTAGGATTAACCAGTTTCTGGTGAGCCTTATAATTGGTCCATTTCTCTGCTACTGGTCCTTCAGGAATTCTTGAATCTATAGTCTTTGACATAATATTATTTCATTTATCCGTTTTCACTTAAATAATTAGCCCAACAAACAGCCTCCGCATGCAGGAGCCTGCATGTCGCAAGGAACGTAACCGAAGGCAAAAGCAAGAGCTACGGCAGCAAACATCAGGATGATGACGGTGGTGTAGATGGTACCAATCACCTTCCAACGGCAGAACCAGATGTGACCGCTCCAACCCATTGTCTGCATAGAACTCCAGATACCGTGGTTCAGGTGGAACCACAAAGCTGCCAGCCATACCATGTAAATGGCGGTGTACACGGGGCAAGAGAATGTCTTGGCAATGTGATAAACACCGTTTGTTGCCATGGCAATCATCTCGGGATCATGTACCAGCTCGGCATACATCATGTTGTACCAGAAATTGTACAGGTGGAGGCCCATACCCAGAATTACAATGATTCCGAGCACCAGCATGTTCTGGCTGGACCACTCAACCATTGCGGGCTTGTCCGTTACAGCATAGCGGTTGTTACCGCGAGCCTTGCGGTTCTGCAACGTAAGCCAGATGGCATAGATAAAATGCAATGCCACAAGGGCAGCCAATCCTAAAGTCGCCACAACTGCATACCAGTTGGCACCCAGGAACTCACAGATCATGTTGTAACCCTCGGCACTGATGAGAGCCACAACGTTCATTGACGCATGAAAGGTCAAGAACAGGACCAGCGCTATGCCCGTTACAGACATAACCACTTTCCTACCAATTGATGAATTGATTAACCACATAAATGATTTGAATTAAATTATTGATTTGAATTAAAATTATGTTTTATTATTATTAAATAGGTATAATTGTATTGCAAAAGTAACGCAAAAAAGTGATTTGAACAAGAAAAAGCGCCAAATGTTCGAATAAAACCATTACTTTTGCATCATAATTTACTATTATTTAAAGAATACACATTAGAGAAATGGAATTCAAATACGATGTGGTTGTTGTTGGAGCCGGACACGCAGGTTGCGAAGCCGCAGCAGCCAGTGCGAGATTAGGTGCCAAAACGTGCCTGCTGACCATGGACATGAACAAGATTGCACAGATGAGTTGCAACCCGGCCGTGGGCGGCATTGCCAAAGGACAGATTGTGCGCGAAATTGACGCTTTAGGCGGACAGATGGGACTGGTGACAGACCAGACCGCCATACAGTTCCGCATGCTTAACCGAAGCAAGGGTCCCGCAATGTGGAGTCCGAGAGCACAATGTGACCGAGGTAAATTCATTTGGGCATGGAGAGAGATTCTGGAAAACCAGCCCAATCTGGACATCTGGCAAGACCAGGTAAAGGAACTGCTGGTAAAAGACGGCAAGGCAACCGGTGTGAAGACATACATGGATGTCATTTTTCATGCCCGATGTGTAATCATCACCGCCGGCACATTCCTGAACGGCCTGATGCACATCGGAAGCACACAGATTCCTGGTGGCCGATGCGCAGAGCCTGCAAGCCTTCACCTGACAGAGAGCATCACAAAATGGGGCATCCGCGCAGACAGGATGAAAACGGGCACCCCAGTTAGAATCGATGGCAGAAGTGTACACTTCGACGAGATGCAGATGCAGCCCGGAGACGAAAGTATTCAGCACTTTTCGTTTATGGGCACAACCCGCTCTTTGCCCCAACTGCCTTGTTGGATTACATTCACCAACCCTAAAGTTCATGAAATCCTAAAAGAAGGCCTGCCCCACTCTCCGCTGTACAACGGACAGATCAAAAGCATTGGTCCACGATACTGCCCAAGCATCGAAACAAAAATCGTAACCTTTTCCGACAAAGACCAGCATCAGCTATTCCTAGAACCGGAAGGAACAAACACACAAGAATATTACTTGAACGGATTCAGCAGCAGTCTGCCCATTGACATCCAGTTGGAAGCACTACGATGTATTCCCGCTTTCCGCGACTTAAAAGTTTACCGTCCTGGATATGCCATTGAGTATGATTTCTTCGACCCCACCCAACTTTATCATTCATTGGAGTCAAAGATAATAGACGGACTATACTTGGCAGGTCAGGTTAACGGAACCACCGGGTATGAAGAGGCTGCAGGACAAGGAATCGTAGCCGGAATAAACGCTGCAAGAAAATGCGGTGGAAGCGAACCTTTTGTTATGAAGAGAAACGAATCGTATATTGGCGTACTGATTGATGACCTTGTAACAAAGGGAGTGAACGAGCCATACAGAATGTTTACCAGCAGAGCAGAATACCGCATCTTGTTGCGTCAGGATGATGCAGACGCTCGTCTTACAGAAAAGAGCTACAACATGGGATTGGCAACAGAAGAGCGTTATAACACTTGGAAAAGAAAAGAAAAAGCGATTGAATCTATCGAAGAATTCTGCAAATCATATAGTGTAAAGGCTGCTTATATAAACAGCGCATTGGAAGAAATGGGAACAGCCGCGCTGACAAAAGGATGCAAGTTGGCAGACCTGATTGTACGTCCCCAGGTTACGATTATGGAAATAGCAAAGCACATTCCTGCGCTGAGGGAAAAGATAGAATCTATTGGAGAAAGAAAAGAAGAAATCGTAGAAGCTGCGGAAATAAAACTTAAATACAACGGTTATATTATCCGCGAACGTGAGCAGGCTGAAAAGATGGAGCGTTTGGAAAACATCCGCATCCGAGGAAAGTTTGAATACAACAAGCTGCAATCTTTGTCAACCGAATGCAGACAGAAGCTCACTGAGATCAACCCGGAAACTTTGGCGCAAGCCTCGCGCATCCCAGGTGTCTCTCCCAGCGACATAAACGTACTGCTTGTCCTGTTGGGCCGCTAAGGTTTCACGTGAAACAAGTCTTAAACACTTTAAATATAAAACACTGAGAATGAACAACGAAACTCTTCTTAAAAACTTGAGAAACGTGCCAGACTTCCCCATTCCGGGAATTCAGTTTAAGGACGTGAGCACACTATATAAGGATGCAGAATGTCTCCAGATTATGGTTGACGAGCTGTATGAGAAATACAAAGACAAAGGAATCACAAAAGTAGTAGGTATTGAAAGTCGCGGCTTCGTTGTTGGCGCTGCGTTAGCCATAAAACTGAATGCAGGATTCGTCATGTGCAGAAAGCCAGGGAAGCTGCCAGCGGAAACAAAGAAAGAATCATACATGAAGGAATACGGCGAAGACACGATAGAAATCCATACGGATGCTATTTCTTGCGATGACACGGTCCTTATTCATGACGACCTCTTAGCCACAGGTGGAAGCATGAAGGCCGCCTATAACCTAGTGAGACAATTCAACCCAAAGAAAGTATATATTGGTTTCATCATTGAACTAAGAATTGAAGGACTGCATGGAAGAGACCAATTTGACGATAGTGTTGAGATTGAAACCTTGATACGAATTTAAAATCCGCTCTTTGCGGATTTTTTTTATTTTTCCACAGTTTATTCGTTAAAATATGGAGAAAGCAGAAGCAAGAAATGAGAAAGAAAAGATTGAAGCGCAACTTAAGAACATTGTGCTTAACCTTCCAGAATGCCCAGGCTGTTATCAATATCTTGATGAAACCGGCACTATTATCTATGTGGGAAAAGCCAAAAACCTGAAGCGTAGAGTGTATTCTTATTTCAGCAAAGAACACCAAAGCAGGAAAACCGCGATTCTTGTGAGCAGAATCAGGGATATCAAGTATATTGTGGTTAAAACAGAAGAAGACGCTCTTTTGCTTGAGAACAACTTGATAAAGAAATGGAATCCCAGATACAACATTCTGCTTAAAGACGGAAAAACATATCCCAGCATCTGTATTACCAACGAATACTTGCCCAGAATATTCCAAACACGCAAGATTGACCGAAGAATGGGCACATATTTTGGTCCATATAGCCACATCCCCACCCTGAACAACATTCTGGAACTGCTAAAAAACCTTTATCCTTTACGCTCGTGCCGCGATGTAATAACCGCAGAAAGCATTGCTTGCGGAAAACACAAGGAATGCCTGGAATACCATATAAAGAACTGTAAAGCCCCGTGCCGAGGATGGGAAAGCAGAGAAACATATATGGGGTACATCAGTGAAGCAAAAGAGATTCTGAAAGGAAATACCGCTTGGCTGCAACGGAAACTAATGGACGAAATGAGCGAACTGGCACAGGAAATGCGGTTTGAAGAAGCTGAAATCATAAAGAAAAAGTACATGCTTCTGGAGAAATACAGGAGTAAGAGCGAGGTGGTAAGCAATACGCTGAAATCGGTGGATGTATTCAACATCGAAGAAAACAAGCAGACTGCATATATCAACTATCTGCACGTTACAAACGGATGCATTAACCAGGCATTTACCTTTGAACTGACCAAACGCCTGGACGAAACTGCAGAAGAACTCCTTATTATAGGAATAGGTGAAATAAGAAGCCGTTACGGCAGTGATTCTAAGGAAATTATCGTTCCGTTCCCCGTGGAACTTCAATTAGAGGGTGTAACACAAACCATCCCTATTAAGGGTGACAAGAAGAAGCTGTTGGAACTAAGCAGACTGAACGTGCTGCAATACAAGAAAGACAAGCAGAACCAGATGGACAAGCTCAACCCCGAACAAAAGAGCGTAAGACTGATGAAAGAGCTTCAAGAAGCGCTTCAACTGGACCGTCTGCCCATGCAAATTGAATGTTTCGACAACAGTAACATAAGTGGAACCGACGCTGTTGCCGGCTGTATCGTATTCAAGAAATGTAAGCCCAGCAAGGCTGATTATCGGCGATACATCATCAAAACCGTGGAAGGAGCGGACGATTACGCAAGCATGCAGGAGGTGGTACGACGCAGATACAGTCGTGCCATAAGCGAAGAATCTCCCCTACCCGACCTCATCATCACAGACGGTGGAAAGGGACAAATGGAGTGCGTAAGACAAGTGGTTGAAGACGAGTTAGGCTTGGACATCCCCATTGCCGGACTGGCAAAAGACGACAAACACCGCACCCACGAACTGCTCTTCGGATTCCCTCCCAGAACCATCGGAACTAAGCCAGACAGCACTCTATTCAGGCTGCTTGTAAGCATACAGGAAGAGGTACACCGCTATGCCATCACTTTCCATCGGGAGAAGAGAAGCAAGCACCAAATTGCAAGCGAGTTGGACACCATAAACGGTATCGGACCTAAGACAAAAGCCACCTTGCTGAAGGAGTTTAAGAGCGTAAAGCGCATTGCCGAAGCAGAACTTTCCGCATTGGAAGAGCGCATAGGTAAGTCCAAAGCCGCCATTATATACAGCCATTTCCATGCGCCAACGGACACAGGCAGCACCAATGCCCCATAAAGGGCTGAAGAGCCATAAAAAAGCTTAAAAAGGGGCATAAAAACAGCCTCAGACATGTGTTATATAAAATAAATAATGTAACTTTGTGCAAAAGTTAGCACAAGACAATGAAAGCAGTCATACAACGCGTATCCCACGCCAGCGTAACCATTGAAGGTTCGGTAAAAAGCAGCATTGAGAAAGGTTATCTGATCCTTCTCGGCATCTGCAACGAAGACAGTCAGGAAGACATTGACTGGCTGGTACACAAGATTGTGAGCCTCCGTATTTTTGATGACGAAAACGGCGTAATGAATCGTAACATACTGGATGCCAACGGAAACATAATCGTTGTCAGCCAGTTTACGCTGATGGCAAGCTACAAGAAAGGTAACCGCCCCAGCTGGATCAGAGCTGCCGGACACGAAACTGCCGTTCCCCTCTACGAATCCTTCGTCTCCACCCTTTCCACAGCCATGGGGCGCCCCGTTGGGACTGGTGAGTTTGGCGCAGACATGAAAGTGGAATTGTTGAACGATGGCCCCGTAACCATCTGTATGGACACAAAGAATAAAGAATAACCACAAAACAAAAGATTATGGAAAACAAAAAGAGCAAAGGAGAAAGCTTATGGAGCTGGTTCTGTTTGATTGCCGGAATCGCTTTTTTACCTGTTTTATGGGGCAAAATCACCTTTCCGCTTTGTCTACTAATAGCCATCGTTCTGGCCGGAGAAAGCTATCGTCTCTACCGGAACCGCACAGACAAGAAAGAGAACACGCTACGCCTGGCGGCCTACCTTTTAGCATCAGGAGTGTTCATTATTGTTGTTGTGGTATGGGGAATAGAGTTGCTTAACACACATTTTCAACTGTTTTAAACATATATCACCATGACCATACAGGAAGCACAGGAGCGCGTGGATGCGTGGATAAAGCAGTACGGTGTAAGGTATTTCAACGAACTTACCAACATGGCCATCCTCACCGAAGAAGTGGGCGAACTGGCCCGCATAATGGCGCGCAAATATGGCGAACAGAGCTTCAAGGAAGGCGAAAAGGCCGACCTTGGAGAAGAGATGGCCGACGTGCTTTGGGTGCTCCTCTGCATAGCCAACCAGACCGGCACAAACCTGACAGAAGCCCTTGAAAAGTCCTTTGAAAAGAAGACCGGGCGAGACAAAGACAGACACAAAAACAATCCGAAATTAGCATGATAGAAAACGAACAGAACAAGTATGAACAGGCGTTGTCACTCTACAACACCAGCCTGAACGACGAGGCAATCTCAGCCAAAGTGGAACAAATCATCCGCGACAAAGTGGCTGAAAACAACACACCCGAGGTAAAGAAATTCCTCCTGGGCTGTGTGGAACTGACCTCACTGAAGACAACGGACAGCGAAGAAAGCATACTCCGCCTCACCGAGTGCGTAAACCAGTTTGACGAGGACTACCCTGCCCTGCCCCATGTAGCCACCATCTGCGTCTATCCATGCTACGCCGGCATCGTAAGCCAAAGCCTCGAGGTAGAAGGTGTTGAAGTGGCCTGCGTAAGCGGCAATTTCCCCTCTTCGCAAGCCTTGCTTGAGGTAAAGACCATAGAGACCGCACTGGCCATTAAAGACGGTGCCACAGAGATTGACATGGTCATGAGCGTGGGCAAGTTCCTCAACGGCGACTATGAAAGCGTATGCGATGAGATCAGCGAGATAAAGGCCGTATGTGGCGAACACGCACTGAAGGTCATTCTGGAAACCGGGCTGCTCCCCTCTGCCTCTGCCATCAAGAAAGCCAGCATCCTGGCCATGTATTCCGGAGCCGACTACATAAAGACCAGCACCGGAAAGGAATCGCCCGCCGCCACGCCACAGGCAGCCTATGTCATGTGCCAGGCCATCAAGGAATATTATGACAAGACCGGCATCCGCATCGGTTTCAAACCCGCAGGCGGACTCAACACCGTGTTCGACGCACTGGTCTACTATACCATTGTGAAGGAAGTGCTGGGCACAGAGTGGCTCAACAACCAACTGTTCCGTCTGGGCACAAGCCGTCTCTGCAATTTGCTGCTGAGCGACATCCTGGGCACAGAGACCCGATATTTCTGAGATTTTTGCGTGCGAAATTCCCGCCCTTTGTAAGGAACGAGGAAAAATACGAGATTCTCAGCGCGTCTGAAATGCACCTTACACACTGTGATTCGGGCATTTAAGGCCGAAAAATACATGCATCAAGAACCATCAATCTAGAAAAAATATGCGAAAACCAGCACTCCCGCTCATCATTGCAGCCAGTTTGGCACTGAGTTCATGCCTGGTGAGCCGAAAAAAGTACGAGATTGCCGAAGCCGGTCGCTACGGCGCACTTTACAGTCGAGACAGCCTTGCAGATCTGTTGGAAGGCTCGCGCATTGACGTGGCCAACCTCAGCGCCCACCTGGAGGCCATGTTGCAGGACACCACAAACCTGCGCGATGCCATACGCCAGTATCAGGCCATGCTCAACACCAACCTCTCGGAAAACCAAAAGCTGAACGCCTCACTCAGCGAACGCGAGAAAACCATCCGCCAGCTGGAAGGCATCATCAATGAGCAGAACCAAAAGGTGAAAAACCTGCTCGGTAGCGTAAAGGATGCCCTGCTCGGATTCAGCAGTGAAGACCTCAGCGTGAGGGAAGAAGGCGGAAAGGTATATGTGGCCATGAGCGACAAACTGCTCTTCGAGTCGGGCAAGGCTGTGGTGAACGAACTGGGCAGAAATGCCCTTGGCAAACTGGCAGAGGTGCTGAACCGACAGACAGACATAGACGTCTACATTGAAGGACACACGGACAGCAAGCCCATCAAGACCGCCGTCTATAAAGACAACTGGGATCTGAGCGTAATCCGCGCCACCAGTGTAGTACGCATACTGACCGAGGTCTACGGCGTAAGCCCCATGCAGATACAACCCTGCGGACGCGGAGAATTCAAGCCCATAGACGACAACAACACCGCCGAAGGCCGCGCACGCAACCGCCGTACCGAAATCATCATGGCGCCCAAGCTGGACAAACTGTTCCAGATGCTGCAAGAGTAAGAATTCTCGGAAAATTCTTTACATAAAAAAGGAGCAAAAATAACACTTAAGTGTTTCTGCAGAAACAGTTAAGTGTTTTTCAAAAAAGACTTAAGTGAAACTCCAGAAACACTTAAGTCTTTTTTTCGTATCATTCAACCGTCACATCTACAATATTCTATTCTGCTGAATATTAATACATTGCATTTTTCGCAAAATTTTATTTCCAGTCAAAATTCCTGTTTTCTGTTTTTTGACAAAATTTTATCTCCCATCATTTGATTACTTCGGGGAAAAAGCCTAATTTTGCAGCCTAATTCAACCCAATAAAAAAGATTAGATTTATGAAACGTACAGACTTATATTTCATTGTGGCAATTGCCGCCATCTTTTTACCCTTCTTCCTTTCCGCACCATTATATGAATGGTACAGCACGTTCAATGCCTCGCATGGCATGGTAATGAGTTTCCTCAAGTTCGGCATACTTTCCACCCTAGGCGAGATGCTTGGCTGCCGCATTTCCACTGGCAAGTACGTTACGCCCACCTTCGGCGTGCTGCCACGCATGGTGGTGTGGGGTTTCCTGGGCATGAGCATCAACATGGCCATGATCATCTTCTCCAAGGGCACACCCATGTTCATGCAGTACATGGGCATGACCAATGCCGTGGAGGCATTTACCACCGACGGCTTCTCCATGGACAAATTGTGGGTGGCGCTTGCCGTTTCTGTGGCCATGAACACCATTTTTGCCCCGGTCTTCATGACCTTTCATAAGGTTACAGATGCCCACATTGCCGCCCATGGCGGTTCGTTGAAAGCACTTGTTACCCCCATCCCTATGGCAGAACGACTGGCCACACTCAACTGGCAGGCACAGTGGGGATTTGTATTCCGCAAAACCATTCCCTTCTTCTGGTATCCCGCGCACACCATCACCTTCCTGCTCCCAGCCGAACAGCGCGTACTCTTTGCCGCCCTTCTTGGCATAGTTCTGGGCGTATTGCTTGCCGTTTCCGTAAAAAAGTAAGCATCTCTCATTTAGTTTTGTTGCTGCGGGTATAATGTAAAACATTTTTACTCGCTTACTCCTTATGCTTTTAAGGCCAAAAGGGCAAAAAACACCCAATAAAATGAGGTTTTAAACCGCCCAACTGGAAAAAAAATATTTCCCAGTTGAGAAAATATTTTTTTCCAGTTGAGAAATAATATTTTCGCAACTGGGCTTTTCCGGCTTTTCAACTGGGTTTTCATGAAAATTCAGTTTGTAAAAGATTTTTACCTCGTCTATGGATACGACATATCCCCGCATTACTCAAAAAACACGTTCTTTTGGCCAAAATCACTCTTTCTTCGAAAAAAAAATTGTACTTTTGTACATTACAATAAAAAACAGAAAGATGAAAACACCCAGAAAAACATATCTTTTCTTTCTCCTCATCTCCTTTCTGGTGGCCTGTACGGAACATGGTGCGTTTGAATGCAGACTGGCTCTGGCAGACAGCCTGATGAACGAACAGCCCGATTCCGCCTACCGCATACTGTGCAGTATGGATACCGAGGCGAAAGAAATGCCCCAGTCCTTACGAATGCGCCACCTGCTTATGCGCTCTAATGCGCAAAACAAGGTAAATGTAGACTTTACATCGGACAGCACCGGAAACGTATTGGTCAGTTATTACAATACGCATGGCACATCAAACGAACGGATGCTTGCCCATTATGTAAAAGGTTGTACCTATCGGGACATGGAAGACCAACCCGCCTCTCTACGTTGTTTCAACGATGCTGTGGCAGCAGCAGACACATCAGCAACAGATTGCGACTTTTACCAGCTCAGCATCATATATGAACAGATAGCCAAGATTTTCAACGACCGCGCTATGTCCGACAATGCCTTGCAAGCCTACGAATATGCCGAAAACTATGCACGGAAAATACAGGATAGCATAGGCATCTACACCATTTGGGACAACAAGTCCAATGCACTCATAAACATGGGGAACATAGAAGGCGGACTGAAACTAAAAGAAAAAGTTGTTGAAGGCTTCAGGAAAATGGGAGACGAAAATAAGGCAGCAAGAAGTATTGGAGGCTGTATCAAATGGTATGCCCGAAAAGGAGATTTTGACAAGGCCCAATCTGCCATAAACGATTACGAAACCCACTCGGGCTTTTTCATGGAGAACGGTAAGGCCAAACCAGGGAAAGAAAGTTATTACAGCATCAAGGGAACTTATTTTCTTGAAAAAGGACAGATGGACTCTGCTGAACATTATTTCCGTAAACTTCTATACACCGGCACCACACGCAACGACCAATATCTAGCCTCTTGGGGATTAACCCAAATGTATTATTACAAAGACCAGCTAGACTCTGTAGGAAAATATGCCCTACAGGCTTTCCTCCACAGCGACACCTTATACAACATAGGGGCAGCACAAAGTCTGCAAAACACACAGGCCATGTATAATTATGCCCGTCACCAAGAAAACGCACTTCGCAAGGAAATGGAAGCCAAAGATACACAACTGAGATATTTTAAATGGATTATAGGAAGTATTATAACCATCGTTCCACTTTCACTTCTTATCCTTTTCCTATACAGAAAAGACAAGAAAAACTCGCAAAAACTCAATATCGTCCACAAGGAAAACGTACTGCTGCACACACAAATACAAGAGAATGCGGAACTCATTCTTTCGCTCAACAACCAACTGACCCAAAACGAAGCAGACATAGAAACATTGGTACTTTTGAAAGAGAGTACAGCGCTATTGTCGCAAAGATGCCAGGAACTGGAAGAGGACATCAGGCGGAGGGACGCGCTGAAAGTAAAAGGAAAAGTGGAAAACGAGACCATTGTAAAACGCTTCCTGCAAATGGCCAAAAGTAGAAACACCACACCCAATGCCCAAGATTGGGCGGAAATCATCAGCGTTGTGGAAAACTTCTATGCATCCTTTGCCCTGCACATCAAGTCGTGCCCCAACATCAGCAGGAACGAATATCAGGTGTGCGTACTCACCAAGTTAGGGTTGAGGGTCGGCGATATTGCCTACCTTACGGGGAACTCTTCCAGCAACATCACCAACATACGCAGCCGCATGATGACAAAAATTTTTGGTGAGGAAGGCGGTGCAAAGGATTTTGATGCCAGGATTTCAATCCTGTAAACTCTTGTACCACGCTATAGTCGCATATGAAAGGAATGAAAAAGCTATTTACGTAATTATGTGTAATCTTATTTACAAATATTACATCTCATTGACTATCAGCACCATTTTAATATTGTGTAAAAATGTGTAATACTTTTCTTTGTTATATTTTTTGCAAATTCTAATTTTGCAGACAAATTTATTAACACTTATAACAATATTTTTATGAAAAGTACTACAAACAAAATTAACTTTATTATGCCAACACTTATCTTGTGTTTGGCTGTAGCCTTATTGAGCGCATGCTCTCATAGAGTAACAAGAGCGGATGCATTCTATGAAAAAGGAATGAATTACAAGGAAGGGAAAGGCGTGGAACGTTCCTCCCTCAAATCAGAAAAATACCTTCAGCGCTCTGTTGCACTGTATAAAAAGGCGGCCTTACGTGGCAATGCCGAAGCACAATACAAACTGGCAGAATGCTACAATAAAGGCATCGGCGTGTCAAGGCTTCCAAACGAGGCTGTAAAGTGGTACACCGAAGCTGCCAACCAAGGACATGCCGAAGCGCAATATGAACTGGCAAAATGCTACAAATACAGTTTTGACATAAATCATTCCTATGTGGATGCTGTAAAATGGTTTCATAAAGCCGCTGAGCAAGGACACATCTATGCTCAAAACGAACTGGGTATATGCTACGTAAATGGTCAAGGTGTGGAGCAATCCTATGCAGAGGCAGCAAAATGGTATTCGGAGGCTGCCCACAAAGGATATAATTGGGCACAAAGCAATTTGGCATGGTGCTACAAGACTGGAAATGGAGTGGAACAATCCTATGAAAAAGCAGTGTGGTGGTACACCTGTGCTGCCGCTTCAGGTCTTTCCGAAGCAGAAAACGAATTGGGAATATGCTATGAAAAGGGCCAAGGCGTGGAGCAGTCCTATAGAGAAGCCGTGAAGTGGTATTCCCAAGCTGCAGAGAAGGGGCATGACTGGGCACAAAACAACCTAGGTTATTGTTATGAAAAAGGAAATGGTGTGGAACAATCCTATACAGAAGCGGCAAAATGGTATCGCAAAGCAGCCGAACAGGGAAACGCCATGGCGCAAAACGGTCTGGGTTATTGTTACGAAAAAGGAAACGGAGTGGAACAATCCTACGAAGAAACGGTAAAGTGGTATCGCAAAGCAGCTGAACAAGGCTATGACAGGGCACAAACCAACCTGGGTTATTGTTATGAAAAAGGAATTGGCGTGGAACAATCCTACGAAGAAACGGTAAAGTGGTATCGCAAAGCAGCTGAACAAGGCTATGACAGGGCACAAACCAACCTGGGTTATTGTTACGAAATAGGAAATGGAGTGGAACAATCCCACGAAGAAGCGGTAAAGTGGTATCGCAAAGCAGCTGAACAAGGCTATGACAGGGCACAATGCAACCTGGGTTATTGTTATGAAAAAGGAATTGGAGTGGAACAATCCTACGAAGAAGCGTCAAAGTGGTACCTGAAAGCAGCTGAACAAGGCTATGACAGAGCACAAACCAACCTGGCCCTGTTGTACAAATACGGCAGAGGTGTGAAACAATCTTACATTGAAACCGTGAAATGGTACCAAAAAGCAGCCGACCAAGGATATGCCAGGGCACAAGACAGGCTTGGCATGTGTTATGATGACGGATTGGGCGTGGGGCGTTCTTGCTCCGAGGCCATGATATGGTTCTTAAAGGCTGCAGAGCAGGGAAATCGTAACTCGCAATACAAGGCTGGATGCCACTATATGTCCGGCAATGGCGGAGTCCAATCCTATGATGAAGGTACAAAATGGCTCCGCAAAGCAGCAGAGCAAAACCACAGAGGTGCACAATGCAATTTGGGCTTATGCTACGTGTACGGAAAAGGTGTGGAACAATCTTATGAAGAGGCAGCAAAATGGCTTCGCAAAGCAGCCGAACAAGGACATGCAAATGCGCAATACAACCTGGGCATTAGCTACAAAGATGGAAATGGCGTGGAGCAATCTTATACGGAAGCCGTAAATTGGTTCCGCAAAGCAGCTGAACAAGAACATGCCAATGCACAATGTAACCTGGGCGTATGCTATGCAAAAGGACTGGGTGTGGAGAAATCCATGACAGAGGCTGCAAAATGGTGGAAACTGGCAGCCGAACAAGGTCATCAGAAAGCAAAAGAGTTTCTTGCGAAAATATCAGAAAGAAAGAATATAAAACCCCTAATTAATCTCACACGTCATGATGAAGATCAATTCAATTTCATGGATGCGGAGCAAGACGCTCTGTTTCATTCCATTGGCTGCGTTGGCGCTCAACGCCTCAGCCTTGCCAAAGAAAGTCAGTTCGGTAACGATTCCAGGGAATAAGAACACGGAGGCTGTATTTACCGACAAAAAGGAGTCGGCAGAAAACGACTCAATTTACGGTGTTATGGACGAACTCCCAGTGTTCCCCGGAGGCGACCAGGCTTGCGCAAACTGGGTGGCAAAAAAGCTGAAATATCCCCCAAAATGCAAGAAGGAGAAGATTGAGGGCTTCGTAATCGTACAATTTGTGGTGGAGAAAAACGGAAAGGTATCCAATGTGAAAGCCATCCGCTCGCCACACCCCGATCTGGCGGAAGCCGCTGTACGCACAGTGGAGAAGATGCCCAAGTGGACACCCGGAAAAGTGGGTGGCAGGGCTGTGCGAAGCAAGTTGAATCTGCCAGTCAGATTCAGGTTATGACACTCTGAGCAAACATAAATATGTATATGCGCATGAAGAGGCTGTTTCCAAGAGATTCAGCCTCTTCGTTTTTGTATTCCCCAAAATAAATAAGGAGGGATTAGGGTTTTAAGGTCAAAATCACTTCCTTTTCTTTGTTAAAAATTTCAAAAAGGGTTATATTTGCACGGTAATGGTGGAAAATCTGCCATTTAGCGTGCAAATATTTATTCTAAAAAATACATTTATGAAAACAAAACGACTACTTTCAACGCTGGCTTTTCTGGCCGGCGCAAGTGCTGCCCTTTTTGCGCAGTACGACCCCAGTTTGAGACCAAAGGCCGACGGCCAATGGGACTTTGAGAACGAGGCTGACCTGACGGCAAACACCATTGCCGGATCTGTCATCAACATTGAAAAGGGACTTGCCGGAGAAAACTCCTTCACCATCGGCGAAAACGGAATGGTGCAGAGCGAGGGGCCTTCGGCCGAAGACCGTGCCATCACCGTTCAGCCGGGTGACATCTTCAAGATGAACGTGGGCACAACAGAGGAAGTCAGCAACTACACCATGATGTGGAACGTACGCATCAACACACATTCATATTATCACGCATTGCTGCAGACCAACCCAGAGAACCAAACTGACGGTGATTTGTTCATCAACAAGAGTGGCCAGGTGGGACTTGGTATCGGTGGTTTCGGATACGGCGGTTATGTAACACTGAACGAATGGCACACCATCGTCATTACCGTTAAGGACGGCTGCCCCACCACTTATATGGACGGACAGATTCTGGTGGAAGGTTCCTATTTGCCCAGCTTTTACAATTTGCAGAACGGATACGCCCTGATTTTCTGCGACGAGAACAACGAATACAACACACTTGAGGTGTCTCAGCTGGCCTATTGGAGCCGTGCACTGACCTTCGAGGAAATCTTCCCCCCCATTGCCGACACCGGCGACCACAACTATGTGAACGGCATCTGCAAGGACGAAGGTTGCCAGCTGCCCTATGAGGCTCCTGAACTGGTTGATGACGTATACCAGATTGGCAACGCCGGTAACCTCTTCTGGTTTGCCCAGCGCGTGAACTCCGGTTTCGCCAACCTGAACGCAGCGCTGACAAGCGACATCGACCTGGAGAACCTGCCCTGGACCCCCATCCGCGAATGTAACGATTCAAAGCCCTACAAGGGAACATTTGACGGTAAGGGATTCACCATCAGCAACTTCCTTTGCGACGGTCCCGCACAGGGTACAAGCACCGTTACCGGTGATGCCTTCATTGCCGGACTGGGCGTGGGCGCCGTACTGCAGAACCTGACCATCAAGGGACAGATCGTAACCAACGGCGGCCGAGGCGGTGTGGTTGCATACGCCGACACAGACAGTAAGATCTACAACGTACATTCTTATCTGGACATTGACATCCGCGCCGAAGGTTCAAACGAATGCGGTGGCGTCATCGGTAGTCTGCGTACCGATGCCTGGATTGACAACTGCGCCTTCTACGGCACCATTACCGTTAACTGCAACTCGGGCGACAGCTATGGTGGCGTGGCCGGATACAGCAACAACGGTATCATCTCAAACTGCGCCAACTATGGCGAGTTGGTCTGCAAGACCGAATGGGACAAATGCGAGTTGGCCGGTATCGTGGGCCGTGCAAAGTCTGCCTTCTACCGTCTGTACAACTGCTTGAGCGTGGGCAAGATCAGCACCGTAGCACCCAGCCCTCTCTATATGAACGCCATTGTGGGCAAGTATGAATGCAGCAACCCCTCTCAGATTGTTAACAACTATTATCTGGAAGGCAGCACTCCCGGCTGCGAAGGCAACATGGACGACGCACTGGCCACCGCCGTTGACGCTAGTCAGTTGGCAAGCGGAGCCGTTGCATGCAAGCTGAACGGTTCTGAATTCTCGTTCGACCCCGTATGGTACCAGAACGCCGAGGAAGACCTGTATCCCGTTTTGGACAACACTCACGGTCTGCCCTACACCGTTGGCGAGAACAGCGGTTCTATCAATGATGATGCTGGCTTTGCCACTTACCGCGACCTGCTGGTTGAGAACATCCGCCAGAACTGCGAGCAGGCCATCGCCACCCAGAGCTTTATCGACGCCATGAGCCAGAAGGCCGACCAAATTGCACAAACCGGCACATTGGAAGACTTCCGCGCCATCTTTGACGAATACATGAGCAACAAGAAGGCCTACACCGAATCTGTACAGGCCTATGCCGACTACGCCGCAAAGGCACAGGAGGCAATCCTCTTCCTGGAAGAACATCAAGACATCGAAGGCGCATACCGCCAACTGGTTGAGGAATACCTCAATGAAGCCGTAGAGCCCGGAACCTTCCCCAACGGAAGCTACAGCTACATCATGGAGCAGCACACCCTCAGCACCGAGGAAATCAAGAAGGAAACCGAATATATAGACATCCTGCTCAACCAGGCTGTAAACGGCGGTTACGTGGCCGGTTCTGACATTACCTCGCTGGTTACCAACCCCACTTTCAGCCAGGGTAGCGAAGGATGGACCGGTACAGGATGCGAATACAACACTTCACTCCCCATCGTTCAGGCCTGGGGCACCACATTTGACCTGAGCCAAACCTTTACCGACCTGAAGAACGGCGTGTACGAAGTGAAGATGAACGCCCTCTATCGTGCGGCAGAGGACGACAACAGCCGCTTCTACACCTCATACATCTATGCCAACGGCAACATCACTCCCATCATGAACACCCAGGAGGATCCCATCAGCATGGACGAGGCAGAGGACGGCGTAAACTGCTACATCACCGAGGCCGGAACCTATCCCTATGACTTCATCCTGAACGAAAAGTACTATTACCCCAACAGCCTTGACGGTGCCGCCATCGCATTCAAGGCCGGACGTTACGAGAACCGCGTCATCGTGAACGTAACCGACGGCAAACTGACCATCGGTATCCGTGGCGAAGGTACCAACAACACAGGATATGACTGGACAGCCTTCAACAACGTACGTCTGTATTACCAGGGCGAGATTGCCGAGGCAGAAGAAGCTATCACCAACACCCTGAGCCAGCAGGTGGAACGCGCAGAAATCCTGCTTACCGCCGAAATCAGTTCAGGCGAGGACTATGGCCGCTATCCCAACTTCAGCAAGGCACTGCGCGAAGAGTTGCAGGCAACCGTTTCTGCCGCCGCAAGCGCAAGTGACGCCCAGGCTGCATACGAACTGACCGAAAAGTTCTCTGCCCTGTTTGCACAGATTCAGGACTGCCAGAAGGGATACATCGAAATGTTGACACAATGCAATACATACACCGATACTTACAACGACCTGTACACTCTGGGTATCATCACCGAAGATGAATACAACCAGATCATCAACACCATCACAGGCCTATTCATGCAATACGAAAGCGGCGACATTGCTGCGGAAGACATTCCCACCATATTGGAAAGCCTGAAGCCCCAGGTTAAAAACCCCGCTCCCGACGCACGCTGGACCTTTGAGGATGCAAGCAACTTCATGGCCAACGCCGTGGCAGACTCTCCCTTCTCAATCGAACCCGGAACTGCCGGCAGCAACAGCTACACCCTGGGCGAGAATACCATCTCTGCCACCGCAGGTCCCGGATACGGCGACGAAGGTGCCGTTACCATACACAAGGGCGACATGCTGCAGTTGAACCTCGACAACACAGAAGACAAGGGCAGCTACACCCTGATGTGGAACATACGCATTCCCGTTGTAGGCAACTACTACTGTCTGTTGCAGACCTATGCCAACAATGAGGACGACGCCACCATCTTCATCAACAAGAACGGCCAGATTGGACGTGCCGTAGGAAATGCCAACTTCTACTCAAGCACTAGCATCACTCCCAGCGAATGGCACAGAATCGTGGTTACCGTGGACAACGGTGTGCCCACTTCTTACATGGACGGCAAGTTCCTGAAGACCGGAAACCAGTGTGATTTCTTCTATCTGCACGAAGGACGATGCCTGATTTTCTGCGACAACGACGGCGAATACAACGAAATGGAAGTTTCTGAAATCGCATACTGGAACCGTACACTGGTGGATGTGGAGATTGAGAAGTACTTTGCCGACTACCAGCAGAACATCAACGACAACACCGTATATCCCGAACCCACAGCTCAGTTTGACTTCAACGCCTCTGCCCCGCTCTTCAACGCCACCAACAGCGCACAGACCATGCAGACCGGTAAACTGACCGAGAACGTATACGGCCAGGAAGACTTCGATCTGGAAACCATTGCCGGAATGGACGAAGAGGACGGTGCGGTTCGCATCCATGGCGGTGAAGTGCTGCAGTTCAACCTTGGCAGCGAGGAAGAAGTGAATGACTACACCATGATGTGGAACGTACGCATCCCCGACTTCTCAAGCTTCCGCGGACTCCTGCAGACCGACAACTTGAACACAGACGATTCGCAGATGTTCATCAACTCCAACAGCGCAATCGGCCGCGGAACCATCTTCGGCTATGGCGGAAGCGTTTCTCTGGACACCTGGCACCACATCATGCTGGTGGTAAGAAACGGTGTGGCCTGTGCTTACCTTGACGGTGTAAGAGTTGCTTCCGGACTCAAGGCACACAATGCCTACACGCTGAACGGCGGCAAGTGCATGCTCTTCTGTGACAACGACGGCGAAGTGGCCGACATCGACGTTACCCAGTTCGCTTACTGGAACCGTGACCTCACCAACGAGGAAGTGAGCCACCACTATGCCAACTACAAGGAACACATGACAACCGGCATCGAAAGCGTGGCTGCCGAAGGAACACAGACAGGCAACAAGCTGTCAGGTATCTACAACCTGATGGGCCAGAAGGTGAAGAAGCCCGCCAAGGGTCTGTACATCATCAATGGCAAGAAGACAATCGTGAAGTAAAAACCTGATTCCCTAACCCAACTCCGGGCTCCCCCATCCCATTCCTCCCTGGAAGCAAATGGAGGAGCCCGGTTTCTTTTTAAGAATACAATGAAAAAGACTCTACTTTTTGCGTTATTCGCACTGCTGTTTATGGGCAACGTCCATGCAGAAGAAGCCAAGGCCAAACACGTCATATTCATCGGCCTTGACGGACTGGGAAGCTATGCCATGGACAAGGCGGACATGCCCAACGTGCGCCACCTGATGGCAGACGGCAGCTATACGTTGGAAAAACGAGTGATAATTCCCTCAATGAGCGCACCAAACTGGGCTTCCATGTTCATGGGCGTGGGAGCGGAATCGCACGGTTTCTACAGCAATTCCGGCTCAGTTTCCTACCAACCCACATTCACCAACGAGAACGGCATTTTCCCCACGGTCTTCTCACAATTCCGCAAGAAATACCCCGACGGTGAAATGGGCTGCTTTATGGAATGGGACGGAATCCGCGTCCTCATTGACCAAAAGGCTTTCAACAAGACACAGTATGTTTCATATTCCAAGACTGGTGACCAGGCCTGTGCCGAAGCCGCGGCAAAATACATCCGCGAGAAGAAGCCCAACCTTTTCTTCATCCAACTGGACCAGATTGACCATGTTGGACATGGCGACGGACACAACACACCGGCTTACTATGCCGCACTTCCCGTTGTGGACAAACAAGTGGGCATACTCATGCAGGCCGTGGCAGACGCCGGCATTTGGGACGAGACCGTATTTGTAATTTCCTCTGACCACGGCGGAACCGGAAAGGGACACGGCGGCATCAGCATGGAGGAACTGCGAACACCGTTCATCATCTGCGGAAAGGGCATCCAAAAAGGGCATCAGATTACAGAACCGATGGTCCAGTATGACGTGGCGCCCACCATTGCCCGTGTTCTGGGACTTGATGAGCCGGAATGCTGGCGCGGAAAGGCAGCCAAGGTATTCAGCGAGGCAAACGCCGACGTCCACAACTATGTGAACGGTATCTGCACCGATGAGGATTGCGAAAATCCATACGAGGAACCCCAATTGGCAGACGGATGTTACCAACTGGCAAACGCCGGCAATCTCATCTGGTTTGGAAAGCGTGTCAACTTCGGCTTCACTGACATCAATGCCGTGATGACGGCAGACATCGACCTGGAAGGAATTTCATGGGCACCCATCTGCGAACGCAACGCCACAAACCCCTACAAGGGCACCTTTGACGGACAGGGTCACAGCATCCTGAACTTCTTCTGCGACGCTCCCGCACAGGAAATTACGGGCGCTTCCTTCATCGGCGGTCTGAGCGGAACGCTCCAGAACCTGAGTATCCACGGCAAGATTGTCGCTTCCGGCGCCAGAAACAGCGTGGTGGGCTATGCCGATGCGCAGAGCCTCGTCAGCAACGTGCATTCCTATCTGGAGATTGACGCCACAAAGATGAAGTCCAACGACACGGGCGGTGTTATCGGCAGTCTGGGCGTTGGTGCGGAAGTGGATCGTTGCTCGTTCAGTGGCACGCTCACCGTTTCCGGCAACAGCTATGACGGATTTGGCGGCGTGGTGGGATGGACCAACAGCGGACGCATCACCAACTGTGCCAACTACGGCACGCTCACCTGCACCGGTCTGGCCAAATGCGAACTAGGCGGTATCGTGGGTGGCGTAAGCAGCAAGGATTTCTACAAGTTCAGCAATAACCTGAACGTGGGCAGCGTCACCAACACCGCTGCAAACCCGCTCTACACGAACGCCCTCATCGGCCACCTGACAAAATGCAACGCCGAGAACGAGATTGAGAACAACTATTTCCTCACCGGCAGCGCCACACAGGGAATTGGCGGCACGGGAGCCAAAGAGCAAGCCGTGAGCGTGAACACCGCACAGCTTGCAAGCGGAGAGGTAGCCTACCAACTCAACCTGGGCCGCACAGACAGCATCGCCTGGTTCCAGACACTGGGCGAAGACAGCCATCCCGTACTGTTCTCCGACCACAAGATCGTCTACAAGAACGAGAACGGCACCTATTACAACGGAGAGGACGCCATCAACGGCGTTGCCCAAGACAAGGCGGCCTCCGCACTCGCCGGCACCTACAATCTGAAAGGCCAGAAGGTGGGGCAACCCCAGAAAAGCAAGGACATCTATATTGTCAAGGGGAAAAAGGTGCTGAAATAACAAAGAAGCAGAATATAATAATGATGAGAACAAGACTGATTGTTTTAACGCTGGCGATGACGCTTTTGCAGAACGTCGTCGCCACTGGTGCCATACACAAACTGTATGTGTCGCCAACGGGCAGCGATACCAACGACGGCACCGCATCCAAGCCCCTCCAGTCGTTGCAGGGAGCCGTTGCGCGTGCCATAGCGCTTCAGGGAGACGCTTCGATTGACGGTTTTGTGGTCAATCTCTCGGCTGGGAACCACACCCAGTACGAGGCGCTCGAAATAGACGCTACGCTGCGCAAACCCATTGAGTTCCGCGGATCGGAGTCGGACAAGCGCACCACCGTTTCGGGCGGCATGCAAGCCGCAAGGTTCACCGCCATTGAGGAAGGCCTCTGGCGGGTGCGCATTCCCGAAGTGACGCGTTACGGGCTGCGTTTCGAGCAGATTTACATCAATGGCGAACGCCGTTTCCGCGCACAAAGTCCCAACCGCGGCGAGTTTGCCGGCATCAGACAAGTCAGGCAGATTCCCATCGACTCCACGAATCTGGGGCGCGACATATACGGTTGGGAGGTATTGAACATCACTCCCAACCAGCCCATTCCCTTCGGCGACAAGTGCCGCACATCCTACATAGGTGAGGGTGCTGCCGACAGCAAGGGAAAAGTGGCTTTGGGACGGCCGCTGATTACCGCATTCCACAAATGGGACACCACTCGCCGGCCGCTTCTGCACGTTGACTCCAGCGGTGTGATGACCATTGCCGGCCGTGGCGTTTATCCCTGGAACAAGATTGATGCCCGTTCGCGTTTCTATGCCGAGAACGACTTCAACTTCCTGGATGCCGAAGGCGAATGGATGCTCTCGGCCGACGGATGGCTGTACTACATCCCCTGCAAGGGAGAGACCGTGGAAAATACCGTATGCCACATCCCCGTGGCCAAGCAGTTTGTAAGCATCAACGGCAAGGACATGGGGCTACAGGTAGACGGAGTAAAGTTCAGCCACATCGACTTCATGTATGCCGCCTATCTTACCCCAGACGAGGGTAACGCACAGATGCAGGCGGCGGCAGGCATCGGCACGGTTGTGGAGGCCAACTTCGCCCGCAACATCCGCTTTACCGACTGCACCATTGCGCATACCGGACTGGGTGGCGTATGGTTCAAGCGCGGCTGCTCCGACTGCTCGCTGGAACGGTGCCACATATACGACCTGGGCGCAAGCGGAGTGAAGATTGGCGAGACCGCTATCCGGGAGAACCGCGACGAGATTACCCACCACATCCGCATTGACAACAACATCATCCAGCACGGCGGATACGTCTTCCCCTGCGCCGTGGGCGTAACCATCTTCCACTCGGCTGACAACCAGATTACGCACAACGACATTGCCGACTTCCGCTATACGGGCGTTTCTGTGGGTTGGAACTGGGGCTACGGCTACAGTCCGGCCAAGCGGAACATCATTGAATACAACCACATCCACCATCTGGGTTGGGCACAGCTCTCGGATATGGGCGGTGTCTATACACTGGGAATGTCCGAAGGCACATCGGTAAGCCACAACGTACTGCACGACATCTACTCGCTCTACTACGGCGGTTGGGGACTCTACACGGACGAAGGCTCATCGGGCATCCGCATAGAGAACAACCTTGTCTACAACTGCAAGAGCGGCGGTTTCCACCAGCACTATGGAAAGGAGAATCTTGTACGCAACAACATCTTTGCCGGACAGATACGCACACAGTTGGAAGCGTCCCGCGTGGAGCAGCACCTCTCGTTCGATTTCTCGCACAACATCATCCACTACAGCAGCGGAGCGTTGTGCGGCATCAACTGGGCCAAGGTGGGACACAAATCGGACTACAACTGCTATTTCTGCACCGAGGGCGAACAGAAGATCGAGTTCCAGGGCACCTCGTTCAGCGAGTGGCAGAAAAAAGGACAGGACGTAAATTCCGTGATTGCCGACCCCCAGTTTGCCGACATAGCGGCTAGCGACTTCACACCGAAGAACAAGGCCGTGCTCAAGAAGATTGGCTTTGAGCCATTCGACCCCAACAAGGCCGGTGTCTATGGCTCCAAAAAGTGGCGCAAGAAAGCCCAGTTGAAGGATGAGCTGAAAGCCGCCTTCGCCAAACTGGTGAACGACTACGAAAAGGAGAAGATTACCGATTGGTAAACGCGATGAGCAGTGAGCAGTGAGTTATGAGCTTTGTGACTCTAAAACCACAGTTTTGATGGTTCCTGCCCCCTGAGACGAGTCAAAAAGATCGTTTTGGTTGTGTTAAAAACACAGACGCATTGACCAGAAATTGAAGGTCAATGCGTCTGTTTTGTATCTTTAGGCGAGAGCGGAAATTACTTGTTACGCTGCGCCACGTAGTCCACATAGAGGCGGAGGGCGTCAGCCACATCCTTGTCGGCATTGTCGGGAATGAGCCCCGAAGCCATGTAACGGAACTCGTCCATGGCCCATTCGGCATAGGCAATGCCTTCCTGTTGACGGGTGAAGGATACGAGTTCGGCAATCTGTTCGGCCGTTGCTTCTCCGCGGCGTACGGCAAGGGCAAGAGCTGTCATCTCGGGCGTGGCGGCCTTGTTGAGGGCATGAATAACGGGCAGTGTCAGTTTGCCTTCCTTCATGTCGTTTCCTGCGGGCTTTCCTGTATCGGCCTTGTCATCGAAGTCGAAGATGTCGTCGCGAAGCTGGAAACACGTTCCCGTGAGCTGTCCGAACCTGCGCATACGCTCCACCTCGTCCTCGTTTCCACCGGCCAGAATGGTACCCACCTGGGCGCAGGCGGAAAAGAGCGAGGCCGTCTTCTTGCGGATGACCTCGTAATAGGTCTTTTCGTTGAAATCCTCAGACTTTGTGTTGGCCAGCTGCAGCAACTCACCGTCGGCAAGCGTCTGGCCAAGCTGCGCCACCACACTCACCACCGCGGTATTGCCGGTCTGTGCGGCATGCATCAGCGCCACGCTGAGTAGATAGTCGCCCACCAGCACGGCCACCTTGTTGTTTGTGAGCGCATTGACAGAAAGCTGTCCGCGGCGGCAGTCGCTCTCGTCCACCACATCGTCATGCACAAGACTGGCCGTGTGCAACAATTCCAGCGCCACAGCGGCATGCAGGACAGCCTCGTTCACCTGGCCGGCCAGACGGGCGCAAAGCAACACCATGAGCGGCCTCATCTGCTTGCCTGTGCGGTTCTTCAGATGCTGCAAGGCCAGGTTCAGCAACGGGTTTTCGTGGCTGAGCGCTGCCGAGAACATTTCGGCAAACTGTTTCAATTCCCCTTTGACGGGAGCCTGTATACTTTCCAAATGGTTCACAATATTCAGTGTTTGAGATGCAAATTTACACAAAAAAGACAACCAATTCATATTTTTTGACTAAATTTACCACAAAATTATCAGAAATACATGGACAAACTCTTTCTTCTCGATGCATACGCCCTTATCTTCAGGGCCTATTATGCCTTTATCAAGAATCCGCGCATCAACTCCAAGGGCGAGAACACATCGGCCATACTGGGTTTTGTGAACACCCTTGAAGAGGTGCTTGCCAAGGAGCAACCCACCCACATCGGTGTGGCCTTTGACCCCGCAGGCGGCACCTTCCGCCACGAAGCCTACCCCGAATACAAGGCCCAGCGCGAGGCCACACCCGAGAGCATCCGCTTTGCCGTGCCCCATATCAAGGAGATTCTGGCGGCCTATCACATCCCGGTGCTGGAGGTAGCGGGCTTTGAGGCCGACGATGTCATCGGCACCCTGGCCTGCCAAGCCGACGCACGTCAGATCAGAACCTACCTGATGACGCCCGACAAAGATTATGGTCAGTTGGTGACGGAAAATGTCAGCATCTACCGTCCTTCCATCGGCAAGAACGGTGCGGAAATCATGGGTCCGGAACAGGTAATGGCCAAATGGGGACTCTCCCACCCCTCGCAGGTCATTGACATGCTGGGACTGATGGGCGACGCCTCGGACAACATTCCGGGCTGCCCCGGTGTGGGAGAAAAGACAGCGATGAAGCTGATACAGGACTTCGGCAGCGTGGAAAACCTGCTGGCGCAGACCGACCAGCTAAAAGGTGCCCTACAGAAGAAGGTGACGGAGAACACCGAGCAGATACGCCTGAGCAAATGGCTCGCCACCATCAGCACGGAAGTGCCCGTAACGCTGGACATGGAAGCGCTGGCCATCCAAGAACCGGACAAGGAGCGCCTGAAAGCTCTCTTTGAGGACCTGGAGTTCCGGGCATTGACGCAAAAGATGTTCGCTCCCCAGCCTGCCGCCACAAAAAAGAACAGCATGCCTATCCAGGGTGACCTTTTCGAAGGGTTCGGCACGGAAAGCACAACCGCCGTTGAACTCCCCACCGAGGAAGAGCCGGAAGCGGAAACTCTGCTCTGCTACGATGCGGAAAAGACTGCCTATAAAATGGCCGACACGCCGGAGGAACGGCAGGCGCTGATGCAGGTGCTGATGCAGGCAAAAGCCGTGAGCATGGACACCGAAACCACCGGCACCGAAGCGCTGGACGCGCGGTTGGTTGGCATGAGTTTTGCCGTGGAGGAGGGAGAAGCCTGGTACGTTCCCGTGGTACAGGACGAAAACATTGTGGAGGAGTTCCGTCCCTTCTACGAATGTCCCGACATTCTGAAAGTGGGACAAAACATAAAGTACGACCTGCAAGTGCTGCGCAACTACGGCATCCGTCTGGCCGGCCCCATGGCCGACACCATGATTGCCCACTACCTGCTGCACCCCGAAATGCGCCACGGAATGGACTATCTGGCCGAAGCCTATCTGCGCTACCGCACCATCCCCATCACAGATCTCATCGGTTCCGGAAAGCAACAGAAGTCCATGGCCGACCTCTCTCCGGAAGAAATCCGTGTCTATGCCTGCGAAGACGCCGACATTACGCTGCGGCTCCACCACCTCTTCCTTCCACAGTTGAAGGAACAGAACCTGCTTCCTCTCTTTGAAGACTTGGAAATGCCGCTCGTTGCCGTACTGGCTGAAATGGAGCGCAACGGCGTTTGCCTGGACACCGCCGCCCTGCACGAGACCTCCGGAAAGTTCACCCGTCTGATGGAAGACCTGGAAAAGGAAATCCATGCGCTGGCCGGAATGGAATTCAACATTGCCTCGCCCAAACAGGTGGGCGAAGTGCTTTTCGACCGTCTGCAAATCACCTCCAAGCCCAAGAAGACCAAGACCGGACAATACGTCACCAGCGAGGACGTGCTGGAAAGCCTGCGCAGCAAACACCCCATTGTGGAAAAGATTCTGGAGCACCGCGGCGTAAAGAAGCTGCTGGGCACATACGTCGATGCCCTGCCCCTACTTATCAACCCGCGCACCGGACACATCCACACCAACTTCAACCAGACCATCACCACCACCGGCCGCCTTTCGAGTAGCAATCCCAACCTGCAGAACATTCCCGTGCGCGATGCCATGGGAAAGGAAGTGCGCAAGGCGTTTGTATCCTGCCCCGGCGATTTGTTCTTCAGCGCCGACTACAGCCAGATTGAACTGCGCATCATGGCCCATCTGAGCCAAGACACCAACCTGATTGACGCCTTCATGCAGGGACATGACATCCACACCGCCACCGCGGCAAAAATCTTCAAGAAGGAACTGTCAGAAGTGACGGCCGACGAACGCCGAAAGGCCAAAACCGCCAACTTCGGCATCATCTATGGCATCAGCGCCTTCGGACTGGCAGAGCGCATGGGCGTGAGCCGCACCGAGGCCAAGCAGCTCATTGACGAGTACTTCATCACCTATCCCGGTGTGAAGGCCTATATGGACCGCAGCATTGCCATGGCACGCGAAGAAGGTTTCACCACCACCCTATGGCAACGCCGCTGCTATCTGCCCGACATCAACAGCCACAACGCCACCGTGCGCGGATATGCCGAGCGCAACGCCATAAACGCCCCCATCCAAGGAACCGCCGCCGACATCATAAAGGTGGCCATGGTGCGCATCCACAAACGCATGCAGGCCGAGGGCGTACAGAGCCGAATGATACTGCAAGTGCATGACGAACTCAACTTCAGCGTGCCACCCCACGAGAAGGAAACCATCCAACGCATAGTGATTGAAGAGATGCAGGCTGCCGCCCAACTGCGCGTCCCCCTGATTGCCGACTGTGGATGGGGCGAAAACTGGCTGGAGGCGCATTGACGGAAGCGGACACAACCGAAAAGAGTGGTTTACAGCGGTAAAATGCCGATTTATACCCCCACTCCGCCCCGAATCTCGTTTTTTTTGACTAATTTTGCACCCAATATAATAAACATCATTAATCCTAACTTAGCAAAAACAAAGAATATATATGGCACTGAAAGCTGGAATCGTAGGACTGCCCAACGTAGGCAAATCCACCCTTTTTAATTGTCTGAGCAGCGCAAAGGCGCAGGCTGCCAACTTCCCCTTCTGCACCATCGACGCCCAAATGGGCCAGGTGAGCGTTCCCGACGAGCGTCTGACCAAACTGGCCGAGCTGGTACACCCCGGACGCATTGTACCCGCTGTCTGTGACATTGTGGACATTGCCGGACTGGTGAAGGGCGCCAGCAAGGGCGAAGGACTGGGCAACCAGTTCCTGGCCAACATCCGCGAGTGCGATGCCATCATCCACGTGCTCCGCTGCTTTGACGACCCCAACATCGTCCATGTAGACGGCAGCGTGGATCCCGTCCGCGACAAGGAAATCATCGATGCCGAGCTGCAACTGAAAGACCTGGAAACAGTGGAGAACCGCATAAAGAAAGTGGAGAAGCAAGCCAAGGTGGGCGGTGACAAGGCTGCCAAAATAGAATATGACGTGCTGATGAAGTTCCGCGATGCCCTGAACCAGGGACTCAGCGCACGCACCGTCGCCTTTGACACCGAAGAGGAAGAAGAGGCCGCCAAGAACCAGTTCCTGCTCACCACCAAACCCGTACTCTACGTCTGCAACGTGGACGACGTGAGCGCGGCAGAGGGCAACGCCTTCACACAGGCCGTGGCAGAAGCCATCAAGGGCGAGAACGCTGAAATGCTCATCATCAGCGCCCAGACCGAGGCTGACATTGCCGAGCTGGAGACCTACGAAGAAAAACAGATGTTCCTGGAAGACATGGGACTGAGCGAGAGCGGATGCAACCGTCTTATCAAGGCCATCTATCACCTGCTCACCCTGCAGACCTTCATCACCGCCGGCGAGATGGAGGTGAAGGCATGGACCTTCCGCCGCGGCTGGAAAGCACCCCAATGCGCCGGCGTAATCCACACCGACTTTGAGAAAGGCTTCATCCGCGCCGAAGTGATCAAGTATGACGACTACATCAAGTACGGCTCCGAATCTGCCGTTCGCGACGCAGGAAAGATGAGCGTGGAAGGAAAGGAATACGAGGTGCAGGACGGCGACATCATGCACTTCCGCTTCAATGTCTGATATATCCCTCCACCCCCATTCCCCCAACTAAAAGGAAAGCATCATGGAGACTCTTTTCATACACTGGAACCCCGATGTCATAGCCATCGACCTGGGCATTCTGGCCATCAGATGGTATTCGCTCTGCTGGTGTCTGGGCCTGGCTGCCGTATACCTGCTCATGCACAAGCTCTACAAGCAGCAGCGCATCAGCGAAGAGCAGTTCGAACCCATGTTCATGTACTGCTTCATCGGAATTCTGGCGGGCGCCCGCCTGGGCCACTGCCTGTTCTACGAGCCAGACTACTTCCTGTCCCACCCCGTTGAGATGCTGTTGCCCATCAAGGAAACGGCCAATCCGGAACGCTGGACATCGTGGCTGATGTGGGTTCCCACCGGAAACGAACAGACCCATTGGGCCATGACCGGCTACGAGGGACTGGCCAGCCACGGCGGAACTCTGGGACTGATGATTGCCCTTTGGTTCTATGCGCGAAAGGTGAAGCTCAACTTTACCCATGTGCTTGACAATGTGGCCATAGTGACCCCAATTTGCGCCTTTGCCATCCGAATGGGCAACCTCATGAACAGCGAGATCATTGGCCGCCCCACCGATGTGCCCTGGGCATTCATCTTCGAGCGCGTGGACCAATTGCCCCGCCATCCCGGCCAGCTCTACGAGGCGCTGTGCTATGCCGCCTTCTTCTTCGTGGGCTGGTATTTCTACCGCAAACGCCCCACGCTTGTGGGCACAGGCTTCTTCTTCGGCCTCTGCCTGTTCCTCATCTTCCTGAGCCGCATCTTCGTTGAATACACCAAGGAAAACCAGGTGGACTTCGAGAGCGGAATGCTCTTCAACATGGGCCAGTTGCTCAGCGTACCCTTCGTGCTGCTGGGAACCTATTGCATGTGGAAGGGCATAAAGAAAGCCTAAACAGATTAAATGGAGATAATGGGAGAGCCGCCCAATCGGTCTTCCCCATTATCTTCCCCTCATATACCAACCTTTATCTGCTTGAACAAAAAAACACCCGCTATCATGAAAACAACCCGCATCAGCACCCTTTTGCTGGCCTGCTTGTTAGGCACAGCCCCACTGAAAGCCCAGAACTATGACGAGACCAAGGTTCCCGTCTACACCCTTCCCCATCTGCTCACCGCAGCGGACGGCACACCCGTAACCACCGCCAAGCAATGGAGAAAACAGCGCCGGCCAGAACTGCTGGAACTCCTCGCCACACACGGATACGGCCACACACCGCAAGAGCAGATTGCGGTAAAGCACGAAGTCATACAGGAAAACCCGCAGGCGCTCGGCGGACGCGCCACACAACAGCAAGTCAAGTTCACCTTCAGCGGACAGGGAAAGACCATCGAAGCCCTGCTGCTGGTCTATTACCCCAACCAGCGCAAAGGCAAAGTGCCCGTCTTTATCTGCTACAATTTCAAGGGCAACCACAGCACCAGCACAGACGAGCAGATTCTCTACTCGCCCTATTTTGAACAACTCCCCAACCGCCAAGACCCCATTCTTGTACGCGGAAACCAGTCGTCCCGATGGTCCATACCCCTTATCATAGACCGCGGATACGCCGTAGCCACCATGTGCTACCATGACATATACCCCGACCACAAACAAGGCGAGAGCGAGAGCGTTCTCTCCCTCTTCCCCGCCGACACCTACGGCAAGCCAGACAGTTGGCAAGCGCTGGGCGCATGGGCTTGGGGCAGCAGCCGCATTGCCGACTGGGTGGAACGCCAGCCATGGGCCAACAAGAAACAGCTCGCCATCATGGGCCACTCGCGCCAGGGCAAGGCAGCCCTTTGGGCCGGAGCGCAGGACGAGCGCTTCCAGGTGGTCATCTCCAATAACTCCGGTTGCGGAGGCGCAGCCCTCTCTCGCCGCGAATTCGGCGAGACCGTGGCCAAGATAAACAGCTCGTTCCCCCACTGGTTCTGCCGCAACTTCGCCAGCTATGGCAAACGCGTAACCGATCTCCCCTTTGACCAGCACACCCTCCTGGCCATGGTGGCGCCACGCCATCTCTATGTAGCCAGCGCAGAACAAGACCAATGGGCCGACCCCCGAGGCGAGTTCATGGCCACCTATGAGGTGGGACCCGTCTATGAACTCTTCGGCATGGAAGGCCTGCCATCGCCCATCATGCCCGACATCCACCGTCCCATGATGACCGATGTGGGCTACCACTACCGGGCCGGCAAGCACGACGTAACCGAGTACGACTGGGCACGCTATCTCGATTTCTGCGACAAAGTTTTTGAGCGATGAGCAATGAGTTGTGAGCCATGAGCAATGGGTCTCATGGCTCGCAACTCATGATCAAATCCTCTCCAGCAGAAGCAGCGTCATGAAGCCCAGCAACAGGGCGTATGTGGCCTGCTTCTGGTAGCCGTGGGCATGGGTTTCGGGAATCATCTCGTCCGATGTCACATACAGCATGGCACCGCCGGCAAAGCCCAGCATCACGGGCAGCATGGCGGCCGATACCGTGCCCAAGGCAAAGCCCATCCAAACGCCCACAACCTCCAGCAGACCGATGGACAGCGCAATGAAGAACGTGCGCATCACGCTCACACCAGCCACCAGCAGCGGCGCAATGATGACCATACCCTCGGGGATGTTCTGCAGGCTCAGACCCAGCGTAACGCCCCACGAAGCCTCCTCCTCCTCCGCGCCCGCCATGCTGACGCCCGCCGCAATGCCCTCGGGCAACTTGTGCAAGGCAATGGCCATGACAAAGAGCATCACACGACTCAGGCTTGTGCCCGAAGCATGACGTTCAGGGTCGAGCCCCGTAATATGATGCAGATGGGGCGTAAGCAGGTCCAGCACGTTAAGGAACGCCGCACCGCCCATCACACCCAGCGCCACCAGCCACCACATGGAAGAACCGCCCTCCTCAAAGGCGGGCACAATAAGCCCCAGCGTGCTGGCTGCCAGCATGACACCGGCACAATAGCCCAACACCGTATCATTCCATTTATGAGGCAACTCCTTGATGGCAAAGCCCAACAGGGAACCCAACAAGGTGGTGGCGCACAAGGCCGCCGCACTGATCCATACATCCGTCATCATATTCCGTATCCTTTTTTATAATGTTTACCATGCAAAGTTAGGAGTTTTTTTTCTTTTTCAAGACAAAATATTTGCTCCGACAATGATAATTAATTATCTTTGTGTGGATTTTTAAACAACATTTACAATTTTAACTCTAAAAAATTATGGCAACAAAGTATTCAGGAACCCAGACCGAGAAGAATCTGGAAGCCGCTTTCGCAGGCGAGAGCATGGCACGCAACAAGTATACCTATTTTGCATCTGTAGCCAAGAAGCAGGGATTTGAGCAGATTGCCGAGCTGTTCCAAAAGACAGCCGACAACGAGAAGGAACACGCCAAGCTGTGGTTCAAGGAGCTCAACGGCATCGGCGATACCGCCCAGAACCTGGGAGCTGCCGCAGACGGCGAGAACTATGAGTGGACCGACATGTATGCCAGCTTTGCCAAGACCGCCGAGGAAGAAGGATTCCCCGAACTGGCTGCCCGTTTCCGTCTGGTAGCCGCCATTGAGAAGCGTCACGAAGAGCGCTACCGCGCCCTGCTGAAGAACGTGGAGACCGCCGAGGTATTCGCCCGCAGCGAGGTGAAGGTATGGGAATGCCGCAACTGCGGTCACATCGTAGTGGGTACCAACGCCCCCGAACTGTGTCCCACCTGTCTGCACCCCAAGGCTTACTTCGAGCTGCACACAGACAACTTTTAATCCGCGAACAAGAGTTCAGAAATAGAGCAGGGGAGGAGCCAACCGGTTCCTCCCCCTTTTTTTCTTTATTATATTCCTCAAAAAGCTGGAGCGCAGCAACACCATATTTCGCTGTTTGCGAAAGGAAAACCGCAGGCGCTGACTGCACGCCCCCTCCTAAACAGAGCAACGGCCTATGGGATATTGACCGTTTCGGTGAAGAGACGGGTCTTGCGGGCGGGTCTGATGCCCACGGCGCTGATGGTGCAGGCCTCCTTAATCATCAGCGTATCCGTGTAGAGAGGCGATGCGGCGGTGGGTTCGGATCCGTCAAGCGTATAATGGATGGGGCAGTTGTCTATGGTCTTGAATGCCACCTTCACCACACCCGCAGTGCTGTCTGGGACAAGGTTGGCGGTGATGTCGAATGCGTGGCCGGCATAGTTGTACTGTTTCAAGTCGTAGAGCTGTGCCATGCGTGGCAATCGGCTGAGGAAGCATTCGTAGTTCCTCTTGTCAGCGCTGCTCCACTGTATTTCAGAAAGAGCGGCCAGACGGGGCAACAGCATGTATTCGGCATATCTGAAGGTGGAGATGTACTCTGTCCAGAGGTTGGCTTGTACGCCCACAATGTATTTCTGCTCTTCGGCGCTCAGCATCTTGGGCATGGGCTCATAGCCGTACACACGCTCCAATGGCAGTCTTCCGCCAATGGCGAGAGGTTCATTCTTTGTGTCATAGGACTGGTAGTAGTCGAAATAGAGATAGGTGTGGGGGGTCATGATGGCCTTGTGCTTCTGGCGTGCCGCCTCGATACCACCTTCCTCGCCACGCCATGACATCACCGTGGCGTTGGGAGCAAGTCCGCCTTGAAGAATCTCGTCCCAACCGATAATTTGGCGTCCCTTGCTGTTGAGGAACTTTTCGGCATGGTTGATGACAAAGCTCTGGAGATATTCCTCTGCGCTGTGCTTCTCGTCGCCCTTGATGCCGAGCGCCTTGATGCGAGCCTGGCATTTGGGACAGCTCTCCCAACGTGTCTTGGGGCATTCGTCACCACCTACATGGATATATTCCGAGGGGAAGATTTCCACAATCTCGCCCAGCACGTCCTCGATGAACTTCAGTGTGGCGTCGTTTCCGGCGCAGAGCACATCTTTGGAAACGCCCCAATGGCACCAAACTTCGTATGGACCACCAGTACATCCCAGTTCGGGATAGGCATGCAGGGCACTCAACATGTGGCCGGGCATGTCAATTTCAGGAATGACGGTGATGTAGCGCTCGGCGGCGTATGCCACAATCTCCTTTGCCTGCTCCTGGGTATAGAATCCGCCGTGGGGCTTGCCGTCATATTTGCCGGTTCTGCCAATGACTGTCTCTTTGCGCATGGAACCCTTTTCGGTGAGCAGGGGGCGGCACTTGATTTCGATACGCCATCCCTGGTCTTCGCTCAGGTGCCAGTGGAACCGGTTGATGTTGTGCATGGCAAGCATGTCAATGAAGCGCTTTACGGAATCGAGCTCAATATAGTGGCGAGATACGTCCAACATTCCACCACGGTAGTTGAAGCGTGGTGCATCGTTGATCTCGACGGCTGGTAGCGCCACCTTTTCACCCTGAACAACGGGCAGAGACTTGCGCAGTGTCTGGATTCCGTAGAACACTCCGGCTTCCGATCCGCCGCTGATGACCACGTTGTCAGAGGTAACCTTCAGCATGTACCCCTCGGGCTTCTCTTTGTTTTCCTCCACTTTCAGAATGATTCCCTTTCCCTCTGTTCCGACGGTGGGAGCGAGGGCGATTCCGGTCTTCTCCTTCACGTATTCAGCCAGAAAGTTGGCATTGTTCTGCATCTTTTCGTTGCCCTCAGGATAGATTACCGGGGTTCCTTCCGCCAATACGAATTTTCCCTTTTCCGCCAGCTGGATGTCCAACGGCATGGGGATAATCTGGTAGTTCGCTTCCTTCAACTCCGTGCAGGAGAACATCATCAGTCCAGCCACAAAGAAGCCAATAAGGCCAAACAGTTTGTCTTTCAGTTTCATGTCAGTCAAATTTTATCAATGAATAATTAGTGTTAAACGCTAACGGATTCTATGCCTTGCTGCCTTTATCTGGTTCCGAAGATTCTGTCGCCTGCATCACCCAAGCCGGGAAGGGCTGTTACCAGAGACGGATTACGGTTGGCACGTGACGCAAACAGGATTCCGGGGAATCTCACTTCCCCTTGACCAGTCGCTTGATTTCGCTGAGCTTGTTGAGGGCCTCAAGAGGGGTGAGGTTGTTGATGTCCAGATGCAGCACCTCGTCACGGACCTGGCTCAGCACGGGGTCGTCCAGCTGGAAGAAACTCATCTGCACGCCGCTGTCTGGGGTTTCCGTCATGAGGGTGCCGTGGCCCACTTGGTCGGTGTCCTTGCTCTGCTCCAGCTGGTGGAGGAGGGTGTCGGCCCGTTTTACTATGCCTTGGGGCATTCCGGCAAGGCGTGCCACATGGATACCGAAGCTGTGCTCGCTACCTCCGCGCTCCAGCCTGCGCAGGAAGATGACCCTGCCCTCGGCCTCGCGCACGCTTACATTATAATTCTTTATGCGGGGGAAGCGGTTCTCCATCTCGTTGAGTTCGTGGTAATGGGTGGCAAAGAGGGTGCGTGCCCTGCCTCTGGGATGCTCGTGGATGTACTCCACAATGGCCCAGGCAATGCTGATGCCGTCGTAGGTGCTGGTGCCGCGTCCAAGCTCATCGAAGAGCACAAGAGAGCGGCCGGAGAGGTTGTTGAGAATGCTGGCGGCCTCGTTCATCTCCACCATGAAGGTGCTCTCGCCCTGGGAGATGTTGTCGCTGGCGCCAACGCGGGTGAAGATTTTGTCCACAAAACCGATGCGCGCGCTGTCGGCGGGTACAAAGCTTCCCATCTGTGCCATGAGCACAATGAGGGCAGTCTGGCGCAGAAGGGCGCTCTTACCGGCCATGTTGGGTCCGGTGATGACGATAATCTGCTGCTTCTCCGTGTCCAGCTTCACATCGTTGGGCACATAGCGTTCGCCCACAGGCATCTGCTTCTCAATGACGGGATGGCGTCCCTGGCAAATGTCTATCACGTCGCTCTCGTCCACAACGGGGCGAATGTAGCGGTTCTCGGCGGCGCTGACGGCAAAGGAGAGCAGGCAGTCAAGCTGTGCCACCAATGCGGCGTTGGTCTGGATGGAGGTGGTGTAGCCGGCAAGCGCCTCGACCAGGGCGGCATAGAGCCGCGCTTCCAGTGCAAGGATTTTTTCCTCGGCTCCCATTATCTTTTCTTCATAGTCCTTGAGTTCCTGGGTAATGTAGCGCTCGGCATTGACCAGCGTCTGCTTGCGTATCCACTGGGGCGGCACCTGGTCCTTGTAGGTGTTGCGCACTTCCAGATAGTAGCCAAAGACATTGTTGTAGCCAATCTTGAGGCTCTGGATGCCGGTGGCCTCTGCCTCGCGCTGCTGAATCTGGAGCAGGTAGTCCTTGCCCTGATAGGCAATCTGGCGAAGCTCATCCAGCTCGGCACAGACGCCCTGGGCTATGACACCACCCTTTGCGGCAAGCAGGGGAGGGTCGGGGGTTATCTCGCGGGCAATGCGGTCGCGTATCTCCTGACAGAGGGCAAGGTTCTCGCCCATGTGACGCAGGGTGGGGTCGTCTGCCTGGCTGCAGGCTTCCTTTATGGGCGCGAGGGCCTCAAGCGCCACCCGAAGCTGCACCACATCCCGCGGAGAGACGCGGCCCACGCTGACCTTGCCCACAATGCGTTCCAGATCGCCAATGCGCAGAAGCTGTTCCTGCACCAGCGAGCGGAGGTCGGGATGGCGGAAGAAGCAGTCCACCACGTCTTGTCGGCTACGCACCTGGGGCATATCCTTGAGAGGGAACATGACCCAGCGGCGCAACATTCGGGCGCCCATGGGAGTGATGGTCTTGTCTATGACATCGAGCAGGGAGATTCCGCCCTCGTTCATGGCACCCAGCAGTTCCAGGCTGCGGATGGTGAACTTGTCCAGCCGCACAAAGCGGTCTTCCTCAATGCGGCGAAGGGTGGTGATGTGGCCCAACTGGTTGTGCTGCGTGAGTTCCATGTATTGGAGAATTACGCCCGAGGCCACGATTCCAGCCTTGAGGTGTTCCACACCGAAGCCCTTGAGGTTCTTCACCTCGAAGTGCTTGAGGAGCTTGCCTCTGGCGGTGGACTCGGCAAAGGCCCAGTCGTCCATCTCGTAGGTGACAAAGCGGGTGCCGAAGGAGCCTTGGAACATTCCGCGCTTTCCGCGCTCAAAGAGCACCTCCTTGGGTTGGAAACTGTTCAGCAACTTGTCTGTCTGGTCTGCCGTTCCCTCGGTAACAAGGAACTCGCCCGTGCTGATGTCCAGCAAAGCCAGTCCGCACATGGAACGGCCAAAATGGACCGCCGCCAGAAAGTTGTTCTCCTTGCAGTTGAGGACGGTATCGTTCATGGCCACGCCTGGGGTCACCAGTTCTGTGATGCCTCGCTTGACCAGGGTCTTGGTAAGTTTGGGGTCTTCAAGCTGGTCGCAGATGGCCACTCTTCGGCCGGCCCTCACCAATCGGGGAAGATAGGTGTCCAGCGCATGGTAGGGAAATCCGGCCATGGCCGTGGCTGGGGCCGTACCGCCGTTGTTGCGCCGGGTAAGGGTTATGCCCAGTATCTCGCTGGCCGCCACCGCATCGTCTGCATACGTTTCATAGAAGTCGCCGCACCTGAAAAGCAGCAACGCATCGGGGTGTTGTGCCTTAAAGTCGTAAAACTGCTTCATCATGGGGGTGAGTCCGTCCTTTGCCATATCTATAAATTTCTTGTATATTCTTTCGTTATAACTGCTGATTTACGAGCAAAGGTACGGAAAATAAATGACACCAAAAACGATACCGTTCATAAAGTTTCACCGTTGAAACCATTCTCTTTTGCCACCTTTTTCCTTTTCCGTTCAAAAAACTTTGCGCTATGGGCATCTGATTACTTGAAATTCATTATCTTTGTAGCCAAATTGAATATAAAATATCCATAAAATGGCAAAAGAATATAATTTTCAAGAGATTGAGAAAAAATGGCACGAACAGTGGACCAAGTGGCATACCTATGAGGTAAGCGAAGACTCCGCACGCAAAAAGTTCTATGTGCTGAACATGTTCCCCTATCCCAGCGGCGCCGGCCTGCACGTAGGACACCCGTTGGGCTACATCGCAAGCGATATATACGCACGCTACAAGCGCCTTAGCGGATTCAACGTGCTCAACCCAATGGGATACGACTCTTACGGACTGCCCGCAGAGCAATACGCCATACAGACCGGACAGCATCCCGAAAAGACCACATACGCCAACATTGACCGCTACCGCGAGCAGCTGGACAAGATTGGCTTCTGCTTTGACTGGAGCCGCGAGGTGCGCACCTGCGACCCCGGCTATTACAAATGGACACAATGGGCGTTCCAGAAGATGTTCGGCTCATACTTCTGCACCGCAGCCGGAAAGGCTCAGCTCATTGAACAGCTTATTGCCCACTTTGAGGAGAAGGGTACGGAGGGACTGACCGCCGCCTGCGGAGAGGAACTGGCCTTCAGCGCCGAGGAGTGGAAGGCAATGGACGAAAAGGAGAAGAGCCAGACCCTGATGAACTACCGCATAGCCTTCCTGGGCGAAACGATGGTGAACTGGTGTCCCAAGCTGGGAACCGTGCTGGCCAACGACGAGGTAATTGACGGCGTGAGCGAGCGTGGAGGATATCCCGTGGAGCAGAAGAAGATGCGCCAATGGTGCCTGCGTGTGAGCGCATACGCCCAACGTCTGCTGGACGGCCTGCAGACCATTGAGTGGAGCGACAGCATCAAGGAGACACAGAAGAACTGGATTGGCCGCAGCGAGGGTGCCGAGGTACAGATAAAGGTGGCCGACAGCGATGTGGACTTCACCATCTTCACCACCCGTGCCGACACGATGTTCGGCGTTACCTTCTTTGTTCTCGCTCCCGAAAGCGAACTGGTGGCCAAACTGACCACCGCCGAACAGAAGGAAGAGGTGGACAAATACCTGGCCTATGTGAAGAGCCGCACCGAACGCGAGCGTATGATTGACCACACCGTAACGGGTGTGTTCTCCGGCGCATACGGCATCAATCCCATCACCGGCGACAAATGCCCCATCTACATTGCAGAATACGTGCTCTCTGGCTACGGAACAGGCGCCATCATGGCGGTTCCCGCACACGACTCCCGCGACTATGCCTTCGCACGCCACTTCAATCTGCCCATCATCCCCTTGGTGGAAGGCGCGGACGTAAGCGAAGAGAGCTATGACGCCAAGGAAGGTACGGTGATGAACTCTCCCATGGAGGGCAAGACCTCGTTCAAAGGATTCAGCCTGAACGGCCTGAGCGTGAAGGAGGCCATTGCGGCAACTAAGAAATTTGTTAGCGAGAACGGACTGGGCCGCGTAAAGGTGAACTTCCGCCTGCGCGACGCCATCTTCTCACGCCAGCGCTACTGGGGCGAGCCCTTCCCCGTATATTACAAACAGGGCATTCCCTGCATGATTCCCGAAGAGTGCCTGCCCGTGGAACTGCCACAGGTGGAAAACTTCCTGCCCACCGAAAGCGGCGAGCCCCCTCTGGGCAACGCACAGCTTTGGGCTTGGGACGAAGCGAACCGCAAGATTGTGGACAAAGCGCTCATTGACGAAAAGACCGTGTTCCCCATAGAACTTTTCACCATGCCCGGATTTGCCGGCTCAAGCGCATACTATCTGCGCTACATGGATCCCAAGAACGGAGAGGCGCTGGTTAGCGAGAACAACGCCCAGTACTGGCAAAACGTAGACTTGTATGTGGGCGGAAGCGAACACGCCACAGGACACCTCATCTACTCAAGATTCTGGAACAAGTTCCTCTTTGACCTGGGCATCAGCAGCAAGGAAGAGCCCTTCCAGAAACTGATAAACCAGGGAATGATCCAGGGACGAAGCAACTTCGTTTACCGCATAAAGGACACCAACACCTTTGTGTCACTGGGTCTGAAGGATCAATACGACACCACCCCCATTCACGTGGATGTGAACATTGTGAAGAACGATGTGCTGGACACCGACGCGTTCAAGGCTTGGCGCCCCGAATACGAGACAGCGGAATTCATTCTGGAAGACGGCAAATACATTTGCGGATGGGCAGTGGAGAAGATGTCCAAGAGCATGTTCAACGTGGTGAATCCCGACATGATTGTGGAAAAGTACGGAGCGGACACACTGCGCCTGTATGAAATGTTCCTGGGTCCTGTGGAACAATCAAAGCCCTGGGACACCAACGGTATTGACGGTTGCCACCGCTTCCTGAAGAAATTCTGGGCATTGTACTGGGACAAGGAAGGACAGTTCACGGCAAACGACAGCGAGCCTACTGCGGAGAACCTGAAGAGCCTGCACAAACTCATCAAGAAGGTGAGCGCAGACATCGAGTCGTTCTCATACAACACCAGCATCTCCGCCTTCATGGTGGCCACCACAGAACTGGGCCAGCAAAAATGCTGCAGCCGCGCCATCCTGGAACAGATGGCGGTGCTGATTGCTCCCTTCTGCCCCCACATTGCCGAAGAGTTGTGGGAGGCGCTGGGCAAGACCACATCGGTCTGCGATGCGCAATGGCCCGAACTGAACGAAGACTATCTGGTGGAAGACAAGGTGAAGATGCCCATCCAGTTCAACGGAAAGGTTCGATTCACCATGGAATTCCCCGCAGACGCTTCAAAAGAAAGCATGATTGAAGCCGCAATGAATGCCCCCGAAGCAGCCAAGTTCCTCAAGGGCATGCAGGTGGTGAAGCAAATTGTAGTGCCAGGAAGAATCATCAACCTGGTTGTGAAGCCCGAATAAACAAAAAGAAAGAAAACGATAATACCCCTATCAAATGCCACAGATTTCCAAAATACGCATTTGGGAATTCACAAAGGATTTCCTTGTCATCAACCTGGGCTTGGCACTTTATGCGCTGGGATGGGCAGCATTCATGTTGCCCTACCACATCACCACTGGTGCGCTTACCGGTGTGTGTGCCATTATATATTATGTAACGTCTTTCCCCATGAGCTACTCGCTCTTCATGGCCAATGCCGTTCTGCTTATCATGGCCCTGAAACAGTTAGGCTGGAAGTTCACGCTAAAGACGGCCTATGCCGTATTTGCCTTGTCCTCCTATTTGGAACTGGGGCGGCAGCTCATGACGGACGACGCTGGCAATCTTATCCAGATTCTGGGCGAAGGACAGGACACCATGGCCTGCGTCATTGGCGCCATCATGAACGGTATTGGCATCGGAATTGTATTCCTGGCTGGTGGAAGTACCGGCGGCACGGACATTGTGGCGGCAGTGGTGAACAAGTACAAGAACATATCGCTGGGGCGCATGATCCTCTTTATGGACTTTTTCATAATCGGGTCCTGTCTCTTCATTTTCAACGACTGGCGCATGGTGGTGTTCGGTTATGTGGCGCTTGCCATCTACACCTATACACTTGACATGGTGGTGAACAGCACCCGACAAGATGTCCAGTTCATCATCTTTACGCGTATGCACGAAGCCATCAGCGAACGTATCATAACCGAAACAACACACTCTGTCACAGTAATCAACGGCGAAGGGTATTACAGCCATCAAGAGGTAAAAATACTGATCACCATTGTACACAAACGCGAGGCCGTACATATACTAAGGCTCATTCACGAAGTAGATCCCGCCGCATTTGTTTCGCAAAGTAGGGTAGAGGGCGTGTATGGCAACGGATTCAGTCCAATCAGGGCGTAGCACCACACAGAAATCATAATCATTAGTTTTTAAATCAAAGTAAAAAAATAAAATGGGAAACATTAAGCAAAAAATCTGGGATTTGTCCAACTCATACATCAAGATTGTTGTGGGTCTGATTATTTACACTATCGGATATACTTGCTTCTTGTTACCCTATCAGATTACCTGTGGTGGTGTGGGAGGTATATCTGCCCTCATCTTTTATGCTACCGGATTCCAGGCCCAGTACAGTTATCTGCTGATAAACTGCATACTGCTTATCCTGGCGCTGCGCATAATGGGATTCAGTTATTTTTCCCGAACAATCATCGCCACCGTATTGGCCAGTTTCTTCATCGGATTCATCCAGGAGTTTATCACGCTGGATGACGGTACATTATATAAATGTATTGGAGACCAGAAGTTCATGGCCTGCGTAATTGGAGGCTGTCTGGAAGGACTGGGACTGGCCATCGTCTTTCTTGCGGGTGGAAGCACAGGCGGAACGGACATCATTGCCTCTTGCGTCAACAAGTATAAGGACATCAGTCTGGGACGCGTATTGCTTTATGCGGACATTGTAATCATCAGTTGCAGCTATTTCCTTTTCCATGACGTGGAAACACTGGTAATCGGCTATCTGGCCATGATTGTTTCCATGAACATTCTGGATTTCACCATAAACGGAGCAAGACAAAGCGTACAGTTCATCATCATTTCGGACAAGTGCGACTACATCGCCAACGAAGTGGGAGTCAAGATGGAACGTGGCGTCACCATCCTCTATGGCGAAGGCTGGTACAGCAAGGAACAACGCCGTGTACTGCTCATCATGGCCAAGAAACACGAGAGCAGACAACTGTTCGACCTCATTCATGCCCTTGACCACAAGGCATTCGTTTCTATGTGCAACGTAGAAGGCGTGTTTGGAGAAGGATTTGACAAACTGAAAAAATAAGTTAAGGTATGACACGGAAACTACTGATAATGGCCACCAATAACGAGCACAAGCTCAAGGAAGTGCGCCAAATTCTGGACTACAAAGATATTCTTATCAAAGGGCTGGAAGAAATGGGTTGTTACGACGACATCCCGGAAACAGCCGATACACTTGAGGGAAACGCCCTTCTGAAAGCACGCTATATGTACAGCCACTACGGTGTGGACTGTTTTGCCGATGACACAGGTCTGGAAGTTGAAGCCCTGGACGGTCAGCCAGGCGTCTTTACCGCAAGATTCGGACAGATGAACGGCTATGGCAACAGCCACGATGCCGATGCCAATATGCAATGTCTGCTGGACAAGCTGAAAGGAAAGGAAAACAGAAAAGCGCGCTTCAGAACCGTTATCGCATTGGTGTGTGAAGGAAAAGAATATATCTTTGAAGGCATTGTAGAAGGTGAAATCCTTACTGAGAAATCGGGACAGGAGGGATTCGGCTACGACCCCATCTTCTCTCCCGAGGGAAAAGGCATTTCCTTTGCAGAAATGTCTGCCGAAGAGAAGAACCAAATAAGCCATCGCGGACGTGCCGTGGAAAAACTGATTGCGTGGCTGAAAAAAGAATATATATACAAATGACACATTCCAACTAAAAAGTAGAAACGTCATGTCTGTCTTCCGCAAATACATCCTTACGATTCTGATTTTGCTTTTCGCCTGGCAATCTTCCGCCCAAGAGATTGGCAAATGGAACGTATACCCATCCTATTGGAATGCCACCCAAAACATGGTGGCAGGAAATATGGTATATTCTCTTTGCGGAAACAACCTTCTGGCCTATGATACAGAAGACACAAGCGTGAGAACCTTCAACTGCTTGGAACACCTCAACGGCGTGCACATCGCCTGCATGAATTACAACAAGCAGACCCACACGCTGGTTTTGGTGTACACCGACGGCGGCATAGACCTGTTGAACGACGACGGCAGCATTCATTACTTGCCCGACCTAAAAGAAAAGGCCATTGCCAACAAAGACGTCAATTCCGTCCATACAGAAGGACATATGGCCTATTTGTGTACCGGATTTGGTTACATTGAATTGGATTTGAAGGAAAAAGTCCTGCGCAACACATACAACCTGGGGCTCAACACCCGCAACCTGGTCTTGTTGGAAAACAATGTTTACCTGGGTACAACTAAAGGTATATACACCTGTCCCTTGGACAAGAACAAGGTTCAAAAAGACAATTGGAAAGCCATCTCCACAAGCAATTTTGCCAATCTTACACACTTTGATGGCATGCTCTGGGGACAAGCCTACCAAAAAGTGTACTCCATCAACCCAACCACTGGCAAGCATTCCGTGGTCAGTCAGGAACTGGCACGCTTCCTTCGCAATTGTGGCGACTATCTGATATGGGCATCGGAAGAAGCAATCTGCCTGTGTACCGCACAAAAGCAGATAACCACCATCAAACAACAGAACAATTGGCACGATGTCAGTTACCAGAACGGTTCTTTCTGGGTAAGTCAAGGCGATGAAGGACTGCATTGCTATACCATCCAAAGTACGACATTGACACACAAAGCCGGTCCAATTCAACCCAACAGTCCCAAGCGCGACTTGTCTTACCGCATGCAATGGGTTGGCAATAACCTTTTGGTAGCAGGTGGAATCAACACCGTTGACGCCATCTACAACGCCCCCACAGCCATGCTTTTGAAAGAAGGCGAATGGACCAATTTCCAGGAAATGCCTCTAAAGGAAATTACCAAGCAATACCCGAACCTCCGCCTGGCAAACACCACTGCTTTGGTACAGGATCCACAAGACCAAACACACCATTTTGCGGCACTGCACCGCAACGGTCTGTGCGAGTACCGGGATGGAAAGTTTGTCAAGTTTTACAATAGCGACAACAGCCCCCTTCGAAGCATCCTTCCCAATTCGGCCAATTATTACAACTATGTGCCGTGTGCCGGCATTCAATATGACGTGGACGGAAACCTGTGGATGCTATGCAGCGAAACCCACGATATCATCCGCATTCTCAAGGCAGACGGCAAATGGACCTCGCTCCATTACGACGAGATTGACAGCGTTTCGCTCTGCGATGATTATCTGATGCATAGCAGCGGGCTGATGTTCCTGAATAGCCGTCGCATGGAAAGACGTGGCTTCTTCGGTTTTGACACCTCCGGCACATTGGACACACAACGCGATGACCGCCACATTCTGCGCTCCACCATCATCAATCAGGACGGGACATCCTATTCCCCTGACGAATTCTACTGCATGACCGAGGATTTGGACGGTAGAATTTGGTGCGGAACCAACCTCGGTGTATTCGTCATTGAAGATGCCACGCGTTATTTTGACAACGATTTCCGCTTTGAACAAATTAAGATTTCGCGTAACGACGGTAGCGGACTGGCAGATTACTTGCTGAACGGAGTGGCCATATCCTGCATCACCGTTGACGGAGCCAACCGCAAATGGATCGGCACCCATACAGACGGACTTTACCTTATCAGCGCAGACGGCACAGAGATGCTACATCATTTTACCACATCAGACTCTCCGCTGATCAGCAACACCATCCAATGTGTGGCCGTTCACCCCACCACCGGTGTGGTAATGATCGGTACAGACATGGGATTGTGCAGTTACAACGCCGATGCTACTGAAGCCGCAGAAGAGATGGACGCCGATGATGTTCTGGTTTATCCAAACCCTGTAAAACCTGATTACAACGGTACCATAGCCGTACGCGGGCTGTCAATGGACGCGGAAGTGAAAATCCTGAGCAGTACCGGCCAACTGGTATGGAGCGGAGTTTCCGCCGGAGGAACGTTTACGTGGGACGGACGGACACAAAAGGGCAGGAGAGTGGCAAGCGGTGTCTACCACATAGTGGCCAACAACGCAGAAGGCAAAAAGGCGATTGTTGCACGAATAGTCATCATACGTTAAACACACCACCCCTGTTTACATTATATATCTAAAATACCATGCATATGAGAAGAATCAGTTTCATCGCTTTATTAGGATTAGTTCCTTTGCTGTTGCAAGCCAAGGTGTTCAAAATCCAGTTCGACAGCCAACGCACCAAATCCGGTGCCAAAGTCGCCATCAAGGATATCAATGCGCAACTTCCCGAAGACTGGAGCAATTATAAATATGTAGGCGTGGAACTCCGCGCTTCCACCACACAGCGCTTCCTGCTTGGTTTTACCACCGATAAGGGATATAACGAACTGATGCTCCACTCATACGTCCCCGGACAATGGAACCGACTGGTCATTCCTCTCATCTACCTATCGCAACCGCCCGCCAGCTCGCACGATATGGCCAGCATGTACAACAAGCCCCGCCAAACGGGATGGATCAATCTCGGAGGCACCACTGGCCCTATGATTGGTGTTGATTCCATCGGTATCAGACAAAACAGGCCACTCAAAGACGCATGGGTGGAAGTCCGCAACATTGAACTCTTTACCGAAGATCCCGGAGACCTTTACTTCGGCAAGAAACCGGCCATTGACGAACTGGGACAAAGCAATCTTATAGATTGGCCGGGCAAGGCACACAACCTCAAGGAACTGAAGAGAATATGGAAAGCCGAGGAAGAGGAAGAAGTTTCCGCAGAGAACCTCTACGGCTACTCGCGCTACGGTGGCTACCTGTCTCAAAAGACCAAGGCTACCGGTTTCTTCCACAAAGAATTGAAAGATGGCCGCTGGTGGCTTGTAGATCCGGATGGATACCGTTTTCTCAGTGTAGGCGTATGCTGCATCTCGCCTGCAGGAGGCGGAAATGTCAAGGATCTGGACAAACGTACAAATATGTTGGAACAGCTCCCACCGCAAAAGTTCATATATACAGACAGACGCGGAAACCGGACAGCCGATTATTCCACATGGAATCTGGAACGCCGCTTCGGTCCCGACTTTGAACAACCCTCCATTGACCTTACCATCAAGCGTATGGACAAATGGGGCGTAAATACCATCGGCAACTGGAGCGACAGACGGATGGAAAAGAGCAACCGAAAGGCGTTCACATGCACCATGCATCCCGCAGGGGTTGACGGCAGCCTGTTTGGCATTGGCGACCCCTATGAACCAGACTTCAAACAACGCCTGGAAGCATCGCTCAGACCTCTTATGGAAGGCTATCGCGACAATCCTTGGCTCATCGGTTATTTTGTAGGAAACGAACCCACTTGGGTAGGTGCGGAAGACCGTTTGTGCACAACACTGCTTAGCGGACGCGACCGCGCCATGAAAAAGGCCTTGCAGGCCCACATTGCCAAGCACGGAGACAGCCGAGAAAGCCGTGTAGACTTTGTCTATGAAACGTTCGATTTGTATCTCACCGCCATCAAGGAAGTGCAACAACGCATTGACCCCAACCACATGAACCTTGGCTACCGTTTCGGAAACGCCTATGCCGTAACCGAACGTCTGGCCGCCATCTGCGCAAAATATTTTGATGTGATGAGCTTTAACGGTTATGCCGTAAAGCCCGATGCCAAACTGATGGATAGACTGTTGAAATGGAGCGGACTGCCCATGATTATCGGCGAATTCCACTTCGGCGCCACCGACCACGGACTGGGACAATCCCTCTATCAGGTGTCCAGCCAATACAACCGTGGACAAGCCTACCGCTACTATGTGGAACAAGGGTTCACACACCCCGGACTTGTGGGTGTTACCTATTTCACATGGAACGACCAGGACATCCTGGGACGCTTTGACGGCGAGAATTACAACTGCGGTCTGATAGACGTTACCAACATCCCCTATCGCGAACAGACGGAAGCCATGATGGAAACCGCACGCCGCCTACGCGCCATCCACGCAGGAGAGGAGCAGCCCTTTGCCAACAAACCGTCCTTTATTGTAGGATTGGACCGCGGAGAAGATGTGTGGTAATCTTTTCGGAGAAGAAAACACCTCCGGAAACAACAGACAAAAAGCAATCAAAGACCCGAAACCAATAATAAACTCTATTGGTGTCCGCTAGAAATATTTGTAGCTTTTAGTAACTTGGGATTCCTCAGACAGCCGATGTGCTGGACGTATACGTAGTCATTCTGGAGGAGTGAAATGACAGAATGTGCCTCAAAACAACTAATACGGCCATTTATAGTGAAATTCATACTTTGTGTGGGCGGATTTATTTAGCGGACAGCAATAAGATAAATAAACAGCCAACGAGCACATCTAAATTTAAAAACAGCGAGCGGAAAAAATCCGCTCGCTGTTATATTATATTGGTGTCCGATAAAAAATGATTTTTGACCTTCATTATCTCAACGTTTCACCATCGCAACCCAGTCCTGTTGGTGATACTGTTTCAAAAAGTGTGTCTCAATAAAGTTTTAAAAAAGGACCAGCCATGTTTGGCCAGTCCCGCGAAGTTTGTAATTTTGGTTGTCCAAATCTAAAATTACAACTTATGTTACTTACAAAGGAACAAATTTCTGA
>JAFNXL010000006.1 GCA_017379075.1 Bacteroidaceae bacterium
AAGAGCGGTGTGCTGTACGTGGAACTGCTGAACCACGACGGCTATCTGATGGAACGCAAGCTGATTGAAATGAGCCAGGGTGAGGGGCACGGCTTCTTCCACCTGAAGAACGACTCCAGCCTGTACAGCGGATTCTACGAGCTGCGGGCCTATACACGCTGGCAGCTCAACTGGGGAGAATTTGAGCACAAGAAGACGCAGGCTTCAAGAAAATGGTTCTTCAACAAGACCATGGAATACGAGTTCTTCCGCGACTATGAGAAACTGTACAGCCGTGTGTTCCCCGTCTATGACAAACCGGAAGAAGCGGGGGAATACGTACTGAGCATGAGCGAAAGGCCCAAGTTGCGCTACTACAGCATGAACCCATCGGAAGCGGAAATGACGCTCAGTTTCTTCCCCGAAGGCGGCACGATGGTGGAGGGTCTGCCCTGCCGTGTGGCATTTGAGGCGGCCATGACGGACGGGGAGTATTTGGAAGGGGAACTGACGGTGGAAGGAAAGACCGTCCCCGTGACCGACCGCGGAAGGGGCGTGTTCACCGTTACACCGAAAGCGGGCGAACGGATAAAGGCTGTCTTCCGCACAAAGGAAGGAAAGGAGATAAGCAAGGAACTGCCCAAGGCGGAAGCGCAGGGTGCAACCCTTTGCGTGGAAGAGCGCAACGGCAAATGGACAATAGGCGTGCAGGCATCGGGAGGACTCTCCACAGGAAACATGGCGATGACGCTGATGCACGAAGGAAGGATGATACACTTTGCTCCGCTGGACGGAAAGGCGAAGGCGGAAATCCGTCTGGACAGCGATACGCTGAAGGCCGGCGTACACCAGGCCACGCTGTACGATGCGGACGGAAGGGTGTGGGCAGACCGTCTGTTCTTTGTGAAGAAAAAAGACATTGAGCGCCCCACGCTGACATTCAACGGTGCGAAGGAACAGTACAAGCCCTACGAACAGATCAGCCTGGGCGTGCAGGGCATCCAGGGAAACACCCGCATATCCGTGGCGGTGAGGGATGCCGTGCGCGGTTCGAGGAACGACGACACGGGAAACATCCTGACCGAGATGCTGCTCGCAAGCGAGATAAAGGGCTTTGTACCGCAGCCGGAATGGTACTTCGAGGCGGACGACGAACGGCACAACCGTGCGCTGGATCTGCTGATGATGGTGCAGGGATGGCGCCGATTCGACTGGAAGGAAATGGCGGTGAAGGGCAATTTCATTCCCGTGCATCCAGTGGAGAAGACGCCCTACATCTTCGGCTCGGTGCATACCTATGAGGCGGATGAGGAATACAGCCAGTTATTGGATAAGAACGACAAAGGGAAATTCCAGACTTTTATGGAGTTTAACAAAATCTTTGGAAAAAAAAGGAAAGGTATTAATTGGCGCGATTCCAAAGGAAATCGCACACAAATAGGAAAAGATTTGACCAGTGGAGATTGGGAAAAGGATGCCGACACAACAGGATTATCCAGAGAAGAATACAGGAGATGGAAAGGGGATGGAGAATGGATGAAAAAGAAAATAAACGTACATGGAGTTCTGCACCACAATTATTATGCATATTCAATGGATGCAGAAACATGGGATGGCCAGTTCCGCTTCAGAGCACAAAAAGTGTACGGCACATGCAAGTTTTTTTTAGGAGCAAAACGATACAGGAAATGGGAAGACACATGGATTTGGGAAAAGGAATTTTATGCGCCAAAATACTATGTAAGGCTCTCCTTGCCCTACCCTAAGTTTGTTAAGCCCTACAACCACTTCCAAACGGTGCATCGTTCACTGCAAGCGACGAACAAGGACGACAAACTTTCTATAGAAATGCAGAAGGTAGAGGCCAATACAGGCAACATTATGCGCCCAGTTGTCTGTTTAGATGCATATGACGCCTTCAACATGATAGTAGATGCGGGGCTGATGGATGGTTGGTATTCCACTTCCACGATATTTTCCAGAGCACTGGCTCAATATCATGTCGGGCATATGGGACTGGAAGAAAATTACGAAGTATCAAACCAGCTGAAACAAACAAATGACACAACATCCACAACATTCCGCATAAACGGTATGACTGAAGAGGATACCAACAAAAAGTTCAGTCGTCTGGGCAAATTGGATTCAGTCTTCATATTTACCGATTACGCTCCGCGCCTCGAGGGCGACAAGCGTTATCACGGAAACGGCCAGCCCAAAGTCGTAGTGCTCTTCAAACCCGGCAACAGAAAAGCCTACAGCGACCGCTACACCAAGATACAGGGCTTTGCATATCCTGCCGAATGCTACAGTCCCGACTACAGCAAGCAGACACCGCCCGAAAGCATCAAGGACTACCGTCGCACGCTGTACTGGAACCCCAACCTGATGCTGGACAAGGACGGAAAGGCCACTATTACATTATATAATAACGCGCGCACGACACAAATCAGCGTGGATGCCGCCGGACAGGCAGCGGATGGAACATTGTTGTGGGGGGGGAGAGAACGATGAACGGTGAGCGAAAAAACGCAATGCGATGCGTTGGCAAAGACAATACGTTGCGTGAGCGGATGCAATGCGGTGACTTTATCGGGGCACCGCATTGTCTTTTTTGAGAAGAAATACTAGGTTCTCAGAGCAGATATACTGCATGGGCCGATGCAGATATACTGCAACGGCTGTAGAAGATATCTTAAACGGGCAATGCAGTACTACTGCTATGGGAATTGAGATTTGTTTTACTCACGCAAATCGCGCCAATCCCGCCAAAGGCTTAGAGCAAAATTTGCGAGATCCGTGAGATTATCTCTTCGGACGCTGCACGCAGACGTCCCTACTTGCTCACCACTCATTGCTCACCACTCATTGCTCACCACTCATTGCTCACTGCTCATCGCTCAAGATTCTGCGGTCATCCGTCGCATCGGCGTCATCTGCGTGCCATTAAAAAACGAAAGGCGCTTTCTTCACAAAGTTAAGGCGATTCATTGCGGAATGAAAGGCGATTCATCGGCAAAGTAAAGGCGACTCTTTAAAAATAGCTAAAACCGTAAACACAAAGCGCCATTTATTAGTTAGTTGCGCCGTTCCGCCCAAAACAATGAGCGTCCCTTGTCTCATCATTTATGAACGCATTTCTCTCGCATTTCAGCAACAAACAGGATAGTTACAGGCTTGCTAGTGATGGGCATTATGATTTATCGGCGGTCAAGCCGCGCAATATTACGCATCAATCCTTCGTAGCCGGCGCGTTCTATGGCGCTTTGGGGAAAGAGTTGGCCGTACTGCTCTTCCGTGAGCAGTTTCCACTGATGGGGCAGCATAGCCAAAAGACGGTCGGAGGGTTGGAACTCGGGCAGGCCAACGGGGGCTTGCTTCATGTAGGGACAGGCTTTCAGACAATGGTCGCAGCCATAGAACGTGTCTTCCAAAGCGACATCCGAAGGGAAGGGACCGCGATGTTCTATGGTGAGATAACTGAGACAACGGCGCGCATCGAGGCGCTTGTCCGCAAGAGCGCCGGCGGGACAGGCTTCCTGACAACGGCTGCACGAACCGCAACGAGGGGAAAGGGGGATGTCGTATCGGTCTGAACGCTGATGCACAAAGAGCTCACCCAGAAAATGAGTGCTTCCCATGCCGGGAAGGATTAGCTGGGTGTGCTGTCCCTGCCAACCCAGTCCGCATCGCCATGCCCAGTATTTCTCCAACACGGGTGCGGTGTCCACAAAGCAGCGGCCTGTGGCTCCGATGTCCTGCATCAGCTGGCGGAGGCGCTGGCGCACCACAAGATGATAGTCCTGCCCCTGCGCATACATGCTGATGCCGGCGGCCTGACGCAAGGGGCGGTAGGGCAACGCCACGCTGATGACCGTACGCACTCCGGGCACAAGGGCATCAGGATTGTAGCGCAAGCGCTCGTTGCGGGCCAGATAGCCCATCCCGGCATGGCATCCGTCTGCAATCCAACGGCGGAAACGCTCCCTCACCACAGCGGGCAAGGGAAGGGCGGGAGCCAGTCCGCAAGCAACAAAGCCAAGGCTCCGAGCCTTGGCTTTGACCATTTCGCTATTCAAACACCCGGAATTCATATCCTTCTTGTGTGAGCCATTGCAATGCCCTTGGAAGGGCGCTTTTGAGCTTGTCTATGCTTTTGAGCGAATCATGAAACGTGATGATGCTGCCGGGGCGTGTGAAGCGCTGCACGTTGTGCAACACGTCATCGGCAGTGAGGTAGCGGCTGTAATCGCGCGTAACGACATCCCACATGACCACCCGATAGCCATGCTTGCGCAGCATGTGGTATTGGGCCAGACGCATCCATCCGCGCGGCGGGCGGAACAGGTTGGTGCCGAGCAACGCTTCGGCCTGCTCCACATTGTCCATATAATCGGACGTGCTGCGCCAATATCCGCCTATGTGGTTGAAGGTGTGGTTGCCAATGCGATGGCCGCGAATGCGCACCTCGTGCAGAAGGTGGGGATACTTGCGCACGTTGTCGCCCACCATAAAGAATGTGGCGCGGGCGCCGAACCTTTCCAGCGTGTCAAGGATGAAGGGAGTGGCCTCGGGAATGGGGCCGTCATCAAAAGTCAGATAGACGGCCCTTTCCGAGGGATTCATTCGCCATAACGCATTGGGATATATCCAACGCAGGTATATTGCCGGCTGTTCAATGAACATGATTCGTTTCTCTTAAATGCCGAGGTCCATGCCTTCCAGGCGCGACTGAAGAGAGCGGTTGTAGCCCTCAAGGCGTTCTTCGAAGGTCTTGGCCTCATCACAATTGGCCTCCTTGAGCACTTCGGCTGCGGCATGCAACTGGTACATATAGTACATGCAGTCACGGTCGTCGCGCAAAAGAATGGAGGTGGGGAGCGAGAGATACCACTCGATGTACTCGCAAGCACCCTGTGCCACGGCACGCGACAGATTGATGGCATGGTCAGCCTTCTTCACACGCAATGAAACGCGTGCCAGATCAAGCGATCCGCTGGGATAGTTGTGGGGCACATTCTCGGGCGAGATAACCTGCTCGGCATAGTCAATCAGCTTGGCCACCTTGTCCGTCTTGCCTTCCTGGAGCAGGCGCAAAGCCAGCTGGGCAAAGGCGCGGCGATGGGTGTAGCACATGCGCATTACGGTTTCGTCGAGATAGATGCCGGGCTTGTCCAGACCACCGAACTTGAACTTGTTCATCATGTTGTCATACATGCGGTCGGTGTCCATGTTCTGGCCGTTGGCCTTGGTGTTGAAGGGGGTGATGCGGTTGACCAAACCTTCCTGTACAAAATAGTTGCCCAGAGAGCCGTAGTTGTCCGGTCCCACGGTGGTGGCCACATAGAGGGGACGCTCCCAGTTGCACTGTGCCAACATCTCGTACATCATCATCTCGCTCTTGTAGACAGCACGTTTGCCCTTGAGGCTGATGTGCATGAAGTCGGGGATGCTGTCTCCGGCCAGCATCATGCCACTGCGGCGCACCGCTTCCTTGTCCACGGCAAAGACAATGCTGTCCGTGGGAATGATCTGCAGTTCGGGGTTGTCATTCAGTACCCACTTGTCTATGATATTGCGCAATTCATAGGGGTTGTCGCCCAATGCCTCGCGCATGGCGGCTGGGTCGTCCTTGTAGTAGTTGATTACCTGCTCCAGCATGCCGGGACGCACAGCCACGCCCTCGCGCGTACCTTCTACATATTGCAGACGGCTCCAGTGGATGGGCACTGCGGGACTGTCATAGGCGGGACGCTTCATCTGGTCAATGTACCAGTCGGTCTGCAAATAAGAGAGGTTGCAGACACGGGCGTCTGTGCGCATGCCTTCAGTTTCCTGGCAATACCAAAGAGGGAAGGTGTCGTTGTCGCCATTGGTGAACACAATGGGATTCTTGCCCTCGTCCAAAGACTGGAGATAGTTCTGACCAAAGTCGCGACAAGTATAGCGTCCGCTGCGGTCGTGGTCGTCCCAGGTCTGTCCTGCCATCTGGATGGGCACAAGCACACACAAACAGCTGAGGCCGGCACACAGGTTCTCGTTGCGCAGAACACGGCGCAAGGCCTCAGCCACTCCAGCCACACCCATACCACACCAAATGGCAAAGGCATAGAAAGAACCGGCATAGGCATAGTCGCGTTCGCGGGGCTGCACAGGAGTCTGGTTCAGATAAATGACAATGGCCAGACCGGTCATAAAGAACAGGAAGAACACCACCCAGAACTGCTTCTCGCCCTCGCCACGATTCTCCTTGGTGTTGCGGAAAAGCTGCCAGAAAAGGCCGATGAGTCCCAAAATCAGGGGCAGGCAATAGAAGACATTGCGTCCCTTGTTCTCGCGCAATTCGGTGGGAAGCTTGCTCTGGTCGCCCAAACGAAGGTTGTCGAGGAAGGGGATACCGGTAATCCAGTTGCCGTGTTCCCATTCGCCATGACCCTGAACGTCGTTCTGACGGCCGGCAAAATTCCACATGAAATAGCGCCAATACATGAAGTTGACCTGATAGCTCAAGAAGAAACGTATGTTCTCAAACATGGTGGGCACCTTAACCTGAACCAGCTCGCCACAACGGTCATAGGGGACAGTATTGCCCTTAACTCCTCCCAGCCAACTTTCATAGTCGGCGGCATGGCGCTCGCTGTACATTCGGGGGAAGAGCACATTCTGCGCATAGACGTAGTCAATGTCGTAGCGCTGGATGATGTAGCGGTCCTTTTCCTCGGGACTGGCTTTTTCCTTGCGCTGGTAAACAGGCGCACCCTGCTTGGAGACGGGGGTGCAATACTGGCCGTCGCTCTTGTATTTCACCTGGCTGGTATACTGCTGTCCGTAGAACAAAGGACGGTCGCCATACTGCTCACGGCTCAGATAGCTGCCAAGCGTGAAAATGTCCTCGGGACTGTTCTGGTCCATGGGCGTGTTGGCCGAACTTCTGATTACAATTACGGCATAAGAGCTGTATCCAATCATGATCATGAGCATGCAAAGCAGGCTGGTGTTCATGAGGCGGGCACTGATCCAGTGGGTCTTGTTCACCTGTCTGTTCAGTACAAAATACAGGAGTGCCAGCACAAGGATTCCGACAAATACGCTGGTGAGGCCATGGCTGTAGAAGGGAATTCCGAGCATACCCACGCTGAACAGGTAAGAAAGGTTCATGCGCAGGCGGTTGCGCTGGACTGTGGTTTCCCAAATGCTCCACAACACAATACCCACCAAAAGTATCATATAGACGATCATTCCGGTATTGAAGGGAAGTCCGAGCGTGTTGACAAAGAGCAGTTCGAACCATCCGCCCACCTTTACAATACCAGGCACAATGCCGTAAAGCACTGCCGCCACCAGGGCAAAACTGCCGGCAAGGGCAATCAGCGAGCCACGGGCATTGGCATTGGGATAACGGCGGAAATAATATACCAGCACAAGCGCAGGCAGACAAAGCAGGTTAAGCAAGTGTACGCCGATACTAAGACCCGTCAGATAGGCAATGAAAATGAGCCAGCGGTCTGAATGGGGTTCATCGGCATGGTCTTCCCATTTGAGCATAAGCCAGAACACCACTGCGGTGAAAAGGCTACTGTAGGCATACACCTCGCCCTCTACTGCACTGTACCAGAACGTGTCGCTGAAAGTATAAATAAGCGCACCGGTAAGCGCACTTGCCTCAACGGTAATGAGTTGGCCCAATGTGCTTATCTGTCCGTTGGTTCCTACCAGCTTGCGAGTGAGGTGGCTGATGCTCCAGAAAAGGAACATGATACATGCCGCACTGAAAAGCGCGCTCATGATATTCACCATCAAAGCCACCTTTGTGGGGTCGCTTACAAACTGAGTGAAAAGATTACCCGTAAGCATAAAGAAGGGCGCACCGGGGGGATGTCCCACCTCCAGCTTATAGGCGGTGGTAATGAATTCCGGGCAGTCCCAGAAACTTGCCGTAGGCTCCACTGTGCTACAATACACAAAGGCTGCAATGGCAAATGTAATCCAACCCATCAGGTTGTCTACAAGTCTGAACTGTTTCATTTGTATTTACTTATTTTTTAATTGATTAAACTTTCCTTTTTTGAAAATTCGTTGCAAAGATACGACCTTTTTGTGGGGGGACTCCCCTAACTTATGTTTTTTTTCGTTAAAATCACTCAATTACACCATATTGATTGCCCAAATAAGTATTGCATAGCGCAAAGCCTTTCCCAAAAAGATACTTATGGCAGTTAGCACAACATTGGCGCGCATAAAACCTAATGTAACGCTGATGACATCTCCCAAAAGGGGAATAAAGGCCAGAATCCCCATCCACGCACCTCCGTGATTGAGCCACTCCTGCGTGGAGTGTACCTTGTCCGGGGGCACATGCAGATAACGCTCAATCCACTCCAATCGCCCAAGATGCCCAATCCAATAATTGAGCATACTGCCCAAGCAATTGCCTATTGTGGCACTCAGAAACAGGGGCATCTCCCTCATTCCGGCCAGTTGAAGTCCGGCCAGCACAGCCTCGCTGCTGAAAGGGAAAACGCTTCCGGCAGCAAACGCGGCTATGAACATACCAACGTAGCCATATTGCAGCATAAAATCTATAAAGGCATCCATACACTTATCACGGCCAACGCTACAAAAAGTAAAAGAGAAAGACAAAAGAACAAATTACTGAGCCAACTGCCCGTCAAAGCAAAATAATGGGCAACCAAGGGATTGCTGCTTACCATGAGCATGGGAAGCAGAAACATAATGAACTGGGGCTGGAGAAGCACCGCAATCTGGAAAAACACAGTCTGGCAAACAAAGATATACAGCAACATACGCACCTTTATCTTGTCGTCATACCGGTTGCGCAGATAATGTATTGTACCCACAACAGAAAGCAGATTCACCAACGCCCAAGCAGAAATAACGGGTAAAGACACTTGGTCGTAAACCTCCTGCGTGGACATGTGGAAATCCACCACTGCGGATAGATGAGACAACAATGGGGTGAAATCAAGTTGCCACACACACCATCCCGACCAGAACCAATATGGCAACAACAAGGCAAGCAGACTGGCCATCACCAAGCGCAGGTTCACACATCGCATATAGACTGAGAAATATATTCCATAAAGAACGGACAGCAGAAGCATGGGCGGAAACATCAAACTGGCCACGGAAAGGAGCAAGTTTGCATGGAACGCCTGTACGGCTGCGTCATATCTTTGATAGGTGCGGCACAACTGGCTGTAACTGAGCGAAAGGCAAAATGTCACAAACAGGGGCTCTATGGCCGTGTGCAGGAATCCCATGCACGCTACACTGATGAGCCACAGAGAGGAGAGCAAGCGGGTACGAACCCTGATTAGCGCGTTCGCATTGTTGGTTTCCAGAATGATATAAGCCGTAAGCGCACAAAAAAGCAGTCCCAGCATATTGGCTTTGCTGAAACCGCCCTGAAACCACCACATAAGCGCAGCGAAAACTGCGCTTATGGGTAGGGTGAATACACTCTCAACAACACGATTCTGAAACCGACGCTGCTTCATTAAAGGTCTTTTCCTATGTCGCTACGGAAATATTTCTTTTCAAACTGAATCTTCTGGGCTTCCTGGAAACTCTTTGCCAAAGCCTCTTCCTTGGTTTCGCCGTAACTGCTCACCGCAATCACACGGCCGCCGCTGGTTACCACCTGGCCATCCTTCATGGCTGTGCCGGCATGGAAAACCACGCTTCCTTCCACCTGGTCTATGCCAGTTATGGGGAAGCCCTTGTCGTAGGCACCAGGATAACCGCCGCTTACGAGCATTACGCATACGGCACTACGGGGATCGAACTCAACCTTACATGCGCCCAGATTCTGCTGTGCAACAGCCTGGAAGAGGTCTACGATATCCGTTTTCAGACGCAACATCACAGATTCTGTCTCGGGGTCTCCCATGCGTACATTATATTCAATGACCTTGGGTTCGCCATCGACGTTGATCAGACCAAAGAAGATGAATCCCTTGTAATCGATTCCTTCCTGAGCCAATCCCTCAACAGTAGGACGGATAATGCGGTCTTCCACCTTCTTCATCCAAGCCTCATCAGCAAAAGGAACAGGGCTGACACTTCCCATACCACCGGTATTGAGGCCTGTGTCGCCTTCACCAATGCGCTTATAATCCTTCGCCTCGGGCAGAATGGCATAATCTTTTCCGTCGGTAAGAACAAATACTGAACATTCTATGCCCGACATAAACTCTTCTATCACCACTCGGCTACTGGCGTTGCCGAACATTCCGCCCAACATCTCTTCCAGTTCTTTCTCCGCTTCTTCCAAAGTGGGCAGAATGAGAACACCCTTTCCAGCGCAAAGTCCGTCAGCCTTAAGCACATAAGGAGCCTTTAGCGTACGCAGGAATTCTTTTCCTTGCTGAAGCGTATCGCCATTAAAGGTCTGGTATGCAGCAGTGGGAATACCATGACGCAGCATGAAAGCCTTGGCAAAATCCTTACTTCCTTCCAACACCGCTCCCTGCTTGCTGGGGCCGATGACGGGAATGTTCTTCAACTCGGCATCGTTCTGGAAATAATCGTAAATTCCCTTTACCAACGGATCTTCGGGGCCAACCACAACCATATCTATTTGGTTGCAGAGCACAAATTTCTTGATTTCATCAAAATCGTCTGCCTTGATGGATACGTTCTCCCCCACTTCGGCCGTTCCGGCATTTCCGGGAGCAATATATAATTTCTTTACTTTGGTGCTTTGGGCAATCTTCCAAGCCAAGGCGTGCTCACGGCCGCCACTTCCTAATAAAAGAATCTTCATGTCTGTATATTTGATTTTGGGTTTCTATTTATTTTAAAAAATCCTCGAAATAACGGGTTATACGTTCGTGCAAGTGAATCTGGTCCCTACCGGACATATTATGACCTGCGCCCGGATAGAAAAACAAATCGGGCTGTGTTCCGGCATCAGCACAAGCGCGGATAAAGGACAGGGCATGCTGTGGCACACAAGTGGGGTCATTGTATCCGTGAATTACCTGCAAGCGTCCCTTCAGATTGCCCGCCTTGTTCAACAAACTGGTTTTGGCGTAGCCCTCAGGATTGTTCTGGGGTGTTCCCATATAGCGTTCGCCATACATCACCTCATAATACTTCCAGTCGATAACAGGACCGCCGGCCACACCCACCTTGAACACATCGGGGTAGTTGCAGATCAGGCTGGTAGTCATAAAGCCTCCAAAGCTCCATCCATGAACGCCCAAACGGTTGGCATCCACATAAGGAAGGCTCTTCAGATAGGCTACGCCCTGCATCTGGTCCTGCATTTCCACCTGTCCCAACTGGTGCCAGGTGGCCTGCTCAAACTCCAGGCCACGCCATTCGCTACCTCGGTTGTCCAGGATGAAAAGCAAATATCCCTTTTGCGCCATATAGGCTTCCCAGCCACGCAATCCCCAGTGCCAACTGGCCTGCACATTATGGGCGTGAGGACCACCATAGACATAAACCACAGTGGGGTATTTCTTATTGGGGTCAAAACCGATGGGCTTTACCATGCGATAGTACAGGTCGGTGGTTCCGTCTGCAGCCTTGATGCTGCCACTGGTAATCTCAGGAATGTTGAATCCGTTAGCCACCCACGAATCGGCAGCGGTAAGGATATTCTGCGACTTGCCCTTTGCCGTAGAAATCAAGTCAATACTGCGGGGAACGGTGGGGCTGCTGTAACGATCTATCACCGCTGTTCCCAAATAGTTGGGAGATGCAGAATGTACGCCGTCCATCACACTCAACGCTGTCTTCTTACCAGACTTCACGACAATGCTGTACAAACACTTTTGACGGGGATCGCTCTCGTTGCTCATGTAGAGGACACTCTTCTGCTTCTGGTTGAATCCGACCAGTTCCTGTACCACCCAGTTTCCCTTGGTCAGCTGAGTGAGGTTTCCGGTGTTGACATCCAATACATAAAGGTGGTTATAACCGTCACGCTGGGTCTGCATAATGGCTTTTGTCTCATCCCAAGGCAAAAAGTCCAAACCGTGCTGCGGTTCCACATACTTTTTGCTGGTTTCCTGCAACAATTGCTTCAAACACTTGCCAGTCTCCGTGTCGTATGCCATCAAACGCATATCATTCTGGGCACGGTTCAACTCAAATATATAGAGCGTCTTACCGTCGGGAGCCCAAGACAAGTTGGTATGATAATCCTCCGGTCCGCCCACCAACTGGAGCCAAACGGTCTTTTCATTCGTCACGTCATAGATACCCACCTTGACCTGATGGCTGGTTTCGCCCGCCATGGGATAATGGTCTGTGTATGTGGTGGAAATACGGGAAGAGATATCCACTTGCGGATAACTGGGCACCATACTCTGGTCCATGCGGTAAAAGGCCAGTTTCTGTCCGTCCGGGCTCCAAAAAGTTCCCTTTCGGATGCCGAATTCATCGCGATGCACGCTACGTCCATACACAATGTTGTCCGTTCCGTCCGTGCTGCCGTCCTTGCTTATCTGCAAAGTCTTGTCTTCAGAAGTCTGTACATAAAGATTGCCAGAAATCGTGTATGCCAAATGGCGGCTCTCGGTATTCCAGTCCTGATGCTGCGCCTGCTGTGGGATGCTCTGTTTCCACTCCACTTTTTTCTGTTCAAAGTCCACCAACATACGTTCTTGAGGACTATTTACCAGCACCAGACTTTTTTCTGGATAGGGAAAAATCAGGTTGTGTCCGTTGCGGGCCACTTTCTTTCCTGCCCATTCATTTATCTGTTCAACGGTTACAAGTGTTTTTCCGGAAACCAGTTCCTTCACTTCTTCGGGCGTTGTTTCCAGTGCTGTCTCGCCCCACCAAGTGGTGTACTTGTTTTCGGGCTGTATCTGCCAATAGTTCTTTCCGCCTCCTAACAGTTCTTCCAGCGTGAAAGGCTTTTGGGCAGCGGCTGTGAAGTTACCTACTACCATAAGCAATGCGGCTATCCATTTAATCTTCATCATCTTCAAAACGGTTGGAATTATCGAATCTGTTGAAATTTCCCTTGCGGTTATTGGGGCGCGGTCCCTTGCGGTCAAATGAACGGCGAGGTTTTTCCGCACCGTCAAAACGCGGACGACGGTTTTCTCTGCGGAAATCCTTGCGGTCTTCCCTGCGTCCTTCGTTGCGGTCATTTCGGTCGTTGCGGTCGTTACGGAAACCGCGGCGTTCGCCACCGCCTCTGCGTTCGCCATCGCGTTCAAAAGGCTTACGGTCAAACGGCTTGCGCTCACGACGGTCTCTGCCAAAATTGCGTACCGGCATTTCATCGTCAGCCTCGTCCAGCCCCTTCTTGAAAGAACGGTTTTGCTTGAAACGCTTCTTTTCAGACATCATGCGACGCTCCACGGCAGTCTTGATGTCGCCGCCCTGGGCACGCATCTCATTGAACTTTCCTTCAAATGTCTGATACTTTCTCAGCTCACATTCCAGAGAACCGTTGAACAGAGGTGTACGCAATGAAGGTCTCAGACCAATCTGGTCAAAGCATTCCTCACGATAGCTCAGCACCCATGCGTCATTTCCATGGAACTGGTGCTTCAGACGTTCGCCAATCATCTTATACAAGCCCAACAGGTCTGGTGAAGAGATGCGCTCGCCATACGGAGGATTCATAACCATGATGCTCTTCTGCTCCGGTCTCTTGAAGTCCTTGAAGTCCTGCTGTGCCACGGTAATGTCCTTGCCCAATCCGGCAGCCTTTACATTGGTAGATGCAATCTCCACGGCATGGCGGTTGATGTCATAAGCATAGATGTGGTGCTCGAATCCATGTTCGTTGCTGTCATCCTCATAAATGCGGTCAAAGAGTTCGCGGTCAAAGTCGGGCCACTTCTCAAAGGCGTATTCCTGACGGAACACACCGGGACTGATGCCTCTGGCAATCAAAGCCGCCTCAATGGCAAAGGTTCCGCTTCCGCACATCGGGTCAATCAGGTCACACTCGCCACGCCATCCGGTCTGCAGGATGATTCCCGCAGCCAACACCTCGTTGAGCGGTGCCTCCACAGCCTCCTGACGGTATCCACGGCGGTGCAAGCTCTCACCGCTGCTGTCCAGACTCAAAGTACAGTCATACTCAGCCACATGAATGTGCAGTTTTATGTCGGGGTTTACTATTCGTATGTTGGGACGGTCGCCAGTTTTCTCGCGGAACTGGTCCACAATGGCATCCTTTACCTTGTATGCCACAAACTTGCTGTGGCGAAACTCGTTGCTGAACACCACACTGTCCACGGAGAATGTGGTCTCGTTTGTCAGATACTGCGACCAGTCTATCGCCTTTACGGCATCGTACACCTCTTCGGCAGCCTTGGCCTGGAAGTGCTTGATAGGTTTCAGCACACGAATGGCAGTACGCAACTGGAAGTTGGCTCTGTACATCAATTCCTTGTCTCCTGTAAAGGAAACCATTCGCCGGCCTATCTTGATGTTGTTGGCTCCCAATTCAATCAGTTCTGTGGCCAACACGTTCTCCAATCCTTGAAAGGTTTTGGCGATCAATTCAAATTCTTGCATAAATATATTTTGGTAAAAACTTATTCACTTATCCGTTTGCGGGCCTGAACCAGATGTTCGCCAGGCTTTGTACTTTCCGTCACCCAAAGGTTTCCGCCAATGACCGTACCTTCGGCCAGCGTGATGCGGCCCAGTACTGTGGCGTTGCTGTACACGATGACATTGTCCTCCAGAATGGGATGGCGGGGAATTCCCTTGATGGGGTTTCCGTTTTCGTCCAGGGGAAAACTCTTTGCGCCCAAGGTTACGCCTTGATAGAGCTTCACGTTGTTTCCTATGATACAAGTGGCGCCAATCACCACACCCGTGCCGTGGTCAATCGTAAAATGATGGCCGATGGTGGCGGCGGGATGAATGTCTATTCCAGTCTCGCTATGCGCCATTTCGCTTATAATGCGCGGAATCAAAGGCACGCCTTGCAACAGGAGCTGATGAGCTATGCGATAATTGGTAATGGCCTTGATAATGGGATAACAACTGATGATTTCCCCATACGATTCGGCTGCCGGATCTCCGTTGTATGCCGCCTCCACATCTGTGGCCAGCACAGCACGCAGCTCGGGCAGATGGGCTATGAATTCTGCCGCCAGCGTCTGCGCCTTCTCCAGGCAGCGGTCCTCATTGTTGTTACAATTACAGTTACAACCGAAGCAAAGTCCGGCCAGGATCTGTTCACAAAGCAGACCGTACAGGCGCTCCACATTCACACCGATATGATAAGGGAGGGTTTCACTGCTCAGGGTGGAATTACCGTAAAATCCGGGAAAAATTATGGCACGGCACAGGTCTATAATCTCTGCCAATACCGGACCCGAAGGAAGCGGGTCGCCATCACGATGTTCATGGAACAGTCCATGCAAGGAATTGCTTGCAGACAACTCGTCTGTCGTTTGTCGCAGCAAATTATTCAATTTTCTGGGATTCATGCAATGAAAACAAGTCAAAAAGCTATGCAAAGATAAGAAAAAGATACGAAACTTATCCAGCCAGCACCAGATATTCTGAAAAAAATCATAAATTTGTACAAAAGTATTGATTATACGCCTTATTTTTATCCATTTAATACATCACAAGTATGAGAAAAACCATCCTTACCGCATTGGCCTTTACGGCTGTTCTGGGCGGACAGGCCCAACACAGAGCCGACCAACAGCAACTGGACAATCCAGAGTCCTTCAGTATGATTGTGCTGGGCGACCCCCAGGGCTACATGAAGTACGACATCAACCAGCCCCTCTTTGAACTCTGCACGGCATGGATTGCCGACAATGTGGACCATCTTAACATCAAGAGCGTACTCTGCACCGGCGACCTGGTAGAGACAAACGAGTGCATAACCCGCATCCGCACCATGGTAAACCAAACCAGTCGCGAGCAATGGGAATGCGTTTCGCGCTGCTTCGGCCGTTTGGACAACAAGGTTCCCTATATCATCAGTCCCGGAAACCACGACTACGGCTACCGCAGCGCGGAAAACGGACGCACCGAATTTCCCAAATACTTCCCCCTGGAGCGTAACGAAAAACTGCGCGATGTCATTGTTTCCGACTACCCCAACCGAATGGGCGATATCAGCACGGAAAACGGTGCCTTCCGCATAGAAGCGCCGGGATGGGGCCACATCCTCATCGTATGTGCCGAATTCGCTCCCCGCGATGAAGTCCTCGAATGGGCAAAGAAAGTCATCAGCGACCCCAAGTACAAGGACGACAAGGTCATCTTCCTCACCCACTCTTACATGAGAGAACGCACCGGCGCACTTACAGACAACGAGGGATACAAGATTAGACCTGCCAACTGGGGAAAACAGATTTGGGAAAAACTCATTCAGCCCCTGCCCAACGTAGACATGGTCATTTGCGGACATACCGGAAAACCCGGAGAATTTGAGGATGCCACCGCCTATGTCAAGAGCAAGAACGCAGCCGGAAACACCGTTCACCAGATGATGTTTAACGTCCAGATTCTGGGCGGAGGATGGGAAGGAAACGGCGGCGACGGATGGGTGCGCATTCTGGAATTCTATCCAGACGGAAAGACCATCCATGTCAAGACCTACTCTCCCATGTTTGGCATCAGCCCCACTACCAAGGAGCATGCCCACCGCAAAGGCAAGTTGGATGACTATAAGATAACTATAGAATAATAACACACTGATTCCTAACAGACAAGGGGTGGTTTCCGAAACAGGAAACCACCCCTTAATTGTAATAAAAACAAAACAAATATTAAAGATAGTTAAAAGCGAAGGAGTGCGTTAAACCAATCTTTTGTAATCATGTCAATTCAGTACAAGGGCAACAAAAAGCCCAACAAAAAAGAGAAAATGAAAATAGAAAAATAACAATTAAAAAGAAAGACATTATGAAGAAGACTTTGATTACCCTGTTTGTAGCTTTAGTAAGTTTCACAACAGCTCTCGCCGACAATGACCGTGCCATACAGTTCAACCAACTCCCCCAAGCGGCACAGACCTTCCTGAACAGCCATTTCAAGAACGCAAAGATTGCAATGGTAACCACAGAACGCGACTGGCTGAGCCAAGAGTACAACGTGGTATTTGTAAACGGAGACAAGATTGAGTTTGACAGCAAAGGCAACTGGGAGAACATCGAGTGCAAGCGCACCTTCATCCCCCAAGGAGCAGTGCCCGCAGCCATAACCAAGTACCTCAACGAGAACTTCCCCGGCACAAAAGTTACCGAAATTGATCTGGACAACCGCGGATACGACGTAGACCTGTCCAACGGAATGGAAATCAAATTCGACAAGAACTTCCTGGTTTACAAGATCAAGAAATAAGTTTTAGAACAAGACCTCATAGCGATACTTAGGATGCGCCCGTGATGGGTGCATCCTAAGTTTTTTTATTTCACTCCGCATACTCCCCTACGTTTGCCAAAAAACAAGAAAAAGGAGCTTTTACGGAATACGTTGAGTTCTTACAAATACACAAAAAAACTTTACAAAGAAACAATTTGAAGTAAAACCAGTTGGAAAGCCGGAAACGGCCAGTTGGGAAAATTTTATTTCCCTGTTGGAAAAATATTTTTTCTCAGTTGGAAAATTATTTTTTTCCAGTTGGGCACTTTCAGAAGCCCTTTTTTACGCATTTTTGCTCGTTTTTGACTTCTTATGGTTATTATCAGTGAATACCAAAAATGTTTTACGTTTTCATTTTCGTTTCGACAAAAGAAAGATTTTGAGCGGTGAGCAGTGAGCAATGAGCAATGAGGGGGTAGGGACGTTGCGTGCAGCGTCCGAAGATTTTTCCCTCACGCAAATCTCGCCAATCCCGCAAATACTTCTTTTATTTCGTGAGATTCGTGAGATTTGCTTGTGACATAACTCCAACAAAACCCTTCGGACGCAGCACGCTGACGTCCCTACAAAATTAATCGCCTTACAAGGAATAAATCTGTCAAAAAACAAGAAAAAGGAGTTTGCACGGAATGCAGCAAAATACACAAACACACATCTAACTAATATTCAGCACGATACAATAACTCTAAAACCACACTTAAAACACACGAAAAAAAGACTTAAGTGTTTCTCGAGTTTTACTTAAGTCTTTCTTGAAAAACACTTAACTGTTTCAGGAGAAACACTTAAGTGATACTTTTTGCCGTTTTTTATGTTAAAGTTTTTTACTCACATCCTGTCTCCCCACATATTCCTATGCAGATGTCATGAGTTTAATCAGAAGACGGCAACTAAATTCAAGCCTGCACTCTCATTCGAAAAATATGGCATTCCAACAACAAAACCTTGGTTACAAACCGATTTCTTAAATAATTTAGGATATAACCAATAGGCGAACTTTGTGCTTAATATTCCAACACATGCCCCGGCTACTACATCATTTATATAATGTCGGTTGTTATATATTCTCAAATAACCAGTTGTAGCCGCCACTGCGTAACCGGTGTATCCAATCCAAGGCGATATGTCCTTATATTCTTCATAAAGATATTGTGCGCCCATAAAAGCAGTCGCCGTATGTCCCGAAGGAAAGGAATTTGTTGCATTTGAATCTGGACGTTTCTCGTTAAAAGCCAACTTCATGGAACGTACGACTATACCCATTGTCGCATACGACATGGCAAGAATCAGTGTCCTTTCCTTTAACGAATGAGTGGCTTGTACACCAGTAAACCCCAAACCATAACCTACAACCATAGGTGAATACTGTATATAATCATCTACCTTAATTTTTTTCTTTCCTTTGGCGGAAAGAGCATCTTGTACGTTCATTTTCTGCTTCTTAAACCAGCCGTTTTCTATACTCAATGCTGAAATGCCGACCAATGAAGCAGGAATTACAATTTCTTTCCAGTTCAATCTGTGTGTGTTGAGCTGGACACATAGAGGAAGTGGCTTGTTTTGCAGAGTGTCCGTGACAGCATCCTGTGCTTTTAAAGGCATAAGGAATCCGATCACAAGACAGATTATCCACACACGTTTCATTTGATTTCGTTTATTTTTATTGTCTTAACCTTCTCAATATCATTGTACATTTCCCTATTCAGACAATAAAAAAAGCGCAGACTAAAACTTTTGTCTACGCTATCCGAAAATCACCAAATACCATGTTGCCGTATACAAGTATAAGCTCACACCAATGCGTGAGCATTAACTTTTACTCTTGACAGCTACTTCAATTTGGCGATTTCAGATAGCAAGAATAAAACTAACGCTTTTTTATCTTAAAATGTCTTTCATTCGTTGTGTTACATAGGCAAGTATTTTATTGTAAGTAAATAGAAATCCTATTTTCTGCGATTCTTATGGCGTAATCCAAACATGTATCCCCTATTTCTTGACTTTTCCGCACGAGTCACCTTGGCTTTGTACTTATCAACATCTCCCTGTTCTGCGATAGTTCCGTATTTAAAGAAAGTCTCACCTGCTCTGTGTAAAGTACCATCCTCATTAAACTCGTATGTGAATTGCTCTGTATCAGAATCAGAATACTTTTCTCCTTCATATTCTTCTATATATGTTTCTGTAGCTCGTACAGGCAAGTAATCCGGTCCATTCCCGAATAGACCTAAATAGAAATAGAAACCATGCATGAAACTTGCGAATTGTTTATATTTGTTCCAATTCTCACCATTTTCATATTCATATGAAATTATTTCCTTTTCAGAGGAGCCATCATCATATTTTTCTATAGCTTCATATTTTTTCAGAAGTCCATTTGTCCAAGTTAAAGCCACTGTTCCTATTCCACTTTCTTTATATGACTCACCTTCTTCAACACCTTGTTCTGTAAAGGTGGAATTTACTTTGACTAAATGCCCTTCAGCATCATACGATAGAGTAGATGTATATGAGTCATTCCAACTTCCATATTCATCTGAACCAGTTTCGGTGAAGTGCATTTTAGAAATATATCCAAGTTTATTATACGAAACTGTATAAACTTCTTTGTCCTCAAAGTCTTCATCATATGCGTAATTGCAAATAATTTGGTTCGGAGAGTAGGTAAATTCATATTTCTCGTAATCACCACACACTACATATTTTATTTTTCCATCTGGTGTGTAAAAAAAATCATAATCATCGACAGAGAGCAGTTTCTTTCCGCTTCCTGGAATAACTTCTCCTACGCTGGCTGTTGGAGTTCCGTTTCCATTGCTGCCGCCATTGTCATTTTCATTGTCATCACTACACGCAATAAAAGTCATGCCACAAACTACGGCCATAAAATAAAGGCTCAAATATTTGGATATTGTTTTCATTTTGTTATAATTTTATTGTCTTAAATATTCTTTATCTCAATCTTATAGTCCATTCTGAATTCTGACAATAAAAAACGTGGACTAAAACTTCGTCTACGCTATCTCGGTATCGCCAAACACCATGCTGCCATATACGAGTAAAAGCCCACGCCAAGGCGTGAGCATCAACTTTTACTCTTGACAGCTACTTCAATTTGGCGATTTCAGATAGCAAGAATAAAGCTAACGCTTTTTTATCTTAAAATGTCTTTTTTCCGTTGTGTTACATAGGCAATTCTTTTTAATTGCTGGCAAAGTTAATGATTTTTTCTTTAAAAACAAATTTTATAATCGACTTTTAGCCTACCATTCCAGCTTTACTTTATTCGTGCGCAAGGTCTCCTGCAAACGGCGGACATCAATGTCTCGGCATCCTCTGCGCAGGGAAACGGCTTGGGCCGCTGCCGTTCCGGCTGCCTCACCTGTCATGAAACACGTTCCCACCTCGCGTGCATCATAGGTAAGACCTTTCTCATACCCAAAGCAACGGCCGGCAACCAGCAGGTTCTCCACCGTCTTGGGAACAAGCGAGCGGTAAGGCACCTGCCAAATCTTCCTGTCCTTACCTGGAATTCGGGTGTCTCCCCAATGTAGGGTGGAATCGCTGCCGGTAAATCCTATCACATCATCGTATGACTTTCCTGTGGCGGCCCCTTCTACGGTTACGTTCAATACGGCATTCAAAACTCTGGTAACGCGCACGCCCACTATGGACGGGGTACTGAGCAAATAGGCATTTTCATTTCCCTCTTTGGAACGGACATCCAGCGTCTTTTCCCACATCCTTTTGCGAAGCTCCAGTTGTGCCTTCGATGCCACATAGGCATTCAGCCCGTCCACATTGGAGATTCCCTGACCAAGATGCATCGTGTACACGCCCTCATTCGGGGTATGGCTGCCCGACGTCCTGTTACGCACATTGCCAATGCGATACATGGCACTGATGTGGTTTTTGTATTCTATGAAGTCCTCTCCTGTCCAGGCAAGCACGTCACCGTCTCCGCTGCAATCTATGACAAAGTTTGTCTTCATGGCCACTCGGCCACTCTTGGTCTCCACAAAAACGGCATCAATGCGGTCGCCGCTCATGGACACTTCCGATGCATGGGCACCATAAAGAATCCTTACTCCGGCCTCGGCACACATTTCTTCCATGAAATACTTCGTGGCCTCGGTATCTACATTGGGCGGAGTGCCGGCCCACACCATCATCTTATGCGAATTCAATCTGTTGCAGAGTTCGTCACAGATTCCGAACACAGCCTGTACCCTCCCGTTGTGTGTGGGAGAGTACATATTGTTGAGCAGGGTTACATCGCATCCCGTGAAAAGGCCTCCAAGAAAATATCCTCTCTCCAGCATAATCACGTCAAGTCCCTGCCTTGCCGCGGCAACAGAAGCGGCAAATCCCGCCGGTCCGCCTCCGACAACAATGAGGTCTGCGCTGTCCACCACCGGTATCCTGCGCGACGGTTCTTTAATCGTTTGCCCATATTCAAGTCTGGTCTTCACCTTTACTGTCTTTGCAGACGCTTCGGTTGCTACCACTCCTGTAGTGGCGATTCCCGCTGCCGAGACAACAGACCTTTTAAGGAAATGCCTTCTGTCCATGTTTTCTTTCTCTGCGTTAGACTTATATGACCTAGTTCACAAGGAATATCTTTTCCTTTCCCTTATAGGTGCAGCGGATGGTGGCACGGCCGTCTGTGATGGGGCTTACCTGAATCCTTACATCGGGATGGGAGGATGTGGCCTGCAGGCGGGTTGTGGACGTGAGCGGAGCATAAACCTGATAGCGGATGGCATCGGTATACCCATTCTGGTTGGTACTGCGGATGGGGGTATCGGGAATCTGAAGACGCTTACCATCAGCGGTGATGGTAATATGGGGCACTATGGGTACATTGAAAGGAACAGCCTTAGAAGAAAAACCTATTCCGTGCAGATCGAAGAGGCCGGTGGGGCGCTGCGGTTCGCGACGGGGACCGCCGGGACGGTGGTTATCATCGGGACGTTTCACCTCGGGGCCTTCGGCCAGCAGATAGATGGCATGCTTGCCACTAAGGCCCTCCACATCAGGCACATTGACCGTATATGTGGTGGGGATTCGGGGTGCATCGGCAGGAATCTTCAGGGTGGCAATCTCCTTGCCATTCCAAACGGCATTGGCATAGGGACCGTCCAGCATCACACGAATGGTGAAGGCACCGTTTCCGCCTGGAGTGAGGCGCAGATTGAGTTGTGCGCCATCGCCTTTGCGTGTGGCGGCAAAAGCCTTCACGCCCTTGCCGTCCTTCTCCAATCCTCCAAAGCCGAAATACTTGAATCCCACCACACCACCATTGGTGATGCCAGCCAGATCCATGCTGTTGTTCCACACATCGTGGTTATCCTGCATCCAGTGGTTACCAGTCATGTAACAGGCTATTCCAGCTGAGTAATAGGCATAGGGAGGAAGACCGAATATCTGGAATCCTTCGCTGGTAACCTCGGCACCGGTATAGCATGTGCCGTCTGTGGCCGAAGCCGTCCATTCGTTTCGCTTGGCATAGGGGTCGTATCCTACAATGGTTACCTTTCCGCCATCGGCCACCGCTTTCTTGTCCCAAGTAATCTTGACGGGAGCCACCATGGCTTGGCGTGCATTGCCAAAACCGCGGGGCGGACGGTGGTAGAAAACATACCACTGGCCGTTGATTTCCTCCAAAGAACCGTGGGTGTTATGGGCTGCATTGGTAGTGGTGAGCCTTGTGCCGTCTGCGTTGGGCACCACGCCACGCGAGTCTACCAATACACCACCGGAACGCCAGGGACCGAGAGGAGAATCGCCAAAGGCATAGCGCAGAGCCGAATTGGTGGAACCCAGTCCGTAATCGGGGCCGCTGTAACCAGAGAACACCATCACATACTTGTTGCCCACCTTTCGGATGGAAGAGGCCTCGAAGAAGTTGAAGTCGCCGGGATTCTGTTCCTTATAAAGTGCGGGATATTGTGTGCCGACTGGGTCTCTTACCTCGCCGTAACGAGAGCTTGCTGGGATGAAATAATCATGAATCTTGGTGCCAGGACGAAGGGAGTACATGGTCTCCGGGTCCAGTTCAAAAGCCGTGGAGTGCTGGAATCCGTAGTAGACGTATGCACGGAAACCACGTTCGTAATCAGGGTCTTTCTTGTCTGTTACATATTCTACAAAGACAGAGGGGTCGAAATCTATGATGGAACCCTGCACACAACTACGGCCGTCCTCGGTAAGGTTGATGGGGGTGAAAGGTCCGTCGGGGCGGTCGCCCTTGCACACCATGGGCACACGGCGCCATCCGCGCGAATGGGGATAGAGATAGTATGTCTTCTTTCCGGTCTTGCGGTCTTTCACTTCCACCAAGTCGGGTGCAAACATGGTGTCCCACTGCCCGTCCACAAAATGCGTGAAGATGGGGCCTTCGTCTTCCCACCGGCTGAGGTCTTCCACTGGAGCGGACCACATTCGGATGTCCGGCCCGCAATAGGCGGAATAAGTCACATCGTGCGAGCCAATGATATAAGCACGGTACTTGCCGGGGTTATCTGGGTCTTCAAACACTCGGGGTTCACCGTCGGGAAGATGTTCCCACAACGGAAGGTAGGGGTTCTGTGCCGTGACAAACATGGCGCAGCAGGCCATCCACATTGAAAACAATCTTTTCTTCATGCCTTTCACTAATAACAAGGGTTAATATTCTTAAAAATGTAAGTCGGATTTTTCGGGATTCAGACGTATGACCTTCAGCCGGTCTCTGAGCCTCCACGGTCCAACGCCGCTTCCGCCCTGCGAATCGGCAAGGAGCAGAAGGGTTTGTGTGCCATCGGCAAGCACGGGGCCCAGACACATTCCTTCGTAATTGGAAAATCGGGTATTGAACAGATGGAAGCGGGTGCTCCACCGCTCCAGCAGTTTCTTTTGGCCACTGAGGGGATTGTACAGAAAGAGTTTGCACCAGCAACGGCTTCCGTTATAGGCGCGGGCAATGCGGGCCTCGCGTTCCAGTACCAGCAGACCGCCTCCTGGAAAAGGAGTTACAGCCACAACTCCGTGGTAATGGTCGCGCCCATGATTGCGGGCTTGTGGCAAGTCCAAGCAGTAGGAATATTCGGATGCAAGTTTCAAATCAAGGCCAAAGCTCATCATGCGCAAATGCAAAGCCTCATCCTCCTTGAGCGGACTTTCCGTTACCGTCCAGAAAAGATGTTCCCGAGGGTCATAACCCAGCGCCTCGAAGCCTCTGTTGTACTGTATGAATTCTTTTCCGACATATTGGGGCACCCGAATTTCTTCACCGGTGAGCGTGCCGTCAAGGCGGTGTTCCAGAATGCGCTGGTCTTCCTCGCCGCTTACGAACAAAGTGTTCCGCTGAGGGCAAAAAGCAATTCCCTCGGCATCGCGGTCAAACGGCCACGCGAGGCCGTAAAAACCGTCGTTGCTTACATCAATAATTTTTCCCGTTACGGTATCCATTCTGAGCGTCCAGACAAAGAACCCCGCTTCTGATTGTTCGTCCGAAACCACGGCATATTTTTGTCCGCCCAAAGGAGCGATTCCGCTATAGTTGGCTTTGGGAATGTCCCACCGCGAAAGACGGTAGCGTTTTGCCACAACCGGTTGGAGCATGAAGAGCATGAACAGAAGTGGCAAGCTGCAAGATGGCAGTCTGCCCGCTGACACACTCTTCCTTGTCATCCAACTACTTGATGCCATATTTCTTGAGAATCTTCAACAATGGCTTGCGCAGCGACTCGGCCCAAAGCGTATAGCCATAATCGCCAGGATGCGTGCCGTCCACGCTGGTCTCGTGCGTGGGCGAAGTGGCATTGGTTACCTCTATGTAATATACATCGGCATATTTCTTAATGGCCTCGCGCATAAGCTTTTCCGCACAGTCCTGACGTTTCTTTTCCGCACGTTCAGAACCAGTATTGAAATTACGGCTCTCACGATAGATGGTACGCTGGAATATCAAAGGTTTTCCGGGATGAGCCTTCTGAAGCTTCTCGATGAAAGGGAAAAGCCTTTCTTCTATCTGTTCAACAGAGGGGTTGGAAAAGGCATCAAAAACAAAGGCATCCGCATCCGTTGCGCAAAGCACATCGCAGAAATAGGGCTGAAGCTTGCAGTTACCGGCACAACCCAGGTTAAGGACGTGCAGTCCTGTGGCACGGCTCAACTGCGAAGGATAGTTCATTGCAGGTCGGGAGGTGCTGCTGCCGTGCGTGAAACTGCTGCCGAAGAAAGCGATGCGATGGCGGAAAGGATTTTCAAGGGGCAGAAGTGTTTTTCCAGCCTGGACGCCAATCTTCAGTTCAAGCAACTCGCTCTGGATGGGCAGATAAATCAGGCATTCCTTCTCCTCTCCATCCATATTGTTTATCAGCGTAACCGGATTGTTCAAACTCTTGTCGCCAGAAACAGTACTGGCAGCATTGATCCACTGGCCGTCCTTACGGATGTAAAGGTCGAAACCGCGGGCTGAAATCCCCATTGTATTGGTGGGGAAACCCACATCGCCATATTGCGGGTCCACGGAAATGATGGTGGAGTTGGTGCGAAAGGCACAAATCATTCCCACTCCGCAACGGACCTGCCTGTTCTCGCCTGCCGTAAAGCCCTTGAAACGCGTAGTATCCACACGATGGAAGGGGTTGGGATTTTCGGGAAAGAACTGGCCCAGCATTGTAAGGTCTGTGGCATCGGTCCATGCAAACTTCACATCTTTAGCCGATTGGGCAACAAGAACCATCGGACTCAGAAGCAACAACAATATAAATAATGCGGTATTCTTCATAATTTTTATTTTAAAAATGTGACAATCAAGGATTTGGTATCAGTTTATAGAGCTTGTCGCTACTACGAATCTTGCTTTCCAGCGGAATGCTGATGCGCTGGCCCTGCAACGCAGTTTCAACGGGATTCAAGTCGAAACGGATTTCCTTTACAACGGTTTCCAATGCGCCCGTGGTGGGACCGGTAATCAGAATCTTGTCCCCCACACTTAACGGAGCGGCCTCAATCTTGAACTCGGCAACCTTCAGACGGTTAAAATACTTCATTCCCTTGCCCACATACACTTTCTTCTCCGTGGCCAGGGAACCGGGCTGGTCGTTCCACTCCCCTAACATCTGTCCCTGGTAATATCCATCCCAGAATCCGCGGTTGAAAACGCGGGAAAGGCGTTCATCCCAATCGTCCATGCGTTCGGGGGTGAAGTCATTGTCAAGCACAGCCTGGATGGCCTCGCTGTAACAACGCACCACCGTTGAAACATATTCCGCACCTCGGGCACGGCCTTCAATCTTGAAAACCCGGACGCCCGACTGCATCATCCGGTCGATGAAACGGATGGTCTTAAGGTCGCGGGGCGACATGATATACTTGTTGTCAATGTCCAGTTCGGTACCCGTCTCGCGGTCACGGACAGTATAACCTCTTCTGCAAAGTTGCATACATTCGCCACGATTGGCGCTACGGCCCATATTCTGAAGACTCAGGTAACACTTTCCGCTGATGGCCATACACAAGGCTCCATGACAGAACATCTCAATGCGGATGAGTTCTCCACTGGGGCCACAGATGTTCTGCTCCACAATCTGCCGATAGATTTCTGCCACCTGATCCATATTCAGCTCACGGGCAAGAACCACCACATCGGCAAACTGCGCATAGAACCTCAACGCTTCTATATTACTGATATTGAGCTGTGTACTCAAATGCACTTCAAGGCCAATCTGACGGCAGTACTGCATCACAGCCACATCACTGGCAATTACGGCAGATATACGGGCTTCCAGTGCCGCATCCAGAATCTGGCGCATCATGGCCAAGTCCTCACCATAGATAATCGTATTAACGGTAAGATAACTCTTGACACCACAATGACGGCATTCGCTGGCAATGTCCTTGAGGTCATCTATGGTGAAAGTGCGGGCGGAATGGGCACGCATATTCAGATGCTCAATACCAAAATATATGCTGTCCGTACCGGCACGCAAGGCTGCAGACAACGCTTCCCGCGAGCCTACCGGAGCCATTATTTCAAAATCTTTTCTGTTCATCGTCGAAATATTACCTTATTATATATACACAATCAGAGATACTTGGTCTCTATCTCGTCCAGAATGCCAAAGAGTTCGCTTACCGTCTCGGCACGGAGCATGCGGATGCGTGTCTCGCGGAAATTGGGAATACCCTTGAATATTGGACTGGCTGCCAAGTGGCGGCGTACATGCAATATGCCGCGATACTCGTCTATGCGGTTCACGCTGGTAAGTACCTGCTCCCTTAAGATATCCATTTTCCAGCCCGTACTGAGCAGGGGATGCTTTGAAGGCAGCATGCCCGCACTTGGAGCGGTGTGCCCCAACGCCTGGTTGATTTCATAGAAAATCCATGGTTGTCCAAAGGTGGCACGACCCACCATTATGGCATCCACACCATAGCGTTCAAAGCATTCGACGGCACGCTCGGGAGTGGTGATGTCTCCATTTCCAATGATGGGAATATGCATTCTGGGATTCTCCTTAACCTCGGCAATCAGCGACCAATCGGCTTCGCCGGTATACATCTGGGCACGGGTTCGGCCATGAATGGTGAGTGCCTTGATGCCACAGTCCTGCAACTGTTCGGCCAACTCTACGATTATACGGTGGTCATGATCCCATCCCAGACGTGTCTTTACCGTTACCGGTGTATCCGGCACCGCATCCACCACTGCACGGGTTATGGCCAGCATTTGCGGAACATTCTGTAACATTCCGGCACCGGCACCTTTCCCCGCCACTTTCTTCACCGGGCAACCAAAGTTCAAGTCAAGCACATCGGGATGTGCCTGTTCAACCACAATGCGGGCAGCCTCGCGCATGGCATCCACGTCACGACCGTAAATTTGAATGGCAACAGGCCGTTCATCGGCACAGACCTTCAGCTTTTCCAGGCTTTTGTTCACCATCCGTATCAGGGCATCGCTTGACACGAACTCAGAATATACCATAGCCGCTCCCATCTGTCTGCATAACAGGCGGAAACCGATGTCAGTTACGTCCTCCATCGGGGCAAGCAGCACAGGCTTATCTCCTAAATCAATGTTTCCTATCCTCACAGGCAAAACATGTTTTAAAACCCTTTGGCCTTGAATGCCAGGGCATACATCTTCATCTGTTTTATCATGGCCAGCAAACCGTTGCTACGAGTGGGCGAAAGATGTTCGCTGAGTCCTATTCTTTCTATAAAATACAAATCTGTATCCAGTATTTCCTGTGGTGTGTGGTCACCAAGCACACGAATGAGCAACGCCACTATTCCTTTTACAATCAGTGCATCGCTTTCTGCCTGGAAGTGAAGCTTGCCGTCAATCATATCGGCCTGAAGCCACACTCTGCTTTGGCAACCGTCAATCAGGTTCTGCTCGTTCTTGTACTTTTCCTCCAAAGGCGGCTGGTCGCTGCCCAGGTCAATGAGCAGCTGATATTTGTCCATCCAGTCTTCAAAATCAGAGAATTCCTCTATAATCTCGTCTTGTATCTCGTTTATCGTCATCATTGTGCGTCTTCGTTATAAATAAGTTGTACCAAAGTCTGTCCCACAGCATTGAGCACATTGGGGTCAATGTTCTCGGGCGTATCCTCCACCGTATGCCAAGTGGGTCCAAAGTTGCTAGGGCCTTCCGTAAAATGGGGAACGATGTCCAGACAAGGAATGCCGGCAATAAGGTTCACATTCACATGGTCGTCCATAAGATAGCCTCCGTCCTTCAAGGGGAAATAGTGGCGATATCCCATCTGGCCGGCCAGTTTCCAGACCATTTCCACAATGGGGCCGGCATATTCCTGAGAAATCAACTCCTTGGAGAAGGTACATCCACGGCCGCCCACCATATCCATAAGTATGCCATAGCGGGCAGAATACTGGTTGTTACGGGCGGCTTCGGCCCAGGCCTTCGAGCCAAGACACCAGGTTTCCCTACCGCTGTCAAACTCGTTTTCCGCCCATTCCGGAGTGCCCATGTCTTCTACATCGAAACAAACAAAGTCAATGCCCAACTTGACCGGACTTTGCTGAAGGACACGGGCCATTTCCAACATCACAGCCACACCGCTGGCACCATCATTCGCTCCCATTACGGGCTTCATGTGATTGTCCGGATTGGGATCGTTGTCGGCCCAAGGACGACTGTCCCAATGTGCGCAGAAAAGTATGCGGTCTGGGTTTTCTGGATTGATGCTGGCAATTATATTGCGGGCAGAAACCTTTGAACCGTCGTATACGGTTACTTCTGCAAACTGTTCAGAAACCTGAGTGCCGAACTGCTCAAACTTGTCCACGATATAGTCTCCACACTGGGCAGAGGCTTCGCTCTCCGGCAAGCGGGGACCGAAACTGCACTGGTCCTTCACATACTGCATCGCGCTGTCTGAAACAAAAACAGGGCAGGGAGCCAACGCTATGGTATCGGCCTTCTTTGTGTTAGACTGCTTTTGCCCTGTACAGGACATTATTCCTACTATACAGAGAAAGATGTTTGCTATCAAGATTTTCCTTGCGTTCATTTATTTTCAAGATTTAAAATTCTGTATTTCATTCATCACGCGCAAAAAGTTTCCTCCCCAAATCAGCTGAAGATCCGCCTCCGAGAAACCATTCTTCAGCAACATTCGGGTAAGGTTTATCACTTCCGATGCCGAAGCAATTCCGGGCACACCGCCGTCACCGTCAAAGTCGGTACCTATTCCTATGTGTTCAACACCCATAACCTTTGCCATGTGCTTCAGATGAGTTATGGCATCCAGAATGTCCGCCTTGCCGTCCTTGCGCAGAAACCCTTCGTAAAAGGTTACCTGTGCCACACCGCCCTTTCGGGCCAATGCCCGCATCTGCTCATCGGTCAGATTGCGCGGATGGTCACACAATGCACGGCTGCTGCTGTGGCTGCACACAATGGGCACGTCACTGATTTCCAGCGCGTCGTAAAAACTCTTTTCAGAAGCATGGCTCAAATCCACCATCATGCCCACCCTGTTCATCTCCTTGATGACCCGGGCACCGAAATCGCTCACGCCCTGATGCTCGGAATTTCCACGGGCAGAATCGCAGATATCATTGTCTCCATTGTGGCAAAGCGTCATATATACCACACCTCTTTTTCGGAATGCCTCCACATTATTTATATCCTTTCCTATGGCATAACCGTTTTCAACCCCCATCATAAGAGCCTTTTTCCCTTGCCCTTTCAGGTCATAGAGTTCCTTGGGTGTGCGGGCAATTCCAATCGCATCCGCATTGTCCGCCACCATTTCCTCAATCTGGTCCAATATGTGGTGTGCGGTTCGGTTTGCCAGTTCCAGGGAAGCCTCGTCTCTTCCACCTTGCGGCAGATAAGCCACCATAATGCTGGCATCGAGCCTTCCTTCATGCATCTTGTGCAGATCCACCAAAGCCAGGTCAGAACGGGAACTTATCAAGCGTGAGGGTGAAATTCCTCTTTCCGCAGCTTTCGGGAAACACATTGGCGTATCGCAATGACTGTCCAGGGTGAGGATACGTTGATGAATGCCGCGTGCCTGCAAAAAGGAACGGGCTTCCTTCACCAACCACTCAAAAAGAGGCATCATACTGTCGTCTCCGCCCAAGACAAAACATTCGGGATGCCATTGCACGCCCAAAAGACTCTTGTGCTCAGTGCTTTCCACCGCTTCAATCACACCGTCGGCCGAACGGGCACATACCTTAAGCAAACTACCCGTCTCGCATACAGCCTGATGATGGAAAGAATTGACGGCAATTCGGGTTTCCTTCATTATCCTGTGCAACAACGAATCTTCCTCAATCAGAACCATGTGCGAGGCATATTCTCTGGCCAGATTCTGACTATGCTTTATCAGGGGTTGGTCATGATACTGCGAGGGAAGATCCTGAAAGACTTTTCCGCCCAATGCGCAAGTCATCATCTGTATACCCCTGCAAATGCCCAAAATGGGCAACTGACGGTTATAGGCCATGCGCACCAACCACAATTCAGCCTTGTCACGCTGGGGACATATTCCACCAAGTCCGGGAAGCGGTTCATCACCCATGAACAAAGGATTCATGTCACCACCTCCGGAAAGCAACAAAGCGTCAATCCTGTCCAAGGTGGCCGAAAGGGTGTCCATGTCCTCATAGGCAGGAATGACCAGCGGGGTACCGCCGGCCTTCAGCACAGACTGATAATACCCCTGCGCCAGTTCACAACCTTTTTCGCCAAAATTACCCGTAATACCGATTACCGGCTTCTTTTCTCCCACGGTGAACTTGCCATGGAATTCCCCCAACTGCCCAAACCAATCATAGCCTTTGCTCATGATTCCTCCAGTGCAATCGGTTTGCTTTCCTTACGCTGCACGCCTATGGGTACTTCCTTCTTTATACTCTGTTTCAGAGAGATAAGCGTTTCTGTAGTTGTCACTCCCGGTATCTCCTGCAAGCGGTTGTTCAAGAGTTCCATCAGATGGGCATTGTCCTTGGCATACAGTTTCACCAGCATGGTATAGGGGCCAGTGGTAAAATGGCACTCCACAATCTCCGGTATTTTCTGAAATTCCTTCACCACATCCTTGTACATGGAACCTCTTTCCAGTGTAATACCAATATAAGTACAGGTATTGTAACCCAGGCTTACAGGATTCACATGATAGCCAGAACCGACAATCACTCCCATGTCAATCAATCGCTGCACACGCTGATGAATGGCAGCACGGCTCACGCCACACTCCGTGGCAACGTCCTTGAACGGAATGCGTGCATTGCAAGAAATGATTTCCAAGATTTTCTTATCAAGGTTATCTATCTTTTCCATTTCTTAAAAGTGTATTTTTGTATTAAACTGTAAGCAAAAATAGATAAAAATATCGATATATCAATCATTTTGATAAGAAAAATGACATTTTAACACTTTTTTTGTGTCTATTTGTATA
>JAFNXL010000083.1 GCA_017379075.1 Bacteroidaceae bacterium
CCTTTTTGGCAATTTTCTGGGCATGGAAAACGGCATCATATTCAGGTAAAAAACATGGAAAACCACAATTAATTCCCTCTGTCTCGCCATTGTATAGAATACCGATTACCAACACATTGCAATTATCTTTCACTCCACTTCCATAATGATTTTCCCGCAACGACAGAACCGCTATGCAATGCACTGAAAATTTGCATTTGCGTTTGCATTTGCAAAAAATGAGCTGATTGATGCCCATCCGCTGCCCCCCCCTTGGAAAGCACAGCCCACATCAAAAATCTTTACACCCCTCCATGCGCATGGCATGGAAAATATTTCGGCATGGCGAGGCCATAAATTTTCTCTCGCCACGCAAAAAAACAAGGCATTCATCACCGAATCTGCACGTTCCAATAAAATTTTACAAAATAAGCAAAAATAATTCCATTTTTATTTTGTTATTACAAAATAAAGGTGTATCTTTGCAGAGGAATTCCAAACAACAAAACAACAACCATTAGCTGTTAGCCATTGGCCATTGGCGAAGCAGCAAACACCTCACCAACGTCATCCTGAATTTAGTTCAGGATCTGTCCGCGGAGAAGGAAAAGAAAAGGCTCGCGGTGAGATGCTGAACTAAAGTTAACTTTGTTCAACTTGCTCACGCTCGGCATAGCACAAGCAAGCTTGGCTCTGCTCTCGCTTAACCGCAAATTTCAGCATGACGTATAGAAAAGCCAAAAGCTAACAGCCAAAAGCCAAAGTAAAACAAAAGAGACCAGACACAAGTACATAAGCATCATAAGAGTGCCGGCCAAACTCAAATATGTTCTTTTGTTCTTCTGTCGAAAACCCTAAACTTTAAACCATAAACTCTAAACTTTAACAACTATGTCAATCAAAATCAAAGCAATCGAGAGAAATGTGGCCTTTGAGAAAGGCACCGAGAAGTGGGCGTTCGTGATGCAGCCCGAGTTGTACAGCCGCCTGGGTGAGAACAAGGTGGTGCAGGAAGCCGCCCTGCGAAGCGGCATTGGCAAGGGAGCCATCTCTGCCGCCTGGGAAGCCATCGGCGACGTGATCCGCGCCTGGGCAACCGAGGGTCACAGCGTGGCCGTGCCCGGACTGGGTACCATGCGCTTCGGCGTGAGAAGCAACTCCGTGGAGAAGGTGGAGGACGTGAACTCCGCACTCATCACCAGCCGACGCGTAATCTTCACCCCCAGCACCGAAATCAAGCAGGAGCTGGCAAAGACCGCCATCAGCATCACCTGCTACGACCGCAACGGAAACGTCATCAAGCAAGTTACCAGCGACGACGACGGCAACGTGGACAACGGCGAGGAGCCCGACCCCACGCCCAGTAATCCAACGCCCTCTGACCCCGACGACGATGAGGGAGGATTGGCGGGGTAAAAAGACCCTCCCCCCTGCCCCTCCCTCTATGGAGGGGAGTATATAGCAGTGAGTGATGAGCTATGAGCCAATAGCCAAAAGCTAATAACCAAAAGCCAATAGCCAACGTAAACTAAACTAAACACTAACCCTTAACAAAATCCTCCTCTTCCCTCAACAAGAGTTCTCCCCATAGAGGGGGCGAACAAGACCTTCAGAGGATTGACTAAATGTCAATCTGTGTCGCAGTGAGGGGAGCGCAGTCCCCTGCGCGACGGAGGGTCTTTAGAGGGGGTCCGTAGTCCATTTATGAGTATGAAAAACAAAGAAACCTGGAAACTAATCATCCAAACCGTAATCAGTATCCTTTCGGCAATAGCCACCACATTGGGATTGAATTCATGCCTTTGAGCCTTTGAGTAATGAGTAATGAGCAATGAGTGATGAGCAGAAAATGTAGGGACGTCTGCGTGCAGCGTCCGAAGGACATCATACGTTATGTGAACCCTCGGACGCAGCACGCTACGTCCCTACCCGCTCACTTCCCACTACTCAAAAACTCAAAAATCTGTGGTCATCTGTCGCATCGGCGTTATCTGCGTGCAATTATTGAGTGATGAGTAAGCTGACAGCTAACGCCAAAAAACACAAAAACCCACCTTATTGCGGTGGGTTTTGTGGTTTTCCATTTTTGCTCATTAGATGGTTCACTTTACCACCACCTTGCGTCCGTTCACAATGTTGATGCCACGGATGGGCTGGTTCAAGCGACGACCGTCTAAAGAATAGATTCCCATGCCTTTGGGCTGCGCATTGTCAATACGGATGCCTTCAATTCCGTCGGCGGTTACATTGATGTTGTTATTCAACACGAACATCCTTGTGTTACCGTTGATGGAAATTCCATCTGCGGTTGTGGTGATGTCCAGGCTTACGGGAGCGTCTGCGAGAACCAGTTTGCCGTTATTGTCCATGGAAGCGAATTTCTTTGCGCCCAGGTTGTACAAGTATGACTTGCCTTCCTCCCTGAGCACCGTCCAGCAGCTTCCTTTATTCTCCTCGTCCAAAGAGTGGGTGTACTCCACATTTTTCAATGTACCCTCCCCTGCATCGTACACGGTATAGTTACAGCCCTTGGCATCGGCGATCATATATGCCTTGGCCGACTTTAATTCTTCAGCGTCCATGACCATTTCCTTGATGTGGATGAAATTACCCCAATCACAGAAAGCATAATCCCAGTATGTGCCCTTAGGAACATACAACTGCGTATGGTTGAACTCATTAATGTCAAAACTTTGTGCATATATATCAGAAGGAGTTCGCATTTTTGATACAATCGTTTGAAGTTTTGCACCTAAAAAGGTTTTGCCACCAATACTAGTCAAGCTTGCTGGTAGGCTGATTGAAGTGAGAGAACTGCAATAAGAAAAGGAATAGGAGCCAATACTAGTCAAGTTTTCTGGGATATTAATTGAGCCGAGGGAACGGCAACCATAGAAGACATAGTCACCAATACTTGTCAAGCTTTCTGGGATATTAATTGAGCCGAGAGAACGGCAACCATAGAAGACATAGTCACCAATACTTGTCAAGCTTTCCGGGATGCCGATTGAGGTAAGGGATTCGCAATCATAGAAGGCATGGTCTCCAATATTTGTCAAGCTTTCTGGTAGGCTGATTGAAGTGAGAGAACTGCAATAAGAAAAGGAATAGGAGCCAATACTTGTCACGCTCGCTGGTATATTAATTGAGGTGAGGGACTCGCAATTAGAAAAGGCATAGTCACCAATACTTGTCACGCTCGCTGGTATATTAATTGAGGTAAGGGATTCGCATTGAGAGAAGACATAGTCTCCAATATTTGTCAAGCTTTCTGGTAAGCTGATAGAAGTGAGGGAATCGCAATTAGAAAAGGCATTATCGCCAATACTGGTCACGCTCTCTGGGATATTAATTGAGGTGAATTCACAAGAAGAAAAGGCATAGTCACCAATACTGGTCACGCTCTCTGGGATATTAATTGAGGTAAGAGAATGGCAACTCCTAAACGCATAGTCACCAATACTTTTCACACCCTCTGGGATGTGGATTGAGGAGAGGGAACTGCAACCATCGAAGGCATTGTCACCAATCCAGCGCGTACCCTCCTTAATTTGATATGTTTTTAAAGTTTTGTCTTTCGTCGCGACAAGATATGTGTCAGCATAACGTATGCCATCTATTACAGGAAGGGAACGGCATTCCCAGAAGGCAGAGTTACCAATACTTGTCACGCTCGCTGGGATATTGATTGAGGCGAGGGAACGGCAATCCCAGAAGGCTCCGGACCCAATACTTGTCACACCCTCTGGAATGTTGATTGAGGCAAGAGATCTGCAGTTCTCGAAGGCATGGGTACCAATCCAGCGCGTACCCTCCTTAATTTGGTATGTTGTTAAAGTTTTGTCTGTCGTCGCGACAAGATATGTGCCAGCATAACGTATACCATCTATTACAGGAAGGGAACGGCAACCATAGAAAACACAATCGCCAATACTTGTCATACTCTCTGGGATGTTGACCAAGGTAAGGGAGCTACAATTTTCGAAGGTTCTTTCTCCAATATTTGTCACGCTCTCTGGTAAGTTGATTGAAGTGAGAGAGCTGCAATTGTAGAAAGCATAGTCGCCAATACTTGTCACGCTTTCTGGGATGTTGATCGAGGCGAGAGAACTGCAGCCACGGAAGGCTTCGCTACCAATACTTGTCACACTCGCTGGGATGTTAATCGAGGTAAGGGAATAGCAACCATTGAAGACATTGTCACCAATATTTTCCACGCTCTCTGGTATATTAATTGAGGTGAGGCGAGAGCAATCCCGAAAGGCAGAGTTGCCAATACTTGTCACGCTCTCTGGGATGTTGACTGAGGTGAGGCTACAGCACATGAAGGCTGCGACACCAATACTCATCACACTCGTTGGTATGTCGATTAAGGTGAGACCGCAACCATAGAAAACACAATCGCCAATACTTGTCACGCTCTCTGGTAAGTTGATTGAAGTGAGAGAGCCGCAACTGTAGAAAGCATAGTCGCCAATACCTGTCACACTCTTAGGTATATTGATTGAGGTGAGACCGCAATCCCGAAAGGCTTCGCTACCAATACTTGTTACACTCGCTGGGATGTTAATCGAGGCGAGGGAACTGCAACCATAGAAGACCCCTTTACCAATATTTTCCACGCTCTCTGGTATATTAATTGAGGTGAGGCGAGCGCAATCCCGAAAGGCATATTCGCCTATGGTTGTCACGCTCTCTGGGATGTAGATTGAAGTCAAGTATTTACATTCATTAAAGGCTTTTTTCCCAATACAAGTAACAGAATATTCTATTCCGTCCCATGTTACCTTTTGTGGAATAATTATTGTACCATCATAACCATAGAATGTGTCTTCACAAACCTCAACCTTAAACTCCGTATCAGAGATAATGTTGTATCCAATATCGTCAACATAAAAATCCTGTGCCATTGCTCCCGTAACGCTGAGCGTCAGAAAGCAAATTAAAAATAAAAGTCTTCTCATGATTACGTCTGTTAATGTTAATTATTTTATTTATTGCCATACAAAATTACAAATTTAATCTGTGAAAACGCCCCTAAAAACGTACATTTTTAACCCTTTTACAAAGAAATGCAATGGTTCTGCAAAGGTACACAAATCCTATCCTACTGATTGTCTGTGTGTTATAAATAATATTTTGTATTTTTGCGTTTTTGCGTTTTTGCGTTTTTGCATTTTTGCAAATGCGAAACTGCTCTCGTTCGGCAATTGAAACAAGTTTCATTGCGCTCACTTACTCGCAGCTTTGCATCATCAACATAATATAAAAAAAGGAGGGACAACACGGCTCGGAAGCGGCATTGTCCCCCACTTTATGAGGGTTGTGCTGAAAAATCAGTTTTCCTTTATCTTCTGCGACCAAAGAGGTCCTTCATGCCGTCGAGGTCGAAGCCCAGGGTGAAGCGCATGGTCTGGTCCAGGGGGTTCGTCTGGCTGGTGCTGAAGACATAGGCGGCATCCACGGTGAAGACACTCATGCGGAAGCCGGCTCCCACGGTGAAGTACTTGCGGTTACCCTTGTTGGCGGCTTCGTGGTGGTATCCGGCACGCATCATGAAGCGGTCGTTGTAGGTGTACTCGCAACCCAGGCTCCACTGGATTTCCTCCAGCTCTTCCTTGAAGCCGTTGGGGGCGTCGTGGAAGCTCTTGAAGATTCCGGCAATGGGCGAAATGTCGTAATACTCGCGCTGTACGCGGTCTTCATAGTCGTTGTCGGCCTCGTCGTCCATCTGCTTGGGATAAGTGGGCACAAGGAGTTTGTTGAGGTCGGCAGCCACGCTGAACTTGTTGTACTCGTTGAAGGGGACGGTGAAGTTGGCTCCCAAACGCAGGTTGGTGGGGATGAACTCGCTGTTGTCATCTCCTCCGAAGGATATCTTGCTACCGATGTTGCTGATGTTGAGACCCCATCCGAAGCTGCACTCGCGGTTGCCTGCCATGAGATAGCCCAGACGGTAGAGGGCGATGTCGGCGGCAAAGGCCTTTCCGGCGCTGCTCTCGGCGGTGTAGTCGTACTTGATGTCGGAATAGATGAAGCGCATGTTCACGGCCATGGAGAAGCGTTCGCTGAGCATTCGGCTATAGCCCACATCCACGGCCATCTCGTAGGGATTGATGGTCATGTCGTCCATTCCGCTCAGATAGACCTCGCCCAGGCTGAAGAAGCGCAGCGAGCCGTGGATGGCGGAATAGTCGCCAATGCGGTAGAAGCCAACGAGGTCGGCCAGATTGATGTCATTGACCAGCTTGCGCAGCCAGGGGGTGTAGCTGACGGCGGCTCCGGCACGGGCTATGTTGAAGGGGTACTTGGCGGGATTCCAGAACTGGGAGTTCACATCGGCCTCGGTAGCGGCTCCGGTGTCGCCCATGGCTCCTCCTCGGGCATCCGGGGCGATGGAAAGGCTGGTCACACTGGTGTTCACGGGGTTGAACATATTCTGCTTGTCCTGGGCATGGAGTGCATGGGCGGAGAGCAGGAGCAGCAGGGCTGCAAGGATTCGGTTCATCTTATTGTTGTATTGCATATAGGGTAAGAACTGACATGAGGGGTTATTTATTGTTCAGCACCACAATTTTTTGCGTCTTGGACACCTCCTTGGCGCTTCCGCTCTGGAGGGTGCAGCGGTAGAGGTAGATGCCCGAGCCGAGGCGTCCGCCCTGCGAGGTGGTGAGGTTCCAGGGCACGGTGTAGAGGCCTGTGGGGGTGCTTGTGGTGGCGGTGTGGCTCCAGAGCTTGCGGCCGGAGAAGTCGAAGACCTCCAGCGTGAAGGTGCAGTCGGCACCGGGACGGTCATACGCCACCATGAAGGTGGTGCTTTCCACAGCGGGCTGGGGCGAGGCGGTGAGCTGCATGAGCTGGGGTTTGAGGCGCGAGTTGACCACGAAGTTGAGCGTGGCGGTGCTGGTGTTGTTGAGCACGTCCCAGGCGCGGAATGTGAGGCTGTGGGGGCCGTCCTGGAGCTGTGGCAGGGTGAAGCCCACGCTGCCACGGGTGGGGTCGCCAAACTCGCCCTGATAGCCGCCGTTGAGGTTGAAGGTGAGGTCGGCCCTTCCGTCCACACAAAGGCTGAGGTCGTGGCCAATGCCGTTTCCGCTCACGTTCACTCCGCTCTCGTCCTCAAGCAGGGCAATGAAATGGGGCTGGCTGGGCACGGCATCGCCGTCCTGGAATTCCTCGTCGCCAAGGAAGGCCATGATGTCGGGGCCAATGGTGTCGGCAAGTTCGTGCTCGGCGGCCGAGAGGGTGAAGTTCTCGCTGTATCCGTTGGCCTCGGTGGCGCGGTCGTCCGAGAGGGCATAGAAGACCATGCGTCCGGCACCGTCGTCATAATGGATGTCCACGGGCACGGTGAAGGAGATGGAGAAGCGTCCCTGGCGCACGCTGTCCTTCACGTCGAAGAGCAGGCTGCTGCGGTCTGTGAAGGTGAAGGCGTTGGTGGCTCCGGCATTGTTGTTACAGGTTACCTGGGTGGAGGTGTCATAGACACGGCAGGAGACCACGCCCTGGAAGGCGGAGAGCAACTGGCGGTCGGCACCGTTGACGTGTCCGGAAACCCTTACGCGGGAACCGGCCTGCAGGCGGATGTCAGCGGCGGTGGCGGCTGGCTTGCCGTTGATGGAGTCCACCACAACGCGCTGCAGCGGTGCGCCGATGACCAGCGCGGGGTCGCCAAGCAGGGCATACTGGAGCTTGTTTTCCTTCTGGCTGGATTCGCCCGCCGTGATGATGGCGTTCTTGGCCAGGCGGATGGCGTCGCCCACGGTATAGCGCCTTCCCTTGCTGTCCGTGCCGAAGAGGTACTTCATGAAATAGAGGTTCATGGTGCGGTTCTGTATGGCATAGACGGTTCTGGTTGTGCCATAGAAGGCCAGGGCTGCGCCCGAGGGGTTGAGCACCGCCTCCTCGCCTATGTTGGGCGCTGTGCCGTCAAAGGGCATCACATCGCAGGCCGCCGTCACCCAAAGGGGGAGCGCCGTTCCGCGGAAGGCGGTGAAATCGTCCAGCTCCAGCACATATTCATGGGACAGGGCGCTGGCATTGGCATGGCCGGTGTAGTTCATCACCAGGGCGCCGTCTTCAACCTGTTTCCTCAAGAGGCTCTCCACCTCGGGATAGGTGTTGCTCTTGGCGGTGCTGACGCGGGTATAGGCATCCCACATGACCTTGCGCACCTCCATCTGCGGATTGGTGGTCTCCATCTGGTCGCAAACGTCGTCGGCATACTTCATGTGCTCGTTCTCGTCGCCGTCATCGCCCATCATGCAAACCACGTTCTTCCATGCGCCGGCATGGCGGTTCTCCATGTAGGCAATGCACTTGTCCACCATGACGGCGGCCTGTGCGGCCGTGGTCACGGGAAAGCGTCCAATGCCCAGATCGGCCTTGTCGCTCAGCAGGTTGCCTCCCTCGCCGTCATCGAGCAGGCCGAAATAGTCTTCCATGATGTAGCTTCGGGTATCGCTCATGCTGTTTTCGCTCTCGAAGCACAACAGATAGTCATCGGCATCGGCAGCCCGCCATGCTGGGCTGAGCATGCGGTTGTCCCATGCGCAGTCGCCCATGAGAATGAGGTATCGGGGGGCCTCGTCCTTGCGGGGGGCGCGGTCGTAGAGCATCTTCATGAGACGGCGGTAGGCCGTGGCGTCGGGCGTGCCGCTGGAGAATTCGTTATATACCTGGTCGGCACGCACCACAACGGAGCGAAGCCCGTCATGCGAGGCATGGGCATCGGCCAGACGCTGGGCCTGGGCGGTGAGTTTTCCGCTCGTGGGCACAATGATGACCATATCCAGGCTGTCCAGGGCATGGAGATTCTGGTTCTCCACCGCTCCCCTTGCCGTGGGTTGGGGGAAGGATGCGTATGAGGGGTCGAAGCATACAAAGCGTTCCTTGGGATTGTCCACAACGGCGGTGAGGATGTCTCCGCTACGGGTTGTGGGAATCAGTTCTGCCGCATGCCCCGGCGTGCCGATGCGCATAACCTGGCTTCCCTCTGGGGCTTCAATGCGGAAGGCCGACACGCCCGATCCGTTCTGACGGAAAGCCAACTGCCCCTGCGAGAGCGCAAGGCGGCGGGTGTAATGGAGGCTCAGATAGTCGAGCCGGGCATCGTTGCCCGAGGTGCTGGAAAGGCGCACGGACCAATCGGCTCCTGCGGCATATTTGCTGACATCCGTGGTGCGGTTAGCGGCCGTGGCATAGATGTACTTGCTTGTGGCGCTCAGCGTCTGCTCGGGCAGGGCGTTGCCATTGACGCTGGTCTTGAGCGTGGTGCGCGACTCAGCGCCAGCCGTGAAAGCCACGGTCAGCAGCTCGTTGCCCAGGGAATTGACGGTTGTGAACTTGTATGTGCGGGAGCCTCCTCCGGAAAAGTTCTGCGCGTCATAGAGATTGCGGCCGGCGGTGAACCACGCAAAGTCGTCCTTTTCGTAAAGCAGGTGGTCGGTGAAGGACTCGTAGGTCTGGCGCACGCTGCCGACGGGAGCCGGAGCTGTGGCCAAAGCAGAGGGGCTGTCGGCTTCGGTGAGGAAATAGCACGCCTCGGTGGCATAGGGATTGAAGACACGCTCGTTGCCGTCCCAGTAGAGAAGTCCGTTTGCCCAGAAAAGCCAGTTGTCATGCGTGGCGTTGTAGTAGAGCGGCACTTCCTCCAGGTCTTCGTAGACATTCTTCAGCGTCTCGTCAATGCGGTGTCCCCCATATCCGTAGAGGCGGACATTCTCGGGCTTGGAGAAGCCCATCTTGCGCAATGCTTGGCGTGTGAGCTGATGGATGCCGTCCTGGGTAACCGAAATCTTGACCCACTTGCCGGATGCCAGCACCGAAGAGGATGTGGCGCTTGCGCGGCTCTTCCTTGCCGCCAATGACGCTTGGGGGAGGAGACGCGGCACAATGCGGATGCGCGCGCTCTGGAGCTTGTAATAGCGCTGGTTGCGGCACACCACGGGCACAAAGGAGATGTCCAGCATGCCCTCGCCACGCTGTACGCCAATGCGGTGGTCCACCTTCAGCGTGTCGGAGAGGGAATGGGCGAACTTCTTCGCCACCTCCGTTTCGGCGGCGGTGAGCTCGGCATACTGGGGATAGTCTATCTGCACGCTATAGGAGAAACGCCGGTAGTCCGTCTCCAGGGGAACCACCTCGGTATAAACCGGCAAGACCGAGTCTATACGCAGGACATTCCAGTCGAGCGTGGTGAATTCTTGTGCGCAAAGCCACAGGCTCTGCCACACGCATATCAATAGGATAAGATATCTTCTCATCAGAGGCAATGTTCTGTTTTATTCATTATCTTAACATGGTAAGGGCGGAGCTACTTCACGTTGAACTCCAAGAGTTTCTCGCCCTCAAGATAGCCTTCTATGTGGTCGTCTATGTGCACCTGCCCCACTCCAGCCGGCGTTCCGGTGAAGATGAGGTCGCCGGTCTTCAGCGTAAAGAACTGGCTGATGTAGCTCACCAGCTTGTCTACGTGGTGAAGCATGTCGGCGGTGTGTCCCTGCTGCACCGTGTTGCCGTTGATGCAGAGGTGGAAATGGAGGTCCTGTATGCTGCGGAAGCGGCTCACGGGAACGAAAGTGCCCACCACGGCCGAACCGTCAAATCCCTTGCACAAGTCCCAGGGCAATCCCTTGGCGCACAGCTGCTTCTGGAGGTCGCGGGCGGTGAAGTCAATTCCCACCGTAATCTCGTCGTAATAGCGATGGGCAAACCGCTCGGAGATGCTGCGCCCCAGATGGCTAATCCTGACCACAAGCTCCGTCTCGTATTCGCACTGGCTGGTGTATGACGGGATAAAGAACGGTTTTCCTCCGCTCAGCAAGGCAGAGTCGGCCTTTGTGAAGACCACCGGCTCTTCTGTATATAATAACGTATTATGCAGTTCTTTATTGTGTGCGGCATAGTTCATGCCAATTCCAAATATCTTCATCTTGTAAAATTATTTTTTTTATGTGTGCTGTCTTTTATTGGGTGTGCGGGAGGTTTGCGCCTGCGCTCTAGTTTTCTGCGGATTTGAGCGGAGCAAGGCAGACGTTCTCCACCAAGGCGTTCTGCGGAACAAGGCGCAGGATGCTGGTTTCCAGGCCGCCACGGTAGGAAATCATGGTTCTGCGTCCGCCAATCTCCACGTCCACGAGCGAGCCGCCCAGTTTGTCTGTCTGTTTCACAATTATCCTTACCGGACAGCGTGGCTCGTCGCACGCAATCCCTTCAATGGCGTAGTTGCCGGCTTGATGGGGTTTTGCGCCCTCGCGCACAGTCTTTTCGCGGTTGGCGGGGTTGTCGGCAAACTGCGCCCTGCCCTCTTCCATATCCATGCTCCACCAAGTGGCGGACTTGGCGCCTTGGCGTGGCCGGAGTTGTAAGTCTACCTTGGCAGAGGGCGACTTCGCCACCACGTCAAAGGTCAGCAGGAAAGACGCTCCGTCCGTGGCAAACTCCTTTGCTCCGCCCAGGCTCTTCTCCAGAACGCGCATTCGGGAGGTCTGTGGCATCAGCTCGGGCATCCAACGGGATTCCAGACGTCCGTCGGCGCGCTGCATCAGCTCACGCACCACAAGCGCACCGCCCCAATGGCCTGCCACTTGGACCCATCCTGCCATCAGCCTGCGGCCGTCCATCACTTCCGTTATGCAAGGTACGCTCAGGCCGTCATAAATGTCTTGTCCCAAGGCTATGAGGTCATCGGTTCCCTGTGCCGACTTTCTCCACATTTGCGTGAAGCCGCCGATGATGTATTCATATTCTCCCCAAGGGAAAGAGAAAGTGCAGTCACCGCCCAAAGGGAAATCCTCGTCCACGCAGCGCCACGGGCCGTCCGGACGGTCGGCTTTCCATGTGCCCCGCGCCCCGTAGCTGGCAAACATCACCAGTGTGCCGTCGGGCAAGGTGCTTATCGAGGGATTCTCGCAGGGATGGAACAGGACATTGCTCTTGCGGAAACGTGAGACGCCATCGGTGCAAACCGCATAGGTGGAACCGGCTGGAGGTGTCTGCAAGGTGTCCATCAGCACAGCAGATGTGTGTCCGTCCTGCTCGTAGCGTTTCCATTGCGCGGCAAGCGTCTGTCTGGCCTTGGCGGTGATTCTGGTGCTGTGCAGACCATAGCTTAGATAGAGGGAATCGCCATAGACAAAGGGCGTTCCCGTTCCCAAGGTCTGCCATTTATATTCCAGGGGAACGGCGGCTTCGTGGGCCGTCCATGTCTTGAAGTCGGCGGTGGAAAGATGCTCGAAATAATGTCCACCACGCCCCAACTTGCTTCTGTGGCCACGACGGTCATAGAGATAGAAGATGTGGTAGCGCCCTCCAAACCAGCAGGTTGCCACATCGCCCATCCAAGCGTTGTGTCCCTCGGGCATGAAATATTGCAGTTCGGACTTTATCTCCTTTCCGGGCTTAATGTGTGCGGTGCCGGCTGCATTGTCCAGGGCTGCATAGGAAACGCTGCGGGCATCCTTGCGCCAACGGCTGAAACGCTCTGCTGGGGGACAGCCCAGGACAAAGTCGTTGTCGGCCAGCATTCCGTCTACATAAAGCGTAAAGGCTATACCGGTATAGTTCAACACAATCTGATGCCGCCCCCAAGGCTTCTTTAGCATGGCAAGCGGCGCACCAATGCGGAACGTGCCCGATGCGCCGGCATCGTCAACCTGACTCATCTGCAAAGTGGCCTCCACCACCGGCACACGACCGTCGGCAAGGGGAAAGGCGGCATAGTTCTGCCCATCGTTCTCACCGGGTTTCTGCCAACGGAGGGAGACGGACAGCACATCGTCAATGGCCAGAATCTCACCGTCAGAAAAATCGGGTTGGAAGTCTGCCGTAAAACTCAGGCAGAAGCCCTCCTCAAAAGACGCGTCGGCACGCAGCGCACCTTCGCTATCCTGTCCTTTCAGCTCGGCAAAGGGATTCTCAAGAGAGAATTGATAATTAGGACGATTGGTTACGACATGCGCTCCCCTGCCCCACGATGCGAGACACAGCGTCCAAAAGAAAACACAATATAAAAAATGGCGTTTATTCATCTTTTTACTTCGTATTTAATGCGACAACTTTCCTGTCTTTTTATTCCAAGTTATGCAAAATTAGCATTTTCCGCCAAAACGAACGGCCAAAGCAACGCACTTTTATGATTTCTTAAGCCATTTTCGTTCTTATTACATTACCTTTACTTACGAATTATACTTCTTAAAATTCTCTGCTTGTTCGAATATCTCCTTAAACACCTCATCATTCGTAACAGGAGGATAACCAAATTCTGCTAAAATTAGAATCAAATCCATTTTCAATTCGGCCTTAATGTCGTCACGTTTGGCCCAGTCGGTATATTTAGACTTGTCATCGATGATTTTCTTTATTTCTCCAGCCAATACCTTTGCCTTGTCTTCCGGATAATCAAAACCGAATTGTTTGGCTACGGCAATCAAGATATCGTAGAATGCTTTTTCTTCATAGGTGATTCCCAAATCATTGAACGATTTCTTTTCCTTATTGATTTCCTTCAACAATTCAGCCATTTGGTTCGCAACTTCAGACAATACTTCATCAGCAAAGATGGCGCTATCCGAGCGGTCGTTATACTTGATTACCAAGTCATTCAATCGCTTGGTAAAGTCCACACCCTTTATCTTGTTTACCTTTTTGAAGTCAGTGATTACCATCTTCAACAAGCGTTCCATCAGCTTAACCTTCGTGTTAGGCATCTTTAGCTTGGCAAGGCGTTCCATATATTCCTCGCTCAGTACATCCAAATTCTCTTTATCATTGCCTATTTGGATAATCTCTTCCACACCCTCAGATTGGATGGCTTCTTCAATCATTTCTCCAACCCGCTTGTTCATTTGTTCTGCGTCGGGTGTTTCGCCTTTGGTCAGTTTGTAGATGATGGAACGGATACCACAGAAGAAATGAATGTCTTCCCGTTCTTCCTGAGTAATCTGTTCGCTATTGCTGCAAAGATTGAAAGCCGATTTCAGTTTCTTGGTATGTCCCATGAACTGATTTTCCATTTCTTTGGTGGTCTGTGCATATTCCGCCCCTCTGTTCAGGCAATCCAATTGTTCCAACGGTGTACCTGTCGAAAACTTGCTATAATCGAAGTTGCCAAACATCCGTCTCAGGATATCCAATTCGTCCTTAACCATGATGATGGAATGTTCTACAGCTTCTACCGATCCTGCATCTTCATCGTTACCGTTAGCATATCTCTTCAAAGCGGTATTCAGATTGTTCTTGATGCCAATGTAATCCACCACCAAACCCTTGTCCTTGCCCGGATAAACACGGTTCACACGGGATATGGTCTGTATCAGTGTATGTTGTTGCAAAGGTTTGTCTATGTACATGGTATCGAGGCAAGGCACATCAAACCCCGTAATCCACATATCTACCACAATGGCAATTTTGAAGTTCGATTTTGGATTCTTGAATTGAACATCCAGACTTTTCCGCTCTTCTTCTGTACCCAGCAAGTCGTAGAGTTCCCTTTCGTCGTCCTTGTTGCGGGTCATGACCATTTTGATTCGTTCCAACGGAAGCGGTTTATTACCATAGATTGGTACTGCTTCGGCAGCCATGCCATAGCGTACTTCTTCTTCCTTAATAGGCTTCACAGCCCATTCAGGTCGTAAAGCCACGATTTTCTTATATAGGTCGTAAGCAATGGTACGGTTAGCGCAGACAAACATTGCCTTTCCTTCCACCGTACTGCCTTCAGCTATGCGGTTTTCATAGTGTGCTATGAAGTCCTCAGCTACGGCTTGCAGTCGGTCCGAGTCTCCTAAGATGCGTTCCATCTGAGTGACTGCCCGTTTACTTTCCTCTATCTGGTATTCGTTGGTTCCTTCTTCGGCACATTGCTTGTAATAGTTCTCTATTTCCACCAGTTTGGAGTTATCCAACAGTACCTTGGCTGCACGCCCTTCGTACACGATACGACGGGTAATGTCATCAGCCACCGATTCGGTCATGGTATAAGCATCCACTACCTCGCCAAACACATCGATAGTGGCATCTATCGGTGTACCTGTGAAGCCTACATAAGTAGCGTTCGGCAATGAATCGTGCAAGTATTTGGCAAAGCCGTAACTACGCTTCAATCCACTTTCCGTTTGTTTCAATTGCTGTGTAAGATTGGTTTGCGAGCGGTGCGCTTCGTCAGAGATACAGACAATATTGGCACGTTCCGACAATAGTTGCGTATCTTCTGTAAACTTATGGATCGTAGTCAGGAACACCCCTCCACTGGTACGTCCGGCTAAGTATTCACGAAGTTTGGCACGGCTTTCTACGGCTATCACGCAATCATCGCCAATGAATGTCTTGGCCTTGCCGAATTGGTCGGCCAATTGTGTATCCAGGTCGGTACGGTCGGTTATCAAGATGATGGTAGGACTGGCAAACTCACGGCTCCGCATCAACATTCTGGTGAGAAAGAGCATCGTGAAACTCTTACCGCATCCTGTTGCACCGAAATAAGTTCCTCCCTTACCGTCTCCATGCTCATTTAGTTTGGAGTGCAGACAGATATTTTCATAAAGCTTGTGGGTAGCGAAGAACTGCGGATATCGGCATACAATCTTCATTTCCTTTTTGGATGAATCGGGCAAGAAAACAAAGTCCTTCATCACGCTGAGCAAGCGTTCCTTGCGGAACATGCCTTGTATCATGGTGTGTAAGGAATTGATTCCATCCGTAGCCTTGTCGTTGGGATTTACCTTACGCCAAGCATAGAAGAATTCATACGGAGTAAAGAGCGAGCCATATTTGCTGTTTACTCCATCGCTGATTACCACAAATGCATTGTATTTGAACAGTTCCGGTATGTCTCTACGATAACGTGTGGTCAACTGCGTATAGGCATCCTTAATGGTTGTTTCCTCCTTAACGGCACTTTTGAATTCTAATACCACCATTGGAAGCCCATTGATATAAACGATACCGTCGGGTATGCGTTTCTCCCGTCCTTGAATCTCCAATTGATTTACAATGCGGAAGATATTGTTGCTTTCTGTTGTAAAGTCTATTGGTTCAACAAACAAGTCGGGTTGCGAAGCATCCTCCCGTTTCAGCGAGAAACCTTCGGTGATAAGCCTATAAGTCGCCACATTGTTCTCGTAGTCCGAGAACCCCACACGAGCTGTCAGACGCGCAATGGCACTTTCTACCTCCAAAGTGGTAATGTCTTCATAACGACTACGGAGATACATCCGTAGGTCGTCACGAAGCAGCACATCGTTCACTTCCTTATGTACCTGTTCGCCATTGGTGTAGAGGTAGTCTTCCTGTTGGAACAACTCCATAATGGCCATTTCGAGGGCGTGTTCGTTGAAGTGTGGCATTTATTATAGCTATTTGATTATATTTATTCGCAAAAATACGCATTATATTGGATAATAAGTGATTTTAGCGGTATAAAACGCTTAATTCTTTCATTTTTTCCCATTTCATGCGAAATTGGAACGAATTTATTGAGATAATAATAATGCATGAACATTTTTCATTTCAGTCCTAATTCTTCTTTTTACTCATATCCTCAATCCGTTTAATTGAAAATAAATAATCTCGTTCTACATCGCTGATTGTACGCTGTTTATATTTGCGATATTCAGTGGTGGCGTGTTCCATTGCTTCTTCGTGCGATACACTACCTGACCCTTGCAATAACTGTTCACCAGACATCGTTAGGATTCTATCCAGATATGCCGCCCAATCGTTCATTGTCATTACTTGTTCACGCTCAGCCTGGCGTTCTGCAAAGTCCAAATATCCGGATACAAGTTGCCCCATGGCCCGAAGTTCCTTTTCATCCAAATAGTTCTTTGCCGTTTTGGCTTCAATCAAGGTGGGATGATTTCCTTTGAACGTTAACAAGCCCATAAAATCTTTCTCGGCATCCGCACGTTCCACTATCAATTCGGCAGCAGTGTGGCCATGGATGGCGTAATGTATTTTGTTCTGTACTTTCTTGAAAAACTCTTGCGATACTTGTGCCCGTGGGTCGTAATCTACACTTGTAGCATATATCTCTAGTATTTGGCGATAGAGAACCTTTTCCGTAGCACGAATATCCCTGATGCGTTCCAACAGTTCTTTCCAATAGCTTCCACCTCCTAATTTTTTCAGCCGTTCATCGTCAAGAGTAAATCCTTTCACGATGTATTCTTTCAATCGTTCGGTTGCCCATTGACGGAATCTTGTAGCGATGAGGGAACGAATGCGATAGCCTAAAGCAATAATCATATCGAGATTGTAATGTTCGACTTCACGCTCCACACTTCTCGAACCTTCCATTTGAACTGTTCGGAATTTCCGAACAGTTGCTTCCCGTATTAGTTCCCCTTCTTCAAAGATATGCTTAATATGCTCACTTACATTCGATTTGCTCGTTTGATAAAGCTCGCACATTTGCGCTTGTGTAAGCCAAAGTGTTTCCTCTTCGAGTTTTACATCTATCTTTGTTTTACCATCATTAGTGGTATATATGATTACTTTGTTTTCTTGCATTTCACTATATTATTTTATGCACGCCTTTATAAATAGCTTTCCAAAATCCGTTATCTTATAATAGCTATTATTGGTCACAATATCTTTAAAAATGTTTGGAACAAGTTGTGTTTTATACTGTTCAAAGTTATATTGTTCCTTTATTTTATCATATATGGTTTGATCTATTCGATATGTACCATCCATATCAAATAATATACCCATACTTGCTAAATTTGCCAAATAAGCATTTGTATTATCAGGAAAATCTAACTTAACTTCTTGAGGAACAAGTGTCAAATGTTCTCTAATTGTATTATATCCATTTCCATTCTTTGCTTTACCTCTAAAATCACAATATTGAATATCTTCCTTACCTTTAAGATATTTAATAATTCGTGCTTCGTCAGGAGATAGTCTTTCTATCATATTGGCAAAAGATGGATGAGCTGTATTTACCATATCTGTGTTTGAAGCATTAGCCAATAATGTAGTAAATAAATCAGCTATTTCATCATTTGTTGTATATGTTAGTTTTTCAACAATGGGGGTTCCAATTTGCGGGTGTACTTCACATCGTTTTTCTTCTGGTACTTCTTCCAACTTCTTTTTATAGTCATTCAGGTTCTTAGTAAAATTCAACTTGAATTTTTCATTAAGAAGTTTTACGGGAAGAAGTATTGAAGTACTGAATTCAAAAACAGTACCTAATGCGTTTCCAACAGCTTTTACGCTTGGTTGTGCTAAATCTTCATATACTTGACCTAATATATTAGGAACACCTTTTACTAACTCTGTTATTTGATTATCCATATTATTTATCTCTTCTATCTATTGATTCTCTCACTGAATCAGGCAGTCCTTGATATAAAGAATCTATTTCATAAGGTTCCGTAATCATTCTTTCCACGATGATATTAATCAAACGCATCAACATGGTTGCAGTAGCTTTATCATCTACATCAAATGCTATTTGACCAGGATGAACAGCTTTATTTCCTACTACACGCACTACATCCAATGCTTTTTGAACTGATTCTGGTAATCCTTTCTTTACTAATGCTCCGATATTCTTATTTATGTCCCTGTCTGTTTCCCCTAACTCATTGCATAACCTATCAATGGCTAGGCGTAGCAAAGCACAAGCTGCTCGTGGCGACTTGTTGTAAATTAATCCTGCTTCATTGTATAGCAGCTTTACCTCTTCAGGCATATCTGGATTTGGATCTTCTGCAACAATGTCTGGATATGCATATATATTATCTACCCATACTATATGTTTTGCACAGTTATGACAGGTTGCTACTTGCACCCAACTATTTCCTTCATGTTTCTCTTCATAAAATCCAATTACTTTTTTATCAATATAACTAATGCAGTGAAAATGCATCAAAGAAATAGCCCCACAATGAGGACATGTAAATGAATCTTTATCCCAACTTGGTTCTATGTATTTATTTGTCATAATTATTGTGTTTTATTGCCCCATCTTCGCTAAAAGCAAAGATTGTAATTCGGTTAATTTCATATTTTCTTTTTGTTTACTTTTTATACTGCTAAACAATAGATTGAATTTCTCATAATCGTATTGCTGAGGTATTTCAATCTGCATCGCGGACAACACTGGAACATACAAGTTCTTCTGCGCACTACCCACTGCCATGTTATCAAACTCCTTTTGTTTACTCAATAAAAATAGAAAGACTAATGGTAACCACTCTTTTTTCTTTGGACGTATATTTATGACCGCCCTGTTGCCGCACATATAGTCGGCTACAATTCCTAAGCGGCCAATTGTTCCTGATTTTGTTATTACAATCGTATCTGGTTCAAAAAGATAGGCACTTTTTCCTGCACTTTCATATCCCTTTCTTGTCAATAATCTTGTCGTGTTGAAAATATACGTTCCGTTCACATCGACGGCTCTTATCCATTTCACATCTCCGTCAAAAAAATCGGGAACATCTTGAGAAGGATTTACATACCCTTCTTGAAAATAGCAAATATTTGACAAATGTTCGTTTTTTTTCTTATCGATACCATCCACGAACATTTTTCGGTAGAGGGTTTGGGCAGTGGATTCGAGATTCTGAATCATTTGCTCGTTGATGCGGATGCGACGTGTCAGTGTTTCGTATTCTGCTACGATTTCACGTTGGCGAGTAATGGATGGAATGGGAAGCATGACATCGCAAAGTTCCTCCCAATCGAAGACTTCACGGGCACTACCGTGAGAATGAAAACGGGCATAGCGGTCAAACTCCGGACGACGAAACCACATCATTAAATATTCAGGTAAAAGTTGCTCATGATATATTATTTCAAAAACAGTGTAGGCTTGTGAAATTATAGCTTTATTAAACCCATTCAATAAAGCTATAGATACTTTATCCCCATTTCGTGAAGTAACAGGTCCGTAAGCAAATTGTCCTCGCATAACAATTTTGTAAGCGGACATGTCTGTTCCAATGGTATTTGCTATCGAAGGTATAAACTCCTTTGAAATGCTTACACCCAACAAATCCGTTACCTCTAACTCTCGGTTACGAACATTTACCTCACGGATATAATCCCCTAAACGTTTATAGTTTTTCATTACTCGTGTTTGTATTATAATGGATACCCCAACTTATCAAACAACTCCTTCAATTGCTGTTTGCCCTCTTCTTCCCGTTGCAATAACTCGCGTAGTTCGCCTTGCAACTGACGCATCTTGGCATCGAAGTCTATCTGTTCGTCGCGGTTCTTGAACTCGATGTATTTGCTGGGTACTAGGCTCCAACCCTTTTGCTCGATTTCGTTCAACGATGCCGAGTAACAGTACTCTGCCACATTCTGATAGATCTTATCGTAGCCTTCGCACTGCCAATGATGGAAGTTTTCGGCAATCTGGGCAATCTGTTCCGGTGAGAACTGGATGTACTTCTTTTCAAATGGTTCACCCCACTGACGGAGGTCGATGAAAAGCACTTCGTTTTCACGGTTGCGGTATTTCACGAGCTTACCGTTCTGCTCTACAGTACGGGCACGCTTGTTCTTGTTCAGAATCCATAGCGTAACGCTGATGTCGGTAGAATAGAACATGTTTCGTGGCAAGATGACAATGGCTTCTACCAGGTGGTTCTGCAACAATTGTCGACGGATATTGAGTTCCTGACCATCGCCACTCAAGGCTCCGTTGGCCAAGAGAAAACCGGCTGTACCATTGGCCGAGAGTTTGGACACGATGTTTAGAATCCAACCATAGTTGGCATTGCTGGTCGGTGGTACATCGTAACCATGCCAACGAGGGTCGTCCTTCAACTCATTATCGGCACGCCATGCCTTTTGGTTAAAAGGAGGATTGGCCATGATGAAATCGGCCTTCAAATCCTTGTGCTGGTCGTTGTGGAAGGTATCAGCAGCCATTTCACCCAAGTTGCTGGCGATTCCACGGATGGCCAAATTCATTTTGGCCAGTTTGTAGGTAGTATTGGTATATTCTTGTCCATAGACCGAAATGTCTCGTTTGTTACCATGGTGAGCTTCAATGAACTTCATGCTCTGTACAAACATACCACCTGAACCGCAACATGGGTCGTAAATCTTGCCTCGATAGGGTTGTATCATTTCGGCTATGAGATTGACAATGGTCTTCGGAGTGTAGTATTCCCCTTTACCCTTGCCTTCGGCAATGGCAAACTTGGCAAGAAAGTATTCATAGACACGTCCGATAAGGTCGTTTTCTGGATCCTTCAATGTGTCTATTTTGTTGATTTCATCCAAAAGAGCCGCCAACTTGGAACGGTCGAGTCCTAAACCAGAATAGTAGTTGCTGGGAAGAGCCCCTTTCAGTGTCGGGTTGTCTTTTTCTACCGTAGCAAGTGCCTGGTCTATCTTGATGGCAATGTCGTTCTGCTTGGAATTCTCCATGATGTAATCCCAACGGCTTGCTTCGTTTAAGTAGAACACATTTTTGGCATTATAAAATACAGCTTGCTCTACAAAGGCTTCCTTTCCGTCTTTTATCAATTCGTTGCGACGTTCCAAAAAACGGTCGTTGGCATATTTTAGGAAGATGAGACTCAGCACCACATGCTTGTATTCCGATGGTTCTACCGAACCACGGAGTTTATTGGCCGACTCCCACAGGGTTTCTTCGATACTCTTTTCTTTGACTACTTTCTTTGCCATATATTATTGCGGTATTAATCAATTCTGTTTCAACGTTTACATCTCATTAAAAAGACTTCCTTGGATGTTTCATATACCATGTCAATTTGCAAATACGCTCTGCTACGATAAATTTTATGAAATTGACGGGTTTATCCATGGATATTGTTCTTTGTGAAATCACCACAAAGTTATAAAATATTAGGCAATATAATGAGAAAAGGGGAGACAAAAACAACTCCACATTGCAGAATGGCATGTTTTCCACTAATAATTAAACATAGTACTCCATTTATACGAAGCCATTCGAAAAACTATAAGGGATGTTCTAAAAATTATGTCGAGTTGATTTTTGTTCTTCTTTTGTGTGTGCTTTTGTAAGTTGAAGAAGAAATATAGCGGGCCTCGTGACAAAATAAGAATTCTATCCTCTTGTCGTTATAGAAACGAGACGAAAAATCATTACATATTATTGTCTGAGAATCGCGTATATATTATTGCATTTGTTTAATCTTGTAAAAATCGTACTCTCGCTAATTCCATGTAAGTTATTGACATTCAATGATTCATTGTTCTTAAGGTGATTTCTGCTCCTTTGTCTTGTCCATAGCAATATAATTGAAAATGAAAGTCAGTATAACTGCTATTGAAAGTTAATACTATTTCGGGCGCTATTGAAGTATATATTCATAGACCTTTATTGACCTTTTTTGCGTATAAAGGGCAGAATGGAAGTTAAAAAATGTTAATATTGTGCAAATTATCTTATTCTTGATGCCACACTTTCAACTATATTCCTCTTATCGTACCCGAAAATTATTCCATATTGAGCCAAATATCCGCACCAGATTCGTATACTTTTTCTTGACAACTTCTATAGTTCAAAATAACTGGCTTAGAGGTCAAACTCACGACAAGAAGACCTATATCATCACGTATTAAGGCAAAAGCTGTTCAAAAGCACACTTATCTAGCATTTTTGTCAAATAATAAGAAATTAAGATTATTGAGCTACAGGAGGAAACAAAGTAAAAGCTTACTTATTTATAATCAAATGCTTGAAAATTATATAAATTATTACTGGATACAAAGAAAAACAAGTCTTAAGTGTTTTTGGAGTTTTACTTAAGACTTCCGAGAAAAAGACTTAAGTGTTTTTGCAGAAACACTTAAGTGTTATTTTTATCCATGTTTTGTGTAAAGATTTTTCGCAAATGTAAATTCATTACCCGTTGATAAAAGAAAAGGGATGAATTACCCGCGCGCATATATTATATATAATGTATTATACGGAAAAGGGGACAAAAAAGAGGATGCAACCATGATTGGCCACATCCCCTATTCGTATTAGGTACGTTTTAAACAATCTGTTGTGTGAACAACGGATTATTCAGAACGCAAAGTAAAGCGCTTGAAGTCGGTGATGGTCAAGTCCTTGTCAATTGACTGCAGGTAAGAAGCAACAGTCATGCTCTTGTCCCAAATGTACTCCTGGCTCAACAGACAGCTCTCCTTCAAGAACTTGTTGAGACGGCCCATTGCGATGTTCTTGATCATCTGCTCGTTCAGGTTAGCAGCCTTCTCTGCAGATACGGTTGCGATGATTTCCTTCACCTTAACAACGTCTTCTGCGGTGATCCAGCCCTTGCCCTGGTTGCTCTCCATGTGATCCTCAGAGTCGAAGTGTGCGGGGTTGTAACCAGCCTTCTTGATGGCTGCCTCAACTGCCTTCTGAACCTGCTCAGCCTTGGTCTTCTCAATGGCTACAGCCACTTCGTTGTCCTTAACTGACTGGGGAACACCGCTTTCGTCAATAGCAACGGGAGCTGCGCTGGCAATCTGCATGGCAATGTTCTTGCCTACGGTTGCATCCTCGATAGCCTTGTTCAGCGCGAGCATGGTGCAAAGAGAGTTGCGGCCCATGTGGTTGTAGGTGGCGATGAAATCGCTCTCGATAACATTGTATCCGTCGAGCTCCATCTTCTCACCGGTGATACCGCTACGCTCAGTTACAGCATCCTGGATGGTACCGTTACCCATGGGCAGAGCCTTAACCTCGTCCAGAGTCTTGCACTTGTTTGCAACAGCAGCATCAAGAATGGTCTGTGTCAGCGCCACGAAATCAGCGTTGTTGGCAACGAAGTCGGTCTCGCACTTCAAGGCGATGATGGCACCGAAGCCATTCTCAGCCTTCACGAGTACACAACCCTCAGAAGCCTCACGGTCGCTACGCTTTGCGGCTACAGCCTGACCCTTCTTGCGCAGGTATGCAACTGCACCGTCCATATCCTCGCTCTCAGCCAGGGCCTTCTTGCAGTCAGCCAGACCAGCACCGGTCATCTCGCGGAGCTTCTTTATATCATTCATTGTAACTTCCATCGTTCTTATATATTTTAAGTGGGTGATTGGAATATTAAAATTACTCTGCTGCCTCAGCTACGGGAGCTTCCTCGCGTGCCTTACCGCCACGCTTGCCCTTCTTGGGCTGCTCAGCCTCGCCAGCTGCCTCCATGTCAACACGTTCAGCCTTACGCTCTTCCAGACCTTCGGCAACAGCGCCACAGCAAGCGTCGAGAATTACCTCGATGCTCTTGCTTGCATCGTCATTTGCGGGAATAACGAAGTCGATGTTGTCGGGGTTAGAGTTGGTGTCAACAATACCGAATACGGGGATACCCAGACGGTTAGCCTCGCGAACGGCAATGTGCTCCTTCATTACGTCTACTACGAACAGAGCTGCGGGCAGACGGGTCAGGTCAGCGATAGAACCGAGGTTCTTCTCCAACTTGGCACGCTGACGGCTTACCTGAAGGATTTCGCGCTTGCTGAGGTTGCTGAAAGTACCATCGGCAACGAGTTTGTCAATATTGGCCATTTTCTTCACAGCCTTACGGATTGTGGGGAAGTTGGTCAGCATACCGCCGGGCCAGCGCTCAATCACATAGGGCATGTTTACAGAAGTTGCCTTGTCTGCAACAATCTGCTTTGCTTGTTTCTTAGTTGCAACAAACAGAATCTTCTTTCCGCTCTTGGCAATCTGCTTCATAGCCTCTGCAGCCTCTTCAACCTTAGCAGCGGTCTTGTGCAGGTCCAGGATATGAATGCCATTACGCTCCATGAAGATATAGGGAGCCATTGCGGGATTCCATTTTCTCTTGAGGTGACCGAAATGACATCCGGCCTCCAACAGTGTATCAAAATTTGTTCTTGACATTTTAATTTTCTTTTTTGTGTTTGTTTACCTTCTTTTTAATTCTATTTTTGTCTTTGTTTTAGAATCAATCCACGGGTAGGTTCTGAAGGGCTTTTATGCCGCAATCAGGCGTCTCGTGAATTTAGATACTAAACTAAGCGCTCGTTTCCACAAATTAACGCTTGCTGAACTGGAAACGACGACGTGCCTTGGGACGTCCGGGCTTCTTACGCTCAACTTCACGGCTGTCACGAGTCATGAAGCCTTCTGCACGCAGAGCCTTCTTGTCTTCGGCGTTGATCTTAACCAAGGCGCGGGCAATAGCCAGACGCAGAGCCTGAGACTGGCCGGTGTAACCACCGCCGAACAGGTTTACCTTGATGTCATATTTCTCAGCTACATTGAGCAGGTTCAGAGGCTGCTTAACAACGAACTGAAGGATTGAGCTGGGGAAATACTCCACCAGATCTCTCTTATTGATGGTAATCTTACCGGTACCCTCGGTTACATAAACACGAGCTACGGCACACTTGCGGCGACCTAATGCATTAACTACTTCCATCACTTATTCTTATTTATAGAGGTTAATATCAATTGACTTGGGGTTCTGTGCTACCTGCTTGTGCTCTGCACCTTCGTACACGTACAAGTTGGTAATCAGGCGATCTGCCAGCTTGTTCTTGGGCAGCATACCCTTAACCACCTTACGGATCAAACGGTCAGCACCGTTGGGCTTAGCCAGAATGCTGGCGGGAGTAGCCTCGCGCTGTCCACCGGGATAACCAGTGTAAGAATAGTAGATACGGTCAGTCATCTTCTTACCGGTCAGCTTGATCTTGTCAGCATTGATAATAATCACATTGTCACCACAGTCTACATGAGGAGTAAACTCGGGCTTGTACTTGCCTCTCAGCAATTTTGCCACCTTTGTGCACATACGGCCCAGAACCTGGTCTGTAGCGTCTACTACAACCCATTCCTTCTTTACTGTAGCCTTGTTGGCAGAGATGGTTTTGTAACTCAAAGTGTCCATTTCTTTGTCTTTGTTTGTTGAACTAAAATAACTTATTTAATTGTCTCTCAACATGATTCACGAACCGTCCGCCTGGCCAAAGAACGAACTATCCACACATGTTGTCGGGCCTTTTTCAGCCCTTTCGATAATAATCGGCGTGCAAAGGTACTACTTTTTCCCAATATGACAAAGAGAATCAGTAGTTTTTACATAAAAAACATGAGTCAAAGCCATTACATCACCGAATAGCTTTGACCCATGAGTATTCACTATTGAGAATATTTTACAAATGCGAAAGCAGCTCAGCGGCAGGCACCATCTGCTGTTCGCCCGTGGTCATGTTCTTGAGGGTTACCATTCCGGCACTCATCTCGTTCTCGCCCACCAGCGCCACAAAAGGAACGGCCTTGACATTGGCATACTGCATCTGCTTCTTCATCTTTGCCGCATCGGGATATATCTCGGCACGAATGCCGGCAGCTCGCAGGTCAGAGAGAATGGGCAGGCAATATTCCGTCTCCTTCTCACCGAAATTGATGAAGAGAATTTGGGTGGCTGTCGTAACTTCCTCGGGATAGAGTTCCAACTGGTTCAGGACATCGTAAATTCTGTCCGCCCCGAAGCTAATGCCCACACCACTGATTCCGGGCATGCCGAAAATGCCGGTAAGGTTATCATATCGGCCTCCGCCGGTTATGCTTCCAATCTGCACATCCAGCGCCTTCACCTCAAATATGCATCCGGTATAATAGTTGAGACCGCGTGCCAAAGTGAGGTCAAGCTCTACCTGTGAAGAAAGTCCGGAAAGATGGTTCAACACGAATTCCACCTCGTCGATTCCCTTCAGGCCGATTTCACTCTGCGCCAATGCCTGGCGCATGGTGGCCATCTTTTCCTGGTTGGTTCCGGAAAGGTTGATGATGGGCTGCAGTTTCTGGATGGCATCCTCGGAAAGCCCGTTGGCACGAAGCTCTTCATTGACCTTCTCAAGGCCAATCTTGTCCAGCTTGTCAATTGCCACAGTGATATCCACAATGCGGTCTGCCTCGCCAATCATTTCCGCAATGCCCGTCAGAATCTTTCTGTTGTTTATCTTGATGCAGACTCTGATGCCGAAACGGTTGAACACAGTATCCACAATCTGCATCAGTTCCACCTCGTTAATCAGGCTGTCAGAACCCACCACATCGGCATCGCACTGATAAAACTCGCGATAACGGCCCTTTTGCGGACGGTCAGCACGCCACACGGGCTGAATCTGATAACGGCGGAAAGGAAGGGTCAGTTCATCACGGTGCTGCACTACATAGCGTGCAAAGGGGACGGTGAGGTCATAACGCAATCCCTTTTCACACAACTGCGAGGCCAGTTTGCCGGTAGCCCCGTTTTTCAAATCCTCTTCGCCTATTCCACGAAGGAAATCTCCGCTGTTCAGAATCTTAAACAGAAGCTTGTCTCCTTCTTCACCATATTTACCCATGAGCGTGCTCAGATTCTCCATTGCGGGAGTCTCTATCTGCTGAAAGCCATAGAGGGCATACACCTGGCGAATGGTATTGAATATATAGTTGCGACGGGCCATTTCCTGTGGTCCGAAATCTCTTGTTCCCTTTGGTATATTGGGTTTTTGTGCCATTTTCTTTCTTCGTTTTTAAATTTGATGGCGCAAAGTTAGTGGAAAAATACGGGTATTACAAAAAAAAGATGTTATCTTTGCGGTAAATTTATTTGCAGATGAACTTTTTCGGAAAAAACAAAGATAAAAAGGACAAGAACGTCCAGGAGTTTGTGGTGCCACAACCACAGCAAGAATGGATAAGGCAGGAAACCATCAGACAACAGCGTCCCAGGGAACTGATGACCGCTCCCCAGCTTCAACGCACCCGCGAGGCCAAACGGCTCGCCGAGACCAAGCGAAACAACCTGGAAGAAAGTATCCAGCGCCTGCACGACCAGCAGGAATGGCTGCGCAAATACACCAAGCTGACCATACGCCTTAAAGAAGAAAAGGACCGTATGTACCAGCTCAACAGGGAACACAACACCACATCAAAGGAGGAAGAGAGCTTGGAAAGATATGAGTCTTTCGAGGTAATCCAGGGCGACTTCGAGCGGATGCTTATATTAAAAAGGTTCGTAGAGGAGAACAGAAAGCAGCAAACCGGCTTCGGACAGGAAACTGATACGCTTCAGACACAATGGGAAGAACAGCTCAAACGGCTGAAACAGCACTTGGAAGAATATGAAAAGGCTTCCAAGCAACTACACCAGTCGCAAGATCTCATTGCGCAAGGACACTTCCTTGACGGACAAATAAACACTCTTTCTACAGAAAAAAACAACCTGCAGAAACTCATCATCCACTTTACCTCCCAAAAGGAAGCGCTTGAACAACAAGTCGAATCGCAAAGTGAAGAGAACGAGATTCTGAAAGCAGAGCTGGAACGTCTGAGGGCAGGAAGACAGAGTATCGAAATGCACGAAAGCATGATTGGCCATGCCGAAAGCATCTTGGTACAACTTGACCTTTTGAGTGAGCTCAAATCCAATTTGACAAGCTATGCCAACCGGCAAAAAGAGCGCACAAAGAAACAGAACGAACTGAACGAGCAATTGGGCCGCACCTTCACCCACTACCAGGACGTGGAAGCTAAAATGCAGACATACAATGACGAGTTGCAAATCCACCGTCAAGAGATAAAGGGTCTGGACAGTTACCAGTTGCAAGAGCGCGCCATGCAATTGAAAAGCCGCCGACAGATGCTACTTTCGGCCATGTCGCTGTGGAACCGCATCTGCACCGGCTATACGGTCATCGAGGAGAAAAGGCAGCAACTTAATTCGCTCAGGCTAAAAATTGAGCACGCCACAACAAACCTTAAAGGCTTGGAGACCGAAATCAACAAACTCAGCCGGATGTGCCATGAAAAGGAATACACCTATTTATTAAGTAAAGGACAAGACATCATACAGCTAAGAGCCGACTTGAAGGAAGGTGCGGGATGCCCCGTCTGCGGAGCCACCCACCACCCCTATCACAGCGACACCATGCTGGAACAAAGCAAGCTCATCAGTGAGTTCAAGACTGAATTTGAGTTATTGAATGCAGAATTGCAGAACAAGGAAGCCCTCAGAACCGACCTCAGACTTGAACTCAGCGAAATGCAGGGACAACGAAAAGCCGAAGAGGCCACACTGCTCACAGCCCTGCAACGCCAGGAAGAGGACGTGAAGGAATGGCAACTTTTCAGCACGCTGGACATCAGTTTCCACGACTGCACTCCAAGCACAAACAGGGAGGCCCGCATGGCCATGATCAGGCAATTGATTGTCAATGTGACAAAAGACGAAGAAGAGGCGCAAAAGAAACTGGACTTTTTCAACTACCGCCAGAACAGCATTACAGAACTGAGCGAAAAGATTGCCACCCTGGAGATTGAGAAGAGCGAACTAAGCACACGTCTGAACGAAGTCAATACCGGATGTCAGGTAATGGCTGGACAAGTAGACTACATACAGGAAAACATTGACTACACCAACCGCCAATTCAGACAGGCCTACGAAAGTGTCGGTGCGCTCATGACCATCCCCGACTGGTTTACAGAATGGGAGCAGAACAACGAAAATTTGAAACAACGTATCCTGCAACTTGCGGACGGATGGAGTATCGTGAACAAAAAAATAAACAGCACAAAGGAAGACTTACAAGAGGGCGAGAGCAATCTGACCGCATTAAAGTCTCTTGTACAGACTGTTTCCCAAACAATAGAGCTCCTTACATCCAGACAGAAGGAATGCACCACCGACATCCAGGAGTGCCACAAGCTGCACGAAAAAGCATTGGGCGCATCAGAGGCCAAGGACTACTACCTGAATCTGCACAAACTAGCTTCGGACGCATACCACAATCTATCTGAAGAGCAAGAGCGCACCTCGCAAATGCGCAAGAAGATTGATGTCCAGCAAGGCCAAATGAAAGCCATCTCGCAATGGGGAGAGCAGTTAAACGAGCAGCATGCCGAGCAACGGCAGAAACTTGATTTGTGGATACACAATTACAACGCCCAGCATCCGCCCGTGCAATATTCAGAGCTGGAACAGCTCTTCCAGACTCCGAACGATTGGGCAGCCATTCGTAAAAAAGTACGGAAGCTACACATCGACATCAAGATTTGCCAGACGAGAATTGAGCAGCTACAGGCAGAACTGACCGTGATGCAGGCCGAAGGCGGAAGAGTCTACATCCAGGAAGAGAACGCCGACCTACAGGAAAAACTTGTCGCCCAACGGGCAAACCTTGAGCAGAAACTGCATGACATCACATTGCAGATAGCCAAGTTGGACATCGCCCTGGAAGAGCACGAAAAGGCTTCGTTGGAGGGCACGGAAACAGAAGCCTCATCCCAAAGCCAGTCCGAATAAAAGACAAGCCCTGGGCGTCATCTGGCCTACATATATTTTCTGATTATTTCAAGGAATACAGCCCCGTACTTCCTGCATTTATATTCCCCTATACCCGGAGTCTCGCCAAATTCGTCCAGACTTCCGGGTTTTCTTGTAGACAAGGCACGCAGAACATTGTCGGAGAAAACAATATAGGGAGGCAGATTCTGTTCTTGCGCCAATTGCTTGCGCAAATCGCGCAACGCGCCAAACAGAGCCTCATCCATCATCTGTTCCATCTCTGCTCCAGGCGTGGTTAGCTCCAGCTTGCGCTGAAGTTCCTTTGCCGTCTTTTTACGGCGCGGACGAGGTTCTTCCTCACGTTGAGGAACTGCAAGACTGGCGGGCTTCCTGCCATAAAGCACATCCATTCCCGCATCCGTTACCCGGAGATAATTATAGCGGTCATACTGGATTTCCACGTAGCCCATCTGCAGCATTTGCAAGATATAGTCGTTCCAGTCTCGATGAGGCACATCGCGCCCCACCCCAAATGTCTTTATCGCATGAAGGTTTTTCTGTCTGACTTCTGCAGAATAATTTCCGCACAACACGTCCACGACCATACGCAAAGTGAGTTCTGAATTGCCCCTTACAATGGCACTCAATGCCTTCTGTACCAAAATCGTACCGTCAAAACGCTGTGGCGGATGCTGGCAGACGTCACAATGTCCGCAGTCGCACAAATACGGTTGGCCGAAATAATTCAACAGGATGCGACGTCGGCACACATTAGCCTCAGCATATTCCTGCATCCTCCTCAACCTTTCCATATTTATCTCGCGCTGACCGCTTTCCTGCGCAAACTTGTTCAGTTGTATAATATCGGAAACATTATAGAAAAGCAGCGTGTCCGAGGGAAGTCCGTCACGGCCAGCACGTCCAATCTCCTGATAGAAATTCTCTATGCTTTTAGGCAGATTATAGTGAATGACAAAACGCACATTACTCTTGTTTATCCCCATTCCGAAGGCAATGGTGGCACATACAATCTGCACCCGGTCACAGACAAAATCCTCCTGCGCCTTTTCGCGCTCCTCCACACTCAGCCCAGCATGATAGACCGCAGCGGTAAACTGATGACTGCGCAGATAGGCCGCCACGCTCTCTGTGGTTTTTCGGCTCAGACAATATATTATGCCGCAATCGTTCTTATGCCGCAACATGAATTGCAGGATGGCCTGGTTCCTTTCCTTAGAATTCATTCCTCTTCTCACATCCAGGTTCAGATTGGGACGGTCGAAAGAGGAGACAAACATACGCGCCTCTGGAATGTTCAGTTGCTCCAGAATGTCTGTCCGAGTCACCTTGTCCGCCGTTGCCGTCAATGCCACAATGGGCACGTCGGGGAACATTTCCTTCAAGACACCTAACTGGGTGTACTCGGGACGGAAATCGTGTCCCCACCCCGAAATGCAATGTGCCTCATCCACTGCAAACATGGACACTTCCACGCTCTCCTGCAAGAAAGGCAGTTCTGTCAGTAGACGTTCAGGCGAAATGTAGAGCAGTTTTACCAGCCCTTGGGCACACTCCCTGCGCACAAGCATGTTTTCCGTTTCCGATGCCGCACTGTTAATTGCCCTTGCCTCAATACCGTTGGCCAACAAAGACTCAACCTGGTCCTTCATCAGCGAGAGCAAAGGAGACACCACTATAGTCACCCCCTTCATCACCAGAGCCGGCAACTGGTAACACATACTTTTTCCTCCGCCCGTAGGCATCAGCACCAATGCGTCTTTTCCATCAAGCAAATGCTGGATAATCTCGCGTTGCTTTGGCCGAAATGCACTATATCCGAAATACTGCTTCAACAAATTTTCTATCATCAGAGCTATATTTTTTGCTTTTTTATGACAAAGATATCATTTTTTAAGGTTACAAACACCTATTGTAAATAAATTTTATTAACTTTGTAGCAAATAAATTTTATTGACAATCTTTTTTAAAATTAAATAGCATGGCAAAATACAACCTTACAGAGAAAAAGAGCAAGGCTCCTCTTTACAGGTCGTTACTCAATGCTGACATGATTGAGGATTTGTTTGAAAAGATCATGGCCAAGTTCGTTGTGGAGAAAAAATACCGAGATCCGGACTATTCCGCAAAAGAAATGGCCGATGAATTAGGTACCAACACCCGCTACATCAGTGCAGTCATCAACATGCGCTATCAAGACAACTATTCACAGATGGTCAATGAATTCCGCATCAAGGAAGCCATGTATCTGCTGAAGAACTTCCATTCAAGAAAAATGACCATGGAAGACATCGCGCTGAACGTGGGATTCTCCAACCGCCAATCGTTCTATAGCGCATTCTACAAGCGCACGGGCATGACACCGCGCGATTACAGGATGCAGAACGAAATAGAGTTGCAGGGCAAGTTGGACGAAAGGCGGAAGAAGGTAAAGGAAAGACGTATCCGGAAGAAGCAGGAAAACGCCGCTATACAAGAGAACCAACAATAAGTTACAAAAAGGGAAATAGAGGGTACAACATTCTCCGTTTCCCAATATTTTTCTTATACACACCCAAAAACAATGACTACAGAAGAAACCGTTAGGGAAGTGAAAAAGGCGCTGCGTTCGGCCATGAACGGCGTTCTTTCCGCACAAATGAGACAGGCTGGAATGCCTTATCGGCTAGTGTTCGGAGTGGAACTTCCCCGGCTAAGAGAGATTGCCAGGGAATTCCCCTCGGACAGGGCATTGGCCCAAAACCTCTGGAACCAACCCATACGCGAGTGCAAGATGCTGGCCGCCATGCTCATGCCTATTGAAGAGATGCTTCCGGAAGTGGCGGAAATATGGACCGATGAGATGCCCACTGCAGAAATTGCACAAACCACTGTCATGTTCCTCTTCAGCAGGACATCATGGGCATCAGCCATAGCTTTCCAATGGATTGCGGGCGAGCACCCCATGCGCCAGCTTTGTGGTTATCTGATACTGGCACGTTTGATGGTACAAGGCGCTGAATTCAACGCACCATCCATCCTTGAAATACGCGACCAAGCCGAAGCCACCCTACCCCAAGCCGACCTGCATTTGCAAAAAGCCATCCATGCAGTGCTAGACAGATTGGACGCATGACAACGTTTTCCACATCAAAATATGTCTAATTAGGAAAATTCTGCCGCATTTCTTATCCTTCCTTAAAATAAATTCGTTATCTTTGTGGCCACGGATGGACAGTAGAGCAAACATATTGGAACAGGCCAATGCCAAACTGACGGAATATCTGACGCAAAACCAAATGCGGAAGACACCCGAAAGATACGAAATACTGCGCATCGCAGTCCAGACAAAAGGGCTATTCACCGTGGACAAAATGGCGGAAATCATGAGCCAAGAAGCCAGTTTCCAAGTGAGCCGCGCCACGATATTCAACGTGTTGGAACTGCTCAACAATGCACAAATCATTGTGAAGCACACGCTGGGCCGCGCCGCACAATACGAATGCCACATGGACAAACGTCCGCTCATCTGCCTCATTTGCGAGCAATGCGGAAAGACAGAGAAAATGGAGAAACAGGAACTTGAGAAAACACTCAGTGCCATAAAGTCCAGAAAGATGTCCATCAGAACACAGATTCTCTATCTGAGCGGCACATGCAGAAAGTGCGAAGCGGCGCTGAGAAAAAAGAAGAAAGGAAATGGCAGACTGAAGTCAGACGCCAAACCAAAGTGACACAATACAAGTATAAAAGAAACAGAACAATATACAATAATGAACAAAGGAAAAGTGGATGCCCTTCTGGGTATCGTCTTCGGAGATGAAGGCAAAGGCAAAGTAGTAGACGTATTTACTCCGGGTTACGATGTAGTAGCCCGCTTTGCAGGTGGCCCCAATGCTGGCCATACAATCATATTTGAAGGAAAGAAATTCGTGCTTCGCAGCATTCCTTCTGGAATCTTCGATGAAGGGAAAATCAACATCATCGGAAATGGATGTGTCATTGCTCCCGACCTCTTCATGGCAGAGGCAATGGAACTGGAGACAGCCGGATACAGCATTAAGGACCGCCTCCACATCAGCAAGCGCGCCCATCTGATTCTACCCACACACCGAGTACTGGACCGTGCATACGAGGCTGCCAAGGGAAAGGCCAAGGTGGGAACCACCGGAAAGGGTATCGGCCCCACATATAGCGAGAAAGCCAGCCGCACTGGTCTGCGCGTTGGTGACATCTTAGAAGGATTCACCGCCAAATACCAGGCTTTGAAAGCCCGTCACGAGCAGATTCTCAAAGACCTCAATTATACCGACTATGACATCACTGCCGAAGAAGAGGCGTGGCTCAAGGGTATTGAATACATGCGCCAGTTCCCCCTCACCGACACCGAAGTGGAACTGAACGAAGCCCTAAAGGCTGGCAAGAACGTGCTTGCAGAAGGCGCACAAGGAACCCTACTCGACATAGACCACGGCACCTACCCCTTCGTAAGTAGTAGCAATACCGTTAGTGGCGGTGTATGTACCGGCCTGGGCGTTGCGCCCAACACCATTGGCGAAATCTTCGGTATCTTCAAGGCATATAGTACCCGCGTAGGTAGCGGTCCCTTCCCCGTTGAGTTGTTTGACGAGACTGGAGACAAGCTGCGCGAGATTGGCCACGAATACGGAGCAGTTACCGGACGTAACCGCCGTTGTGGATGGTTGGATATGGTAGCATTGAAATACGCCATCATGGTAAACGGCGTAACCCAGCTCATCATGATGAAGGCCGACGTGCTGGACACCTTCCCCACCATCCGCGTCTGCGTCGCATACGAGAAGGACGGTGTAACCCTTGACCATATGCCCTATGATACAGAAGGTTGGAATGCTGTATACAAGGACTTCCCTGGATGGCAGACCGATCTCACAAAGATGACCTCGCCCACTGAATTCCCTGCCGAGCTGAACGACTACATCAAGTTCATCGAGCAGGAAACCGGAGTGCCCGTAACTATCGTAAGCGTAGGTCCCGACCGCGCACAGACCATCAATATGGATAAATAAATATTTTTCATAACTTAGGAAAAAGGCATTGTGTTCCCTAGCACAATGCCTTTTCTCTTTGTAAAAGAGTTACATCGAAACCACGAAAATCCTCACCTAATTTGACAAAGGCCCGCATCGGTTTACGATGGATTTGCAGTAAATCCACCCAATCTGTAAAATATATTTGGAATCGGGACTTTGCGCCAAGTTTGGCCTTTATTTTTTCCTCGCGAGGAAAAATATACTCCCACGCCATGAAATAGAATTTGCATGACGTGGGAAGCAAAAATCGGAAAAGCCGTGTAAAGAATTCGGAAAGGTGCGTGGTTTGCACATTAAACCTCTACAAGAGCGGCTTGCCATAATTCTTCTTTTATTTTGCGGCGATTCCCTTGACGGCCTTGGGCGTCCAGTTCTGGAAAAAGCGCATCACCTTCTTCTGGTCATAGCTGTTTCCCTCTTCCAGATAGCCAGAATCCTGAATGTGAAGCACCTTACCCTCTGGATTGAGTACCACAAATACAGGAAAGCCGAAGCGTCCGGGAAAGCCCAGCATCTTCATCAGTTTTTCCGCACGTTTGGCCTGAGCGGCATCGGCCTTATTGCGCGGATTGTAGTTTGTATGTATGAAGACAAAGTTTTCGTTCACCACTTTGCTGATGGCGGCATCCTTGGTCATGAAATCCGCAAAACGCAAACACCACGGGCACCAGTTTCCACCCACCTGACAAATCACGAATTTGTCCTCATTCTCAGCCTTCTGCAAGGCTTTGTCAATCTGTTCTATAGGATCTGCCTTCTCGTCATACACTTTTTTCAATGCGGTCTGCGCCTTCAACGCCAGGGAGCATAAAAGGGCGAGCGAAGCTACTATCAAAGTCTTTTTCATCATCTATTTGTTTTCTTTCCTAAAAATCATTGTACAACCAACACATAATCAACCGCTTCGATCTTGCGTGGAAGCACCACGGCAATACCATTTGACGTCTTGCGGTATTCCACTTTTGCACCTCCGATGAATTCGGTTACCGACTTAACCTTCCAGTCCAAAGGCAGATAAAGCACAGGGTTTCCGCCATCGCCAGGCACAAGGCACTCTGGAGCAAGTACATGCACAAAAAGCTTGCCGTCCTTCTTAGTGGTTACACCCCATGACTGGGGCTTCACATCACCAGCATCCGTTCCATAGATGGTTTCACCGTATGTGGCTGTCCACTCGCCCAGTTCCTTAAGGCGCTGCAAGGCCACGGCGGGAAGTTCACCATTAGGCTGGGGGCCGATGTTCATCAGCAGGTTGGCACCCTTTCCAGAGGTTTTGATGAGAAGACGGATGATGTCAGCTGTGGACTTATAGTTGTTGTCTGTCACCTTATATCCCCACATTCCGTTCATGGTTTCACATGTTTCCAAAGGCAAACGACTTACCTCTGCCACCGACTTGGCAAATCCGGTGGTCATCTCTCCGGGCAAGTCACGCTCGAAAATCTGTATATCCTCGCCTTTCATAGGCGCTCCGTGATGGTTATTGCCCACCAGACAGGCAGGCTGCAGACGATGTATCAGCTCGTATTGCTCCTGCAAATGCCAGTCAAAGGGCACGCTGTCCTCATCGTGGTCCCACCATCCGTCAAACCAGATGGCACCAATGGGACCATATTGGGTAAGCAATTCTGTGAGCTGGTTGTTCATGAAAGAATAGTAGCTCTTCCAATCAGCCTTATCTCGGGGTTTTCCTACGTTTGTTCCGGTACGGCCCATGGGGTAGTCATCCCTCATCCAGTCCAAATGGCTGTAATAGAAATGCAGACGAATGCCCTCTTCCTTGCAGGCCTCTGCCAATTCTTTTATCACATCGCGTCCGAAGGGCGTGGCCTCCACTATGTTATATTTACTCTGCTTGGTATTCCACATGGAAAACCCATCGTGATGGCGACTGGTAAAGCAGATATATTTTGCTCCGGCTTCCTTAAAACTGCGCACCCACTGGCGTGCGTCAAAGCGATGGGGATAGAAGGCGTCTGCGGCCTTGGCATATTCATAGCGGTCGGGGACAGCGTTCTGAAGATACCACTCGCCTTGGGCAAATGTGCTGTAAATGCCCCAATGGAGGAATATTCCCAGTTTCATATCCCTAAACTCTTCACGGGATTTTAGATTGGCTTCGGTAGGTTCGTATTTGGCTTGTGCGCTGGCGCCCAAGAGGGACGACAGACCGAACGCGGCAGCCAATAAAGTTTTTTTCATGTGACTGATTCTTGAAAATTTAATACATTCTGACCACAAATTTACGCAGAAATGAGGAAATTCCCAAATCTTTGCACCCCAAAAAATAATCAGGCTCCGCACAAAACATTGTACAGAGCCTGATTTATTGAAATCCCTTATTCAGGAGAAATTACTTTTTAGCGGCCAGTTTCTTTTCAATCTGCTTGTCTGCCTTGGCTACAGCCTTGCGGTATGCCTTCTCGGCCTTTGCCTTTGCCTTGTCTCCTTCAGCCTTTCTTACGGCATCGTAAAGTGCCCACAGGTTGTTTGCGGCAGCAGCTTCCTTCTGTGCTGCGGTGTAAGCCTCGGCTTTGGCTTCTGCCTCTGCCTCTTCAGCAGCGGGAGCATAAGCGTGCTTGTAGCCCTTCACTTCGTTCCAATGGCCACGGGTAAAGTCGGGGAAGCTTACGGCTGCACAATTGTTATCCATTGAGAGGGCGCCCAATTCTGCCAAACAGCACCATTCTGCCAAGTCGTATACATCCATATCAAGAGGCAAACCGTTCTGTAAACAGTAAACCAAACGAGCGTCCATCACATAGTCCATACCGCCATGACCCATCTGACGTCCCTTCTCCACATACTTGGTAAGGATGGGATGATAGTACTTCTTCTGAAGCGCTTTCTTCTGCTCGGCATTCATGAAACCATGAGCGTTGAGGTTGTCCATTTGGGGAGCATCGGTACCCTTGAGTGCCTCGCCTGAAAGAGCGAATTCGGGAGTGGGATACTTGGTGGCATAGCCCTTGGTTCCAGTGAGCTTGAACAAGCGGTTGTAGGGCTGGGGAGTCATTACATTGTGCTGGATTTCAATCACCTTACCCTTGGCGGTACGCATCAAGGTTGTGGTGTGGTCGCCATTGCGGAATTCCTTGCACTCCTTGCCAGTGTTCTTCTCCACCCAATCTTTACCGAAGAAACTTTCAGTATCCATAGCCACCAAAGTGGTAAAGCGGTCGCCACGGTGAATGTCCATACACTGGGCTACGGGACCAAGACCGTGAGTGGCATAGAGGTCACCACGGTTCTCCTTGTTATACTTCAGACGCCAGTGAAGGTTATCCTTGTCATTGTCGTTGGGATCTTTCCAATAGCTCTTCCAGAATGCGTCAAGAGCATGGATATAAGCACCTTCGGCACGGATTACCTCACCGAAAACACCGTCCTGCTTCATTGCCAAAGCGGTCATTTCATACTCGTCATAGCAACAGTTTTCCAAAATGAAGCAATGCAAGCGGGTCTTCTCTGAAAGGTCAATCAGGCTCCAGCACTGATCCAGATTCATAACAGAGGGTACTTCCACAGCTGTATGCTTGCCATTCTCCATGGCGCACTTTGCCACGGGATAGTGGTGATTCCAGTCTGTAGCCACATAAACGAGGTCAATGTCGGGACGCTTGCAAAGTTCCTCATAACCCTTTTCGCCATAGTAGATATCGGCAGGAGCCAAACCGGCTTCGCGCAAGAATTTCTGCGATGCCTCTGCACGTCCTTCCTCATAGTCGCAAAGTGCCACAATCTCCACTCCGGGGATGTGTGCAAAACGCATTACTGCCCAGGGACCACGCATACCCAGACCCACGAAACCAACACGCACGGTTTCCAACTTGGGAGCGGTAAGGCCCAATACATGTTTCTGTCCAGCAGGACGGGCAGGAGTCTCAATAACCATTGTTCCCTTGTCCCAATGCCACTTGGTGTTGGGGCTGAGGCTCTGTGCCACAGCGGTAACGCCCATGCACAAAGCCATGGCCGATACGGATAAAAATCTTCTGAGATTCATGTTGTCAGTTAATTTTTGATTAATTGTTTTTGATTAATTGTTTGGTATTTGCGTGCAAAGATAAAACTTTTAGCGGAATAATCCTTAGACAAGATGTAAATAATTCTTAAAATGATGCTTTCTGCCACAAACATGTATGGTTCTAAATCATTTCTTTGCGGCCAACTTCGTTTCAATCTGCTTGTCTGCCTTGGCAACAGCCTTGCGGTATGCCTTCTCGGCCTTGGCCTTTGCCTTGTCTCCCTCAGCCTTTCTTACGGCATCGTAAAGTGCCCACAGGTTATTTGCGGCAACAGCCTCCTTCTGTGCGGCGGTGTAAGCCTCGGCCTTGGCTTCTACTTCTGCTTCTTCTGCGGCAGGAGCATAAGCGTGCTTGAAGCCTTTCACCTCGTTCCAGTGGCCACGGGTAAAGTCGGGGAAGCTTACGGCTGCACAATTGTTATCCATGGAAAGCGCACCCAGTTCGGCCAGACAGCACCATTCTGCCATGTCATACACGTCTATGTCAAGGGGAAGGCCGTGCTGGAGACAATATACAAGACGCGCGTCCATGATGTAGTCCATACCGCCATGCCCCATTGAACGTCCTTTCTCGCCGTATTCGGTGAGGATGGGGTGATAGTATTTCTTCATTAGGGCATCCTTCTGCTTGGCATCCATGAATTTATGGGCATTAAGATTGTCCATCTGGGGTGCATCGGTACCCTTGAGTGCCTCGCCAGAAAGAGCAAACTCCGGAGTGGGATATTTGGTGGCATATCCCTTGGTTCCTGTAAGTTTGAACAGGCGGTTGTAAGGTTGGGGAGTCATTACGTTGTGCTGAATCTCCACCACCTTGCCCTGGGCTGTGCGCATCAGGGTTGTAGTGTGATCGCCATTTCGGAAATCCTCACATTCCTTACCGGTCTTTCTCTTCACCGCCGCCTTGCCCGCAAAACTTTCTGTATCCATTGCTACAAGGGTTGTGAAACGGTCGCCACGATGGATGTTCATACACTGGGCCACGGGACCAAGGCCATGAGTGGAATATATGTCACCACGGTTCTCCTTATTGTATTTCAGACGCCAGTGGAGGTCGTTTACATCATTGTCGTTGGGGTCTTTCCAATAATTGTCCCACGCACCGTCAAGTGTATGGATATAAGCACCTTCAGCTCTGACAATCTCACCAAACACGCCATCCTGAGCCATGGCAAGAGCGTTCATCTCATAATAATCATAGCAACAATTCTCCAGAATGAAGCAATGTAGACGGGTCTTCTCGGCAAGGTCTATCAGTTCCCAACACTGGGCAAGGTTCATTGCCGCAGGAACCTCAATGGCAGCATGCTTTCCGTTCTCCATGGCAAACTTGGCGATGGGAAAATGGTGGTTCCAGTCAGTAGCCACGTAAACAAGGTCAATATCATCGCGTTTGCAAAGTTCTTCATAGCCCTTTGGACCAAAGTAGATATCAGCGGGCTTCAAGCCTCTGTTACGCAGCTCACTCTGAGTCTTCTCTGCGCGTGCCTCCTCATAGTCACACAGCGCCACAATCTCCACTCCAGGAATGTGGGCATAGCGTTTTACCGCCCATGGGCCACGTCCTCCAAGCCCCACAAAACCAACACGGACGGTTTCCAGTTTGGGAGCGGTGAGGCCCAATACATGTTTCTGGCCGGCAGGACGGGTTGGAGTTTCAATTACCATTGTTCCCTTGTCCCAATGCCATTTGGTGCTGGAACTGAGGCTCTGCGCCAAAGCGCTTACGCCCATGAAAAACGCCATGGCCGATACGAACAAAATCCTTTTGTGTTTCATGTTTGTCTGTTTATTATTTGTTTAATTATTTGACATTTGCATGCAAAGATAAAACATTTGCCAGAATAATCTATAGGACAAGATATAAATTATTCTTAAAATAATGGTTTCTGAGACAAACATACGTTTGTTTTTCATAAAAAATGCTTACCTTTGCATTATTAAAGCATACACAAAAGAATGGAGACTACGGTTAAGACAGCCTTGCTTGGCATGAACATGACGCAACTGAAAGATGTGGCAAAGGATGTGGGGATGCCCGCCTTTGCCGCCAAACAGATGGCACAATGGATTTACACACACCATGCCAAAAGCATAGGCGAAATGACCAACATCAGCACCAAGAACCGCGAACTGCTCGCCAGCAAATATTGCATCGGAGCCAAAGAACCGGCAAACCGCATGTGTAGCGTGGACGGCACGGTCAAATACCTGTTTCCGACTGACGACGGGCAATACATAGAAACGGTTTTCATCCCCGACGGCGAGCGTGGAACCGTATGTGTGAGTTGCCAAGTGGGATGCCGCATGGGATGCCGTTTCTGCATGACCGGCAGACAAGGCTTTCATGGCAACCTCACCACAACCGACATTCTGAACCAACTATTCAGCATTGAAGAATGCGAAAGGATTACGAACGTTGTCTTCATGGGACAGGGCGAACCGATGGACAATCTGGATGCCGTGCTACAAGCCACGCAAATCCTCACTGCCGACTATGGTTTAGCATGGAGTCCCAAACGTATCACCGTATCCACAGTTGGCGTAAGGAAAGGCATTGAACGCTTCTTGAAAGAGAGCGATTGCCACCTTGCCGTCAGCCTGCACAACCCCTTCCCCAGCGAACGCAACCAGATTATGCCCGCAGAAAAGGCTTTCAGCCTGACAGACTGCATTGCATTGCTTCGACAGGAAGACTGGACCCACCAACGACGTCTGAGCTTTGAATACATCGTCTTCGGCGGACTGAACGATACTGAAGCGCATGCCCGCGAACTGGTACATCTGCTCGCCCCCATAGAGTGCCGCGTGAATTTGATACGTTTCCACGACATTCCCGACAGTCCCTTCAAGGGCGCTCCGGAGGAAAAAATGGTCTGGCTGCGCGATTATCTGACACACCACGGCGTAACGACCACCATCCGTGCAAGTCGCGGACAAGACATATTTGCGGCCTGCGGCCTATTGTCCACGGCCAAGGTAAATGACAAAATCTGAACATTAAGGAACTTTTTAAGATGAAGAAAAGAAAAAAGATGGCAGGCCTCCTGCTTGTTCTCTGCTCACTGCTTTGCGGTTGCAAGAAAGAAATGATATTCCCCGTAGCCAGCGGAAGGCCATACGAGGTGATGGTGGTACTGGACAGCGTGGTGTGGAAACGCCCCGCCGGACGTGCGCTCTTCAACGTGCTTGACACCGATGTGCCCGGACTTCCGCAAAGCGAGCGTTCATTCCGCATCTCACAGGTGGAAGAGAAAAATTTCAACCGCTCGCTCAACATCTTCCGCAACATCATCCGGGTAAACATTGACCCGGCACAATATTCGCAAACCAGAATGAAGTTCATACGCGACAAATATGCGCTGGACCAAATTGTGCTGACAATCAACAGCCCCTCGGAAGATGAATTGGAAAAGTTCTGTATCCAATACCGTCAAGACATTGTAGACTTTCTCACCAAGACCGAGATGAACCGCCTCATCAAACAACTGCAGAAGGAATACTCCAAGACCACATACGATCTGGCTTGGCAGATGTTCCAGTGCAAGTTCTTTGCTCCCAAGGAACTGAAGAGCTACAAGAAAGGCGATAATTTCTTCTGGACCAGCAACAACACTGCATCCGGCCTGGAGAATATCTGCATGTACAGTTATCCCTACGAAGGCCCCGAGACCTTCAACAAAGAATATATGCTGGCCAAGCGTGACAGCATAATGAAAAAAAACCTGCCTGGCGAAAAGCCCAACATGTACATGGCCACAGACACCTTGTGTACGGTGGTAAAGCCCATTGTGGTCCATAAGGAGTTTGCCATGGAAGCCCGCGGATTGTGGTACATGGAGAATGATTGCATGGGTGGCCCCTTTGTAAGCATTAGCAGAGTGGATACGGAAGCCAACAAGGTAATTGTGGTGGAAGGCTTCGTATATGCCCCGGAAAAGATGAAACGCGGACTGATGAGACGCCTTGAAGGCTCGCTTTATACGTTGGCTCTCCCCCACGAACAGGAGGCCTTCTTCGAGATTGAAGGAAACATTGAAGAGGACAAGGCCGCCGCACAAACGGCAGAAGGACAGAAAAACGCCAATTAACACGCCCCTCAACAAGGCCATACCATTCAAGAATACATATTAAATATATATAATAAGGTAATAACATTTTATGGAAAGAATTAAAATAGGTATCACACACGGCGACACCAACGGAGTGGGCTACGAAGTGATACTGAAAGCATTTGAAGACCCCACCGTGCTGGAACTTTGCACCCCCATTATCTATGGCAGCCCTAAGGTAGCCACCTATCACCGCAAGGCCATGGAACTGGGCACCAGTTTCAACACCGTAGCTTCGGCAGACAAGATTACCGAAGGAAAACTCAACATGGTGGACACCATCAAAGAGGAAGTCAAAATAGACCTGGGACAGGGCACACAAGAAAGCGGAAAGGCTGCATTGCAAAGCCTTGAAGCCGCCATTGAGGATTACAAACAGGGATTGATTGACGTGCTGGTTACAGCCCCCATCAACAAACATTGCATCCAGAGCGACGAGTTCCAGTTCCCCGGCCATACCGAATACATACAGAACCGCACTGGCGAGGGACAGGAAGCCATGATGATCCTGATGAACAGCATGGTGCGTATTGCCCTGGCCACCACCCATCTGCCCCTGAGCCAGGTAGCGGGCGCTCTCACACAGGAAGGCATCCTCAACAAACTGCGCATCCTCAACCAGTCGCTCAAGCGCGATTTCACCCTCTCCTCACCCCGTATCGCCGTGTTGGGGCTTAATCCCCATGCCGGAGACAATGGCCTCATCGGAAACGAAGAACAGGAAATCATCATTCCCGCAATGCAACAGGCTGAGGAAGAAGGCATCCACTGCTTCGGTCCCTTCCCTGCCGACGGATTCTTCGGCACAGCGGCCTTCAGACATTACGATGCCGTTTTGGCCATGTATCATGACCAAGGACTGGCACCCTTCAAACTGCTGGCCATGGAAGACGGTGTGAACTATACCGCCGGACTTCCTATCGTGCGCACAAGCCCCGACCACGGCACCGCTTACGACATTGCCGGAAAGGGAAAGGCAAGCCCATCCTCGTTCCTGCAAGCCATTTATGCGGCCATAGACATCCATCGCAACCGCATAGCCTATGACGAAGCCCATGCAGACCCTCTGCAGAAACTTTATCACGACAAACGCGAAGACAGACGCCATACACGCATTGAATAGCAACAAAGCATCAGCACATCTATGGACATGAACAACGTGAAAATGCGCTATGGAATTGTCGGGCAAGACGAACAGCTCTACAAGGCTCTTGACACCGCCATCCAGATAGCCCCCACAGACCTTACCGTCCTCATACAGGGCGAAAGTGGTGTGGGAAAGGAGGTTATACCGCGTATCATACACGACTGTAGCAAACGCCGGAACAAACGCTACATAGCCATCAACTGCGGCTCAATACCCGAGGGTACGATTGACAGCGAACTCTTCGGACACGAAAAGGGTTCCTTCACCGGAGCCATAGGCGAGCGCGAAGGTTATTTCGGTGCAGCCAACGGAGGCACATTATTCCTCGACGAGGTGGGCGAACTGCCCATGAGCACCCAAGCCCGCCTGCTCCGAGTGCTGGAAACCGGCGAATACATCCGTGTGGGAAGCAGCGAACCTCGCGTAACAGACGTGCGCATCGTTGCCGCCACAAACGTAAATATCCCCAATGCCATACGCGAGGGAAAATTCCGCGAAGATCTCTATTACCGCCTCTGCACCATCAACATCAAGATGCCCGCCTTGAGAGACCGTGGGCGGGACAGCGTACTTCTGTTCAAGAAATTCACGCTGGACACGGCAGAGAAGTACAACATCCCCACCCCTCTGCGGCTTACCCCCGAGGCAGAGGAAGTGATTACCTCATACAAATGGCCGGGCAACGTGCGACAACTTAAAAACGTGGCAGAGCAAATGAGCATCCTCTGTACGGACAGGATGGTGACTCCGCAGATTCTAGCCGAATACGGAGTGGTACCCAACATGGATGAATCCACCGCTGTGGCCTGCACCAAGCAACCCTCGGCACACACCTCACACCGCGACTACGAGAACGAGATAAAGATGCTTGCCAGCGCCGTGCTGGAACTGCGCCACGAGGTAAACGAGCTGAAAAGCATGCTCCAGCACCCCTCGGAGCAGGAAGAGCCACAAACCGCCCTTGTACCCGCACCCATTCACGCCTCGGCACTGCCAATCATAACCCAGCCCATGCCTTCTGAATTGGACGTGGACATGACGCATCCCCATCTGCCCCAGTCCCACTCCGTGAAAAGCCTTCATGCGGAAATACACCCCGAAGAGGACGACATACAGACCGCCGAAGAGATTGTGGAGCACGAGAGTCTCAATCTCATCGAAATGGAAAAACGGCTCATTATGAAAGCTTTGCAACGACACCACTTCCGCCGTAAGAACGCCGCGGACGAGCTTGGCATCAGCGAACGTACACTATATAGAAAAATCAAAGATTATGGAATTGAAGACTAAGGGGAAAAAGATACACAACCTCGCTAGGCGGTATGCCAACGCACTCCTTCTGGTACTCCTCTGCACTGCATGCAGCGTCAGTTACAAATTTAACGGTGCCAGCATAGACTACGAGAAGACCAAGACTATCCAGATTGACAACTTCCCCCTGCGCAGCGCCTATGTGTGGGCTCCCATGCAGAGCATCTTCCAGAACAAACTCACCGACCTCTATGCCACCCAAACCAAGCTCAGGCTGGTAAAGAAGAACGGCGATTTGCAACTTGCCGGCGAAATCACTGGATTCGACCAGTACAACAAGGGAATCTCAAGCGATGGATATAGCAGCCAGGTACAGCTCAAGATGACTGTAAACGTGCGCTTTGTAAACAATAAGAACCACAACGAGGACTTCGAAAGACAGTTCTCTGCCACCACCGAGTACGACTCCAGCCAACAGCTCACCAGCGTGCAGGAAGACCTCGTCACACAAATGGTTAAGGACATTACCGACCAAATTTTCAACACAACCGTGGCCAACTGGTAACATAGAACAAACGGCTCCCCACAGCCCAAACCCATGCAGACATGATACATAAGACATCGCTCAAGACCATCATAGAACATCCGGAAACCATGAATGAGGATACCGTGGCCATGCTCAGAAAGCTGACCGAACGCTATCCCTATTTCCATGCCGCACGCATACTCTACCTCAGAGCGCTGTATCAGACCCAAAGCGTACAGTTCGATGCCGAGCTGAGGCATTCCGCCCCACTTGTGCCCAACCGCAACGCCATCTTCCGCCTCATAGAAGAGCATAACTACGTTCCACGCGAGGAAAAGATGCTCTCCAAGGCCGCCATGAAGCGCGACGAGGAAGAAAGCATGGACATGACCGGAAGCCTCATTGACAACTTCCTCAACAGCCTGCCGAAGGAAGAGAAGAAGACACGCAAGGTGAAGGCCGACGCCACGGTGGACTACATGGAATACCTCCTGCAGACCGAGCAGGAATTTGCAGACGAAAAAGAGGTTAGCCCTATGCACGGCGACGATCTCATAGACAACTTCCTCAACCAGCAGGACGAGGGAAGAATTGTACTCCAGGACGTGCCCGATCAAGAACTGCAAAAGCCCGCACTAATTACAGAATCATCGGCAGATACGGAAATTTTCACCGAGGCATTGGCACGAATTTACATCAAACAAGGCAAATTTGAACGTGCAATCGAAATTATCCGGCGATTATCCTTGAAATATCCAAAAAAAAATCGTTACTTTGCAGACCAAATTCGCTTTTTAGAGAAGTTGATAATAAATAATAAAAATAAAAAAGAATAAAAAACATGTACACATCAATTGTAATTCTGGTAGTTCTGGCATCAATCCTCATGTGCCTGATCGTCCTGATTCAGGAGTCTAAGGGAGGCGGTCTGTCAGCAGCCTACTCCAACAACAACCAAATCCTGGGTGCGCCCAAGACAACCAACTTTGTAGAGAAGGCAACTTGGACCCTCGCAGCCTGCATGATTGTGTTGAGCATCCTCAGCGTGGGCTTCCTGCCCTCAACCCAGAGCAGCGAGTCTGTTATCCTGAAGCAGGCAACTGAGCAGAAGGCTGTAAACCCCAACAACATGCCTGGCATCACTCAGCCCTCAGCCACCGAGCAGGCTCCCGCCGCTGACGCTCCCGCAGAAGAGCCCAAGGCAGATACCGAAGCCAAGAACTAAAACACAAAAACATCATGGAGAACTGCACACTCATAGCAGACAGCGGTTCTACCAAAACAGACTGGATACTCCATTCCAGCAAGCATGGCATCTTTGAATATCACACCACCGGCATCAATGCGGTAAGAGATAGCGAAGATGCCATGTTTTCTGTCTTGGCCGAACAGCTTATGCCTCAGTTGCCCCCAGCG
>JAFNXL010000084.1 GCA_017379075.1 Bacteroidaceae bacterium
ACCAGATGGTGCAGGCGGCACGCTCCGGAAAACAAAACATTGCGGAGGGCTGTGCGCAACCGTCATCCTGAACTTGTTTCAGGATCTCACAGCGAGTTAAGTTCCACCGCGGACAGATGCTGAAATTTGCGATTGAGCGAGAAGTAGGGACGTCTGCGTGCAGCGTCCGAAGAGTACACAAGAGTTATAATCTCACGCGAATCTCACGAATCTCACAAAATATTACTCTATGCCTTTGGCGGGATTGGCGTGATTTGCGTGAGTAAAAACCTCGGACGCTGCACGCAGACGTCCCTACTTTCTCATTACTCATAACTCACTGCCCAAAAACCTGTTTCTTATGTTCTTCTGTCTAATCCTTTTGGCGGGATTGGCGCGATTTGCGTGAGTAAAAAACCTCGGACGCTGCACGCAACGTCCCTACTCTCATCGCTCATTGCTCAAGACCCAAAAACTTGTTCTTTTGTTCTTCTGTCAAAAATCAAAATCTGCGGTCATCTGTCGCATCTGCGTCATCTGCGTGCCATTGAAAATTCTTTACAAAACCGTATTTCCGTATAAATCCAGCTGGAAAGTCGAAAGTGCCCAGTTGGAAAATTTTTATTTCCCAACTGGAAAATTATTTTTTCTCAGTTGGAAAATCAAAATTTCGCAGTAGGGCAAAATAGGACGGCTTTTTAGGTTTGTTTTTGAACTATTTTAAGCGATTTTTGTTCATTTTGACACCATGTGCGGTTAGAAGGGAAAAAGTAAAAATGTTTGACAGTGGGCGTTGAGCGTTGAACGATGAACGTTGAGCGGTGAGCGGTGAACGTTGAACGATGAGCGGTGAACGGTGAACGAATCGGACATTATAAAACCGGAGGCTTGAAAGCCCCCGGCTATTGATATTCCCGTCTTCTAAACGGCTCACAACTCATTGCTCATTACTCACAACTCACTGCTCACCGCTCACTGCTCATCGCTCATGGAGCGGTGATGAACTTCTTGCCGTTTTGCACATAGATGGTGGCAGGGAGAAGGTCGGTTACACGACGGCCGTTGAGGTCGTAAACCGGAGCATTCTTCAACACATCCTGGGGCTTGTACTCGGGCAGCTCGACGGATGTGATGTGGCCGTAATCGTCAAGGTCGCCCACCAGAGTGCCAAGATCGTTCCATGGAGATGCCTTGTATGCTGCAAGCGATTTGGCATAGACATGGATGATGGGGTTGCTGCTAAAGAGATAGGCGGCTATGGTGGGAGGATTCTTTGCCATTACGAAGGCTTCCTTTACAGCGGAATTGTAGAACACGCCTTGTTCCATATTCCTTACCCTTGAGCCGATGATGACGCGGTTGAGCTGGGGACAGTCGGCAAAGGCGGCGTTACCGACAGAAGATACCTTCTCGGGGATGGTTACTTCTCTGAGTCCTGTGTAGGAAAAGGCCTTTGCGTCAATCTTGGTGATTGTATTGGGCATGCGGACGCTTACCAGACTCTTGCATTCATAGAACATGTGGCTGGCCATTGTATTGGACACTCCCTTGTAGGTCTGGAAGAAGGGCAGACCACCGCTGACCATGCGGGCATCGGTGAGGTCGATGGACTGGAGGTTGTTCTCGTTGATAAGCTGGCGCATATAGCGGATGTCTGTTCCGTTGATTGGACCACTGATGACGGCCTTGATGGCGTTGGTGGTGAGGCTGTCTTCGAGGGTTCCTATCTTGGTCAAATTCACCATCTCGGTGCCGGAACCGCCAATGGTTACGGGCTGCAGCGTGCCGTCTGCGTCTACAGAATAGATGGTGTAGTCGTTTTCCACTCTGGAGGGGATGCAGAACTTGAGTGAGTTGGAGGCATAGCGCAGTTTCTCATCGGGAGAAAGCATGATGAAGCCGACACCGCCGGTTCCGTTCATCACATAGAGAGAGTCTGACTGGATGCAGGTATAGCTTGAAGGCTCAACCTTTGCTCCGGGCTGGTAGTCGGTAAACTGGCCCAAGTCTCCGCACTGGCCCACCAGATGGGAGTCGCGGCGTTCCTTGCCGGGCAGCGCGAAGTAGCCTTCTCGGGGCACATAGTCCACACGGTCTTCAACGAAGAGAATTTCGCGGTTCTTGCGGGCGTACTTGGCAATGGTGGCCTTTGTGCGGTTGATGTCTGAAATCTTTACGGTCATGGTGTAGTTGCCATAGTCGCTAATCTTCAGGTTGTTGCATGTCTTAAAGAATCCCCAGGCCTCAAAGAAGTCGGTGAGGTCTTCCTGGGCAATCTCGCACACCTTGCGCACGAACTTGAGCGAGCTGTTGTTCGTGTTCTTGTAATGGTCGGTAAGGGGATCTTTGCGCAGTTCCTTGAACAGTTCGGGGAAGAAGGATGTGTTGCGCTGTCCCAGATGATAGTAGAGATAGAGCTGGTAGTACATGCGCATCAGGCCTCCGCGCTTGGCAAAGGGGATGCCCTGGGCATATTCAAACATGGTGTTGGAGAGCGCTTCGCCAGAAGAGGTTACGTTTCCGGTGAGGAAACGGCAGAAGTTGGAGAAGAGGTTGTTGGACACCTCGGTTCCGCCCTCCAGGTTTATGACGCCCTGGTTGTTGTGGCCAACCTCGTGACCCACGCACCAATCGTCATGGTCCTGGCGTGTGACATCGAGACAGCAGGCAATACATCCCAATGAATTGTAACATGTACGGTAGGTTGAGGAGTTGGCATATCCGCCATCTGACTCATTGCCCTGGATGGCAAAGTTGGGGTTGTTGTAATAGGTGGGGAAGATGTCCTCACCGCCGGTCATGCAATAGGGGTAATGCGCACGCTTTCCATTGACAACCGCCTCGCTCATGCCCATGAGTTCCTTTTGCCACACAGCCATGCTGTCAAACCAGCAGATGCTGCGGTCTATGCTCTTGGGCCATACCTGCTTGTAGGTGTTGCGCTGGAAATGGAAAAGCGACTCCTTGCCCTTGATGGTGAACAATTCGTGTGAGGCTTTGCTCAGCAGCGCCAGGTAGTCCTTGTCGGTATGGCGAGAAGAGTCGTAGTATCCGTTCACTTTTCCGCCCTGGATGTGAATCTTGATGGCGGGCCATTCGCTCAGTTTCTTGGTCTTGGATTCGGTGTTGGCGGTGTATAGTACATAGTACAGTGCGCCTTTTGCTCCGTCTACGATATTCAGACCTTTGGAGAGTTTTTTTCCTGACTTGGCGTTACTGATGAGGTCGTTTCCACTGCATCCGGCAAAGTATAGTGTGGCATTCTCCGGTATGTCACAGTCCACAAATACATAAAGAGGGCTGAGGTCATTACAGTAGATACCGGTGGGGTTGCCCATGTAAGAGCCTCCGCTGCTGTTCATCTTCTTATTCCAATAATTGGCATCGCTGTAGGCTGTGTAGCTATGAATGCGGAATTCTTGTTCGTATGCAGCCCACTTATTGTTCTTTACCTTAATGGCAATCTCAATCATGAAAGAAGGCATTCCGCCCTCGCTCATGGCCTTGGTGAGTTCCTCATCGCTCATGGCCTGGTATTCGGCTTTCAGCTGGGTGCAGGCAGCATCTTCGAAGTAGGTGCCCAAATGCTCATTTACTATAGCGCTAGAATCTGTTTCCTGGGGATGGTACTTCTCCAGATTGCCTACAAGGGTTCCATAGTTATTCCAGTCGCTCTGCTTATAGTCTTTCAAAGAACTGGTGTAGACACGAATGGTGGGGCTGGAGGAAAAGTAATAGGGGGATGTGGTTGGAGGTGTCTCGGGTTTGACAAATGCTGTCTTTACGGGGGAGTTGTAGAAAACACCCTGGTGCATTCTGGATACACGTCTGCCGATGACAACCGTATTCAGAAAACTGCAATCGGCAAAGACATGGTCCTCCAATGTGGATACAGTGTTGGGGATGTCTACCTTCTTCAGTCCGGTTGCGGCAAAAGCCTGGGAACGAATGGCAGTGATGGTTGCGGGAAGTTCAACGCTGCGGAGATTTGTGAAGTTCTTGAACATGGTTGGACCGATGATATCGTCCTCGGTTTTGTTGGTTCCGTCATAAGCAGAACCACCTTTTACGATTCTGACCCCTGACAAGTCCAACGAATTGACGCTCCCTTCACTGATGAGTTTGCGAAGGTGCTTTACATCAGTACCATTGATGGAACCGGTAATCTTGAGTGTGTTTTCGCTTGTCGGCAACAAGGAAGGAAGCGTACCCGCCTTTTCTACGTGGATCTCACTCTGTGCCCATACACTCATAAAAACACAGCTGAAGACAATGGTCAACAGCATTTTTAATGTGTTTGAAAAGTAGTTCTTTCTCATGTGATTTTGTTTAATTTACCTATAATGACAACAAAGGTACAGAATCTCTTTTGTAGGCCAAAGAAAATGGACGTTTTTAACTTCTTAAAGTTGCCAATTATAAGTTATGGAATGTTCTAAAAGTTCTGGATTTAAGTTTTTACCGATTCTGATGTTCTCAGTTTCGGCCGCTTTTCGTCTCTTTGGCTGTGGCCGAAGGGGCTATCGCTCGGAAAATTCCAAATAAGTTTGTTTTTTCTCTCGCTTAATCGCCCCTTTCGTTGTCATTTTGTCAAGTCTCATCAGTCACATAGCCCGCTATGTTCCCTCTTCAACTTACAAAAGCACATTCGAAAATAGAACGAAAATCAACTCGACATAATTTTTAGAACCATCCATAAGTGTCTCTAAAAACCGAAATATCTTGGTTAAATTCTTTGTTAAGACTACGTAGAAACCAAGGGGCTGAACCCTTGTGTGGATTCAGCCCCTTCAGTTATAAGTTCTTGCTTGAATCAGGGAGCAGTGATGAACTTCTTTCCGTCCTGCACATAGATGGTGGCAGGGAGAAGGTCGGTTACACGACGGCCGTTGAGGTCGTAAACCGGAGCGTTCTTCAACATATCCTGGGGCTTGTATTGGGGCTGCTCGACAGATGTAACGTGGCCGTAATCGTCAAGGTCGCCCACCAGTGTGCCGAAATTGGCCCATGAAGATGCCTTGTAGGCAGCCAGTGAGCTGGCATAGACATGGATGATGGGCTTGGAAGAGAAGAGGTAGTTGGCGATGGTGGGAGGAGTTTTTGCCATTACGAAGGCTTCCTTGACCGCAGAACTGTAGAACACGCCCTGTGCCATGTTCTTAACCTTTGAGCCGATGATGACACGGCTGAGCTGCGGACAGTAGGCAAAGGCATCGCCGCCGACGGTGGTTACGCTTTCGGGGATGGTGACTTCTCTGAGTCCGGAGTTGGCGAAGGCCTGCGTATCAATCTTGGTAATTGTCTTGGGCAGACGGATGGCGACCAGATTCATGCACTCAAAGAACGCATGGCTGGCAATGGCATTGGAGGAAGCCCTGTAGCTCTGGAGGAAGGGCAGACCACCGCTGACCATGCGGGCATCGGTGAGGTCGATGGACTGGAGGTTACCCTCGTTGATGAGCTGACGTATGTACTTGATGTCCGTTCCGTTGATTCCGCCACTGATGATGGCCTTGATGGCCTTGGTGGTGAGGCTGTCAGAGAGCGTTCCCACTTTGTCCACTTTCACAATTTCGGTGCCGGAACCGCCGATGGTTACGGGCTGCAGCGTACCGTCTGCGTCTACAGAATAGATGGTGTAGTCATTTTCCACTCTGGAGGGGATGCAGAACTTCAGTGAGTTGGAGGCATAGCGCAGTTTCTCATCGGGGGAAAGCATGATGAAGCCAACACCGCCGGTTCCGTTCATCACATAGAGTGAATCTGACTGGGTGCAGGTATAGCTTGAAGGCTCAACCTTTGCTCCGGGCTGGAAGTCGGTAAACTGGCCCAGGTCTCCGCACTGGCCCACTTGATGGGAGTCGCGGCGTTCCTTGCCGGGAAGTGCGAAGTAGCCTTGTCTGGGCACATAGTCCACGCGGTCTTCAACGAAGAGGATTTCGCGGTTCTTGCGGGTGTACTTGGCAATGGTGGCCTTTGTGCGGTTGATGTCGGTAATCTTTACGGTCATGGTGTGGTTGCCGTAGTCTTCTATCGGTAGATTGCTGCAAGGCACAAAGAATCCCCAGGCCTCAAAGAAGTCGGTGAGGTCTTCCTGGGCAATCTCGCACACCTTGCGCACGAATTTGAGCGAACTGTTGTTCGTGTTCTTGTAACGGTCGGTAAGGGGATCTCTGCGCAGTTCCTTGAACAGTTCGGGGAAGAAGGATGTGTTGCGCTGTCCCAAATGATAGTAGAGATAGAGCTGGTAGTACATGCGCATCAGACCTCCTCGCTTGGAAAAGGGAATGCCCTGGGCATATTCGTACATGGAACTGGAGAGCGCTTCGCCAGCAGAGGTTACGTTTCCGGTGAGGAAGCGGCAGAAGTTGGAGAAGAGGTTGTTGGACACCTCGGTTCCGCCCTCCAGGTTTATGGATCCCTGGTTGTTGTGGCCAACTTCGTGGCCTACGCACCATTCGTCGTGGTTTGGGTTTGTCACATTAAGACAGTTGGCAATACACTCAAGTGAGTTGTAGCAGGTACGATAGGTTGAGGCATTGGCGTAACCGGCAGATGACTCATTGCCCTGGATGGCAAAGTTGGGGTTGTTGTAATAGGTGGGGAAGATGTCCTCGCCACCGGTCAGGCAGTAGGGGTAATGCGCACGCTTTCCATTGACTACCGCCTCGCTCATGCCCATGAGTTCCTTCTGCCATACGGCCATGCTGTCAAACCAGCAGATGCTGCGGTCTATGCTCTTGGGCCATACCTGCTTGTAGGTGGTGCGCTTGAGGTTGAAGAGAGACTCCTTGCCCTTGATGGTGAACAAATCGTGTGTGGCTTTGTTCAGCAGCGCCAGGTAGTCCTTGTCGGTATGGCGAGAAGAGTCGTAGTATCCGTTCACGGTGCCGCCCTGGATGTGAATCTTGATGGCGGGCCATTCGCTCAGTTTCTTGGTCTTGTCTTTTGTGTCGGCGGTGTAAAGGATATAGTAGAGGGCATCCTTTGTTCCGTCTACGATATTCAGACCCTTGGTAAGTTTCTTTCCAGTTTTGGCATTGCTGATAAGGTCATTATCCACACATCCAGCCATGTAGAGCGTAGCTTTCTCGGGCACATCTCCGTCCACAAAGACATAGAGGGGATTCAAATCCTTGCAGTAGATACCGGTGGGGTTGCCCATGTAAGAGCCTCCACTGCTTTTCATCTTGTCATTCCAATAGTTGGCATCGCTGTAGGCTGTGTAGTTGTGGATGCGGAAATCCTTTTCGTATGCAGCCCAGTTGTCGTTCTTCACCTTGATGGCAATCTCAATCATGAAAGACGGCATCTCTCCCTCGCTCATGGCCTTGGTGAGTTCCTCATCGCTCATGGCCTGGTATTCGGCTTTCAGCTGGGTACAGGCAGCGTCTTCGAAGTAGGTGCCTAAGCGTTCGTTTATAATGGTGCTTGAGTCTGCTTCTTGTGGATAATATTTCTCCAGATTGCCTACAAAGCTTCCAGCAAATTCTTTCCAGTTAGATGTTTTGTATTCAGCCAAAGAACTGGTGTAGACACGGATGGTAGGTTTGGAGGAGAAGAAATAAGCCGGTGCGCTTGGAGGGGTTTGAGGCTTGGAATAAACCGTCTTTACGGGAGAGGAGTAGAAGACACCCTGGTCCAGTTTGGATACTCGACTGCCGATGACAACCGTATTCAAAGAACTGCAATAGGCAAAGGCGTCACCGCCAAGTCTGGACACACTGTTGGGGATGTCCACTTTTGTCAATCCAGATCTGGCAAAAGCGTTGGAGTGAATGGCGCTGATGGATGTGGGAAGCTCAATGCTGCGCAGTTTGGTGCATTCTTTGAACATGGCGGGGCCGATCACATCATTTTCGGTCTTGTTGGTTCCATCGTAAGCCACGCCTCCGCTTACGATTTTGACTCCTGCCAAGTCCAACGAAGAGACACCGGCGCCAATCAGCTGGCGAAGATGCTTGACGTCAGTACCGTTTATGCTACCGGTTAATTTAAGTGTATTTTCACTGCAGGTGGGAAGCAGTGTGGGCAGTGTGCCGGCTTTTTGCACATGGATCTCAATGGCCCATACATTCATAAAAGCGCAGCAGGAAACAATGGCTAACAGCGCTTTAAAGGTTTTTGAAAAGTAGTTTTTTCTCATGTGTTTGTTTATGTAAATTGCTTATTATGACCACAAAGGTACATATTCTCTTTTGCCCGACAAAGAGAATGTCCGTTTTTAACTTTTGCAGGGAGGAAAATGTGTTTTTATTGCCAGATTTTTACAACGAATTGTCGGGTAACACTCCCTGGCGTTTCATTTCTTCCACCGTTTCCTCCAACTTGGCATACCATTCCGCACCGAAGCGGCGAATCAGCGGGTCGCGCAAGAATTTGTAGACGGGCATCTTCAGTCGCGTGCCAAGTTCAACGGCCTCGCGACAGACGTCCCAGCGATGGTAGTTTAGGCCGACAAGCGAACCTAACTTTTTCTCGCGGATGGGATAAAGGTAACAGCTTATGGGTTTGGGCCAACGGGTCTTTCCGGCGCGGAAAGCGCTTTCAAGGGCACACAGGCAACAATTGTGTGCCGTGCGTCCGTTGGAAAGCGGAAGGTCGCGATAGCAGGTGAAGACACAGTCTTTCCCGTTCACGATACTGGTAACAAGGTCGCCTTCCTCATCTACATACGAAACGCCGTTCTTGTCAATCTCGGCCTGGGCCGAAGCGCTTAGCTGCGGCCACACGGTGTCAAGCACATTCTCTATTTCCGCCACCTCTTCCATGGTGACGGGCGCACCGGCATCGCCTTCAATGCAGCACCGGCCTTTGCATGCCTCAAGGTCGCAGCAGAAATACTCGGTTACAACGTCGAGGTGGACGATGACATCGTCCACCATCAGGATATTACCAAAGGATGGGTTGTTTGCCATGTTGGATCAGATATTCGTTACACAAAATGAAATGGCGGTTACCGAAGAATCCCCGGTAACTGCTGAGGGGGCTGGGATGGGCGCTGGTAAGGACCAGATGGCGTGTGCGGTCGATGAGGGCGCCTTTCTTGATGGCATAGGAACCCCACAGCAGGAAGACCAGATGCTCGCGGCCTTCGTTCAGGCGGCTGATGACGGCATCGGTGAACTGTTCCCAACCGTGTCCCTGATGGCTGCCGGCCTGGTGGGCACGGACGGTGAGCATGGAGTTGAGCAACAGCACGCCCTGATGCGCCCAACGGGTGAGGTTGCCGCTGGCCGGGATGGGCGCACCGGTCTCCTGTTGGATCTCCTTGAAGATGTTTTGAAGGGAAGGGGGGAAGGCCACGCCGTCATTTACCGAAAAGCAAAGGCCGTGGGCCTGACCCTCGTCGTGATAGGGGTCTTGTCCCAGTATGACCACTTTCACATTGTCAAAGGGTGTGGCATGAAAGGCATTGAAGATGAGGCTGCCCGGAGGGTAGCAGGTTCCGGCTGCATATTCCGCACGCACAAACTGTACCAGTTGTTGGAAGTAGGGCAGCTCAAACTGAGAAGAGAGCTGTGTCTTCCAGCTCTCTTCTATCTTTACGTCCATATTATATATTATAATAAGGTGTGAACATTCATCAGTCCTTAATCAGGTTCTTACCGGTCATCTCGGCAGGCTGTGACAGTCCCATAATGTGCAGGATGCTGGGAGCCACGTCGGCAAGTACTCCGTTCTCAACGGTTGCGGCCTTGTTCTCTGTTACATAGATGAAGGGTACGGGGTTGAGCGAGTGGGCGGTGTTGGCGCTGCCGTCCGCGTTGATGGCGTTGTCTGCATTGCCGTGGTCGGCGATGATGATGGTTTCGTAACCGGTTGCGCTGGCTGCGTCCACAACCTCGCCTACGCAATCGTCAACAGCCTTTACAGCCTTTTCAATGGCTTCGTAGATGCCGGTGTGGCCCACCATGTCGCCGTTGGCAAAGTTAACCACGATGAAGTCGTACTTGTCTTCCTTAATGGCTGCCACCAGCTTGTCCTTTACTTCGTATGCGCTCATCTCGGGCTTGAGGTCGTAAGTGGCAACCTTGGGGCTGGCCACCAGGATGCGCTCTTCGCCTTCGTAGGGAGTCTCGCGTCCGCCATTGAAGAAGAAGGTAACGTGGGCATACTTTTCGGTTTCTGCGGTGTGGAGCTGCTTCAGGCCCTTGCTGCTGATGTATTCGCCCAGGGTGTTCATTACGTTTTCCTTGGGGAACAGGATGTGCACGCCGGTGAAGCTGGCGTCATAGGGAGTCATGCAGCAATAGTGCAGGCCGGGGATGGTTTGCATTCCCTGTTCGGGCATATCCTGCTGGGTGAGTACGATGGTGAGTTCCTTTGCGCGGTCGTTGCGGTAGTTGAAGAAGATAACCACATCGCCTTCCTTGATGCTTCCGTCCACGGTGCTGTTGTGGATGGGCTTAACGAACTCGTCAGTGACGCCCTCGTCATAGCTTTCCTGCATGGCGGCTACCATGTCGGCAGTGTCCTTGCCCTGTCCGTTTACCAACAGGTCGTAGGCTTCCTTCACACGTTCCCAACGCTTGTCGCGGTCCATTGCGTAGAAGCGTCCCACAATGCTGGCAATTGCAGCTCCGGGAACCTGTGCGCATTTGGCGGTGAGTTCTTCAATGAATCCCTTTCCGCTCTTGGGGTCAGTGTCGCGACCGTCCATGAAACAGTGTACAAAGGTCTGTTTGATATCGTACTTGCCGGAAATGTCAATCAGCGTGAACAGATGTTCCAGGCTGCTGTGCACACCACCGTCGCTGGTGAGTCCCATCAGGTGGACATTCTTTCCGTTGGCTTTGGCATATTCATAAGCTGCAACAATCTCGGGGTTCTGCATGATGCTGCCGTCTGCGCAGGCACGGTTAATCTTAACCAGGTCCTGATAAACGATACGGCCGGCTCCGATGTTGAGGTGTCCCACCTCCGAGTTGCCCATCTGTCCGTCGGGCAGACCCACATTTTCGCCGCTGGCGAGCAGTTCGCTACAAGGATTTTCCTGTTGCAAACGGTCCATATTGGGAGTGGGGGTGTTGAAGATAACGTCTCCCTTGCCGTGAGCGCCTACGCCCCATCCGTCCAGGATCATCAAAAGTGCTTTCTTTGCCATAATTCTTTCTTTTTTAAGTGTATTCTTTAAATCTTTTGCAAAATTACAAATAATGTGGCACGCCCACAACCTTTGCCAAATCTTTTTTTGCTTTGTAGGGAAAAGTCCGTTACTTTTCACAATTACTAAAGGGTGGTTCTAAAAATTCTGGATTTAAGTTTTTGCCTATTCTGGTGTTCTCCGTTTCGGCTGCTTTTCGTCTCTTTGGCTGTGGCCGAAGGGGCTATCGCTCGGAAAATTCCAAACAAGTGCTCCACATTCTGAACAAAAAATTGCATCATCATTTATATATTTTCCACATTTTTCACAATACATTTTTAAATCCCCCTTTTGGTTTTTATGTTAAAGGTTGCTCTTCTACAGGTCGCATTCCAGACCCATACTCTTCCATTTTAACAATAGTTGCATAATAATCTCTTACATAGTAAATATTTACTGGGACAACTTCATTTACATCATAATTAAGTGAAAAGAGATAGTAATTCCATTTTTCCAAAGAGGCATCTCTAGATACATCTATGACACGAATGCACACACAAATATACATTTGATTGTTTCGCCAATACCAAGATAATGGGTGCTGAGTATTATCATCCCTATCAAATACCATTAAATAAGGACGAATAATATTATTAAATTTATCTGCTAAAACTTTACCAATCGTCCTGTCATAAATGGCTACCTGAGTTTTATATGAGGAGTCTATTTTCAGAATATTATCCAGTTCAGTATAAGTCACAAATACTATATCGTG
>JAFNXL010000085.1 GCA_017379075.1 Bacteroidaceae bacterium
CACCACCTTCTGTTCGTTCAGGCGGCTGTACAACTCGGGCTGCATCACGAACGCCCACTTCTCGGTGCCTTTCTCAAAGGCCACGTTTCTCTCGATTGCTTTGATTTTGATTGACATAGTTGTTAAAGTTTAGAGTTAATGGTTTAAAGTTTAGTTTTTGGTTTGTTGGTTGGAATTCCGCCACAAAGATATAGCTTTATTTTGTAATAACAAAATAAAAACTGATTTATTTTCGCTTATTTGTAATATTTTTTTATATTCATGTCTTTTTGTGTGGTATGGGGTCTGTGAACGGCATCCAGAGGGAAAAAATACGGCCTCGCCATGCCGTAAATTTTTCCATGCCATGCGCCTGTAGGGGTGTAAAGAAATTTTGTGTTTTGCTGACAATGCGTTATGAATGGCCCAATGGCACGCTGATTACGCAGATACGACAGGATGACCGCAGATTATATTTCGTTTTGTCGCCCGTCCCTCAAAGGATTCGGGGATTTTGCATTTTGATGTTCCATCATCGAAATGCTGCGTCGCTCGGCATAACCCCCAAACCAGCTTGGTGTTCTGCACTCGCTCCTTTGCATTTTTGCATTTTTGCACGGTGCAAAAAGTATGGGGGTGTGCCTATATATTATATATAATAAGTCAATAAATGTATTTATTGATTTAATAAGGTGTAGCCCTTCGCCTTCTTATTTTGCGTTTTGCAAATTTGCAAATTTGCAAAAATGCAAATAACACACCAAAGTCTGTGAAACTTATCCCCGGCATCTGCATTAGGAAGTCTATTTTTATATATTGCAATGTAGAGAGAAAGGAAACGGCCTAAATTATGAGCCGCAAAAGCGGAAAAACGGAAAAGTTTTAATATCTTTGTGCTGTGTTCTACAATCAAGATGGTGCAATTGTTACCAAAGAATACCCTATCTATCAGATGTTGACGGATGAAATACTTCCTGAATTTCTCGCGGCTTTATTTAGAACAAGGTATTATAGGCGAGCATTTCGTGCTATTACAACAGGCCACAGTAATAGAAGGAGGACACAAACTGTGGATTTTGAAGCCATTGATGTTTGTTATCCGCAAGATAAGGATGTGCAAAGAAGACTCATTCAAGACATTAGTTCTGCAAAACAACAACAACAAGCAGCTATTAACAATCTCAATAGGGCAATGTCAACATTAAGTAATGTTATAGATGGTAGAGAAGATGATTTCTTTGATGAAGAAATTGATGAGATGGAGTAGAGTTTATATTGCTTCTGCTATTCTTATCCTTGATAATATTAGATAGACTATATTGTATAAAATAAAGAATAAAATCATGGTAATGAATCATACTATATATTTCAATGCGGCTCAGAACATGAGCTAACTCAAAGAAAAATCGATAGATTTGGTTGTTACTTCACCTCCATATCCAATGATTGAAATGTGGGATGAAATAATGTCAAATCAAAATCCTGATACCCAACGACAAGACCAAAAACTCATAAAAAAGAGGGCTGTCCCGATAAAGGATAGCCCTCTTTAATATCCTACAAGGGAAAAAACGCGACATTCTGACCAAAACAACCCATCAAAACACGGCTTTTTCGCCTTTTTTTGCAAAAAACGCAAAGATGGATTTTGTAACAAATTAAATATCAGTGAATTGCATTTTTGCATTTTGCATTTTCGAATTTTATTCCCCCTCAATGCATGGATTATGGAAATCTTTTATTACCTTTGCAGCAGAATCAAGTTTCGGATTGTTGGTATGAATGGGACGGAAGAGGTCAGCTATACCAAACCAATCCGAAACTTTTTCTTTATCCACCTTATAGAAAACAAATAAATGATGTATCTTTGCATCCATAATCAATATATTTGCAAAGGATGCGTTAAATAGAATAAAAGTTGTTCTTGTTGAGCAAAAAAAGACAGGGAAATGGTTGTCTGAACAGTTGGGGGTTAATGTAGCCACTACAAGCCGTTGGTGCTCGAATGTGACTCAACCAGACTTACAGACATTAGACAAGATTGCAAAGCTCCTTGACGTTGATGTTAAGGACTTATTAAATTCAACTGAAAAGAAAGTACAATAATGGCAAAAGCAAAACCTTTTATCAAGTGGGCTGGAGGTAAGGGACAACTCTTAGATCTGCTTGTCGCATACCTGCCAGAGGAATTTGGCGAAAGAAGAAATATTACTTATATTGAACCCTTTGTAGGAGAATCCCTCGAATAATTAAATAATTATGGCAAAGAAGGTTACGAATATACAAGTTAAGGACACGCTAATCCGCACCATGCAGCAGAATGGTATAGATTACGTTTGCATCACAGACATTGCTCGTCAGAAAAACGCAGAGGAGCCAAAGGATGTAGTGAAGAACTGGATGCGTCTGAAGAATACTATCGAGTATATTGGACTTTGGGAGAAACTCAACAATCCTCAATTTAAAGGGGTCGGATTCGACCCCCTTTTACAAGAGGCAGGAAGTAATGCTTTCACCCTTAGCCCTACAAAATGGATAGAACAGACAAATGCCATCGGTATAGTATGCACAACTGGTCGCAACGGAGGCACTTATGCTCAACGTGATATTGCATTCAAGTTCGCCAATTGGGTTTCGGTTGAGTTCGAGTTGTATCTCGTCAAAGAATTCCAGCGTCTCAAGGAAGAAGAGCAAAAGCAAATCGGTTGGTCAGTCAAACGTGAACTCTCAAAACTCAACTATCGTATTCATACCGATGCCATAAAGCAGAATATCGTGCCTGAAGAGATTGATGCGTACCACAAATCACTCATCTATGCAGAAGAGGCTGATGTGCTGAATGTTGCAATGTTTGGCATGACTGCAAAGGAGTGGCGCGATGCAAATCCCGACAAGAAGGGTAACATACGCGACTATGCAAGCATCAACGAGCTCATTTGCCTTTCAAACATGGAGAATCTTAATGCCGTATTCATCAATGATGGTATGCCACAGACGGAGAGACTTGTCAAGCTAAATCAAGTGGCAATTCAGCAGATGCAGGTGCTGGAAGAATCTGAAAACCGTAAATATCTGAAGTAAGAGATGGATTTGAGATTCAATACATCATTGGGTTGTCAGTAGGTTGTTTGTTCCCAAAATGAGACTCACAAACCATTTTGGGGACATAAGATGACGAAACGCCGAAGGTGACAGACTTTGCCCTTTGGGTGGCCACCGAAACCCTGCTCCAGCAGATGGCCTTCTTCGGCCACTCGCTCAACAAGCAGGACGAGGAGAACCGCCAAATCCGTGAGCGCGGAAAAAAGGAGATGTACAAGACGAAGAACATCAGGCTGCTCTCCGAACTGCCAGACCCCTTCACCAAGAGCGACCTCGTCAAGCTTCGCCGCAAGTATGGCATGGAAGGCGAGTGCGCCTACATCATTACCCGTTGGCTGAAGGCAGGCTTTGTGGACTATGAAGGAAAACAGTACAAGAAGATTGCGAACCCCAACGACAAGACCAAAAACTCGTAAAAAAGAGGGCTGTCCCGATAAAGGATAGCCCTCTTTAATATCCTACAAGGAAAAAAACGCGACTTTCTGACCAAAACAACCCATCAAAACACGGCTTTTTCGCCCCTTTTTGCAAAAAATGCAAAGACAAAATCCACTAACTATAACAATATCAGCACATTGCATTTTTGCATTTTGCATTTTGCAATGAATGGGTGTGCAGACTGCTCAGTGGCTTCACCATCTAAAAAAGGAAAAGGGAAGAACCTTGTCCTCCACACACAGGCGGAAAACGGGTTCTTCCCTTTTTGGTTCTTGACAATGCTTTTTCTTACAGGCTTGTAGCTGTGAGGATGAGTACCAACAGACCCAAGATAGCATAGAGCTCGGGGAACACGGCCAATACCATGGTGGTACCGAATGCGTTGTGACCGGCACCGATGGCGCTGATACCGTTGGCGCAAACCTTGGCCTGACGGATGGCAGAGAACAGGGCTACCAGACCCATTGCCAAACCTACACCGAAGATGGCAGAGGCTGCAAGCATGTTGATGTTTTCAACCACCAGACCCTTCAGCATGAAGAATCCTACGAAGCCATACAGACCCTGAGAAGAGGGAAGTGCGGACAGACCCATGTAAGAACCGCTGGCAGAGGGGTTCTTCTTGAAGGCACCGATTGCGGCATTACCGCAGATTGTCACACCATAGGCGCTGCCGATTCCAGACAGGGCCACACACAGGGCAATGCCCAAGTAAGCTAATACAATTTCCATACGTTTTTTGTTTTTTTATTATTTGTTTATTATTCTTTTTTGCTTTTTGTTTTTTTACTTCTTAATCTTAAGATTGCGGAAGGGGTCGTATGCCTTGCCACCGCCTTCGAAGTCGGCATTCTTGAAGAATTCCACAAAGGTGAGGCGCATGGGGTGCACAAAGGCACTGATCATGCTGAGGGCAAACGTGATGCCATGGCCAGCCAATAGAATGATGACCATCACTGGAATGCGGGCAACCAGAGGCATTGAGGACGTCATGTCCATTGCCAGCGAGTTGAACACGCCTCCCAATACACCACCAGTCAGTCCGAGCGCGAACAGACGGATATAGCTGAGCAGGTCGCCCAACAGGCCGGTGGCCATGCCATAAGTGGCCCATGCTCCGCTGCCGATGTTTCCGAGCAATCCCAATACGGGACGCTTGTAGCTGGCGGGATCGTTGTACAGGAAGATGCCCACACTGCTCAGGGCAATGATGCCGAGCAATACATACTGGAACGCCTGGGGCAGTGCCACACCGCAGAAAGGCAGTCCGTACAGAACGATTGCGGCCACCAAAGCGGCCACCCATGAGAAGGTGCCCACAGCATAGGGCCAGCCATAGTTCTTGACAGCCTTACAGCCCTTGAGAATCATACCCAAAAGCACCTGAACCAATCCGATAATGACAGAAATCACCATCATGGGGCTATAGCCGAAAATGGGACCCACACCATTGTCATTGAGGAAATAGGGCTTGAGGGGCTGGATGAAGCTCCATTCCAGCTGGCTGATGTCCACACCAAAGACGGTACCTGTGGCCAAGCCGCAGATTATGGTGGTTCCGCCCAACCATGCTGCCAGTCGGCCATAAGCCTTCATGTCGGCACTGCCCTTGAAGGCCAGATAAAGGCCAATAAGAAGGATGAGCAGACCATAACCGCCATCGCCCATGCACAATCCGAAGAAGAGCATGAAGAAGGGCGCAAAGAAGGTTGTGGGGTCCAAGTCGTTATAATTGGGCAAAGAGTACATCTTGAGGATGGGCTCGAACAGACGGCTGTACGAATTGTTCGTAATCTGCACGGGTACATCGTCCTCGAAAGCGGGATTCTCCATCTCATAGAAGATGTGCGCCTGCTCCAGATAATCCACCAGAGGAGCCGTGCTGTCCGCACGCACCCAACCGATCATCAGACGAAGCGCGTTGCCTGCCACATCCTCATGACAGAGGTGTACATGGGACAGGGAAACCTCGTTGCGCGCATCGGCCAGTCCTTCATCAAGCAGAGCGTGCTGGCGGTCGTTTATCTGCAAATATTCCTGACGCACGGCATCCAGTCGGCCCTGCTGCTGCTTCAAGAGCTGCTGATAATGGCTGAGCGGTTCCTGGGGCAGGAATATCTGCTCGGCACTGATGTCGGGACATCCGTCACTGAACGTGAGGAAGAAGGTGCTCTTCTCAAACTCATTGACAGGGATGGCAAAATACTCGGTTGCCCATTCCTGACGGAAGGCCTTGTTGCCACAGCGGAAGAAGTGGACACGCAGATTGGCGGCTTCTTCTATACGACGGATGGCCGGCATGCTGAACTCGCCCCAAGGTTCCAGTCGGGCAATGTTCTTGCGCGTGCTGTCCATGTCATGGAGCAGCTTGTTCTCCTCTGCCTGAAGCGCTTCCACATGAGCCAACAGTTCATTGGGCACGGTAAAGGGTGAGGCGGCCTGTGCCTTCTCGTCGGGCATATAGGTCTTGGCTGCCGAATCGAGCTTTTGGAGAACGGCCTGATAACGGGAAACCAAGTCCATTGACTGCTGGAGTTCCTGGCTGGTGGCACCCTGCTGGAGTTCTTCCACATGCACCACACCCAGTTCCTGAATCTGGCCAAGGAAGCCTTCATACTCGCGATGTGTGAGCAGGAAGGTGAATTTTTTCATTTTCTCTATCATGCCGTAGCCTCCTTTCTCTTGTTCTGGAGCGACTTGAGAATCTTCTGCGAGCTCTTGCTCAGATTTTCTTCGTCCTCCATAAAGCGTTTGATCTTGCGCACAGCCTCCTGGAAACCGGGAATCTGCACCTTTTCAAAAAGATTCACTTTCTGTGTGGTCTTTTTGCGGGCATGGTCCAGAAGGTGTAGTTTGGCAAAGACAAACTCGCGCTCCACAGCGGTCTTTACAAGGCCATGAAGCAGATTGATGCCGTCGAAATACCATTTGGGGGCACTGAATATGCCGAAGGGGCGAACCTCAAGACGGATGTTGGCAAGCACGGGCACGCGCACACCGGCAATCTTCTTGACATCCAACTCCACATCGCGCAGGGCTACCAGAGAGGTGTCAAACTCTCCCCACAGCGCATACATGGACTCGTAGCCGGCAATCTGCTGCCGGAGTTTCTCCTCCAACAAATCGGCCTCCTCCTTGCATTTCTTCACCTCAAGACGCAACGCAGTCTCCTTGCTCTTGATAATGGGCAAGGTGCGCTGTCGCATCTTCAGGTTCTTCTCGATCTGCTGGAGCGACGTTTTGTTATATTGAAACTTAATGGCCATTTATTTCCAGTAAATGTCTGTAAATTCTTTCTTGATATTGACTTCTTCCAGTTTGAAGTACTTGCGGAAGAGTTCCCATGTCACATCGAGCATCTCGTCTGTGTTGAGGTTTACGTCGATGGCCAGGATGCGTGAAGCGTAGTCCTTGGCAAAGTCCAGACAACGGTCGTCATAGTCTGTCAGGTCGAAACCGTTCTCCAGCTTGGTCTTTGCATTGGCGGCATCGGCATACAGACGGATGGCGGCATTCATTACCTGAGAATGGTCCTTGCGGGTCTTCTTTCCTGCCACAAGCTGCTTCAGACGTGAAAGCGAGCGGAAGGGGTCAACTACCACCTTACCCACATCTGAGTCGCGACGCAGATAGAGCTGTCCCTCGGTAATGTATCCGGTGTTGTCGGGCACGGCATGGGTGATGTCTCCACCGCTCAGGGTGGTTACGGCAATGATGGTGATTGAACCGCCGCCTGCGCTCTCGGGGAACTGGGCAGCCTTCTCGTAAATCTTCGCCAAGTCTGAATACAGTGAACCGGGCATGGAGTCCTTACTGGGAATCTGGTCCATACGGTTGCTCACAATGGAGAGAGAGTCGGCATAAGAAGTCATGTCGGTGAGCAACACCAGAACGGTCTCATGCTTCTCCACGGCAAAATACTCGGCGGCAGTCAATGCCATGTCCGGGATAAGCAGACGCTCCACAGCGGGGTCTTCGGTCGTATTGATGAAAGAGATGATACGGTCCAAAGCTCCGGCATTTGAGAATGTGTTGCGGAAGAAGTAATAGTCGTCGTTGGTCATACCCATACCGCCCAGGATGATCTTGTCTGCCTTGGCACGCATGGCCACCATAGCCATTACTTCGTTAAAGGGCTGGTCGGGGTCGGCAAAGAAAGGAATCTTCTGTCCGCTGACCAGGGTATTGTTCAAGTCGATACCGGCAATACCGGTTGCAATAAGCTCGCTGGGCTGCTTGCGGCGTACGGGGTTCACGCTGGGACCACCGATTTCCACCTCGCGGCCTTCAATTTCGGGTCCGCCGTCAATGGGGTTTCCATAAGCGTTGAAGAAACGTCCGGCCAATTGCTCGCTAACCTTCAGCGAGGGGCTCTTGCCGAGGAAAATCACCTCAGCGTCAGTGGGAATACCGGCAGTACCCTCAAATACCTGCAGCGTAACCTCATCGCCCATAATCTTTACCACCTGGGCCAGTTTGCCGTTGATGGTTGCCAGTTCGTCATAACCCACTCCACGCGCTTTCAGACTGCAGGTGGCCTTGGTTATCTGGCTGATGGTTGTATATACTTTTTGAAATGCTGTAGCCATATCTTTATATATTATATATAATGTTTAGTGCTTAACGTCCTGCCTGTTGATTATGCATTAAGCATTTCCTCTACCTGACGTTTGAAGTCGCTGTACTGCTCGCTCTTGAAGGGAGAATAGTTCATCTGCTTGCACAGGTTGATCATCTTCTTGAAGTAGTCGATAACATCCTGGAAAGTCTCGAAGTCATATTCCTTGTCGCAAATGGTGGTTACAAGATTCAGGATCTCTTCCTGACGCTCCAGCGGAGTAACCGCATCCACCTCGTCAAACGCATCCTGCTGCAGAATGACGTAGTCGATGATTTCGCTCTTCCAGAAGGTAACGTGGTACTCTACAGGCACACCGTCATCACCCAAGATGTTGATCTGTTCGGCAATTTCCTTACCGCGCAACATGCGGGTCTTCAGGTTGAGCACCTTGGGAATCCACTGGTCATTGATGTGCTTGCCAATGTATTCCGCAAATTCGGGATATTCGAGGTACTTGCTGTATGAATCGATGGGGTTTACCGCAGGATAACGCTTCTTGTCGGCACGGTCCTGTTCCAAGGCGTAGAAACAACGGGCCACCTTCTTTGTATTCTCGGTAACGGGTTCCTTCAGGTTACCACCGGCAGGAGATACCGTACCCAGGAAGGTGATACTTCCAGCCTCGCCGTTGTTGAGGAACACATAGCCGGCACGACCGTAGAAGTTGGCCACCAAAGCACCCAAGTCCATGGGGAAGGCATCGGGGCCGGGAAGTTCCTCCATTCGGTTTGACATCTCGCGCAGCGCCTGTGCCCAACGGCTGGTAGAGTCGGCCATAAGCAGGACGCGCAAACCCATCGCACGGTAATATTCCGCCATAGTCATGGCGGTGTACACAGAGGCTTCACGGGCTGCCACGGGCATGTTAGAGGTGTTGGCAATGATGATGGTACGCTCCATCAGCTTGCGTCCGGTATGGGGGTCAATCAGTTCGGGGAACTCGGTGAAGATTTCCACAACCTCATTGGCACGCTCACCACAGGCTGCAATGATAACGATATCGGCCTCGGCCTGCTTGGAGATGGCGTGCTGAAGCACAGTCTTTCCGGTTCCGAAGGGGCCGGGGATGAATCCGGTGCCACCCTCTACAATGGGATTGAAGGTATCAATGGTGCGC
>JAFNXL010000086.1 GCA_017379075.1 Bacteroidaceae bacterium
ATACGCAAGGCAGCGAGTCTTACGTCAAACGTTTTGGCGGGTATGAACATTTAGTGGTGATGCTCTTTGGAGTGCTTAAACACTTTGATTCTCTTCGTGAACTGGAAATAGGGATGAAAGCAGAAGCCCATAATTTCTTCTATGGCGATAGTGTTAATGCCATACAGATACAAACGTGGTGCGTATTAATCGCCAATTTGCTGATAACAGTCCTTTCAAGAAGTATAAAAAGGAAATGTGCATTCTCACAGGTGGTAACAATGATTCGCCTCACACTCATGTACTACATCAACTTTATCTCGTTTATGGAGAATCCAGACAAAACGTGGGAGGACATGCTTGAGAGAGAAGTACAAAAAGCACCCCCACAACCAATACTTTTTAGTTAGGGGGGGCTTGCTTTTATCACAAAAAAGTCCGAATCCTTAATTATAAAGGAGTTCGGACTAAGGTTTTGTGCTATTTTGAGTTTTACCGGACAGCAATAATTGTTTTTATCGGACATCAATAATATATAATTATAAAGCGAACGGAAACCTGATTATATTGATTCGGTTTCCGCTCGCATTTATAGATACGCTCATAAGATTGTTTTTCCTCTCCTTGTCTGCAAAATTCTTTACACGAAAATAGGGCAAAAAGTATCACTTAAGTGTTTCTCTGGAAACAGTTAAGTGTTTTTCGGGAAAGACTTAAGTAAAACTCGAGAAACACTTAAGTCTTTTTTTCTTGTGTTTTAAGTATGGGATTAGTATTGTTGTATCATATTGAATATTAATTAGATGCGTATTTATTGGTTTTGTTGCATTCCATACAAACTCCTTTTTCTTGTTTTTTGACAGATTTATTCCTTATTTAATGTTTGACGTTATTTCTCACGCGAATCTCACGAATCTCACGAAATAAAAGAAGCATTTGCGGGATTGGCGAGATTTGCGTGAGGGTTATAAATATGTTTCTTTTGTTCTTGTGTCTAAACAAAGATAAAAAACGTAAAACTTTTTTGGTGTTCACTGATAATAACCATAAGAGGTCAAAAACGAGTAAAAATGCGTCAAAAAGGGCTTCTGAAAGTGCCCAGTTGGAAAAAAATAATTTTTCAACTGAGAAAAAATATTTTTCCAACAGGGAAATAAAATTTTCCCAACTGGCCGTTTCCGACTTTCCAGCTGGTTTTACTTCAAATTGTTTCTTTGTAAAGTTTTTTTTGTATTGGCAATTATGTGGGAAAGGTGTTTTTGGGGTAGCGTATTAGGAGGGAGGGGTATATAAAAAAAGAAGGTTGTCATCCCGACAACCAATCTTTTCAATTAACCTTAAAATCTAATACCATGAAAAACACGATGCAAAATTACATGTTTTCAGGGAATCTGCAAGTATTTTGTCTAACAGTTTTATTAAAAGTTCTGTTTTTTTGATTTATGTCAATTCTTGCATGCGGTTTCGTGTGTTTTTACTGTTCATGCGATGAATAGTAGCGCATGAATTGTGCGCGCTCGAATGTGCTGTTGTCGCTGACATTCTTCTGGTTAAGCCTGCCTTTGGCTTCGGCAATTGTTGGGATGCCTTTGCTCTCAAGCCATTCAGTGAGGAACTCGGTGCATTGGTCAATGAAGCTTTCTCCTTGCAGATAGATGGCGCTGCAAATTTCCACGGCTGTTGCACCAGCCAAAATGGCCTTTACCACGTCCTGCGGTTCGTGTATGCCACCAGAGGCAGCCATGTCCAATTGGGGGACTTGTGCCGATGTGATGCCCAACCAGCGCAGGGTGGTGGAGAGGTCGGCCTGTTGGCTGAAGACCATGCCCGATGTCTGTGTCATGGTGTCAATGTCTATATCGGGCTGATACAGGCGGTTGAAGAGTACTACCGCTGCCGCTCCGTGGGCAAAAAGCTGGTGGATGAGTGCGGGAGGACAGGTGAGGTTGCTTCCCAACTTCATGATGATGGGCAGACCCACGACTTTCTTCAATTGGGTGAACACGTCGATGTGACGTTTCTCAAAGCTGCCATAGGCATAGTCTGTTGCGGTCTGTAGTGCCATCATGTTCACTTCGATGGCGTCTGCTCCGGCCTGTTCAATCTGCTGTGCGAATTCGGTCCATCCAGCATCGTCATAGCAGCTGATGCTGGCAATGACGGGAATGGTGCATACCTTCTTGGTGTCGGCTATCAGTTTGATGTAGTTGGCCAACTGGTGCTGGCGGACATAGGTTTCCAGATAGTCGCAACCGTCCATGCCCGAATAGTTTTTTGTCATGGAGGCTGTCTCGCGGAGAATCTGTTCTTCAAAGAGGGATTTGAGGACTATCGCTCCGGCTCCGGCCTTTTCCATTTTCTGGTTTTTGGCGGCACTGTCTGTCAGTCCGGAACTGGCAACGATGATGGGATTCTTCAGTTTCAATCCTGCGTAGGTGGTTTCAATGTTGGTCATGATATAATCTTTTTTTCAAGTTTTCTTATGCAAACTTACGCATAAAATTTGGAAATAGGCCTATGGAAAGGTGAAAAAATGGAAGCGGAGGGCAAAAAAATACATTGCACCCGCAATCAGCCCTGTCCTTCTGCAATCTTCTGTGCCTTGGCTCTTGCCGGCTTTCCGTTGGGGGTGAGGGGAATGGCGTCAACGCAGATGATTCTGCGTGGCTGCCAGTGGCGCGGCAGCACGGTGCGGCAGGTGGTCTCAATGTCGTGGATGGAGGTGCTTTCCGTGAGCAAGACCACCTTTTCGCCCAGTTCGGGGTCGCTGCACTTGGTTATCATGAAGGGATGTCGCAGATGAGGGGCAAGCAGGCTTTCCACTTCTTCGGTCTGGATTTTGATTCCTCCGCTGCTGATGACGTTGTCCGTGCGTCCCAGAATGCGGAATTCGGTGTGCCCGTCTTGGGTTTGGCGTATTTCTGCCCTGTCATGGGTGTGGAGTACCTCGGGGCATAACATGGGCGCATGGATGGCGAGGCATTCTCCGTCTGTGAGGCTTATGCGGATGCCCTCAAACGGTCTGTACCAAAGACTGGCATCCGGACCGTTTACTTTTCGCAGGGCAATGTGTGAAAGGGTTTCCGTCATGCCGTAGGTGCTCCATGCCTGGCAAGGGAGTGTCTGCAGTTCGGCTTCCAGAAGTGGATGGATGCTTCCGCCGCCGATGAGCAGATGGCGTATGCGGCACAGGTTTACCCGCTCTTGAGCCGATTGCAGGGAACGCATCACTTGCATGGGAACCATGGCGCAGAGGTCTATGACGGATGGCAGTCCGCTCTCTGCCATGGGATGGCTGCCGGGCTTTATACAGTGGAGATTCAGCCTTCGCTCCAGGGCGCGTACCACCATCATTTTTCCTGCAATATAGTCAAGGGACAGGCACAACAAGGCGTTGTCTCCCTCCTTCAGCCCCAGAAAATCACAGGTGAGGCGGGCGCTTGCCCTCATACGTTTCTTTTCTACACGAATGGGCTTTGGCGCTCCGGTGGAACCGCTGGTATGAACCGTCAAGTACTTATCTTCTGCGTTCCATTCCTGCAAAAAATCGTCAAGCGTTGCTATAGGTGCCATATCTCTTGTCCTTTGATACACAGGGGCATATCAATGTTGTCGGTGTAGAGCAATCCAGTGCCCAACCCTTGTGCCATTTCAATGTGGTTGCCATAGAGCTGGGTGGTCAGATGGGCAATGGCGTGCAGACCCACGTTGCTTTCCAGGGCGCTGGTCACCCACGAGCCTATGCCACGTTGGCGGGCCAGTTCCACCCATTCGCGGGTGCCTTGCATGCCTCCGTGGAGCGAGGGTTTCAACACAAGGTAACTGGGCTTGATCTCGTCCAGAAGCCGTTTTTTTTCCTGCAATTCGTTTATGCCAATCAGTTCTTCGTCCAGGGCGATGGGCAGACTGGATATGCGGCACAGGCGCGCCATGTCTTTCCATTGTCCGGCACGGATGGGCTGTTCAATGGAATGCAGGTCATAGGAGTGCAGCCAACGCAGAATCTCACCGGCCTCACTGGCGGAAAAGGCTCCGTTGGCATCCACCCGCAACTGCACTTCGCCTCGCCCAAAGCGGCAGCGGACATATTCCAAAAGTTCGAGTTCTCCTTCCAGGTCCACACCAATCTTGAGCTTGATGCAAGAGAAGCCGGCCTCAATCTTTTCTATGAGGCGTTCCTGCATTTCTTCTTTGGTGCCCATCCACACCAGTCCGTTAATGGGAATGCCTTCCTCGCCCCGGCTCCAGGGCGTGTCATAGAATTGCAGTCCGCCGCTCTTGAGGTGGAGCATGGCCGTTTCCATGCCGAAAAGCATGGAGGGGTGGGGACGGAGTGCCTCGAAGGGGATTTCGCCTGTCTGTTCAAGCGTACGGCAATGGCGGGCCAGCACTTCGGCATAGTTGGGTATGTCATCGCAACTGAGATTGGGCAGTGGGGCACATTCGCCAATGCCCTGTCGCCCTTCCTTGTCGGTCAGCGTGATGAACCAGCTTTTACGGGTGCGGTACACTCCCCTTGATGTGCCGGCTGGCTGTTTGAAGTGGAAAGTCCGTTCCTCAATTCTTGCTTGCAAGGGCAATGTCATGGGAAGTAGGGGTATTTGTCAAAGTCGGGTTTGCGCTTTTCCAGGAATGCCTTTCCGCCTTCGTGCGCCTCTTCCATTGTATAATAAAGCATGGTGGCGTCTCCCGCCAGTTGCTGAATGCCGGCCTGGCCGTCCAGTTCGGCATTGAGGCCACATTTTATCATGCGCAATGCCAGCGGCGAGCGTTCCATCATCTCTTCTGCCCATTCCACACAGGTGTCTTCCAGCTGATCCAGGGGAACAACCTTGTTCACCATTCCCATCTCCATGGCTTCCTGTGCGGTGTATTGGCGGCAAAGGAACCAGATTTCGCGGGCTTTCTTCTGCCCTACGAGACGGGCCAGATAACTGGCGCCAAATCCGGCATCGAAAGAACCCACCTTGGGACCTGTCTGTCCGAAACGGGCATGCTCTGCGGCAATGGTGAGGTCGCACACAACGTGCAGCACATGGCCTCCGCCGATAGCAAATCCGTTTACCATGGCAATGACGGGCTTGGGCAGACGGCGGATCTGCATCTGCACATCCAGCACGTTGAGGCGAGGCACACCGTCATCGCCCACATATCCTCCGTGGCCTTTCACATTCATGTCGCCTCCGGCACAGAAGGCCATATCTCCGGCTCCGGTGAGCAGTACAATGCGGATGCCTGATGACTCGCGGCAATATTCAAAAGCCTTTGACATCTCGCTTACCGTGAGCGGTGTGAAGGCATTGCGGTAGCGGGGGCGGTTGATGGTGATTTTGGCTATGCGGTTGTATTCTTCGAAGAGGATTTCCTTGAAATCGAACCCTTCAATCTTTTTCCATTCTCTCATTGTATTATCTTTTTTGTTATTGGATTCCTGTTGTTGGGCTTCGGCCTTATAGCTTGTTCAGTATGTCAAGGGCCAGTTGGTCGCTTTCCATTTCCGTGAACACCTCCAGAAGCCGTGGGCCTTCTGCCTTGTCCTTGCAAAGGAAGTCAAGCCCTTCGGCCAGTTGGGCGGCATCGGAAACGTCCATGTAGTCTATGCCGTAACTTTGGCAGATGCCTCTGGCCGAAGTGCAATGCCGTGCCATGATGAGGCTTTCCCTTGCCTGGCTGTTACGCAGTCCGTCAAAGCGGGTAAAGATGCCTCCTCCGCCGTTGTTGAGCAGAAGGATGCGGAGGTTTTCGCCGAGTCCTTGTATCCAGAGGGCATTTTGGTCATAGAAGAAACTCAGGTCACCGATGACGCAATAGGTTCTTCCGCCGTTCGAGGCAAGTGAGATGCCAGCTGCGGTGGACAGGCTTCCTTCAATGCCGTTCACTCCACGGTTGCATTGGCAATAATGGGTGGAGAAGAGGTTTGCCAAGCGCACGGCGGAACTGTTGGCATAGCAGACGGTCCGGTTTGTCCCCTCTTCCTCAATTCGTTGTTCAAAAGCTCTGACAATGCTGGCTTGCGACCACGGCAAATCCGCTTTCATGGCGTGTGCCCTGGATGTTTCCATGAAGGTGTTCCATTCGGTCAGATAGTGTGTATCAGAGTCGGGCTTCAGGGCGGAAAGGCGAGAGAGGACTTCTTCTTCCCCTGCCTCAACGATGCCGGTGAGGAAACCCGTCACGTCCTCCACTTTGCCGGTGGCGTTTACCATCCAGCATTCGGCTTTCTGCCGTCTTATCCACAATTTGAAAGGCTTGCTGACGAGCGTCCTGCCCAGATAGAGGATGAAGTCGGGCTGCAACATTTCGTTCTCCTTGCTGATGACCGCATCGATGGGGCAGGGCAGAAAGGCATCGCCGCCCAAACATTCGTGGACAACCATGCTGTTCTTGGCCAGCGCTTTCAGATGGGGCGTCAGGGATTGGGCGGTGGATTGTGCCAGTTGGCCGATGACAATCAGCCTGCGTCTGGCCTTGCTGAATGCGGCATATAAGGGATGGTCTGTGTCGGGCAATATTTTTTTTCCTCCCGAGGAAAATATTTTTCTCTCCCGAGGGAGTTCATTTTTGCAGAAATTATGAAGGTCGCGACTGATGGGTACATTTATGTGGACCGGGCCTGCTGTGGGATGGATTGTGGCCAGAAGCGCCTCGTTCACCAAGCGGTTGCAATACCAGCGCTGGGTGTCGTCCGTGGGTTCGGGCAGATTGGCGGCATAGCGTACAAATTTGCCTAACGCATCGGGCTGGGGCAAGGTCTGTCCGTCCAGCTGGTCAATCCATGCCTGGGGTCTGTCTGCGGAAATGATGACCAGCGGCACTTGCTGGTAAAAGGCTTCTGCCACGGAGGGCAAGAGGTTGAGCAGCGCCGAACCCGATGTGACGCAGACCGCCACCGGCCGTCCCAACTGGATGGCCATTCCCAGTGCTACGAATCCGGCCGAGCGCTCGTCCGTTACCGCTTGGCAACGGATGCTCCCGCATTCGTTCAGGTTGTGCGCCAAGGCCGCGTTGTGTGCCCCGGGGCATACAACGGCCTCCTTGATGCCATGGCTGATGAGCAGGGATGTCAGGATGTTTACGTTTGTGATGCAGCTATACATAATCTCATTGTTTCCATTTTCTGTTCCGTCTCCCTCCATTCGTTTTCCGCAATGCTTTCCGGCAGCAGGCCGCCCCCGGCGTAAAGGACATGGCATTGGGGGAAGAGTCGCATGCAGCGCAGCGCCACATAAAGATGCGTTTCGCCCTCCATGCAGAGCGGTCCCATGAAGCCGCTGTAGTATTCTCTCGGAGCCGATTCGTTCTCAAGGATAAAGTTGCGTGCCTCTTCCTTTGGCAGACCGCAAACAGCGGGTGTGGGATGCAGGCTTTCAAGCAACGTTCCCAACTTGTCCGTGGAGGGAAGCGTAAAGGTGAAATCGCTCCGCAGATGTACCAGATTTCCGGCTCTAACGGTATGCGTGGGCTGTTGCATGATGTTGTCCGAATGCATTTTCAGCCTTCTGGCCAGATAGTCGGCCACCAACTGCTGCTCGGCGCGGTTCTTTGCGCTCCATTGGGGCTGCTTTCCAGGGCTGCCGATGGGGCAGTCAAAACTCAGCAATTCTTGTTCCGAGAGTTTCATTGTGCCGGCCAGCGCCATGGTGTGCCATGTCTTGCCGTCGCCTCTGAGCAGGGTTTCCGGAGTGGCCATGAGCCAGGTTCCGCTTTGGGCGGAAGATACCAGCGCAATCATCATGCGAGGATAGCGTTGGCAAGCATCCAGGAAGAGACTTTCCGGCGAAATGGGTCCTTTCCCAGGCACATTGCATCGGCGGGCAAGTACCAGTTTGCCGAAATGTCCTTGCGAAAGGGCATTGTGGAAACGGCAGAAATCCTTTTCATAGCTTTCCTTGCCTTCGTGTTCGGCCTCGGTGTGAGTGCCGAAGTGGCATTCGGGCAGAACGGTCTGTCCGGAAACGTAGGTCTGGTGCCTGCCTTGAATCACCACAACAGGCTTTTCGGCTGTAATGTGAAAAGGGGCAAGGACAAAACCTTCTATGCCATCGAGCCGACTGATTTTGTCCAGGGCAAGTACCGGCAGCTCTTCCTCTCTGACCAAACGTATTTCGGCAGAGTGGGGCAGCCTGTACAGCGCAAAAGCTTTTATTTGGGATTTTGTTTCCATATTTATCTGCAAAGATACTCCTTTTTTTTGTATGGGCGATTTTAAACATTGCCAAACATTGATATTGCTGCCGGAAATAATTGAAAAAAGTATTATTGTGCGCTTTCTGAAGGAAAATGACGCAGAATAGCTATAAGTATGCCCTTAAATTTGCAGTATTGGCAGCCTTGCATTAAATTTGCATACACTTGGGCCGAATTCCCTCGGGTTTAAAGGTCTGGCAAAACAAATATATGATGAAAAAGAAGAATTTGTTGCCAGTATTCGTGCTGGCTTGTACCTTGCAGTCCACGGCACAGGGTACTATTGAAGATTATTTGCGTGCGTACGAACTGTCCGGAAAGTTTGGTCGTTCCAAGGTGGTGGATGCAGTCTATGACATACATTGGCGTGATGAGTCATCCTTTACCTACAATCTGCAGACATCGCAGGGAATGGTGAGAAAGACGGGTACGTTGGACGGCAAGGGCGGGCTTGTCATTGCCGATTCTCCTCAAGAACCGAAAGCTCCACAGCGCAGGGAGCGACAGCGTTACAACCCGCCTCATGGAAGTGAGGTGAGGGGGCCTCAGCTGATGCGCAGGCACTGGATGGTGACTGACGATGAAAGGCAAGCCGCACCCGCTTATTCGCCAGACAGCCTCAAGATGGCTTTTGTGCGCGAAGGCAACTTGTTTGTTTGCGACAAAGACGGCAAGAACGAACGTCAACTGAGTTTCGACGGCACGTTGGCATCCTATTATAGCGCCTATCTGCGTTGGAGCCCGGACAGCCGATGGGTGGCCACCTGCCGTGTGCTGCCTGTTGCCGAGAAACGCTATGTCTATTATGTGGAAAGCAGTCCTCTTACTCAGTTGCAACCCATTCTGCACCAACAGGAATATGCCAAGCCCGGCGATGCCTTGAAACAACGTATCCCTTGTGTGTTCGAGGTGGCAAGCGGCAACAAGCTTGAAGTGCCCCAGTCTGCGATAGCTAACCAGTATGACTTGCGGGGACCGGACTGGATGGAGGATTCCAAGTCGGTTACTTTTGAGTATAATCAGCGTGGACACCAGCTGTTCTGCGTCATGGCCATGGATGTGCCCACAGGCAAGGTCCGAACCATTGTTGAGGAGCGAAGCCAGACGTATGTCAATTATAACCGCTATTTCCGTCGGCATCTGCATTCGGGAAAGGAAATGCTTTGGATGAGCGAACGTGACGGATGGAACCACCTGTATCTGATTGATGTGGAGCACGGCCGTGTGAAACGTCAGATAACCAAGGGAGAGTGGGGCGTACGCAGGGTGGTGCATGTGGATGAGGACAAACGCCAGATATTCTTCAGTGCCAATGGCATGGTGGAAAAGGAAGACCCGTATCTGGTACGCTATTATCGGATTGGATTTGATGGAAAGGGGCTTACCTGCCTTACCCCAGAAACCGGAAACCATGAAGTGCAGTTCAATGACTCATTCACCTACTTGGTGGATACATGGTCCACACAGGAACAAGCTCCGCAGACCGTGGTGCGAAGTGTGCAGAATCCCCATAATGTTCAGCCTGTAGCCAAAGCGGACATCAGTGCCCTCAAGCAGTCTGGTTGGGTGGCTCCCGAGGTCTTTTCGGCTCCCGGACGAGATGGCAAAACCCTTATGTGGGGAATCATCCAGCGTCCCACCAATTTTGACCCTTCGCGCAAATATCCCATTATAGAATACATCTATGCCGGTCCTGGTGATGCCTATACGCCAAAGTCGTTCCTGTGCTTCAACTGGAATACGCACATGCTAGCCGAATTGGGTTTCATTGTGGTACAGTTGGACGCCATGGGCACCAGTTTCCGCGGAAAGGCCTTTGAGGAGGTGTGCTACAAGAACTTGCGTGATGCCGGATTCCCCGACCGCAAGGCTTGGATTAAGGCGGCAGCGGAAAAATATGCCTATATGGATACGCTCAGGGTTGGCATTTATGGCTGTAGCGCAGGCGGTCAGGAAAGCACGGCAGCCCTCCTTTGGCATGGCGACTTTTACAAGGCTGCCTATAGCGCTTGCGGATGCCATGACAATCGAATGGACAAGATTTGGTGGAACGAACAATGGATGGGCTGGCCGGTGGATAGCAGTTACGTCCGTTGCTCCAATGTGGAGAATGCCCATTTGCTCAACCGCCCCCTCATGTTGGTGGTGGGCGAAAAGGATGACAACGTAGACCCCGCCAGCACCATGCAGTTGGCCGATGCTCTCATTCGTGCCGGAAAGGATTTTGAACTGATCGTTATCCCCGGTGCACGCCATACCATGGGCGAATCTTATGGAGACCACAAGCGGTTCGACTTCTTTGTACGTCATTTGCTCGGAAAAACACCTCCGGCGTGGGACGAACTGGCAAGGAGAAAAAAGCAGCGCTAACTTGCTGCCAGTATTTCATTCAGCAGCCACTTTGATTAAGGTCGGCGGTTGAGTTGCAGGCAATTTTACTCAACCAAACTCCATGTGCCACCATTCCACTTATATAAGTAGAGTGTGGTGCATTGCTGGCCGGTCTGGGCATCCTTTCCGGGGTGCGATACATAGAAATAACCGTCTCCAAGCGAGCAGATGCCGGTGCTGCCGTAAGGGAATCGGAATCCCCAGGTGTCGGTCTTGGCATCGTGCTCTCCTTGCGGCAGTAGGCTCAATGTCCATCCTTTGGTGGGATGGTCAAATCCGTGCAGATTGCTTTTCTTGGGTTTCTGTGTGCCGTCAATCACAAAAAGATTATAATTGGGCCATTCAGTCTTCTTGCCGGGATAAACCGCTGCCAGCATGTGGCCGGAATACTTGTCGTATGCCAGGTTCTGGATGCCGTAAGTGGTGTTTCCTGTGCGGACGAAATATTTCCGGTTGGGTTTTTCGGGGCCGCTCTGGTGGAGATTCAGCGACGAGAGGGGTTGCTCATACTTTTTCCACTTGCTGATGTCGTAACAGAGGATTACCTGATAGTCATTGTCGGTGCGGTTGTTGTCTCCATAGACGCCATAGGACGTGTAAAGCATTTGTCGGCCACCTTTCTTGCCCCATTTGGGCGCAATGGCAAGTCCGTCTATGCCGGAACAGCCGTGGCGGTGGTCAACTTCCTTGCCTTGGTTAATGACCTTGGCTTCATAGTCCGTCACTGCCTCACGGATGTAAACGGTAGTCATCACCTCGGCGGCATCCATGTTGGGGCGTGTGATGCGGTCCACATCAAAGATGGCCACATAGAAGCCGTTGGCCTTGTCGTTGGCTTGGGTGCCAATGCCTTTGCCAATGCCATCGTGCTTGTATTCCAGACTGGCGTACAGACGGCCGTCATCGGGATTCAATGCCATGCAGCCCAGGTGTCCGGTCAGGCCTTGTACGCTTCCCAACACACGCCCTTGCAGGTCCACCTTGATGAGAGTGGTGGTGAAGGACATATAAATGCAATCGTTCTTCTCGTCGTAAGCTATGCCCTGGACATGGTGTCTGCCTTGCGGTCCGCTGCTAATTTGGTGTGGAAGGCGTGATATGTCCAATGCGCTAAGGGACGTGATGGCGCAAACCCACGCAAGGAGCAGGCAAAAGAAATTCTTCTTCATGGTCTTTTTTTGATGAGTGTTTTACTTGATGATGCTTGCCGCTACAATATTGGCAATGATGGAACGGAGGCGGATGACGCCGTGGCCCTCATTGGGGTGGACGGCATTGATGAGCAGTATCACGCTGGTATCCGTAACGGGGTCAATGACAATGCTTGTGCCGGTGAAGCCTGTGTGGCCATAAGCTTGCTCGGAAAACAAGTCGCCTTTGTTGCTGGAATATGCCGAATAGCAGTCCCAACCCAATGTCCGTCCAAACTCCTTTACATTTTCTGGAACGGTGCGCATGGCTTTGACTGTAGCAGGACTCAGGATACGTGCCCCGTTCCATTCTCCTCCATTCTGCAAGGCTGCACACAATACTGCAAGATCCTCGGCACTGGAAAACAGTCCGGCATTGCCGCTGATACCGCCGTTGATGACCCTTGCCAGAGGGTCATGCACCACACCACGCAATACGCTTCCGTCTGCCTGACGCTCGGTGGGGGCAATGATGGGCTTCCATTCGGCAGGAGGACAATAGGCGGTATGCGACATTCCCAACGGTTTGAAGACGTTGGCGTGGGCATAATCGGCCAATGACTGTCCTGTGATGCGCTCAATGACGTATTGCAGGGTGATGAAATTGAGGCAACTGTATCGAAAACCGGTTGCGGGGGCAAACTGTCTTCTTACATTACTTATATGTGCCAGCAAGGCATCGGGACAGGGTGATCCGTGCTGCTTTCTGAGCGGTTCCACAGAGGCATAGGCAGGAAGACCGGAAGAGTGGGTGAGCAGATGCTGGATGCGAATTTCCGTGGTTTCGCCAGTCTTGGGGTCTTTCCAGGGTTGGAAACCGGGAAGGTAACGGCTTACAGGGTCGAGCAGACGCATTTGTCCTCTTTCAATTAGCTGCATGGCACAGATGGCCGTAGAGGAAGACTTGCTGCACGATGCCAGGTCGAAAATGGTGTTGGTGGTCATTTCTTCGGCCGAAGGGTAGGTCTGTCGGTTGCCATACGCCTTTAGGTAGGCCATTTTTCCATGTCGTACCACAGCCAGCACCGCTCCGGGTATTTCACCAGCGGAAATGGCATGGTTGAGGGCACTGTCCGCCAAAGAAAGATGGGCGGAATTCATTCCAGCGCTTTCCGGCTTTACGCGGGAAAGCAATCGTGCTTGCACGGAACTACCGGCAAGCACGATAAAAGATACGATAAATATTAGTCGTGAAAACATCACGTTTCAAATAATCGTTTTTTAGAATCTGTAACCCAAGCAGATGGTGCTGCAGAAGGTGTTACGTGTAAAGTGCTCTGGCTTGTAGAAGTCTGCCATTCCCCAGTCGAAACCAAATGTGAGGTTGATATGGTCGTTGTATTCGGCTCCTACACGGAATCCCAAACCGATGTCGAAACGGCGGGCATCATACTCGTCCTTTCCAAACCAATGGTTATTGCTGGCAAAGCCTGCAGAGAAGAAGGGGCCGAAGTCGGCAAACACGCCCAGATCTTCTAATATGTTGTAGCGGTATCCTGCATGGACGGGCAGAGACAGGTAGAATGCGTTCTGCTTGATGTCTCCTGCGGGAGTTGGGAATTTTGCACCTTTCTGCAAAACATCAAGACCGAAGTTTACAAAAGTTCCCATGGCACCGGGAAGCATGTATTCACCCTTCCATCCGAATGCCATACCTACTTTGGGGTCGCAAGGAAAACCACGGAATGAAGAAATTGACATTCCGACATGGGCTTCGTTGGTAAAGCCTGATTCTGGTACATAATCAATGGCCTTGGCACTGCTCACCCATGATACGAGGGCAGCGCAAATGAACATAAGTTTCTTCATTTTTTCTTCTGCTGTTTTAGGTGATTATTTGTTCTTGAGCAAGTCACGGATCTCTGTGAGGAGCTTTTCCTCTGCGCTGGGCTCTGGAGCTGGAGCTGGAGCGGGGGCTTCTTCAACCTTCTTCTTTTCTGTTACTTTCTTGATGAGGCTGATGAACAAGAAAATGGAGAATGCGATGATGAGGAAATCGAAAGTCTGTTGCAGGAAGTTTCCGTAATTCAGCGTTACAGCCGGTACGGCAGCCTGGATTACTTCGCCCGCTTCGTTCAGTTGTTCGGGCACAGCGTCCTTAAGTGTCAGTTTCAGGTCGGTAAAGTTCACACCGCCCACCAGCATACCGATAACAGGCATGAAAAGATCGTTAACGACTGAAGTGACAATTTTTCCGAATGCGCCACCGATGATCACACCGACAGCCATGTCTACTACATTGCCTTTCATTGCGAAAGCCTTAAAATCTTGGAGAAAGTTGTTTTTTGCCATGTTTTTTTAAAAATTATCAGAATTTGGATACGAAATTAAAAAGAAAATTGTAATTTTGCATGGAATTAGACAAAAAAGTGATGAAAAGAGTCGTATTTGCTTCTGTTTGGCTGCTTTTCCTGCTACTTTTGGTGGCATGTAAGTCTTCAGAACATTGTAACTGCGGGTAAACCGCAACGATTTGCATCTCAAAATTTGGAGAATTAAGAGAAAAGTTATTTTTAAAAAGTTATTTTTATATTTTTGAACCAATATTAATTTAAATTAAACAAATGGCAACAAAAGTAGGTATTAATGGTTTCGGCCGTATCGGTCGTTTCGTTTTCCGCGCTGCTCAGACTCGCGATGACATCGAGATTGTAGGTATCAATGACCTTTGCCCCGTAGATTACTTGGCTTACATGCTGAAGTATGACACAATGCACGGCCAGTTCGACGGCACCATCGAGGCTGACGTTGAGAACAGCAAGCTGATCGTTAACGGTAAGGCAATCCGTGTAACTGCTGAGCGCAATCCCGCTGACCTGAAGTGGAATGAGATTGAGGCTGAGTATGTTGTTGAATCTACTGGTCTGTTCCTGTCTCAGGACAAGGCTCAGGCTCACATCGAGGCTGGTGCCAAGTATGTTGTAATGTCAGCTCCCTCTAAGGACGCTACTCCTATGTTCGTTTGCGGTGTTAACTTCGACAAGTATGAGAAGGGTACTCAGTTCGTATCTAACGCATCTTGCACCACCAACTGCTTGGCTCCCATCGCTAAGGTGTTGAACGACAAGTGGGGTATCACTGACGGTTTGATGACCACCGTACACTCTACTACCGCTACTCAGAAGACCGTTGACGGTCCCTCTCTGAAGGACTGGCGTGGTGGTCGTGCTGCTGCTGGCAACATCATTCCCTCTTCTACCGGTGCTGCTAAGGCTGTAGGTAAGGTAATTCCCGAACTGAACGGCAAGTTGACTGGTATGGCTTTCCGCGTTCCCACTCTGGACGTATCTGTAGTTGACCTGACTGTAAATCTGGCTAAGCCCGCTACTTATGCTGAGATTTGCGAGGCAATGAAGGCTGCTTCTGAGAACGAGTTGAAGGGTGTTCTGGGTTACATCGATGAGGATGTAGTTTCTGCAGACTTCTTGGGTGACACCCGCACTTCAATCTTCGACGCTAAGGCTGGTATCGCTCTGACCGACACCTTCGTTAAGGTTGTTTCTTGGTATGACAATGAGATCGGTTACTCTAACAAGGTTCTCGAACTCATCGCTCACATGAAGAAGGTTAACGGCTAATATATAGCTTAAAACAAAATCAAATAGGTAAGATGTCCGGAAGTTTATAGCTTCCGGACATCTTTTTTTGTCTATTGGCGTAAAAATGCCCTTTATTGGCGCTATGTTCATCGGTTTTTTTACTATCTTTGTACTTGTCTTTAAGCACTTTTCCTATATATTATATTATATAATGTGAAAATGAAGTATGATTTGATTGCAATAGTGGGTCCAACAGCCAGTGGAAAGACATCCTTGGCAACCAGTCTGGCAGCCCGTTTGGGCAATGCTGAAATTATCAGCGCAGACAGTCGTCAACTATATAGAGGGATGGATCTGGGCACTGGGAAGGATCTGGCCGATTATTGTGTGGAAGGGAAAACGATTCCCTATCATCTGATTGATATAGCAGATGCCGGGGAGAAATACAATCTTTTTCAGTATCAGGATGCTTTTAAAAAGGCGTATGAGGACATCCTATCCCGAGGACAGACTCCTATTTTGTGCGGTGGGTCCGGTTTGTATGTCGAGTCTGTGCTGAAAGGCTATCGTATGGCCCATGTGCCAGAGAATCCGGAGTTGAGGGAACGCCTGTCGGTGTATTCTCTGGATGAACTTGCGGAAATACTTTCCCGCTACAAGACGTTGCATAATACAACGGATATAGATACGGTAAAAAGGGCGATACGTGCCATAGAGATACAGGAATATTACAAGGAACACCCGCTTGAAGAACAAGATGCTCTGAATTTGAATAGTCTGGTTGTGGGTGTGGATGTGGACCGTGAAGTGAGAAGGCAAAGGATTACAGCCCGTTTGCATTCGCGTCTCCAGGAAGGTATGGTTGAAGAGGTCAGAAAACTGTTGGAGACAGTCAGTGCGGATGACCTTATTTATTACGGATTGGAATACAAATACCTGACACTTTATTGTATCGGTGAACTTTCATACGAAGAAATGGTGCGCCAACTGGAAATTGCCATCCATCAGTTCGCCAAGCGTCAGATGACATGGTTCAGAGGCATGGAACGCAGAGGAACGCCCATCCATTGGATAGATGCCGCTAAGGATATGCCGGAAAAGGTGGATGAGATTTTGACATTGATGAACACTTAAAACCTGCATTGAATGGAAAACAAGAAGTCTGCGCCACACAATGTATCCAGATGGGGTATTGTGTATTGTCCTAAGCCTGGAGTGATGCATCCTCACAAATGTTGGGAACAGGTGAGGGAGTGTATGGAAAACAAAGGTCTTGAGTATGATTTTGTGCAGAGTGACGGTGCCGGCAGTGTGGAACGGCTCACATCAATGCTTGTGCGTAACGGATACACCACGCTGATTGTTGTCGGAGGTGACAGGGTCTTGGGGCAGGCGTTGAACGCTTTGATGGCAGAAGAAGATTCCGTGCGGGACCAGATTTCTTTGGGTATCATACCAAACGGCCGCGGAAATGATTTCGCCCATTTCTGGGGATTCAGTGAAGAAAACCTTTCACATTGCATTGATGTGCTTGTACGGCATAAAACACGTAGGGTTGACGTGGGAAAGTGCCAATGGGATACGGAAGAGGGTACACGGGGAATGCGCTATTTCATGAATTGCGTGAATGTGGGATTGGCGGCACATATCATGGAAATTAAGCATAGGACGCCCCGTTTTTGGCGCTTAGGTTTCGTTACACGCCCTCTGCGAAGACTTTCCATCCTTTTCAAACGTATTTCCCAACAACTTTGTATACGTGTCAATCAAGATGTTATAGACCAGAGTGTGATGACTATGTGTATTGGTAATGCTCACGGGTACGGTCAGACTCCTGGAGCTGTTCCCTATAATGGTTTGTTGGATGTCAGCATCGTTTCACATCCCAAGATGCTGCAGTTGGTCAACGGCTTGTGGCTGTTGGTGACTGGACGTTTTCTGAATCATCCCAATGTAAAAGCTTTTCGGACGAGGGAAAAGATAGAGGTGGCGTACAATGGACGTGCTTGTACGGGTATTGACGGAAATGTGATAAATGAAAATGTAAAACGGATGGAAGTGTCTGTTTGCAGGGAATGCCTCAATTTTATTGTCCCCTAAAGTTGGAGTAAAGATGTCGCTCCTGTTGAGGAGTTTTTAGCCAAGACGTGATATCTGCCTTAATCTTTCTTCGTCAATAATCTTTATCTTTCTGCCGTCCACAAGAACCAGTTTGTCTGCGGCAAAGAGGCTTAGGGTGCGGATGGCATTGCTTGTGGTCATGTTGCTCAGGTTGGCCAGGTCTTCCCGGCTGAGATAGATACTTAGCGTATATCCGTCTGCTTCCACGCCATACCGCTCTTTCAGGTAAAGCAGGCTTTCAGCCAGACGTCCCCTTATGTGCTTTTGGGTAAGGTTTACAGTGCGCTGGTCGCTCCGGCCCAATTCCTGACACAAGGTCTTGATGAAAAACCATCCCAGTTCGGCGTTTTCGAGAATCAGTTCTTTAATCACTGTAAGTGGTATCTTTACCACGCATGACGGTTCCAAAGTGGAAGCGGCTGTAATGAATTTTCCGTTTGCAAAATAAGCTCTGTATCCAAGATATTCCACCGGTTTGGCCACTCTGACAATCTGGTTTCTTCCTCCAATGCCTTCTTTGTATACTTTGATTTTTCCGCTCAAAAGACAAAACATGTGTTTAGGCGTCTCACCGTAATGGTAGACTGTCTCGTTTTTTTTGTATTGATGCACGGTAATGGCTTGGCTAAGAACGTCTTTTTGCTTTTCATTCAGTGTGTTTACAAGCTCGTTCATTTTGCAAAGGCATTCTGTGATAATTTTGTCTTTTTTGCCCATCTTTTTGCTGCAAAGATATGTTATACAGCACAAAATTACTCTTTTTTTTACATTTCGGCAAAATTAAGCACCAAAAAGAAAGTGTGTACTTGAAAAAAGTAGCCGAAAGTTTTTTTGACAAGAAAAAATAATGTATCTTTGAGCATTTAAAGGAGTAAAAACCATTAAAAGCACAGATGTAAATATGAGTTATTTAAGATTTGACAAAACGCTGATGACAAATCTCGGTGATTCTCTTCAGAAAGAGGTGCTCAGATCCAATCGCTCAGGTGCTTATGCATGTACCACACTCGTGGACTGCAATACACGCAAGTATCATGGCTTGCTTGTGGTGCCTGTGCCGGAATTGGATAATGAGAATCATGTGCTTCTGTCATCATTGGACGCCACTGTGATACAGCATGGCGCAGAATTCAATTTGGGACTTCACAAGTACCAAGGCGACAATTTCAGCCCTCGTGGACACAAGTATATCCGAGAGTTTGATTCTTTGCAGGTGCCCACCACAACATATCGTGTGGGTGGTGTCATCCTGAAACGCGAGATGATGTTCCAGCATTTTGAGAACCGTATCATTATACGTTACACATTGGTAGAAGCCCATTCGGCAACGACATTGCGTCTGCAGCCTTTCCTGGCCTTCCGTAGTGTGAGGGAGTTCACACACGAGAACAGCGGAGCAAGACGCGACTATGCAATGGTGGAGAATGGAATCAAGACAAGCATGTATCCAGGTTATCCGGAACTCTATATGCAGTTGGACAAGGCCAATGAGTTTGTCTTCAAACCAGACTGGTATAGAGGCATTGAGTATCCCAAGGAACAGGAACGCGGATATGCAAGTAATGAGGATCTGTATGTTCCCGGTTACTTTGAGGTGCAGATGAAAATGGGTGAGAGCGTAGTGTTCTCTGCTGGTTTGAGCGAGATTGACACCAGTTCGTTGGCGGAATTGGCTGAATTTGAGTTGAAAGTGCGCACGCCTCGCGACAATTTCTACAATACGCTCGTAAACAGCGCCCACCAGTTCATTGTACATCGCGATCATGAGGATTATGTACTTGCCGGATATCCTTGGTTCAAGTGCCGTGCCCGTGACATGTTCATTTCTTTGCCCGGATTGACATTGGTAAACAACGAGGTGTCCAAGTACGAGGATGTGATGGAAACGGCAGAAAAGGCCATACGCGAATTTATGACAGGCGAGCCGCTCAGTGTCAGTGTGACCGAGATTGAACATCCCGATATCCTGTTGTGGGCCATTTGGTGTATCCAGCAGTATGGACGTTTCGTATCAATGGAAAAGTGCATTGAAAAGTACGGAAAACTGGTAATGGATATTATGGATTGGCTGCGTGCGGGCAAACATCCCAATCTGCAGGTTCATGAAAACGGACTTGTATGGTGTGAAGGCCGTGAAAAGGCTGTCTCATGGATGAACAGCACCGCTAATGGACGTCCCATTGTTCCGCGTACAGGCTACATCGTTGAATTCAATGCCTTGTGGTACAATGCGCTTAAGTTTGTCTCTTCCGTATGCCTGGCCAACAACAATGCTCAGATGGTCAAAGAAATGGAAGAGTCGGCTTCAGTAACAGCACTGAATTTCAGCAGTATGTTCTTTAATGAGTTTGGCTATTTGTGCGACTATTGTGTGGACGGATATCGCGAATACAATGTGCGTCCCAACATGATTTTTGCCGTAGCTTTGGACTATTCTCCGTTGGACAAGAAACAGCAGCGCAGTGTGCTCGACTATTGTACCCGTGAGTTGAGTACGCCTAAGGGATTGCGTTCTCTCAGCCCCAAGAGCAACGGGTATAACCCCATGTATGTGGGTCCGCAGATTCAGCGAGACTATGCTTACCATCAGGGAACAGCATGGCCTTGGTTGCACGGATTCTATATGGCGGCCTGTCTCAAGGTTTACAAGATGAGCCGTCTCAGTTATGTGGACCGCTTGCTTGTGGGATATGAAGAAGAGTTTTTCTATCACTGCATCGGCACGCTGCCCGAACTGTTCGATGGCAATCCGCCTTTCCACGGACGTGGAGCCATCAGTTTTGCCATGAATGTGGCAGAGATTATGCGTGTGGTGAAGTTGGTGGATCAGTATAATGAATATTAAAATATAAGGAGGAACGATATATGAAAGTATTAATGTTCGGATGGGAGTTCCCTCCTAAGATATACGGCGGATTGGCTGTTGCGTCCTATGGTATAACCAAGGGACTCAGCCTGCAGGGCGATGTGCAGACCACGTTTTGTCTGCCCAAGCCTACAGGCGAGGAAGAAAAGTTCCTGAACATCATCAATATGAGTCAGGTGCCTGTGGTGTGGCGCGAACCGGAATACGAGAATCTGTGTAGCAGATTGGTCGGACATAATTCTGGCGACTATTACCGTTTCCGCAACCATATCTATGCAGACTTCAATTATCTGCAGGGACTCGATGATTTGGGATGTATAGGATTTGCCGGCGGTTATCCCAGCAATTTGCATGAGGAAATCAACAATTTCAGTATCATATCCGGTGTATTGGCACGCAGTGAGGATTTTGACTTGATTCATGCCCACGATTGGCTTACCTATCCCGCTGGTGTACATGCCAAGATGGTAAGCGGAAAGCCCCTTTGCATCCACGTGCATGCAACAGACTTTGACCGTAGCCGTGGTAAGGTGAACCCCACTGTGTACAGTATAGAGAAAAACGGTATGGACCATGCAGACTGTATCATGTGCGTGAGCGAACTGACTCGCCAGACCGTGATTCATCAGTATCATCAGGATCCACGCAAGTGTGTGGCCATGCACAATGCCGTTTATCCTTTGAGCGAAGAGATTCGTGCCATAGAGCCGCACAAGAATCCGGATGAGAAGGTGGTTACCTTCTTGGGCCGCATCACCATGCAGAAGGGACCCGAATATTTCATCGAGGCCGCCAAGCGTGTGCTTGACCGCAGTCACAATATCCGTTTCTGTTTTGCGGGTAGTGGTGATATGTTGAATGCAATGATTGAGCTTGCTGCGGCATACGGTATTGCAGACCGTTGCCATTTCCCCGGTTTCCAACGTGGAAAGCAGGTATATGAATGCTATAAGAACTCCGATGTCTTCGTCATGCCCAGTGTGAGCGAGCCGTTCGGTATTGCTCCGCTTGAAGCCATGCAGTGCGGTTGTCCCAGTATCATCAGCAAGCAGAGTGGATGTGGCGAAATCCTGACCAATGTCATCAAGGTAGACTATTGGGACATTGATGCCATGGCCGATGCCATCTACAGCATCTGTACCAACGATGCGCTCTATAAGTATTTGAGCGAGGAAGGACTCCGCGAGGTAGACCAGATTACTTGGGAGAAGGTGGGCCTGCGCATCCGTAGCTGTTATGACCAGTTGACCGGACGCGGATGGTTCGACGTGAATGATTATCATGCATAAATAATTTTAAGAATAAAGAAATCAATACGATATGAAAACAATTTGTTTGTATTTTGAGATTCATCAGCCGAATCATCTGAAGCGTTACCGTTTCTTCGATATCGGCACGGATCATTATTATTATGATGATTACGAGAACGAGCGCTCCACACAGGAGACTGCCCAGCGTAGTTTCATCCCGAGCCTGAAGACCATGCTGGAGATGGCTCAAATGTATGGCAATGAATTCAAGGTGGCTCTTTCCATTAGTGGTGTGGCCTTGGAACTGATTGAACAATATGCACCCGAAGTAATTGAATTGCTGCAGCAACTCAACGATACAGGATGTGTGGAGTTCCTGGCCGAACCTTACAGCCACGGCTTGTCTTCAATGGGCAATACCGAATGTTTCATTGAGGAAGTGAAGCGCCAGGCCAAGAAGATGAAGCAGCTCTTCGGCCGTTCTCCCAAGGTTATGCGTAACAGCTCGCTCATCTACAATGATGAGATAGGCGCTGTGATTGCAGAAATGGGATTCAAGGGCGTGATGGTGGAAGGTGCCAAGCACATTTTGGGATGGAAGAGTCCCCACTATGTTTACAGTTGTGCCCATGACAACCGCCTTGCCCTTCTGTTGCGCGACTATAAGTTGAGCGATGACATCAGCCTGCGTTTCAACAACAGTACCTGGAATGAATATCCCTTGATGGCAGACAAGTATATTGGCTGGATTGCCGATATGCCCGAGGGTGAGAATGTGGTAAACATCTGCATGGATTTGAGTGCCATTGGTATCTACCAGCCTCTGGAAAGCCATATTCTCGACTTCATCAAGGCACTTCCTGCCGAGGCACAGAAGCGTGGTGTGAAGTTTGCAACTCCTTCCGAGGTGCTGGCAGCAAACAAACCCGTTTCTCCGCTTGAGGTCATCTACCCCGTAAGCTGGAACGATGAAGAGCGTGATACCAGCAGCTTGCTCGGAAACTGCATGCAGCGCGACACTTTCAATCGTTTGTATGACGAGAAGATTGTTGGCCGCATTTTGGCATGCCGCGACCGTCGTATCAAGCAAGACTGGGACCGTCTGCAGGCAAGTGACAATTTCCGTTTCATGACCACCAAGAATCTGATGGTGAACAACTATCGTGGCATTTATGAAACGCCTTACGATGCGTTCACCAATTATATGAATATCCTTGGCGACTTCCTCAAGAGAGTGCGCGATCTCTTCCCCGATACCGTGGAGAATGACGAACTCAACAGCCTTTATACCCAGATTACCAATTTGGGTAAGGACGTGGAAGTGAAGGAAAAGGAAATTGCACGTCTCAAGGCTCGCCTTGAGAAATACGAAGCCAAGGAAGAAGCTCTTGCAGAGACTCCTGCTGAAGCTCCAATAGCGGAAGAGCCAGCCAAGAAGGCTGCTGCAAAGAAACCCGCTGACAAAAAGGAAACTGCTGCGGCCAAGAAGCCAGCGGCCAAGAAAACCGCGGCAAAGAAATAAAGCCTCATAACTTGAACATAGCAGAGTCCGGCCTGCTCCAGACGGAGTCGTAGGCCGGACTCTCTTTATTCCTTTAGCGTTATATTATATATATAAATAAGGTATTATGGATATTTTCAGAAAAGCGTTAAGGATTTTAATGCTCGCATGTGCGGTAATGCACATTTGCAGTTGTCAGTCAAAGCCCATAAAGGCCTTGGTCGTTTCCGGACAGAACAACCACAACTGGCAGGTAAGCCATAAGGTACTCAAGCAGATATTGGACAATTCCGGACTGTTTGTTACCGACATAGCCCTTACGGCACCTGCTGGCGGAGATATGACTACCTTTAAACCCGATTTCTCCCAGTACGATGTGGTGGTGCTCGACTATAATGGAGACCGTTGGCCGGCAGAAACCGATTCGGCATTCGTGAAGTATGTCCGTAAGGGTGGAGGTGTGGTAATCTATCATGCCGCCGACAACGCCTTTTCCGGTTGGGAAGAGTTCAACCGTATCATAGCCCTTGGCGGTTGGGAAGGCCGTAATGAGAAGTCTGGCCCTTACTGTTATCTGAAGGATGGCGAACTGGTGCTTGACAATCGTCCCGGACACGGAGGTTCGCACGGCCAGCAAAGGGAGTATCCCATGCATTGCCGCAATGCCAAACACCCCATTACCAAAGGTTTGCCAGACAATTGGATGCATGCCCGTGACGAGATGTATGATTCCATGCGAGGCCCCGCCAACATAAAGGACTTGCTCTACAGTGGCACCGCTGACCCCGCTACAGGTGGTTCCGGTAGAGAGGAACCCCTGGTCTTCACCGTAGATTACGGCAAGGCACGCATCTTCCACCTCATGTTAGGACATTGTGGTCCCACAGCCGAAGACAACCCTGCCATGCAGTGTGTCGGTTTCCAAACCCTTCTACTGCGCGGAGCCGAATGGGCAGCCACCGGCAAGGTGAAACAACCTGTTCCCGCAGACTTCCCCACAGACCAATCCGTATCTCTTCGGCCGGATTATAAGGCGCCTGTTGAATAAGGGCAAGAGGGACACGTTGCGTGCAGCGTCCGAAGATATTTCCCTCACGCCAATCTCGCCAATCTCGCAAAAGTGTCTTTTATTTCGTGAGATTCGCGAGATTTGCTTGTGACATAACTCCGACGAAACCCTTTGGACGCAGCACGCTGGCGTCCCTACAAAATTCTTTATCTTAATCTTGTATAAAGTTGTTTTCTGTATAAGGGTCAGTAATAACGATGGTAGTCATTCTTTCCTTTTATCGGACACCAATAGTTTTTTCAATCCCAGCCTTGCATTAAGGTGTAAACGCCTTCGTTCCAATCTAAAGAAGGCAAGTATCCGATGGCCAATAAATGGTTCCTAAGAGAAGGGAAAGACTGTGGACAAGGAATCGAAACCCCGGAGCAGTAGTACTGCAAGTGGCAACGCAGATATACTGCACAGGCTGATGAAGATATACTGCGATGACTGATGCAGTACTACTGCTCTGAAAAAGGCAATAGGGTGCAATGGCTATTGCATGCTGGTGTGTTGGCCAACGCAACGGCATGCATCGGGATACGCATTGCACTGCTATATTCTGGCTAAACAGAACCTTTTTTATGTGGTAAAAAGAAAACAGGTTGGTGGTTACCAACCTGTTTGTAGCGCCTACGGGAATCGAACCCGTGTTCCATGCGTGAGAGGCATGTGTCCTAGCCGCTAGACGAAAGCGCCATTTGCATTGAGTTAGATACGCTTGCGGAAGCTGGGGGATTCGAACCCCCGGTACGGTAACCCGTACGTCAGTTTAGCAAACTGGTGGTTTCAGCCACTCACCCAAACTTCCTTTTGCACTCTTTTAAGATGCTTTCCGAAGGGCATCCTTCTCAAATGCGATGCAAAGGTAGACGTTTTTTGCGAATTGTGCAAGTTTTTCAGTGTTTTTTTCTATCTTTGTACTAAATTTTGATGATTATCCATGATGAAAGATATACGATTGCCCAAGGGATGCGACCTGATACATTTGCCTAACGTGGTGGATGACAGGGGGATGCTTACTTTTGTGGAAGGAAACAAGCATATCCCTTTTGAGATAAAAAGAATTTTCTGGACTTACCGAGTTAAAGAGGGGCAAACGCGCGGAAACCATGCCCACCGCACGTGTTCCATGGTGCTTTTCCCTGTGGGGGGGAGTTACAAGATTGAACTTGACGACGGGACTTTCCGCTGCACCTTGCACATGGAAGACCCTCATGTGGGGCTGTTGGTGCCTCCGGGCGTGTGGTGCCGTCTGTTCGACTTCACACCAGAAGCGGCCAGCGTGTGTCTGGCTTCGCATCCTTACGAGGCGGAAGATTATATCCACGACTATGATGAATTCCTTAAATTTGTAAGCTTATGACCGTTGTTCCGTATTCCATCAATTACAGAGAGGTGTGGGATGAGTTTGTAAAAACATCCAAGAACGGCACATTTCTGATTCAGCGGGGCTTTATGGATTATCATGCCAACCGTTTCCTTGATTGTTCCGTGCTGATACTTGACGGCTCGGGTATCATGGACGAAGAGCGTAGTGCATTGCAGGACGTGGACAGCGTGAAGGCGGTGTTTCCCGCCAACTGGGTGGAGGAAGAGCATTGTGTCTACTCGCACCAGGGGCTGACCTATGGCGGACTGATTGTGCGCGAAGATGTGACGCAGAAAGAGATGTTGCAAATGATGCAGCTGATTTTCCTGTATTATGAGAACTATCTGCGTGCGGTAAGAATCGTGTACAAGCCTATACCTTATATATATAGTGCGTATCCGTCTGGCGAAGACTTGTATGCCTTGTTCCGTGCAGGGGGGCAGTTGAGCCGTAGATTGGTCAGCACGGTGGTGGATCAGCGCCATCCCTTGCGCATCCGTACACTGCGTTTGCGCCAGTCGCGCAAGGCGGTGGATCATGGGTTTTACATTGACCGCATGATTGAAGGCGAATGGGATACCTTGGCAGAATACTGGGCCTTGCTGGAGCATGTGCTGAAGACGTATCACAATTCCAAACCGGTGCATACGTTGGAAGAGATGCAGTTGCTGATGGGGCGTTTTCCCAAGGACATCCGTCTTTATCTGGTACGCTCGGACGAAAAGATTGTGGCGGGAACGGTTGTGTTTGAGTCCAAACAAGTGGCTCATGTGCAATATATCGCCTCTGGCGAAGAGGGCAGGCAGTTCGGTGCGCTCGATCTTTTGTTCCGCCATCTTATCAACGAGCGTTACAAGCAGATGGAATATATCGATTTTGGTACCTCAAACGAGCACGGCGGCTATGTGCTGAACGAAGGTCTGATTTTCCAGAAGGAAGGATTTGGTGGCAGGGCCGTGTGCTACGACACTTACGAGGTACGACTGAACCATAACATCTTGCTGCAGATGAGCGGGGATAAAATGGATGAGGTGGCAGAACGCATAAAGTATCTTGACTTGAAATCCATTACGCATACTTATCAGCCGGAACTTACGGACGCCATTCGCGATGTGGTTGAACGGGGTTGGTTCTTGCTGGGAGAAGAGAACAAGGCTTTTGAAAAGGACTTTTCCGCCTATGTGGGCACGAGGCATTGTGTGGCGGTGGGCAACGGACTGGAGGCTTTGCTGCTGATACTGAGTGCCTATAAGCATATTGGCCAATGGAAAGACGGTGATGAGGTCATTGTTCCGTCAAATACATATATTGCCACTATATTGGCGGTAAGCCATGCGGGGCTGAAACCTGTATTGGTGGAGCCTTCAATGGATTCCTATCTTATAGATCCGCTTCGACTGCAGTCGGCCTTGACTCCCAGAACGCGGGCCATATTGCCGGTACATCTTTATGGCCGTGTCTGCAACATGGATGCCATCAACTCATTTGCCAAGGAGCACGGGCTGAAGGTTGTGGATGATGTGGCACAGGCGCACGGAGCCATGTATCGCGGCAAACGTGCCGGAAGTTTATGCGACGCCTCGGCTTTCAGTTTTTATCCAGGAAAGAATCTTGGTGCTCTTGGCGATGCTGGATGTATAACAACAGACGATGAGCAGTTGGCCTCATTGGTGCGTATGATGGCCAATTATGGCAGCAATGTGAAATACGTCAACGAAGTGAAGGGTTACAACAGCCGTATGGATGAAATTCAAGCTGCCGTACTCAGGGTAAAGCTTCCCCAGTTGGATGAGGAGAACGAACGCAGAAGACAGATTGCTCAGATTTATGACAGGGAAATAAAGAATCCATTGATTATAAAGCCCAACATCCCGGCCGACATCAGAGAGCATGTGTTCCATGTTTATGCTGTCCGTTGTCCCGACCGTAACAAATTGCAGGCCTATCTGTCTGAGAAAGGTGTGCAGACAATGATTCATTATCCTATACCACCTCATCGCCAGGCAGCTTACAAGGAATGGAACGAAGATTCGTATCCCATCTCGGAACGAATCCATCGCGAAGAGTTGTCCTTGCCAGTGTCCCATCAGCTGACAGATGATGAGATACTGCGTATCATCAAGGCTTTGAACGAATTTGTTCTGGAGGTTTAAAAGAAATGTGGAGATGAAGCAGGTTACTTCATCTCCACAACTGTGATTCCGGCACCGCCGAATTGTACATGCTCATCACGGGCATTGCGTACAAAAGGAAGGGTGCTGAGATATTGGCGGATGAGCTGGCGCAAAATGCCGTTTCCAGTTCCATGAAGGATTCTTACCTGTCCGGCACTGACCATCAGTGCGTCATCCATAAAATAAGAGACGGCCTGTAGTGCCTCATCGCCACGCATTCCGCGTACATCTATTTCCTGGCTGAATTCAAGATGCTTTTTACGCACTTGGTTCTGTGTATCTCTGCTCAGGAAATTTACGGCAGGAGAGGTCTCCTGCTTTTCCTTGACTGATGCCCGTTCCAGACGCTTGTAGTCCACGACGGTCTTCATCATTCCAAAAGTTACCGTTGCTTTTTGTCCGTCAACCCGTTCAATGACGCCAACGCTGGTCTGGCCTTTTATGCGGCAGTGGTCACCGGCTTCAAGCGGAATTTCCTGCTTGGGGGTGGGTTTGACCGCAGATGTCTGTTTGTCTTTCTCTTCACTTTTCTTGCGCTTGCGCTCTTCCTTCCGCTTGTGGCGTTGCTCTATTTGCTGCATTTTGCGCTCAATCATCTCGTTGCGCTCGTGCTTTTGTTCTTCTTCAAGCCGCTCGCGGAACTCTTCCAGTTGCTGGCGCACGTCGCGGGTACGTTCCTTTTCAGCCTGTGCCTCGCGTATTTCGCGGATGGTGTTTTCCACTCTGGCATTGGCTTCACGGATAATCTGGTCGGCTTGTGCTTTGGCTTCGCGAATAATCTCTTTCCGCTTTTGTTGCAATTCCGTTATTTCCCGTTCATACTTTTCAATGGTCTGCACCATTTGCTTTTCCTGTGTGTGTATGGTCTGGCGTTTGCCTTCCCAATAGCGTTTGTCACGGGTGATGTCCAACAGATACTTGTCTGCATTGACATATTCGCGACCGACCAGTTCCGTGGCATCTGCTATCACTTCTTCGGGAATGCCTATTTTGCGTGCAATTTCCACAGCAAAGCTGCTGCCGGGGTTTCCAATCTGCAGTTGGAACAAGGCTTGCATGTGCTGGCGGTCATAGAGCATGGCGCCGTTTACAACGCCGGGCGTGTTCTCGGCGTAATGTTTTAGGTTTTGATAGTGTGTGGTGATCACTCCAAATGCGCCACGTTGCACATAGCGTTTCAGTACCGACTCGGCAAAGGCTCCTCCGATGGTGGGCTCTGTTCCGCTTCCGAACTCGTCAATCAGCAGCAGGCTGGAAGGATTGGCGCTGCGCATCATGTTCTTCATGTTCAGCAGATGGCTGCTGTAGGTACTTAAGTCGTCTTCTATGCTCTGCTCGTCGCCGATGTCAATGAAGAGATGTTGGAAGATGCCTATGCGGGAATTCTCGCGCATTGGGACGGGTATGCCACACTGGAACATGTATTGCAGCAGTCCTACGGTTTTTAAACAGACGCTCTTTCCGCCGGCATTCGGACCACTGATGATGAGGATGCGTTGTTTGCGATGCAGTTGCAAGTCGAGCGGAACAACCTTCTTTCCTTGTTTGGTGAGGTTTATTTCCAACAAAGGGTGACGAGCCTGCACCCAGTCTATAACCGGCGCATCGGAAATCTCAGGTGTGATGCCCTGTATGCGGTCGGCCAGATGTGCCTTGGCACGGATGAATTCTATGTCTGCCAAGAAGGCGAAACCGCGAAGCAGTTCCTTCACATTGGGACGGAGCATGGCGGCAAAATCTCTAAGAATGCGGATGATTTCGCGCCTTTCGTCGGCCTTGAGTTCACGAATGCGGTTATTGGCTTCCACCACATCGGCCGGTTCTATATAGACCGTCTTTCCGGTGGCACTTTCATCGTGTACAATTCCACGCAGGCGACGTTTCATGGCCGGTGCCACAGGAATGACAAGACGTCCGTCACGGATGGTGGGAGACACGTCCTTGTCCACCAGGCCTTGTGCCTGGGCAGAACGCAATATGCTATGCAATGTGTGGCTGATGCCGCTTTCTGTGCGTTGTAGTTCCCTGCGGATGGAAAAAAGGTCGGCACTGGCTTCGTCTTTGATGTGGCCGTATTTGTCCAGGATTTGTTCAATGCGTTTGGTTACGGCGTAAAAGGTGAAAACTCCTTCTGCCACCTGTTCCAAAGCCGGGAACTTGATGTGCTGTTCCTCATCGTTTGTGCGTATGATTTGTATCCATGAATGCAGCGTGCATAGCGAGCGATAGAGGTCCCACATGTCCTTTTCCTCCATGTGAGTTCCTTCAATGCTGATGTGCTTTATGGTTTCTCGTAAATCAAAGAAATCCTGTTCGGGCAATTCGGTCTCTTCAGACATAATCAGCCTGAATTCCGCCACTTGGTTGTGCAACTGGCGTATAAGGGCGGGATGGCTGGCGTACTGCATGGCGTCAACGCGCTCCCTGCCCATGTTGCTGAGGCAGTAACTATGCAGTAGGGTTCGAATTTCGTCGAACCCTACCTTTTGTTCAAAGTTTTTGGGATATAGCATTACTTAAGATTCTTTTTGGGGTACATGGTATCCCACCAAGTGGGGTCATCCTGCAACCACTTGGCAAACCACGCGTAGAAGGTGTGTACCCATTTGATGCGTTTTTCGTAGTCCAGAATGTGGTGGTTCTGGCCCTCTACTGCCACAAAGGCACATTCGCGTCCGAGAATCTTCAAAGCATTGAAAAGTTGGATGCTCTCGTTGATGGGTACGTTGGTGTCGGCTTCTCCGTGAAGGAAGAGGATGGGGGTGTGGATCTTGTCGGCGTTGAAGAGGGGAGAGTTTCCGCTCATCAGTTCGGCGTTGTTCCAAGGATAGCTGTGTGCGGCACAGATGGCGTTGTAACTATAACCCCAATATCCGAATCCCCAGTAGCTGGCAGGATTGGAGATGCCGGCATGGCTCATTGCGGCGGCAAAGATGTCAGTTTGGGTCTGCAGATACATTGTCATGAATCCGCCGTAAGAAGCTCCCAAGCAACCAATCTTCTTGTCATTTACATAGGGATGCTCCTGACAGAACTTCTTGGTTCCCTCAATGATGTCGTCGGCGGTGTATTTTCCGTAGGCGTTTACGTGGCGTGCGGCAAACTCCTGGCCGAATCCGGTGCAACCGCTCGGCTGTATAACATATACCACATAGTTCATTGATGCCCAACCGTGGAAGTTGTAGTAGCTGTCAAGGTTGCGTCCAACGGGAGAGCAGCCTCCGTAGTAGTAGACCAGCATGGGGTATTTTTTGTTGGCGTCGAAGTGGGGAGGCAGATAGAATCTTCCGTAGATGCTGTCGCCACGGCTGCTCTGGAAATTCCACTCCTGGCATTTGCCCAATGCGATGTCGCCCATTCGGGGCTTGTCAAAGTCGTAAAGCAGGGTTTCGCGATCGTTCTTCAGATCAACCTTATATACACGGTCACTGTTGCTTTCGCTTTGTCCGGTATAGGTGAGCAAAGGCTTTTCGTCAGCCAAATCAAAGCTTGCAATGGAGTTTTCGCTTAGTTTGAGTTGTTCCCATTTCAAACTCTTCATGTTCAGACGGAACAGGTCCTTGCGGTCGTGATTCTCGCAGAGTGCATAAATATTTCCGTCGGCACGGTTCCATCTCCATTGCTCCACACTGGGGTTAAAGTCAAATGTGATGGGCTTGATTTCACGAGTGTCCAGATTCATCAGATACAGTTCGGTCTGGGTCATGCTTGGAATCTTTCCAGTCGGGTCGTTCTTGCCAATGCCATTCAATGCTTCGGGGCTTCCGCTCATGACCACTTGTTTTCCGTCGGGAGAGAAGCGTGCCTCGTTCACGAAACCATCTCTTTTGACCAGAGTGTCTACCTTTAGAGTGCTGCGGTCTACCAATAGGATGGTGGAAAAGCTGAACGGACGTTCGGTGATGCAATTCTCATTGATGGTAAGCAGGATTTTGCTGCCATCATCCGACACATTGGCACTGGTGTTCTTTTGTCCTGTGGTCAGGGGGAGAATCTGTCCGGTCTTGACGTCCATTACCATGGCATTGTAGCGGTTTCTCCATCCAGCTATGCGGTCA
>JAFNXL010000087.1 GCA_017379075.1 Bacteroidaceae bacterium
CGGAAGCATCAGCGAGGATACCACTACCCCCGGTCTGGCAGAGGCTCGTCAGAAGCTCCAGTATCTGAAGATGAGTAAAGAGGAACGTATGGATTACGACAGCCACATTGATGCCGTCATGACGCAGAACGACGTGTTGGACACCGCTAAGATGGAAGGTCGTGCTGAGGGTCGTGCCGAGGGTCGTGCCGAGGGTCGTGCGGAAGGTCGTGCGGAAGGAATTACGATTGGTGAAGAGACGGGTGCATTGAAGGAGAAATATGCTCTGGCACAAGGTTTCAAGAAAGCCGGAATTCCAGTAGAAACGATATCTCAGGTTACGGGCCTTTCAGTTGATGAGATAGCCGAGATGTAGTTATTTACTTTGGCTATTGGCTGTTGGCTATTGGCTGTTGGCTGTTGGCTATTGGCTATTGGCTGTTGGCGTTTAATGTTTAATGTTTAACGATTAACCATTTACCGCTCACCGTTCACCGTTCACCTCTCACCCTTCACCGCTCACCATTTACCTCTCACCTCTCATCGCTCACCCTTCACCGCTCACCGCTCATCTCTCACCGCTCACCTCTCACCGCTCACCTCTCACCGTTCACCTCTCACCTCTCACCCTTCATCGCTCAATACCTCAGTTCGGGATTAGAATGGTTTGCGCACATTGTTCTTTCAGTGCGGCATCGTGGGTAACGAACAATATGATTTTTTCTTTTCCTTTTTCCAGTAAATTGGTTACCAGCTGATGGGCGGTCTTTGCATCCAGGGCAGCTGTCACTTCATCAAAAATCCACACCGATCCAGGCAATAGCAAAGCTCTGGCTACCGCCAAACGCTGCGCTTGTCCCTCTGATAACCCATATCCATTCTCGCCGATTTCGGTATCCAGTCCTTGTGGCAGTTCCCATACGAAGTCGGCACAAGCGACCTCCAATACTTCTTTTAGACAGTCTTCAGTCACATTAGGACACACCATGCGTAGATTCTCACGGATGGTACCGCTGAATAAGCTGTTCCCTTGCGGTACATAGACAAAATTCGTGCGTTCCAGTTCGGCTGTATCCCATTCGTTTCCATCACCTTTCAGTATGGAGTTTCCTTTGTCGGGTTCCAGAATGCCGGCAATCAGACGGATCAGCGTTGTTTTTCCTGCTCCAGTATGCCCCATAATGGCCAATGGCTCTCCGGCCTTTATGGTAAAGTTCATACCTTTGATGATTTCATGGTCGTTGTATCCGAAATGCAAGTTGTTGATTGTCAGTTTTTCCACGTTTCGGATAATGCCTCTTTTCCGTATTCTTCCGCAAGGGCACTCGTCAAGTTCCATCACGCGTTCCACCGAAGTGCGCACACGGATTAATCCAGGAACGAAACTGATCACTTGCAGGATAGGAGCTTGCGCTCTTCCTACCAATTGGATGAAAGCGACCATTGTGCCGAATGTAATCAGATTCTCAGACAAGTAGTAGATGCCAATGAGAAAAGCCAGGAAATAACCGATGTGGAACACAGACTGTAAGACGGCTTTTGAAAAAATGGCAATTTTCATTTGTTCCATGCCTGTGTGGAACCTGGTTTGCAGCCCTTCTTCCAGCAATGTTTTCCGCGCTTTTTCTGCTCCCAATGCGGCAATCAGCAATCGGCTGTTTGTGTTTTCCTGCAATACCGAGGTAACTTGGCTGTCGTTTTCCTTCCAATCTTTACTAAGCTTGCGCATCCGCTTGTAGTAAATCTTCGATATTAACAACAATGGGGTGGATAATAGAATGAGCCAGGCTATACGGGTGTCCAGCATGAATAAGAACAACAGGGCTGCTGCCAGTTCAATCAGCGTGACGCATAAGTTGGGGACGGTAAAAACAACCAGTTGAATCACTTCGCTGCAATCCTTCACCAAACGGGTCAGTATGTCTCCCGTGTGCCATTGCTGTGCGCTTTTCCACGAAGCGTCCATCATTCGTCCGTTCAGTAGTGTTTGTAGCTGTATTTGGAATTTCATTGACACCCTTTCAGTTATCCATGGGCTCAGGATACCTGCTGTCATGCTGCCAATGATACATGCAATCATTAACATGGCATGCGTCCACAAGTCACCATTTTGGTTCCCGGTTGCAATGTCTATTGATTGCTTTGAGAAATAGATGGCTGCCAATGAAAGCCCCATGCTGAGCAGGTCGACGATGGCCGAGTAAAGGATGGCTGTATGGAAAGGCTTGGATTCCTTCCGGATCCAGCGTATTTGTTTGATGATGTTCGTTTTCATTGTTGCAAAAGTAGGAAGATTTTTTCAAATACAAACGAAACAACGGCTTCCAATGTAAAAAAACTTTTTTTAGAAACATAAACGGCTTTTTAAATTCAAAAAAGTTAGAACATCCTGACGATGTTCTTTGCTTGAAATGAATTACACATTTTGTGTGTTAAATTATATATATAATGTGTTAATTTTGGAATAATTGTCGTATTTTTGCACTACTTTAGCCTGTGAGGCATCAATGTATGTAAAAAGAATCAAGATTGCATTCTTTCGAAACAGACAATGAACAAAACTTCGATTTGCCAGCTGGAGCAAATGGGGGGGGTAATAACTGCTTGAGCTTCAATGAAATAGAAGATCAAGCAGGATTAGGAGCTTTGTCCTGTTCCTCCGATGAGCCCAAGCAGTGGTTCGTGATGCGGGATTTGACCCGCTCCAATGCCAGCCTTCCTGCCTACAAATTAATGGAAACGCTGGGTGTCACTTATTATACCCCCATGCATTGGGTGCTGGTGTCTCGTGGTGGGCGGAAACGACGTGAATACGTGCCCTTTATCCATGATTTGTTGTTTGTTCATGAAACGCGCGGCAAAATGGATGCCATTGTGTCCAAGACACCAACCCTGCAATACCGCTTTCTGAAGGGCGGTGCCTATTGTGAGCCCATGGTTGTGCGTGAAGCCGATATGACTCGTTTCATGCATGCTGTGGGCAGTGTGGGCAATCCCCGTTATTATCAGCCATCAGAAATTACTCCGTCCATGTGTAGCCGTCGTATCCGTATCGTTGGTGGCAGTTTGGACGGCTACGAAGGAAAGCTCCTTTCCGTGCGTGGTTCGCATGTCAAGCGCCTCATGGTCGAATTGCCTTCCTGGCTGGTTGCGGCTGTTGAGGTCAGTCCCGAATACATTCAGTTGTTATGAGACTCAGCATTGCCGGCCTGTATGTCGATGTAGCGGTGGATACCGCGGTTGTAGAGGCGTTGCCGAACTTGCAGCCTTTCGTGGTGTCCGATAGTGAGGACGATTCCCCAATCTGTCATGTCCGGACAGGACAGGAGGTGACGGGTGAAGACACACCCTCCACATTGTCCAGCCACGCCGATGAAAAGACCATCCTAGTATGGCTCAAGCCCGATGCGTGCAAACTTTCGTTGTACAATGCCCGGTCCGGACAGACTTATTGGCTTCAGGCAGACCGCCAGTGGCAGCAAGTGTTGACAGATTGGATACCCTCTGGTGCCGAATCATTTGCAAGTCTCAACGACCTTATCATGATAGCCTTTGTCTATCGGTCGGCTTTTTATCAGGCGGTAACCGTTCATGCATCCGCTGTAGCGGTAAAGGATGAGGGTTGTGCGTTCGTAGGTCCTTCGGGCATTGGCAAGAGCACCCATTCCCGTTTGTGGCTACAGCATGTCCCTGGCGCCCGATTGTTGAACGATGACCAGCCCGTGTTGCGTCTGCATCCCGATGGCACTGTCAGGCTCTATGGTTCGCCTTGGAGCGGCAAGACCGCTTGTTATTGCAACGAAGGTGTCCTCCTGAAGGCACTTTTCTTTATGGAGCAGGCGTTGGAGAACCAACTCACTCCACTTACCGGCATTGAAACATTCCAGCAACTGATGAAGGCCACCTCCTTGATGGGGCGGGACACGGTAACCTTTCGTGCCATCAGCAGCACCCAGGCCAGTGTCTCTGGTGCCATACCGGCCTTTCGGTTTCAGAATCGGCCAACCGAAGAAGCCGTTGCGCTTAGCTATCAGACATTTACTGATATAGTATCCCTTAAAAACCGATGACCATTGCTGTAGATTTTGACGGAACCATAGTGGAACATTGTTATCCTGCCATCGGGCCAGAGAAACCGTTTGCCATAGATACCTTGAAGTTTCTGTGTGCCAAGCGCCATAAACTCATCTTGTGGACTGTTCGTGAGGGGCAATTGCTGGACGAGGCGGTAGCCTACTGCAAGAAACGTGGTTTGGAGTTCTATGCCGTCAACAAGAACTATCCGGAAGAGAAGGAAACACACGAGGGGTACTCGCGTAAGCTCCAGGCCGACTTGTTTATAGACGACCGCAATCTGGGTGGCTTGCCCGATTGGGGTGAAATTTATCGGATGCTGAGTGGGGAAGTGAGGACAGCTGATACTTCCCTCTCTGGCGAAACCCAAAAGAAAACTTTCCTCACTGATTTTTTAAAAAGAATATGTAGAATAAAATAAGAATAAAATGAATTATTTAAAAAAACTTTTCCTGATTCTCTGCCCCCTGCTGTTTATCGGATGTACTTCCTATAAGCAATCCGTGTATTTGCGCGGTGACGATACTGCCGCCATTCTGGAGCAAAAGAACACCCTGTATGAATATCGTGTGATGCCGAAGGATGAACTGACCATTACCATCAGCACCTCCGATCCTGCCGCCTCTGTCCCTTTCTATCGCAAGATTGGCCAGGACCGTTCCCAGGCACCCAATAACCAGGGGATGGGGAATGCCAAACTGCTCGACTATTTGGTGGACAATGACGGTTGCATCGACTATCCCGTTTTGGGCAAGCTCCGGGTCCAGGGCATGACCACCCGCGAGTGTGAGGCCATGATACGCCAGGCATTGCTGGAATACCTCAGCGAAGAGCCCACCGTAACCGTCCGTGTGTCCAACTTCAAGGTGAGTGTGTTGGGCGAAGTGAACCGTCCGGGTACTTATTCGGTGCAAGATGAGCGTATCAACATTTTCCAGGCTTTGGCTTTGGCTGGCGATATGACACTCTTTTCCGTTCGTAAAGATGTGCAGTTGTTGCGCGAGGACAGCACCGGCCGCACCATTACTTACCACTTGGACCTGACGCAAGCCAATATCACTTCTTCGCCTTATTATTACTTGCAGCAAAATGACATTGTTTATGTCAG
>JAFNXL010000007.1 GCA_017379075.1 Bacteroidaceae bacterium
AATACGTCTCAAAAATATGTGGAAATTTGGGAAGCATCAAAAAGCAGCCGAAAAGTGTTAATTTTTAGAATGTATTGATAATTAAATGTTTATACTTGGATATTTCTGATTGTTTTTGGTTGTTCTACGCTTCTAAATACAGTTAAGTGTTTCCTCAAAAAGACTTAAGTGAAACTCAAGAAACACTTAAGTCTTTTTTTCGTATGTTTTAATTCATCATTTTTGCGTTTTGTATCTTATTGGAATACAGATATGTATATAATTTCTCTTTTGCCCAGATACGCCAAAACCCACTTTTCTTGTTTTTTGACAAATGTGGATAATGGCACGCAGATGAGCAATGAGCCAAAAGCCATGAGCCGTGAGTTTTTAGATTAGACATAAGTATTGAATTAGGGCGCCCAAAATGAGTGTAGAAATAACAAGAACCTCCCAAAGTCATCCTGAACTTGTTTCAGGATCTCACCGAGGGAAGGGGGTAAGTAAAGGCTCGCAGTGGGATGCTGAAACGAGTTCAGCATGACCGTCTCTTTGGGCTGTTATATAGAAGAACATAAGAAACAGTTTTTTAGGCAGTGAGTTATGAGCTATGAGTAGTGAGAATGTAGGGACGTCTGCGTGCAGCGTCCGAAATTTTTACTCCTGTTACTGCGAATATGTTATTCGCTGTTTTTGAGGATAAGGGTCTGTGGCCCGACAATAGAAAACATGTCCTTTTGTTCTTCTGTCGAAATCTAAAACCCGCTCAATGTCAAACATTTTTACTTTTGTCCAGAAACCACACATTGGTTCCAAAATGAACAAAAACCGCTTAAAATAGTTCTAAAACAAACCTAAAAAGTAACCTAATATTGCCCTACTGCGAAATTTTGATTTTCTAACTGGAAAAAAATTGTTTTCCAACTGGGAAATAAAAATTTTCCAACTGGGCACTTTCGACTTTCCAGCTGGATTTATACAAAAATACGATTTTGTAAAGAATTTTCAATGGCACGCTGATGACGCAGATGCGACAGATGACCACAGATTTTGAGATTTTGACATAAGGACATAAGAATCAGATTTTTAGGCAGTAAGCGATGAGCGGTGAGAGTAGGGACGTTGCGTGCAGCGTCCGAAGAGAACACAAGAATTATAATCTCACGCGAATCCCACGAATCTCGCAAAATATTACTCTAAGCCTTTGGCGGGATTGGCGCGATTTGCGTGAGTAAAAAACCTCGGACGCTGCACGCAACGTCCCTACCCCCTCACCCCTCTGTTACGGCGAATATGTTATTCGCTGTTTTTGAGTATAAGGGTCTGTGACCCGACAACAGAAAACATGTTCTTCTGTTCTTCTGTCGAAAAGCTCACGGCTCATAACTCACTACTCATTGCTCAAAATGTTCTTTTGTCGAAAAAACTCACAGCTCATCGCTCACAACTCGCCACTGAAAATTGCATCTACAGTTTGCAAAACCACTAATTTGCTGTCAGATAATCAAAAAGTTGCCTTATCATTAGGCCGTTCCGAAAGAAATCGTTATTTTTGCATCAAACAAACCAATTTAATATAAATCATGAAAAAGAAACACTTCACCTTAATTATGATGCTGATTTCCTTCAGCATTCAGGTCATTGCGCAGAACAACGAATACAAGGATTCTCCCTTTGCCAACTACATTTTACGTCAAAAAGCATTCGGCGAGTGTATTCCCCAAGAAAAAGTATATGTACATATGGATAACACATGCTATTTCATTGGCGATACCATCTGGTTCAAGGCTTATACCCGACAAACCAATACGAATACACCGTCCAAAATCAGCGGTACACTTTATGCCGAGTTGCTGAACCACGAAGGTTATCTGGTAGAGAGGAAAATCATTGAGATGAAGAACGGCGAAGGGGATGGTTTTTTCCATTTAAGCAAGGACACAACCATGTACAGCGGTATGTATGAATTGCGTGCCTATACCCGATGGCAATTGAATTGGGGGGCATATGAACATCCACACACCAAGAAAAGCGAAAGTTGGTTTTTCAACAAGGCCATGGCACACCAGTTTTTCCGTGACTACGAGAAATTGTACAGCAGGGTGTTTCCCGTATATGATGCGCCCACCGTTCCTGGAGCATATTATGCCAGCATCACAGAACGTGTAAAAGACAGGGCCGGATATTCCATGCCCATGGCAGAAGTGACAAAACTGGAAATAAACTTCTATCCTGAAGGCGGAGACCTGTTGGCTGGTGTACCATGCCGTGTGGCATTCGAGGCCAAAGCTGATAACGGCCACCCTTTGGAAGGGGAACTGATGATTGACGGAAAAACCTATTCCACAAAAGAGAGGGGTAGAGGCATCTTCACGCTGACACCCGAAGCGGACAGGCCTCTTACGGCCAAGTTTATTGTCAAAGGGGGAACGACTATTGAAAAAGAATTACCGAAACCCGTGACAGATGGGGCGGCCCTTACCCTGGAACAGGACAACGGAGAATACCGGATTAGGGTTCAGGCCAAGGGTATTGCCGCTAATGATTCATTGTGCATAAGCATTATGCATCAGGGTGTTCTGGTAATGGCCGTACCCGTCTTACAAGCATCATCCATCATAAACGTAAGCAAGGATAAACTTCCCGTTGGCGTTAATCAGATTACACTTTTCAATTCGCAAGGCCGTGTTTATGCAGACAGGCTATTCTTTGTACAAGGAAAGAATCTGTCTACGCCCTCGGTAACCTTCAACGGAATACAACAGGAATACAAACCGTATGAGAAGATTAGCCTTGAAATCGCATCAACAGGAAAGGCCAATGAACGTATTTCCGTTTCCGTAAAAGACAAAAATACGCATCATGAGAACTTTGACGACGGCAACATGATGACTGAAATGCTGTTAAGTAGCGAAATCAGGGGATTTGTTCCACAACCCGGTTGGTATTTTGAGAAAGATGATACGACACGCATACAAGCCCTTGACCTGCTGATGATGACACAGGGATGGAGACGTTACAAATGGAATGAAATGGCGGTCAAAGGAGAATTTGAGCTAATTCACCCGGCAGAGCAGACACCCGTCATTACTGGAAGCGTTCATACATACGATGCCCTCATTAAGTATGACCCCTTGATGGCAAACAACCTGATTGAACACTATACATTCATGCAAAAAGGAACGGCTGGCGACAACCAATCAACGAATGACAGATTTGCAGGACATGGAACACACAACATGAAGAAGTCTAATAACCCGCAACGGAAAATAGATGAAATGGCACAAACAAAGGACATTAGGGAAAGCGTAAATTTGAAGTTCGGTCGGGATGAAGGAAGAGGCTCCAGAAAGTCCAAAGGAAAGGATCTGAAAAAATATAATTGGGGCGATTCAATCGGTGCAAGCGAGGCGTTAAGGGAAAGGCTTGTGATTGATGGGGAGAATCTCAAGCGCGAAGTGCTCGTCCATGCCCTTTTTAGTGAGGAAGGAGTTATCAACGGTGTTGTAGGCGAAACAACAACCCGCAAAGGCGTATTCAACATCAAGATGCCGCATTTCTACGGAGCATGCCATTTCCATCTTGCAGCAAGCGACACCACAAAATGGACTAAAGAACAACGAAAGACAAAAAGCTTTGCATGGATTGCAAGTTCTGAAGCGGACTATCCCGAATTTTATGTACGCCTGCATTTCCCGTACCCAAAATTCGTAAAGCCATTCAGCTATTACCAAATAGCCATGAAGACACCATTTCCATTGGAAGACACGGAAGAGGACTCATCTATAAACACCACACTTATGGAAACTGTAAGCGTGAAAGGCAAGAAAAGAAAAGGTTCACTGCAAAGGAAATACCAAAAACCAGCTGCTTGCCTCGATGCGTATGAGGCGTTTAATACAGTGGTGGATGCCGGTCTAATGGATGCCTGGTTTTCCTCTACGCCCGATTTAGCAGCAGCAGTAGCACGCTATCTTGTCAAAGATATGGGTATAGATGAAAGATATAATGTGGGCACACAATACGGAAATGAGTTGGATGAAGACGCTGGTTTGTTTCAGATTGACGGAAAGAACCCGGACCTTGCCATTCAGGAATACAATATGTTGTGTTATCTTGATTCCGTTCTTGTCTACACCGGATATTCCCCAAGGTTGGAAGGGCACAACATGTACAAAGGCGACAACATTCCTCATGTAAGGGTACAGTTCAAACGCATTCCCGAACAGGCAAAAAGGCGCACTTACCGCGACCGGTTCATGAATCTGCAAGGTTATTCCTACCCTGCCGAGTTCTACAGTCCCGACTACAGCAAGCAGACACCGCCCGACAGCGTGAAGGACTACCGTCGCACGCTATACTGGAACCCCAACCTGATGCTGGACAAGGACGGCAAGGCTACCATTACATTATATAATAACGCGCGCACGACACAAATCAGCGTGGATGCCGCAGGACAGGCGGCGGATGGAACACTCTTGTGGGGGTCTGAGTGATGAGTTGTGAGCGATGAGTTGTGAGAGATGAGTTAGAACTGAAGATTCTTTTCTCACGCAAATCTCGCCAATCCCGCCAAAGGTTTAGAACAATTTCGTGAGATTCGTGGGATTCGCGTGAGACTATAATCCCATGTGTTATTCCGGACGCTGCACGCAGACGTCCCTACCCTCTCATAACTCAAAGCTCACCGCTCATTACTCATAGCTCATAACTCAAAAATCTGTCGCATTGGCGTCATCTGCGTGCCATTATTAAACGGCGAGCGGTGAAGAGGTAGGGACGTCTGCGTGCAGCGTCCGAAGACTCTTTTCTCACCCCAATCCCACGAATACCACGGAATAAGAAGCATTGGAGAGATTAATGTAAGGAAAGACTTCGTTACTGCTCGTTTAAAGGTGATTCTAAAAAAACCGTCGCCCCATTCAGAAATTTGGGGCAACGGATTTTTTAGTTCTATTTGTAAGGATAAGAGCGATTATCCCTGGATAAGCTCGACAATCTTGTCCACCGCGCTGGAAAGTCCATCGGGGTTCTTGCCTCCGGCTGTGGCGAAATGTGCCTGGCCACCGCCGCCGCCCTGGATGAGCTTGCCTGCCTCGCGCACCATCTTGCCTGCGTTCTGACCTTCGGCCACCAGATCGTCGCTGAAGCATACGGTAAGGCTGGGCTTTCCATCGGCATGGCAACCCAATACCACAGCAAGGCGCTCGGTAAACTGGGCACGCAACTGGAAGGCAATGTCCTTGGCACCTTGTGCGTCAAGGGGAAGCACGGCGGCAATAATTTTGATGCCGTTTACTTCCTTTGCCTTTTCAGCCAGTTCCTTGCGGATTTCCACCACCTTCTGTGCCTTGAACTCGTCCACCTGCTTCTTCAGTTCGGCATTGTCCTCGATGGCCTTCTGGATGGCTGTCTTCAAGTTGGGAGTGTTGTTGAAGAGCGCCTTGAGGTCGGTGAGCAGATCCTGCATCTTGTCCATCATTCCTTCCACTCCCTTTCCGGTTACGGCCTCGATACGACGGATTCCGGCAGCAATGCTGCTTTCGCTGATGATGCGCACCATTCCCAGGCAGCCAGTGCTGCTGGCATGACAACCGCCACAGAACTCTACGCTGCTGCCAAACTGCACCACGCGAACCTTGTCGCCGTACTTCTCGCCGAAGAGGGCGATTGCGCCCAGTTCCTTGGCTTCCTCGATGGGCAGTTCACGATACTCCTGCAAGGGGATGTTCTGGCGGATCTTCTCGTTTACAAGGTGTTCTACCTGACGCAACTGCTCGGGCGTAACCTTTTCGAAGTGGCTGAAGTCGAAGCGCAAAGAATCGGCCGTTACCAAAGAACCCTTCTGCTCTACGTGTGTGCCCAGCACCTCGCGCAAAGCCTCATCAATCAAGTGGGTACAAGTATGGTTTGCCTCCACGGCACGACGCATGTCCACATCCACACAAGCCATAAATTCGGCTGTGGGGTCGGCAGGAATGCGGTCTACGATGTGAACGGACACACCGTTCTCCTTCTTGGTGTCAAGCACACGGATGGTCTCGGCCTCGTTCACCAGTTCGCCCTGGTCGCCCACTTCACCACCCATCTCGCCATAGAAGGGAGTCTGGTCCAGAATCACCTCATACACAACACCCTTCTTCTGCTTCACCTCGCGGTACTTCAGGATGTGGCAAGAATATTCTGTAAAATCATATCCGACAAACTGAGTCTCGCCTTCGGCCAGCACGGTCCAGTCGCCCATTTCCACCTGTGCGGCGTTGCGGGCGCGGGCTTTCTGCTTCTCCATCTCCACGTTGAAGCCATCCACATCCACCGTCATGCCGTTCTCGCGGCAAATCAGTTCTGTGAGGTCCAAGGGGAAACCGAAGGTGTCGAAAAGCGTAAATGCCTTGTCGCCGGCAATTACGGTCTTTCCTGCTGCACGGGTCTCCTCCATCACGCCGTTGAGCAGACGGATACCGTTCTCCAAGGTACGCAGGAAACTGTCCTCCTCTTCCTTCATCACCTTCATGATAAGTTCCTTCTGAGCCTCCAGTTCGGGATAGGAAGAACCCATCTCCTGGATGAGGGCGGGAACCAGGCTGTACATAAAGGCCTGCTTCTGTCCCAGGAAGGTATAGCCGTAACGTACTGCACGACGCAGGATACGACGGATAACGTAACCAGCCTTGGCATTGCCGGGCAACTGGCCATCGGCAATGCTGAACGCAATGGCACGCAAATGGTCCACAATAACGCGCATGGCCACATCGGTTTCTTCCGCGTCACCATATTTGATGCCAGCCTTCTGGGCCATCACCTGAATCAGCGGCTGGAAGATGTCTGTATCATAGTTTGAGTTCTTGCCCTGGATGGAACGCACCAGACGCTCAAAGCCCATACCGGTGTCGATTACGTTCATGGAAAGGTTTTCCAAAGAACCGTCGGCCTTGCGGTTGAACTGCATGAAGACGATGTTCCAGATTTCAATCACCTGGGGATTGTCCTTGTTCACCAGCTCACGACCGGGCACCTGTGCCTTCTCCTCGGCAGAACGGCTGTCCAGGTGGATCTCGGAACAGGGTCCGCAAGGACCGGTATCGCCCATTTCCCAGAAGTTGTCATGCTTGTTGCCGTTGATGATATGGTCGGCAGGAACATGCTTCAGCCAATAAGAAGCCGCCTCGTCATCGCGGCTCAGGCCTTCCTCCTTGCTTCCCTCGAACACGGTTACATACAGGTCCTCAGGATTCAGTTTGAGCACATTTACCAGATATTCCCAAGCCATGTCAATGGCACCTTCCTTGAAGTAGTCGCCAAAGCTCCAGTTGCCAAGCATCTCGAACATGGTGTGGTGATAGGTATCATGGCCCACCTCTTCCAGGTCGTTGTGCTTGCCGCTTACGCGCAGACACTTCTGCGAATTGGCACGGCAACGGGGTTCGGGGTCGCGGGCGCCCAGAATGATGTCCTTCCACTGGTTCATACCGGCATTGGTAAACATCAGTGTGGGGTCGTCCTTAATCACCATGGGCGCTGAAGGGGTAATCAGATGCCCTTTAGACTCGAAAAATTTCTTGAACGAGTCACGTATTTCATTTGCTGTCATGATTTTATCTTGATTTTTTATTCGCTTTCTATTGAAAAATTGTTGCAAAGGTAATTTGTTTTGTGTACTTTTGCAAAGAAATTGCTTACAAAAGGGCGATTAGACTGAAAATATGGCACATAACACCCCCAAAAACCTGAAGTTGTATTACTCTATCAGCGAGGTAGCGGCAAAGTTTGGCGTGGCCGAATCCCTGCTGCGCTATTGGGAAAAGGAATTTCCCAGCATCAAGCCCAAAAAGACCAACCGCCAAGTACGTCAATATTCCGCCCAGGACATTGAGGAAATAGACCTTATATATAATTTAGTAAAGGTTAGGGGCATGAAGCTCTCTGCCGCCAGAGAAGTCTTGAAGAAGAACCGCGAAGGCGTTGCCCGCAGCACCGAACTGATCAACACCCTGGAAGGCGTAAGGAACGAACTGCTGAGTTTGCGGAGGGAATTGGAAGACCTTTAACTTTGCCTTTTCTAGAAACATTGCCAGAACATCCGTTCCTATTCAGCAAATCCGTCCAAAGATTTCCATTAAGGTCTCTTTGGACGGATTTGTTTTTATGTATGAGATTGCGCCCCAAAAAACGCATCGCCTTTCATCGGGCAAGTAAACACGTTTCAATAACAAAGTAAAGGCGTTAACTTTCCGGAGAGACGGTGTTTCTTTTCACCAGCCTGTTTTGTTTAGAAACGATTTACGACCTGGACTTCCGGGATTTTCTTCAAATCCAGACAAATGGCCTGAAGGTCTTCCACATCGTGAACTTCCAATTGGATTTCGGCCGTGAAGATGCCGTCGTTGGTCTCGATATGCACCTTGCGCATGTTTACATTCATCTGCTGCGACAGCACACCGGTTATCTGGTGCAGCACGCCCATGTGGTCAATGCCCTCGAGATGGAGCGTGGCGGGGAAATACAACTGTTTGTGGGTGTCCCAATTGGCCGCCAGGATGTGGTTGCCGTAACTGCTCTTCAACTTGGCCGCTATGGCACACTGGCGCTTGTGGATGGTGATGCGGTTGTCATCGTCAAAATAGCCCAACACATCATCGCCGGGGATGGGGTGGCAACAGTCGCACATAATGTATTTGCCCATTGTCTCCTCGTTGAGGCAAAGCGGCTTCTTGCGGTCAATCTTTTCTGATGGTGCGTTTGGCGCTTCAACGCCTTCTGGTGTCTGCTTGCCGCGTCCGCGCTTGAAGAATTCCAGATAACGGCTCCAGCTCTTCTTGTTCTCCGGATTCTTCTCAAGGACCAAATCTCTGTCCTGATTGCCCAAAACCACTCGGGCTGAACCGATTGCGGCATAGAGTTCCTCGCGGGTGCTGACCTCGTGCAATGCGCAAAGGCGGTCTATAACCATGCTGTTGGGGTCCTTTTCCATCTCCGCAAAGAAGGCGTTGAGCATGTCTTCTCCCTTGCGTTGCTTCTCGCGCATCTCTCTTTTCAGAATGGCGTGGATTTTGCTCTTGGCCTTTGCCGTGGTGGCATACTGCATCCAGTCGGCCGTTACCTTCTGTGTCTTTGAGGTAAGGATCTCGACCTGGTCGCCGCTGTTGAGGACATGGCTGATGGGCACCAGCTTGTGGTTTACCTTGGCACCGATACAGTGGGTTCCCAGGAAGGTGTGGATGTTGAAGGCAAAGTCCAGTGCGGTACAGCCCGCGGGCATGGTCTTGAACTCGCCCTTTGGCGTTACCACAAATATCTCGCTGGCATAGAGATTGAGTTTGATGGCATCGAGGAAGTCCACCGCATTGGGCTGCGGGTCGTCCAGGATCTCCTTGATGGTATGCAGCCACTTGTCCAGTTCGTTCTCGCTGTCCTTGGTGGTCTTGCCACCTTCCTTGTACTTCCAGTGGGCGGCGAAACCCTGTTCGGCCATTTCGTCCATGCGGCGGCTTCTGATCTGCACCTCAATCCATTTACCCGACTTGCTCATGAGCGTGGTGTGCAGGGCCTGGTAGCCGTTGGCCTTGGGATGGCTCAGCCAATCGCGGAAGCGTTCGGGGTGGGGCTTGTAGATATTGCTTGCCACGGCATAGATATGGAAACACTCGGTGATTTCATCATGCACCTTTCCCACATCAAAGATGATGCGTACGGCCAGGATGTCATAGACCTCCTCAAAGGTGACGTGCTTGTTCTGCATCTTGCACCAGATGCTGTACGGTGCCTTTATGCGGGCCTTTATCTCATAGCGGATGCCCGATTCGTCCAACTTCTGACGGATGGGGGCTGTAAACTCGTCAAACTCGGCATTCAGATTGTCCTTCATGCCGGCAAGATTACGGGCAATCTCCGCATATTCCTCGGGATGTTCGTAACGGAAGCTGAGGTCTTCCAATTCCTCCTTCACCTTGTGCAGTCCCAAGCGGTTGGCCAAAGGGGCATAGATGTAAAGGGTTTCGCCGGCAATCTTGTATTGCTTGTTGGGCATCTGGCTGCCCAGGGTGCGCATATTGTGCAGACGGTCCGAAATCTTGATAAGGATTACGCGGATGTCATCGCTCATGGTGAGCAGAAGCTTCTTGAAAGACTCTGCCTGGGCAGATGCCTTCTCTCCGAAAATTCCGCCCGAAATCTTGGTCAGTCCGTCCACAATCTGGGCAATCTTGGGACTGAAGATGTTGCTGATGTCTTCTACAGTATAATCGGTATCCTCCACCACATCGTGCAGAAGGGCCGAACAGATACTGGTGCTTCCGAGTCCGATTTCCTCACAGGCGATCTGCGCCACCGCAATGGGGTGCATGATGTAGGGTTCGCCGCTGAGACGGCGCACGCCCTTGTGAGCCTGCTTGGCAAAGTTGAACGCCTTGTTGATCAGTTCCACATTTCCACGGTGACGCGATTTCATGTAAGTGTCCACCAAGTGCTGGTAGGCCTCGTTCACCATTCTTTCATCTTCTATTTGCCTTGGGGTCAGTTCTTCCATAACGATTCTTCGGTTTTCGGGGTTTTGGCAATCAAGATTGGGGGGAGAAAATTATCTTACTCTTAGTTTCTGCCCTACACGGATATTGTTATTCTTCAGCCCGTTCAGACGCTTTATCTTGGTAACGGTGGTGCGGTTGCGCTGCGCTATGGAGCCAAGGGTATCGCCCTTGCGCACCGTTACAGTTCGGGCGCCCTTGCTTGAAGAGGAGACCTTGCTCTCGTCCACTTCCACCACCTTTCTGTTCTTGGCCAGTTCGCCAATACGATGCGTATAGATGCTGTCTCCGGCGGTAAGGAAGGCCGCCACGGCAGAACTGGGCAACTTTATGGTGCAAGGGCGTGATTCTCCGGGAATGAGATTGGTCCGATACTGGGGGTTCAATGCCTTCACCTCGTCCATGCTCACTCCGCAAAGGTCTACAATCTGCTCCATATATACGTTACGGGTTACGTTCAGCGTGTCGGCAGACTGCGGAAGGTTTGTCTCAAGGGGGCAGATATTGTGCTGACAATAATAGTTCATCACATAGTTGGCGGCAATGAAGGCCGGCACATAGCCACGGGTCTCGGCTGGGAGATAGGGATAGATTTTCCAATAGTCCTTCACGCCCCCAGCCCGGGTAATGGCCTTCAGGGTGTTGTTGGGGCCGCAATTATAGCTGGCAATGACCAGCGTCCAGTCGCCGAACATGTCATAAAGGTCCTTGAGATAACGTGCGGCGGCATAGCTTGACTTGATGGGGTCGCGGCGTTCGTCCACAAGACTGGTCACCTCCAGACCATACTGTTTTCCGGTGGCTATCATGAACTGCCACAGGCCGGCAGCGCCCACGCGACTGGTGGCCTTGGGATTCAGCGCACTTTCAATGATGGGCAGATATTTCAGTTCCAGGGGGAGCTGATAACTTTCAAGGGCTTCCTCGAACAAGGGGATATAGAAATTGCCCGCGCCCAGAAAGATGCTGATGGAACGGCGCATGCGCTCGCAATACTGGTCAATGTATCGGCGGACTTCCTTATTATAAGGCATTTCTATCACATTGGGCAAGCGGCTCAGACGGGAGATGTACTCCTCTTCTGTGAACTGGGGGTTCTCGCCCGTGGCGTTGCAGCTATCGTCCGCTGTCAGATGGCTACGCACATTCCAATCGTTGAGCAGGCTGTCAAGCTCGTGCGCCTGCATGCCTTCGGGCAGAATCAGGGAGTCTGCCGCCAAAGGCTCTTCGGCCACTCTTACCTGGGCATTCAGCGTACCGCACCCAAGCCATATAAAAGTTGTTATGAAGGTAATGAAAATCTTTTTGTCCATGTTTTAAAATGTAATGTTACATTGGATTCCGGGAGCCGTCTGGCGCTGCATCAGCCCGCCTTTCGGGCTTTGTTGGATTACAGTAGGCCCCCAGCTCATGCTCAAGTCCTTGCTGATATCGAAAGAGGAAAGCTCGGCATCGACGTAAGCGTCAATCACCGCCAGCATATACACGCCGGCAAAGGCAAAGATGCTCATGTCGCGATATTTCCGGAAATAGTTCTTCTTGTTCTTAAAAATTGTCTTGAAACGCTCTTCCTTGCCCGTGATGTCATATCCCAAGGGCAGCATCTTCTCGTAGCTCTTGGTGTTGGGGTCGGTGTCCATGATGTCCAGATAGGCCTGGCTATAGTCCCTCAGCATCTGTCCGTTCCAGGTTAGCGCATAGGCGCAGCCCAAAAAGCCGCCATAGAAGATGGGGAGCTTCCAATACTTGCGGTTATAGATCTGTCCGCCTCCGGGAAAAACCAGTCCGAGCCACATAGAACGGATGGGATCTGGTTTGAATTTGCTCTTTTTGGCCGGGTTCAGCACCTTCTGCAACAGGCTGTCTGTCATTTCCGAGAGTTCGGTACTGTCCTTGGGCAGTTTGCCCTCGTGTTGCTTCAGGGCAGCTTCGGGATTGCGCTTGAGGGCGGCGGCTGCCACTTTTATCGAATCCGTCTCCTGTTGCTTCTTCAGTGCCACAGAATCGGCCTTTTCCGCAATCTTCTCCTTTCGGGCGTTTCCCCTCGCTGTTTTTCTATTTCGCTTGGAGGTCTGCGGAATGGAGTCCTGACGGGCGATGGTGTCCGCTTTCTCCACAACCTGCTGGGCCCAAAGCGCATTTGTCCCGCCATGCCAAAAAACAAGGCACAGCAGGAACACAATCTTCAGATATGCTTGTCTGCTACTTTTCAATGGTTGAGTTGGTCAAACAGTTCAATGATACGTTCCAATTCCTGTTCATTGGAGAACGGAATGGTGATTTTGCCTTTTCCCTTGTCCGAACAGGTAAGTTGCACCTTGGTCTGGAAGAACTTGCTCAGGCTGTCTTTCAATACGTTGTACTCGGCATTCAAGGTGGAGCCTTTCTGGCGGATGCGCTGTCCGCCGCTGCGAACGGTTCCGCCCTCGCTCAGTTCCTTGGCCATTTCCTCAATCTTGCGCACGCTCATCTTTTCCTTCTTTATCTCGCTGAAAAGCTTGATCTGCGCTTCGGGGTCGTCCAGTGCCAGCAAGGCGCGGGCATGTCCCATTTCAATCTCGCGGTTCTTGAGGCCCATCTGTATGGGAGCGGGCAGTTTGAGCAGACGCAGATAATTGGTCACGGTGGCACGGTTCTTGCCCACCCTTTCGCTCAATTGTTCCTGTGTCATGCCGTATTGTTCCAACAGATGCTGGTATGCCAAGGCTATTTCCAGTGCGGTGAGGTCCTGGCGCTGGATGTTCTCCACCAGCGCCATCTCCATCATATTCTCGTCGTCCACGGTGCGGATATAGGCAGGAATGCGTTGCAGGCCCACCTTCTGGCTGGCTCTCCAGCGGCGCTCGCCGGCAATGATGATATAGGTGCCGTCGCCCATGTCACGCAAGGTGATGGGGGTGATGATTCCCAACTGGCGAATACTGTTGGCCAACTCCTGCAAGGCGTCATCGTCAAACTCCCTTCTGGGCTGTTCCGGATTGGGTTGAATCAACTCCATATCCACCTCGCTAATGTTGGACGAACCTTCCGTCTTCACCTCTCCGGTATCAATCAGCGCATCAAGTCCGCGCCCCAGTGCCGGGTACTTCTTTCGTATTGCCATGGCCGAATCGTTAGATTAAAAAAAATGATGATGATAGTTATTTGTTCGGATTATTCTTGTTGACAACCTCCTTTGCCAGGGCCAGATGGGCCTTTGCGCCAATGGAGTCGGCATCGTACAGGATGGCGGGCAGTCCGTGACTGGGAGCCTCGCTCAGCTTTACGTTGCGCGGAATGATGGTCTTGAACACCAAATCCTGGAAATGGCGCTTCACCTCGTCATAGATCTGGTTGGCCAGTCTGAGGCGGCTGTCATACATGGTCAGCAGGAAACCCTCAATCTCCAATGCGGGGTTCAGTTTCTGCTTCACAATCTTTATCGTATTCAACAGCTTGCTGATTCCTTCCAGGGCGAAATATTCGCACTGCACGGGAATCACCACGCTATGGGCTGCCGTGAGGGCATTCACGGTAATGAGTCCCAAGCTGGGGCTGCAGTCCACCAATATATAGTCATAGTCTGCCAGCACGGGCGCAAGCGCCTCCTTGAGTATGCGCTCGCGGTTCTTCACGTTGAGCATTTCTATTTCAGAGCCCACCAAATCCACATGCGCTGCAATGATGTCCAGCCCATCTATATCCGTGGTGTATATGGCTTCTCTTACATCCACTTTGTCGATGAGGATGTTATAAAGTGTGTAGTCTATTTCCTTTGCATCTATGCCAAGGCCAGAGGTTGAATTGGCCTGAGGGTCAGCGTCAATCAGGAGCACTTTCTTTTCCAGCGTGGCAAGCGAAGCGGCCAGATTCATGGAGGTGGTGGTTTTTCCCACACCGCCCTTTTGATTGGCCAAAGCTATTATTTTACCCATAAACAATTGTCTTTGATTATGATTATGGTTGCAAAGATACGCAAAAAAAGGCACATGGACTTGTTTTTTACCCGCTAAGATTGCTAAAAGTGTTGATAACTGGCCCACTTTGTTGATAACATCTGCCCTTTAGCATCCCTTGCAGCAAAGTTTTTCCTGTTTTATGCCTGTTTTTGCGGCATTTTACCTATATTTGCACAGCATTACAAAGTTTAAGGATTCGACAATCATGTCAGAAAAACCCCTCATACTCATAGCCAACGACGATGGCGTGGAAGCCAAGGGCATAAAAGTGCTCACACGGCTCATGTGCCAGCTGGGGCAGGTGGTCGTTGTGGCGCCCGACGGTGCGCGCAGCGGTTCTTCCTGCGCCATCACCACCCACGGGACGGTGCGCCTGACCTGCCTGTCGCAAGCGCCCGGCCTGCAGGTCTACTCCTGCTCGGGCACACCGACAGACTGCGTCAAGCTGGCGTTGGAAAAAGTTCTCGGCAGAAAGCCCGACCTCATGGTCAGCGGCATTAACCACGGTGACAACACGTCCGTGAGTGTCCACTACAGCGGCACGCTGGGCGCCGTGTACGAAGCCTGCATGAAGGAAGTGCCGGCCATCGGCTTCAGCGTCCGTTCAACCGACCCCGAATGTGACTTCTCGCCCTACGAGCAGAGCATACTCAAAATCGCTTCCCTCGCGATGAAAAAAGTTTTTCCTCGGGACGTATGTCTGAACGTGAACTTTCCGCTGGTGGAAAAACTGCAGGGAATCCGTGTCTGCCGACTGGCGCGGGGCAACTGGGTGGAGGAATGGATTGAAGACGGCGAGGCGGACACTTTCCGCCTGACCGGCCACTTCGTAAACCTGGAGCCGGAGGCGGAAGACACGGACGACTGGGCCACCCGCCACGGCATGGCCGCCGTCACCCCCCTCAAGCTCGACATGACACACTTTCCCACCCTACCCTTATTAAAAGAATTGGAATCATGAAATATTATCTCATTGTGGGCGAAGCCAGCGGCGACCTCCATGCCAGCCATCTGATGACGGCGCTGAAGGCCATTGACCCCCAGGCCGACTTCCGCTTCTACGGAGGCGACATGATGCAGGCCGTGGGCGGCACGTTGGTTTGCCACTACCGCCATCTGGCCTACATGGGCTTTCTGCCCGTGCTGATGCATGCCCGCACCATCCTGAGAGGCATGGCTGACTGCAAGCGGGACATCCTTGAATGGCAGCCCGACGCCGTAATCCTTGTGGACTATCCGGGATTCAACCTTCAGATTGCCAGCTATGTAAAGCGGCACACCAACATCCCGGTCTTCTATTACATCTCGCCCAAGATATGGGCATGGAAGGAGCATCGCATCCGCGACATCCGCCGCAACGTGGACCAGCTCTACAGCATCCTGCCCTTCGAGGTGGACTTCTTTGAAAAGAAGCACCATTACCCCATTCATTATGTGGGAAACCCCACCGTGGACGAGGTGTACGCCTACAAGCAGGACCACCAGCCCGACTTCGACGCTTTCTGTGCCGACAACAACCTGGACCACCGTCCCGTCATCGCCTTGCTGGCCGGAAGCCGCAAGCAGGAAATCAAGGCCAATCTGCGTTTGATGGCCGAGATTGCCGGCACCTGGAACAACGACTATCAGATGGTGGTGGCCGCCGCTCCCGGCATTGACGACGAATTCTACCGCGAATGTCTGGGCGACAACCCCGCCACGTTGCTCCGAGGGCAGACCTACCGCATCCTTCAGCACAGCCTTGCCGCGCTGGTCACAAGCGGAACCGCCACGCTGGAAACCGCCCTTTTCCGTGTGCCGCAGATTGTATGCTACAACATGAAGGCCGGCCGTCTGGCCAACCTGGGAAAGAAGCTTCTGCTGAAGGTGCCCTACATCTCACTGGTCAACCTCATCGCCTCGAGAGAGGTGGTGCCCGAACTGGTGGCGGCCGACATGAACCCCACCAACCTGCAGGGCTACATGATAAGCATCCTTCCCGGCGGTTCGGCACGCCAGCGCCAGTTGCGCGACTATGAAGAGGTGGCGCAAAAGCTGGGCGAGCCCGGCGCTCCCGCCAAAACGGCACGGCTCATGACCGAGTATCTAAGAAACAGACAACAACATTAATTATTATTTAATCCAATCATTTACTGCCAATGAAAACGAAACAGATTTTTGCGCTTCTGACGGTTTGCACAGCCCTTGCCGGCTGCCAGCAGGACCAGCAACCTGCAACCGACCTGTTTACCCCCTATGCGCCCACAGAGTTGCGCCTGCCCTCTGTGCCCATTGTGGTGAACAACCCCTATTTCTCCATCTGGTCGCCCTATGACAAACTCACCGACGGCCCCACACGCCACTGGACCGACGACGAGAAGCCTCTGCTCGGACTGCTCCGCGTAGACGGAAAGACCTACCGTTTCATGGGCACACAAAGCTTCACCCTCATGCCCATCGCCCCCATGGCCGACCAGGAACGCTGGACCGGCCGCGTAAGCTATGAGGTGCAGAAGGACGGATGGCAGAGCGAGACCTTCGACGCCAGCGCATGGCAGGAGCAAAAGGCCGCCTGGGGTTCGCCCGACCTCTCTTTCATCAGCAACAGATGGAGCCGCGAAGGCAGCGACATCTACATCCGCCGCGAAGTGAACCTCACCGCCGACCAGCTGAAGGAAGAACTCATCCTGAAGTATTCCCATGACGATGTGTTCAAGCTTTATGTGAACGGCACAGAGGTGGCCACCACCGGCGAGACCTGGGTGGACAACGTGTTGCTGCCCGTGGACGAAAAGATCAAGGGTCTTTTCCACGAAGGCAAGAACATCATTGCGGCACATTGCCACAACACCACAGGCGGCGCCTATGCCGACTTCGGACTGTTCTATAAGGAGCGTTCAGAGGTGGCAGAGCCCGAGACCGCCGTACAGAAGAGCGTGGACGTACTGGCCACCAACACCTACTACACCTTCGAGTGCGGACCCGTGGAACTGGACGTAGTGTTCACCGCCCCCATGCTCATTGACGATTACGACCTCATCTCCACCCCCATCAACTACATCTCTTACCAGGTTCGCAGCACCGACGGACAGAAGCACGACGTGCAGTTCTATCTGGGCGCCAACCCGCTGATGGGCGTGAACAAGGAAAGCCAGCCCACCATTTCCACTCCAGGCACAGAAGAAGGCATCAGCTATGTGCGCACCGGAACCATCGACCAGCCCATTCTGGCCAAGAGCGGAGACGGCATCTGCATTGACTGGGGCTATTTCTACATGCCCGCCATCAATGGCGAGGTTACCCTCGGCCTCACAACCGATGTGGAAAGCTCATTCATGAAGAACGGCACCCTGGCGCCCATGGCAGACAAATGCGTGACAAACGGCACGCCCGGCCCCAAGCCCGCGCTGGCCTATGTGCACAACTTCGGCCCCGTGGACAACGCCGCAAGCTTCACCATGCTGGGATACGACGAGATTCAGGACATCGAATACATGTACCACCGCTACAAGGGCTATTGGGCCCACGGCGGAAAGGTAACCATCTTCCAGGCCTTCAAGAAGCTGCAGGACCAGTATGCCAGCATCATGGACCGCTGCCGCGCATTTGACAAGATGATTTACGACGACGGTATGGCTTCCGGCGGCAAGGAATATGCCGAAATCCTCAGCGCGTCTTACCGCCACATGATGGCCGCACACAAACTGTTCGAGGACAAGGACGGCAACCTGCTCTGGTTCAGCAAGGAGAACAACTCCAACGGTTGCGTGAACACCGTAGACCTCACCTATCCCGAGGCTCCCCTGTTCCTGGCCTACAACCCCGAACTGCAGAAAGCCATGATGACCAGCATCTTCGACTACAGCTACAGCGGACGCTGGACCAAGCCCTTCGCCGCACACGACCTGGGCACCTATCCCCTTGCCAACGGACAGCGCTACGGCGGCGACATGCCCTTGGAAGAGGCCGGCAACATGCTCACCCTGGCCGCCATGCTCTGCAAGCTCGACGGCAACACCGCCTATGTGGACAAGTACTGGGAAATCATCACCACCTGGGCCGACTATCTGGTTGAGAACGGACAGGATCCCGAGAACCAGCTCTGCACCGACGACTTCGCCGGCCACTGGGCACACAACTGCAACCTCTCGCTGAAGGCCATCTGCGGTGTGGCGGGATATGCCGAAATGGCCCGTCTGAAGGGCGATGCCGCCACCGCCGACAAGTATCTGGCCACCGCACGCCAAATGGCAAAGAAGTGGGAAGAGATGGCGCTGGAAGGCGACCACTACCGCCTGGCCTTCGACCGCGAAAACACCTGGAGCCAGAAGTACAACATGATCTGGGACAAGCTGTGGAACCTCGGCCTGTTCTCTGACAAGGTCTACGAGCGCGAAATCAGCTATTATCTGAAGAACCAGAACAAGTACGGCCTGCCCCTCGACTGCCGCCGCGACTATACCAAGAGCGACTGGATCATGTGGACCGCCACCATGTCGCCCGACGACGACACCTTCCGCAAGTTCGTTATTCCCGTATACAACTACATCAACGAGACCACAAGCCGCGTGCCCATCAGCGACTGGAGCGACACCAAGACCGGAAAGATGGTCGGCTTCAAGGCCCGCAGCGTTATCGG
>JAFNXL010000088.1 GCA_017379075.1 Bacteroidaceae bacterium
GACATTGACTATACCGGCTATAACGAAAACATCAGCTATTATGGTTCAAATGCTTACGCTGCCGTGTTCAACGGAAACGGACACACCATTACCGTAAACTTTGACTTCTCGGGAACAGAAACCACCGGTTTCGTAGCAGATGCAGTGAATGGTGCGGTCATCAAGGACCTCACGCTGGAAGGCAATGTAAAGGCCGACCAAAGATGGTGTGGCATTCTCTTTGGCGAGAACTATGGCGCCACCGCACAGAACATCACCATCCGCGCCAACCTGCACTCTGACTATGCCGGCGCTTGCTATAACGGTGTGCTTTCCGGTTGGGACGAGAAAACATGTACCTACGAGAACATTGTAATCGAATCCACACTGAGCGGTACAGGAACCTATATGGGAGGACTTATCGGCGACGTGGCTGGAACCACCTATCTGAGGAACGTACTCGTGGTAACCGATGCGAACGTAGATGACAAGACACAGAACAGTCCGCTCATCGCAAAGCCCAGAAGCAGTGCTAACTTTGACAATGTATACTTCGTGAACAAAGGAGGACTGGAACTCTCCGTTACCGGCGCAACAGAAATTACCATGGATGAAGTGAACAGCGGTGCAGCCTGTTTCATGCTGAACAAGGGAAACATCACCAATCCTATATTCTATCAGAACATACAGGAAGATGACTTCCCGACAATGAATCCCGAAAGCGGCATCGTGGTGCGTGCTGGAAATGAATATACCAGCGTAACAGCCGACCCGGAAAGCATGGCGGCAGCACAACAACTTGTTGCGACAAACGAAGAGGATTACGCCCTTCAGGCAGAAGCATACCAAGGATTGAAGGATGCCTTGATAACCGAAGTACAGGCAATCAAAACCGCCACAACACTGGAAGAGTTTGTGGCTATCTACGCTAAAATTCAGGAAATCAGAAACGCAATTGACGCCAACCAGAAGGCATATGAAGAGTTGAAAGCCAAGGCCGAAGAGATTCTACCCTCACTGGAAGGCATGACCAGCAATTTTGCTCTGCAGCTGATTGATTATCTACAGGAAGAGATTGAACCAAACGACACCTACATCAACGGTTCTTATGTCTACATCTACGAGAACAAAACACTGGACACTGAAGGTGTATACGCAGAAATCAGCTACATGGAAGATCTGCAGAAACGCATTACCGCAGCGGATGCTCCCGCAGGAACAGACGTAACCGTACTGCTCAACAACCCCGACTTCTCCAACGGATTTGCTGGCTGGAACGGAGATGACCTGACCAATTACGGCACAAACGGCAACATGTGGGCTGCTGAAAACTATGGCAAGAGAAGTTTCAACATCTACCAGGAATTGAGCGGACTGAAGAACGGTATTTACCTGTTCCGCGTACGTGGGGGATACCGTCCCTTCAACGACCAGCACGCTAACCAATACAATGCCATTCTTTACGCCAACGGAAATGCCAACTATATCCAGACACTGAAGGAAGGCATGATTCCTGTGGAAGAAGCTGTAGACAAGGAAAACTGCTATATCTCAGCTGGCATTGACAACATTCTTGATATGGAAATCTATGATGCGGAAGGAAACGTAATCGGCTACACCCTGCAAGGTATTCAGAGTTGCTGCTATGCATTCCAGGCAGGCCGCTTCCCCAACTATGTGGCGGTAAATGTAACCGATGGAACACTGCGCGTTGGCGTAGACTATAACTATTCTGATTTCGGAAAGAATGAATGGATTGGAATTGGTGACATGCAGCTCATCTACTGCGGAACCGTTGAAGAAGCCACAGAAGGTCTGAATACTGCATTAGAAAGTATGTTGGCACGCGCTGCTACACTCATGGAATATGAATACAGCGACGGTGACGACTGTTACTGGCTGCCCAACTATAGCAGCGCATTGAAGGACCGCGTGAACCAAATCTTGCAGGAAGCCGCTAAGGCAGACGCCACTGAAGCCGAGAAATATGCATGGATTGAGGAACTTGGTTCACTCTATCGGCAAATTATCGCAAGCAAGCAGGGATATAGCGAACTGGCCGGCGTAATGAACAGATTCTACGACCGCATTGCCGACTATCCCGAACACATGGAAACCATCCAGAGCATGGCCGATGCCGCTTGGGACGCATGGAGAAACGGCACGTATGCCACCGATACCGAACTGAAGGCAAAAGCAGAAGAACTGACCAGTACAATGGACGGATTCACCATTGACGTGCCAGCTGCCGACGTTCTTGACTTGGTCTACAACCTTGACGGCACCATCACCGACAAATCTGCAATGCAGAACGAAGTACAGGTAATGGACGATGTACGCATCAAAGAAAGCCCCATGCTGGGACAAAATGTACTTTGCCTCTCACACAACATCTGGGGAGAGGGCGCACCCGCAGGACACCTGAGAATTCCAGCAACAGAAGCCTTTGAAAATGCCATTTCTGACGGTGTAACTCTTGAAGCATTCGTGCGCCCCACATGGGAAGGCGACGTACTGCCCTCTGCTTGGTCAAGCGTACTGGGTAACACTGAATCTGGCGGTATGTGTCTTATCGTTTACAATGGTGCATGGACATATGAAGTTCATGCCGGTGGAGGCTATTGCGACGCCATGGCCACACACACTCCTGTTGTAAAGGACAAGTGGGTACACGTTGTTGGCGTATGGAACAAGGAAGAAGGCACAGCCTACATCTATCTGGACGGAGAATATGCTGGTTCTGTGGCTGCCGACGGCGACTTCAAGCCCGGTTATCCCACCGAACGCTACATGGCAGTGGGTGCAGACATGGCCAATGTTGGATATAGCCCACAGGCTTCATTCCAGGGCGACATTGCCATTGCACGCATCTATGACCAGCCTCTGAACGGCTCACAGGTAAACAAGTTGTACAAGAGTGTGATTGCAGGCGTTACCGACAATCCTGAGCATGACTGTGCAGACGGCAACGCCATCCGTAACGTGAATGCAGAGAAGAAGACCGATACCGGTATCTTCAACATCATGGGTCAGAAGGTAAGCCGCATGACAAAGGGTCTGTATATCATCAACGGAAAGAAGGTTCTTGTGAAATAAACCACAAAAAAACGAATGTAAAAAGTTCCGCCTTTCAATTGAGGGGCGGAACTTTATTATGGATAATTTTTGGAATTCAGAAGAGTCAAACCCTCAACTCCCAAAAAGCCACAGCCGATGCAGCCGCCACATTGAGCGAATCCACATTATGGGCCATGGGTATTTTAACGGTATATGTGGTACTGGCAATCGTATCTGCAGGCAATCCGTCGCCTTCCGTTCCCATTATAAGCGCAAGCCGCGGAGAGGCTTTCAGGCTGGGATGATCAAGGGGAATGGAATCATCAGTCAAAGCCATGGCTGCTGTCTGGAAACCCAATTGGTGCAAGAAGTCTACTGGCGCGTCGAGCCAAGTCCATGGCACAAGGAACACAGAACCCATGGACACACGGACAGCCCTACGGTTCAACGGGTCACATGAGTCGCGTGTTATCAGCACGCCATCTATACCTAAAGCTGCGGCTGAACGGAAGATGGCACCGATGTTGGTAGAGTCAACCACACCATGAATCACAACAACACGCCTTGCATCTCGACAGACCTCTTCAACGGAAGGCAGTTTGGGACGGCGCATGGCACAAAGCACTCCACGCGTCAGTGTGTATCCCGTAAGGGAAGCCAGCACATCCCTGTTTCCGGTATATACAGGAATGTCACCGCAACGTTCAAGCAAAGGGGCGGCATCGCCTGTAATGTGTTTTGCCTCGCACAACAAGGACACGGGTTCATACCCAGCGTTCAGTGCTACATGGATTACCTTGGGACTTTCTGCAATGAAAATACCCTTCTCGGGTTCCAATGCGTTGCGCAGTTGCGCTTCGGTGAGCGTACCGAATACCTCCACACCAGGATGATGGATGCTGTCTATTTGAATGATGGCCATGTCTTTGTCAGGCTATTCCAAAGAGTTCGATAATGAAAATCAGTGTAGAGCCACCGGGAATGCCGGGAATTGACTGGCGGCCATATCCCATTTCGGCTGGAATATAGACCTCCCATTTGTCGCCTACACACATATGCTGAATCGCTTCAATCCAACCAGGGATGAGCGTTTTGAGCCTGAACGCTACCGGAGCGCCACCCAAACTGCTGTCAAACTTCTTACCGTTAATGGTTGTACCGGTGTAATGAACCGTTACAATGCTGTTTGGCGTAGGATGTATCCCATCGTTCTTTCCCTGGTTAAGTACTTTATAATACAAGCCCTTGGGCAGAGGTTGCACACCGTTGTCTGTAGCTTTTGCCGCAAGCCACTCGCGGTTGGTCTGGATATAATCTCTCTTTGCCATATTTCTTATCTGTTATGTTTACGTTATACATTCTTGCCAGTTTGGCTGGGCAAAAGTAGGCATTATACTTCAAACGCACAAATTATATGTGAAAAAATGACTGAATAGTCATAGCATACGGTTTCATTTAGGTAATGAAAAGGGAAAAAACATCTTATGGTGCGGCATGAAGATGGAAAACCACCACCTCGCTGTGAGACCCGATACGGAAAGGCGGTCCCCAAAGGGACAGTCCCTGCGACACATAAGCATGCGCGTTTTGCCAACGGCGATATCCATGGCTTTGTTCAAACAAGGCATCAGTGAGCCATGTGAGCGGCCAGAGTTGTCCTCGATGTGTATGACCGCAGAAGACCATTTGGGCACCGAGGGAATCGGCAAGAGCTATCTCTGTGGGCTGGTGGTCCATCACAATGACAGGATTATCACCCCCCGCAGTAAACATCAGATTTTCCAATGACAAACGGCGGTTATTGTGGCGGTCATCGCGCCCCACAAGCGTAATGCCTTGCGGAAGCGTCACCACCGAATCGCGCAAGAGGCAGATTGGTGTCTGTTTAAGATAACGCTCCACATTCCAAATCTTTGCTATATACTCGTGATTGCCAGGAACCATGTATATACCATGCGGAGCATACAGGCGGTTGAGGTCATCCTTCATTTGCTGGCTTCTGAGGGGATAAAGACTGTTGTCAATAAGATCGCCTGCAATAAGGATTACATGTGGCTTCAGGTCATTTATCAAATCCACATACCCGGAAAGCCTATTACGGCCGGTTCCATCTCCAAGGTGCACATCGCTGATGCCCACAACTGTCAAAGGGGTGTCTCCCGTCCATCCTTTCAAAGGTATATCCACATCCACCACACGAGGATGGCAACGGTTCCAATAGCCGCATGCCAAAAGCATCGAAGTGGCAACAACGGCTACAGGAAATCCGTGACGGAAAGTTGGGAACAACAGACGCAAGGCATCTGCAAGGAGCAATAACATTACCACATAGAGCATAAAGACCAACCATACCGACCCCACATTGTAAAGCGACTTGACAAGCCATTCCTGCACATTGGCATGACGCATCATCATGGCAGCAATAAAACTTGAAGACAAGGCAACAAGCAACAAGGCTATGACCACACGCAACAACCAATGAAGAGGCGGCAACCACTGCACAAGACGGTGGTAGAAATAGACATTAGCTACACAAAGGAGCAACAATGTGGCAGAAAGTATCAGTTGGAACATGCTCAATCAGAAACGGAAATAATTCTTTGCATTATAATAACAGATATCCTGCACAATGCGACTGATACGCGACATTTCTTCTACGGGAAGTTCTCCATTCTCCACATCATTGCCAAGCATGTTACACAGAGTGCGGCGGAAATACTCATGACGCGGATAAGAGAGGAAGGAACGGCTGTCTGTGAGCATGCCCACAAAACGACTCAACAGACCCAGCAGGGAAAGGGCGTTCATTTGGCGTTCCATGCCATCTTTCTGGTCGTTGAACCACCATCCGCTTCCGAATTGAATTTTTCCGGGTACAGGACCTTCCTGGAAGTTGCCTATCATGGTGGCGAGCATCTCATTGTCAGAGGGATTTATGCAATAAAGTATTGTCTGTGCAAGGTTATCTTCAGCGCAGAGCTTGTCAAGGAAACGGGCCATTGAGGCAGCGGTGTCCACCGTTCCGATGGAGTCATAACCTGTATCGGGTCCAAGAAGTCTCATCATCTTGCTGTTGTTGTTGCGTATGGGGCCATAATGGTATTGTTGAGTCCATCCGGCACGCGCATCTTGTCTGCCAAACTCAAGAAGCAAGGCGGAACGGAACTTACCCAGTTCTACTGAGTCGGGGGTATGGCCGTCCATCACATTGGAGAAGATTGTCTCAATCTCGTTATAAGTAAAATCATCCGCATAAAACTCGGTAAGTCCATGATCTGAAAGCCTGCAGCCAAGGGACGCAAAAAAGTCGTGACGTGTCTGCAATGCAAGCAACAGATCATCGTATGTTCGGATTTCCGTGTTTGCAGATTCAGAGAGACGTTCCACATATTGCCTGTAAGCAACTGGGTCCTCAATAGCCATTGCCTTGTCCGGACGCCAAGTAGGCAGCATCTTAACGACAAATCCACTCTCTCGCGTTTGTCGGTGATATTCTAATGTGTCAGCTGGGTCATCTGTGGTGCAGACCACCTCCACATTATAATGCTGCATCAAACCTCGTGCGGAAAAACCTGGCTGTTGAAGCTTTTCATTGCACTCATCATAGATTTCGCGCGCTGTTTCTGGATTGAGCAGTTTCTGAATGCCAAATGCTGTACGCAATTCAAGATGAGTCCAATGGTAGATGGGGTTGCGCATGCAATAAGGGACAGTCTCGGCCCACTTCTGGAACTTTTCCCAGTCACTTGCATCACCGGTAATGTAACGCTCATCCACGCCATTGGTACGCAAGGCACGCCATTTGTAATGATCGCCACCCAACCACAATTCGGTTATGGAGCGGAAACGATGGTCCTCGGCCACCTCGCGGGGATTGAGGTGGCAATGATAGTCGATAATGGGCAAATGTTTGGCCGACTCGTGATAAAGTTTCTGCGCGGTTTCGGTCTGCAACAGAAAGTTCTGGTCCATGAATGCTTTCATAACTATTCTCATTTACATGGCAAATACATTGAAACCACCATCCACAACAGCAACCGTACCCGTTACAAAGGCAGACGCATCACTGATGAGATAATGTATGGTTCCGCACAGTTCCTCGGGTTTGCCGAATCGTTTGAAAGGGGTCTGACGAATTACATCGGCTCCGCGTTCAGTTAGACTGCCGTCGGGATTCGTAAGCAGCGCACGATTCTGATTGGTAAGGAAGAAGCCAGGAGCTATGGCATTCACACGGATACCTGGAGTGAATTTGGAGGCAACTTCGTTGGCGAGGAAGGCTGTGAAATTGCTGATACCCGCCTTTGCCGCGGCATAACCCATCACACGGGTAAGCGGACGGAACGCCGCCATGCTGCTGAAATTTACAATAGCTCCTTTCCCAGCTTCGACCATTGGTTTAAGGAATACTTGCGTGGGAATGACGGTTCCTGTGAGGTTTACATTCAGCACCTTCTGGAACTCCTCCACCTGCACATCGAAAAGTGTGCCAGTGGGCGTAATCGTCGCTCCGGGCATATTTCCACCAGCTGCATTGAGCAAAGCGTCCACACGGCCATAACGTGCCATTATCTTCTCGCAAACAGACTCAACAGATGCCATGTCCATTACATCGCAGGAATAGAACACCGCCTCGCCTCCAAGTGAAAGGATGTCGGTAATTAACGCATCGCCCACTTCCTTACGCCTTCCAAGCAAAGCCACCTTTGCTCCTTCAAGCGCCAGATACTTGCCTATTTCACGACCTAAAACTCCCGTACCACCGGTTATCACCACCACACGGTCTCTTATATCAAACAAATTGCTTTTCATGTTTTATCTCAGTTATTTTGTTAATTGTTCTTCAAATTCTCGGTCCACAACAGCCATCACACCTTCCACCTGACCCAACGCAAGCATACGTCCGTGGAAAGAGTAGCCGGCATTATAGCCCATACGTTCATCACCCAACATCAACGGAGCATGATCTACACGCATCGGCAAAGTGGGATTCTCACTACGGAAAATGCGGCACAATTCAATAATATCGGCTCTACCAGCCAAATGGGAGGCTTCCTTGAAATCTCCATTGGGGAAAACATTTGTACTGCGAAGATGGACAAACCATGTACGTTTGGCATACTTGCGCGCCAAAGCTGGCACATCATTGTGAAGACCCGCACTGAGCGATCCCGCACAGAAAGTGAGTCCGTTGTGAGGATTGGGAACAGCATTCATTAGCCAGTCAATGTCGGCATCGTTCGTAACAATACGAGGCAGGCCCAATATCTGTAAGGGTGGGTCGTCGGGATGCACACACATCCTCATATCCCATTCATCGCAAACCGGCATGATAGCTTCAAGAAAATACTTCATGTTTTCTCTTAGTTTTTCGGGCGTGATGCCGTCATAGAGATGCAACAGACTGCGGAATATGGCAACCGGATTTTCATCGTCTTCTGTAATATTGCCATTCACAAAACCTTGTGTCTTGACGATTATGTTTTCAACCAGTCGGTGTTCATCCTCTGGAGTGAATTTTTTCTTCATCTCCTTAACCAAAGCTAACGTCTCGGGAGTATAATCCTGTTCTGCTCCGCTGCGTTTGAGGATTTCGCAATCGAAATAGGCAAACTCGGCATGTGAAAAGTACAAACTGGACGTACCGTCCGGATTGGGATGCGTAAGGTCTGTCCTTGCCCAGTCCAACACAGGCATGAAGTTATAGCAAATGGTATGGACCCCTGCCCTGCCCAGGTTTGCAAGACTTATCTTATATTTCTCAATGAGTTCATCGCGGTCGGGACCACCATACTTGATGCTTTCGCACACAGGAAGACTTTCAACCACGCTCCAACGCAACCCAAATGATTCGATATACTGTTTCAAATCAAGAATCTTTTCAAGCGTCCAAATCTCGCCATTTGGAACGTCATGAAGAGCTGTCACAATTCCTTCCACACCAATCTGCCTTAGCATATCTAGTGTAATCTTATCTTTGCGTCCAAACCAACGCCATGTCTTTTCCATCATAGTACAATAAGATTTTTTAGTGAACATTATTCCTTAACGGGACGGTATTTAGGCACAAGGAGTTTCAGCACACACCATCCCAAAAGATAGGCTACGGCGCAATAGCAGAAGACAATGAAGTAACCAGCAGGCTTTCCAGAGAAACCCAGGAAAGTCATTTGTGAAGCGTCTGCATAGAGGAAGAGCTCACCGGAAATCTTATTGATGGCAAAAGAACTGATTCCTCCTGCCAAACCATTGATGCCAGTCATGGTTGCAATGGCTTTCTTTGGGAAAAGGTCGCTTGCCACAGAAAAAAGGTTGGCAGACCACGACTGATGTGCGGCACCAGCAATACCAATCAAAATAACAGGAAACCAATAACTATATGTACCCAAAGGCTGTGCAAACAATGTAAACAAGGGGAAGAGTGTGAAGAAGAACATCGCCTGCAAACGAGCATCGTAAGGATGCTTTCCAGTGCGGTCTACAATTATGGTCGGCAGTTTTCCTCCAACGAGAGAAAGCATGGTGATGGAATACAACACAAAGATAAGAAGTATTGCCACCGGATTGTCAGAGGGAAGGTTGTACACATCGGACAGATAGGCCGGTGTCCAGAAGAGGAAAAACCACCACACACCATCTGTTATCAGCTTGGCAAGGAAGATGGCCCAGGTCTGGGGGAAAGTGAGGAATTTTACAAAGGGGATATTGCGTTCCTGCTCATTCTTTACCGGTTTAACACCATCCTTTTCCTCATCGTCCTGATGGATATATTTAAGTTCTTCCTCATTCACATACTTACTGTGCTCTGGCTTTTGGTAAAGAAATAGCCAGAATCCCAGCCATACAAAGCCCAAGGCACCGATGATAATAAATGCCATTTCCCATCCGTTGCCTACTCCGATATTCTTGAAATAACGTGCCAGCAAGGGAATGCTCAGCGGTGCTACTAACGCTCCGATGGTGGAACCACTGTTGAAAATACTTGTGGCAAAAGCGCGGTCTTTCTTTGGGAAATATTCTGCGGTAACTTTAATGGCTGCGGGAAAGTTTCCGGCCTCGCCAACACCAAGTACAACACGCGAAATGATGAAGAAATAGGCACTGACAGTGGAAATGGTTACGGCAAGTGCGCCGGTTGCCTGGAAAAGGTCTTCCGTTCCGCCAAGGTCAAGTTGCCATATTGTGGCCATACCGCAAAAGGCATGCATGCAAGCACCTAACGACCACACCACAATAGCCCACACATACCCTTTGCGTGTGCCAATCCAGTCTATGAACCTGCCAGCAAAGATATTGGCTATGGCATAGACAAGCGCAAAGACAGCGGCAATATTGCCATAATCAGCATCTGTCCAATGAAACTCTGGTGCGATAAAATCCTTCCAGGTCAATGAAAGAACCTGTCTGTCCATGTAATTAATGGTGGTTGCCAAAAACAACATACCGCATATTACCCAGCGATAGTTTGTGCTTTTCATTTTATTCATTTGCATCAACTTAAAGTATTATATAATTAATTTACAGCAATTTGAAAAAGTCAAATAATGTTTTACTTTAACTTATTCATTTCTTTACAAGCTTGACATATCGCAGACAATCGCTACAGATATTAGTTACCTTGCCCCAGTCTTGTGTCTTTATCACGTCTTTGGAAATGAGTTTGCTTCCCATGCCCACACAAAACGCACCAGCGGCAAACCATTCCTTTATGCTCTCTTCTGTGGGTGACACACCGCCTGTCACCATCACTTTAGACCATGGACAAGGCGCCATCAGGTTCTTCACAAACGTAGAGCCATAAACCTCACCGGGGAAAACCTTGGTCAAGTCGCAACCGCATTCTTGCGCCTTTCCAATCTCGCTTATGGTTCCGCATCCGGGACAATAAGGAACGAGGCGGCGATTGCACACAACCGCAATGTCCGGGTTAAACAAAGGCCCAACGACAAATGAAGCACCAAGCTGAATGTACAGGGATGCGGTTGGGGCATCCACCACAGAACCCACGCCCAATATCATTTCCGGACAGTTCAGAGCGGCATATTTTTCACACTCAGCAAACACTTCATGAGCAAAATCACCACGGTTTGTAAACTCAAAAACTCGGATGCCACCGTCATAACAAGCCTTAATGACGCTGTTGACAACATTTACATCCTTGTGATAGAAAACAGGAACAATGCCTGTCTCTTGCATTTTTTGCAATACTGCTAATTTATCGAATCTTGGCATAGAAAAGTATTATCTTTGTACTCGGCCATTGGTGTTACCGTTCATCAATGACTCCACTTCTTGAATCGTAACCATATTTACATCTCCTGGAATGGTATGCTTGAGCGCGGAAGCGGCAACTGCAAACTCCAACGTTTTGTCCATGCCATAGCTGGACAAAAGTCCGTGGATGATACCAGCAGAGAACGAATCACCTCCGCCCACACGGTCAACAATGGGATTGATGTCATATCGTGTGCTGCTATAGAAAGCGGTTCCGTCATATATCAAGGCCTTCCAACCATTATGTGTGGCGCTGAAACTTTCGCGAAGAGTGCTTACGACATATTTAAAGCCAAAAGCAGACATCATACCCTTGAAAATTTGCTCGTACCCCTGCGTATCGGTGCTACCGTTTTCCACGTCTGCATCGGGTTTGAATCCAAGACACAGCTCTGCATCCTCCTCGTTACCAATACAAACATCGACATACTGCATCAAAGGACGCATGACCGATTGTGCTTTTTCTGGCGTCCACAGCTTCTTTCGGAAGTTCAAATCGCAACTGACAGTAACGCCCGCTCTTTTTGCTGCAATGCATGCCTCACGCAGACACTCGGCGGCAGCGTCGCTTATGGCTGGGGTAATGCCGCTCCAATGAAACCATTCAGCATCCTTGAATATGGCATCAAAGTCAAAATCGGTTGGCGACGCCATACTGATGCTGCTGTTTGCCCTGTCATAAATCACCTTGCTCGGACGCAGGCTGGCTCCCGTTTCAAGAAAATAGATGCCTAAGCGAGCACCTCCGCGAGCAATATAGTCGGTATTGACACCCCACTTGCGCAAACTATTCAGTGCGGCCTGACCCACCTCATGCGTTGGCACCTTGCTGACAAAACACGCATTGTGCCCAAAATTGGAGAGACTGACAGCCACATTTGCCTCACCGCCTCCATAATTTATATCAAAAGAATCGCTTTGAACTATTCTTGAATTTCCAGGAGTGGACAACCGCAACATTATCTCACCCATTGTTACCACTTTTGCCATAATACATATATTGACTTTATAACTAATCTAATGATGAGGAATATGCTAAGATTGGCATAAATTCCTTTTTATTTTTCACCAAAGTTATAAAAAATTATCCAAATGGTAAAGATTTTACTTAATAAATCAAATGTATAATGTTCTGTATCGTAAAAAGACATTCGGAATCATTGAATAATTTAATTTTTAGCACACATTTGCAGAAAGAAAAGAGGATGCATCAGCATTTTGACACATCCTCAATATGATAGGCTCAATGAGAGGTTGTAACGAGGTCAGAACTTAATTCCCATGGTACAGGTGATGGTGTGGCGGTTGAGGTTCACATCCACGGGTTGTAATGTGGCGCCTGCAAGGTTGGGATTGTCGTTTATGAAACCTTCCTCTTGCGTGAAACTGTCATCAAAGGCATAGTACTTGCCACTTTGCTGACGGAAGCGGTAGGCCATGTCTATGTAGAAGCGCTTGAAACGGTAACCAAGACCACAGGTAATGAGATTCACATCGCTAAGATTCATATAGCCGGTCTCGCTTACGTAGTCCATCGCATAACTGTTGATATGCTGTGTGAGACGGGCACCGTCCTTGAACATGGACGAAACGTAATTGTAACCCATTCGGATGGCCAGATTGTCTGTGGCATTGAACTCGAATCCGAGCTTTACGGTATGCTGGCCTTTCAGCACTTGCTTGTTCTGTTTGTTCAACTCAACATCCTTGACGCTTGAGAATGTATCCCAATAGGGGTCGTACCACGAAGGTTCGTATCCACCACTGGGATAGGTTACGTGGTTCTTACCATAATTGGCATATTCATATTCCAATCCCCAAGCAAAATAACGGTCTATGGTGCTTCCCATGCTCACTCTTGCACGCCAAGGGGTGCGCAGGTTGTATTCCAGATAATTGTCATCCGGAGAAGAATGCTTGTAGTATCCATCGGGAAGATACATGTCCTGCTTGGTTTCTGCATCGTAATACTGCTTTGACCAGATGTCCCAAATTGCGCTCGACTTCAGGTTGTACCAAGTGGGTGTTTCTACGGTCAAGCCCACTCTGAAAGGATTGTCTTCAATGGGGCGGATGATGGTTCCTGCTTTCAGATTGATTCCGTAACCAGAAATCCGCTGGTCTGTATCAATGGTGTAGTCCTGTATGCTTCCGTCCGAACCATTTCTTTCCTCTGTATATGAAGTGAAGCGGTCATAATCCACATTGTTCGCTCCGATGGTGAGACCTACATAATAACGGTCGCTGATGTTAGTGCTGAAGTTGATGTCGAAGGCCTGTACGGAACCACCGGTATAGTAGGAATAACGATTGCGTTGAGCGCTGTAAGGGTTGTAGAAGCCTTGATTGTCACGTTCGTATAGATAGGCATCGTATGCAGCTCCGTAAAGCGTGTAAGGCGACGATTCTTCATTGTAATATGCATTTGCCAAGGAAGCGAACTGGTCTGCCTGAGACAAGCCGCCGAGGCGTGCGTTATCGGCATAATAGGCACCGCCAAAGTTATACTTTTTCTGATAATTGAACGAGAAGTTCACAAAGTTTACTTTGGGGTGGTCAATGCGGAAGGCAGCCACAAAACCCATCTGGTCAAAGGTGCCACGACCGGTGTTGCGTTCCTGATAAGAACGGTCTTTCTGCCACATTCCGCCTGCGGTAAGGGCTATGTCAGAACGGCGATACATTCCGATGGCCGCAGGATTGCTTCCGATGGCGCTGATGTCAGCACCCAAAGCGCCCAGTGCTCCTCCCATACCCACATATCGGGCCGTACCTATTACATCGGAGGTGGAACTCAGCTCGGCATTGGTATAAACCGTCTGCGCCATCATACTTGCCGATGCAAGCAAAAGTGCAAAAGTGAAATATGTCTTTTTCATTTTATCCAATTATTTGAAATTTACAAATCGTTTATGTTTTTGTCCGCATTCTGACATTTAGTGATAGATTTATCTTCCTCTGCGGCCTCCGCCTCCTCCGCCACCGGAGAATCCACCTCCACGGCTTCCGCCTGATGAGCCTCCGGAGAATGACCCGCCTGAACTTCGGGTGCTACGGGAAGGGGCACTGTATGTGGATGAACTGCGGTTGTTGCTCGGTGTACTATAGGTTGACGAGCTACGGCTTCCGCGTGAAGGGGCATTGTATCGTACGCCCGATTGCGAACGACTGGGCTGAGCACTAACCCCTCCTCCACTTCCGCGGTTTGTGCGAGAGGATACGCTTCCGCTACGGGATGCTGAGGCATAATTGCGCCCTCCACGAGAAGCGGACACAGAACCGGTTCCTGTTCCAGGACGACGGCCTCCGTTGGCCAATGCACTTCCTCCTGGACGCATTGGGCGAGGCGGAGCAGCCGGTGCCCAACCATGATGCCAGCCGGGTCCCCATCCGTGATGCCAGCCTAAATGGCAATGGCCCCAACCCCAGCCCCAGGTTGACCAACTATACCAACCGTGGCGGTAATAAGGCCCGTACCATCCGTACCAGGGGTCGTACCAGGGATCGTACCATCCGTAGCAGATATCCCACATGAACGGGTCAAAATGATAGAATCCATGATAGCGGGACAAGCGTGCGGAATAATAGTAGTCGTCAATGTATGGGTCATCCACAGCATAATTTTCCTCATAACGCACCAAATATTCCTTCTGCTCTAGAGAATCCTTGCTGTCCACATAGAGTGTGTCACCGTCAAGACGGGCAATCACTTGACGGTTGCCACGACGGTTATATTCGTCCACATCACGCAGCTTGCCGGTATGATAGTCGGCATCTTCCACATCGGCCCAGGGCGAAGCGCTTCTTCTTGCAGAGTTCTTGCTCTCCACCGCCTTCTCCTTATTGGCAGACTTCTTCTTTGAAGAGACAAAATACATGTCGTCATTCTGAGCATATATGGCAAAAGGCAATGCCAAAATTGCCATCAAGAAAATCATTTTACGTGTCATATACATTCATTTTTAATTAACTATGCACAAAATTAGCATCTTTCTGCGATTCTACCAAAGGGATTTATCCTAATTTGAGGGGAAAATCCCTTCCGTTAATTTTTTTTTATATAATTTTGCTTTTGATATGAAATATTACAGCATAGATTTTAAGCTAAGCCCGTGCAACGAGGCTTTTTGCGATGTTCTGAGTGGAGAGATTGCCGCGCTCGGATTCGAGTCATACGAATATGGCGAAGACGGCATAGTGGGCTACATTCCCTGCAACCTGTTCGACAAAAACGAGCTGGACAACACGCTGGCTGCCTTCCCCATTGAAGGGGTACAGATTGAATATACCCAAACAGAGGCTCCGGACGAAAACTGGAACGCCCTTTGGGAACAAGAGGGTTTCAAGCCCATACGCATCGGGAACCTCATCTGTGTCCATGACACGCGCACCCCAGCACAAGACGTCACCTATGACATCACCATCAACCCCTGCCAAGCTTTCGGCACAGGAAGCCACCAGACCACACGAATGCTCCTGAAGTTCCTTTCCGAAACAGACCTGAGCGGGAAAAGCGTCATCGATGCCGGAACGGGAACCGGAATCCTTTCCTTCATGTGCCGCATGAGAGGTGCGGAACAGATTCTTGCATATGACATTGATGAGTGGAGCGTAAGGAATACGATTGACAACGCAAGACTGAACGGCATTGAGGACATTGAGGTAAGAGAGGGAGACAGCTCTGTTCTCACCCCAGACGACAAGGCTAATTTGCTTATTGCTAACATCAACCGCAACATTCTGCTTGCTGATATGGAACGATTTGCCAACGCGCTGCTGCCCCACGGAAACATGCTGCTCAGCGGTTTCTATGTACAGGACATTCCCGTGCTTGCAGAACGAGCCTCACAACTGGGAATGCGTGTGGTGGAGGAAAGATCCGAAGAGGAATGGGCAATGATTCTACTCGAAGCGGATGCTGCGGGCAGGATGGATGTTTGATATCAGATAACTGGGAACCACAAGGGCCATCACACTGACCACCATTGTAAATACATCAATCAAGAGGATATATCCCATGTGAACATACAGGGGAACGGTTTCCACATAATATGACTGTGGGTCAAGCGTAACCGGATGAAACACCTCTTGACACAGAATAAGGGCTGCAGCCAAAGCATTTCCCCACAAAAGGCCGCGGCCTATTATCATGGCTGCAAAGAACAGGAAGATGTGGCGTATGCGGTCGTTGTCGGCTCCCATAGCCTTCATCACCCCGATGAAGTTTGTACGCTCCAGAATGATAATGAGCAGGCCACTCACCATGGTAAAACCAGCCACACAAAGCATAAGAATGAGGATCACCCACACGTTCATGTCCAGCAAGTCAAGCCAAGAGAAAATCTGCGGATAGAGGTTCTGTATTGTACTGGAAAGATAAAGGTTTCCGTAGGGGTCTGCAGCATGGTCTACAGTCTCTGAAACTCTTTCTGCAACCATGTCCAATTCGTTGAAATCGGCCAGCAAAAGCTCGGCTCCCGAATACTGGTCAGAATGCCATCCCCACAATTTTTGTACGGTTATCAAGTCCGTAAAGATGAAGCTGTTGTCAAAATCGGCTAAATTAGTATTGTAAATGCCTACAACGGTGAATCTTCGTGCGCGCACCTTCTCTTCAAAGAAGTAGGCATACACCCTGTCATTGAGATTTATCCTCAGTTGGTCTGCCACCTTTTCAGAGACAATGATCTCATTGCTTGAAAGCGTGTCAGAGAACACCGGCAAACGCCCTTCCTGCAAGTGGCGGTGAAGGAATGTGGTGTCATACTCCGCCCCCACTCCTCTGAACGCCACGCCACGGAAAGCCTCGTCTGTCTTCAGCATACCGGGTTTCTGACAAAAGCGTTGTGCGTGGCGCACGCCTTCTATGCGCGAAAGCGAATCAAGCATTGCTTCGCCCATCATAATGGGGTTCGTCTCCAGCGGCTTGTAAAGGCTTTCCGCATTGACCACCTGGATGTGCGACCCAAAACCGATAACCTTTCCGCGGATTTCGCGTTGGAAGCCAAGGGTTACGCACACGCTCAATATCATCACGCACACACCCACAGCCACGCCCCACGTAGCGATGGTGATTACCGGGCGAGAAACACGTTGTTCATCGCCGGTATGACGAAAAAGCCTGCGGGCTATTTGCCAAGTGTACATGCTGATTTTCGGCAGAGAAAGGGCGTTAGATTAAAGCGTAAGTCCGGGATAGGCTTCAAGCGCCTTGCGCAGGATGAACAATGCGCGGGTCAGGTCTTCCTTCTTCAGCACATAGGCCAGACGCACCTGGTCCTTTCCTGCACCCGGAGTGGTGTAGAATCCAGCTGCGGGAGCCATCATGATGGTCTCGCCCTCATAGTTGAAATCCTTCAGGCACCATTCGCAGAAGCGCTCCGCATCGTCCACGGGCAATTTGGCCACGGTATAGAACGCGCCCATAGGAATAGGACTGTACACACCAGGAATGCGGTTCAGCCCGTCAATGAGACACTTTCTGCGCTCCACATATTCGTCATACACCTCGCGTCCGTATTCCTGCGGTTCGTCCAGGCTGGCCTCTGCAGCAATCTGTCCAATCAGCGGGGGGCTGAGACGCGCCTGGCAAAATTTCATTACCGCCTTGCGCACCTCCTCATTCTTGGTGATAAGCGCTCCAATTCGGATGCCACATTCGCTGTAACGCTTGCTCACAGAATCAATCAGCACCACGTTGTTTTCAATTCCCTCAAGATGGCATGCGCTGATGTAAGGGCTGCCCGTGTAGATGAACTCGCGGTACACCTCGTCCGAGAACAGATAGAGGTCATACTTCTTCACCATGTCCCGTATCTGGTTCATCTCCCTACGCGTATACAGATAACCCGTGGGGTTATTGGGATTACATATCAGAATGGCGCGGGTGCGCTCGTTGATAAGCTCCTCAAACTTCTCCACCTTGGGCAGCGAGAAGCCCTCCTCAATGGTGGTGGAGATGGTGCGGATAACCGCTCCGGCGCTGATGGCAAACGCCATGTAGTTGGCATAAGCCGGTTCGGGCACAATAATCTCATCTCCAGGATTCAGACACGCCAGGAACGAGAAGAGCACCGCCTCGCTTCCGCCACTGGTAATGATGATGTCATCCGCTGTAAGGTTGATGTTATATTTGGCATAGTAGTCCACCAACTTGTTTCGGTAGCTCAGATAGCCCTGGCTAGGACTATACTCCAATATAGTGCGATCTATGTTACGAATAGCATCAAGCGCCTTCTGGGGCGTAGGCAAATCGGGCTGACCGATATTGAGGTGGTAAACATGCACTCCCCTCTGCTTGGCTTCAAAAGCCAAAGGAGCCAGTTTACGGATGGGCGATTCGGGCATTTCACAGCCTCTGACAGATATCTGTGGCATTCTTCCTTATATGTTTAAAAAGAATATTATTATTCGTTATAAATCTACGCTTCCGCGTATGAATGTGCAAAGGTACGAATAAGCGAGCGAAATACCAAACTTGTTTGAGGATTTCCGAATGGTATACCTTACAGTAATAAAACACTTATTGCAAATGCAAATGCAAAGACAAAACATAACCTATTGAAGCATAATAAGATACAAAATTCGTTAAATGCAAAATTTGCAAAAAGCGATAAAAAGGGGCTTTCTATGGCCCCTTTACAGCTTATAAAACACCTGAAACTACATTTTTACAACCCTCCAGCCTTCGTTTCATCATGATATCCTGCGCAATCTGCATGGCTCTTGCCACAATCACCTCATCGCTCTCGTCGGGGCGTACCACCATGTATCCCCTCTGCTTTCGTATGGAAGGCAGCACCTCGCTGGTCACCCACTTGCGGAATTTCTTGGCATGCGGCTTACGACTCTCAAGAATCGTGTCATAAAGACCGTCTTCGTTCACAAAGGTAGCTTGTTGCGTTCTTCCCAGGCTATCGACGATGGGGTACTTTGAAAGTACATCATCCTCTAGGCGTTGCAATACCTTTTGTGTACGCAGTTCCGAGACTTCACACACGTCTCTCAAGCAAAATAGCGGTTCGCCCCGCTCATCCTTCATGGTGCGGATGCCACCAAACACTTTGTTTTGAAAAATTTGAATGTTTAAATCCACATAATGATGATGTTTATACTGGCCCTCCTTTCGGCCAGAGTTTTAAAGTTAAATACTATACAATATATGTTCTCAGTTGTTGTAGCAGCATGTCAAAGAGCGCCATCGGAACGAGCAAAACGATTTACGAAATTCGTTCAATGCTCAACGCTCAACGTTTATCATTCCGATGGTGCAAAGTAACCGAGATTTTGAAAATATGGCTTTTATGGCAAATATGGGGAATTAATTTGCCATATAAAAACTAAAAGGTGAAACCTTCCGATTATCCTTATAATCAACAATTTGAAACGAGTGAAAAAAAAAAAAAAAAAAAAAAATAACTCTTTGAGATATTTTCTTTTGAATTCGGCATAAACTTTATCTTCAACTTTACTGCTTTTGCGAATGGAGCGCTTGTGCGCTTGTGCCAATAGCACTTCCCCATATCTTCGTGAAATCAATGCAATAATTTACGATTTTTGCTATTCAGTTCTCGCTCTGATGATGATTTTGGTGATATTCTCGTTCACTAAATAGTCATCTGAACAGGCTCAAATGAGATATGAGAGGGAGAACTTTTATGTAAAAGGTAACATTCAAGCAGCTGTTTCCTCTCTCAAATAGGGGATGAACCTGCGTTATACAGGCATCTTTTTGTCCGAAAGTGGGGAAAACATAAACGAAAAGAGGGGTAAAACAGATGCCAATATGAAAGCATAAACGCGCCATAAAATACCCCAAATGGGAAAATGGGATACCCCAAATGGGGTTTTGGGGTATGAGGAAACGGGGTTCCAGGCATCAGAACATGGGTGCAGAGGTGGAGTTTTGGGTGTAGAGGGCTGAGAAATGGGGGGTATGAGTCCACGTTACGCGCCCAAAATCGGATAAAAGGAGAAAGGGAACAATCTATTTTTGCAATTATCCGGGCATGCAAAACGGCATCATATTCAGGTATAAAACAAGGGAAAAACACACTCAAACCCCTCTATCTCGCCATTGTATAGAATACAGATTACCAACACATTGCAATCACCCTTCACTCCACCTCCACAATGACTTTCACGCTACAACAGAAACACTATGCCATGCACTAAGAATTTGCATTTGCAAAAAAGAGCTTTTGTGTCACGTAGTGGTGGCCCCCAAAAAAGAGGGGGTATAATATAATATTATATAACCGCTCCGCCTCACCCTACACATTCACTAAAAATTTGCATTTGCATTTGCAAAAAATGAGCTGAACAATACCCTTTGGCTGTACCTTGGAAAATCATAGACAAGTTCAAAAAAATCTTTACACCCCTCTAGGTGCATGGCAAGGGAAAAATTACGGCATGGCGTAGCGGTAAATTTTATCTCGCCACGAAAAAAAACAGCAATCTTGGACAAATAAGCATGTTCAATAAAATTTTACAAAATAAGCAAAAATATTTCTGTTTTTATTTTGTAAATACAAAATAAAGCTATAACTTTGCATCGGAATTCCAACCAACAAAACAACAACCATTAGCTGTTAGCATTGGCCATTGGCAAAGCAGCAAACACACACTACGGTCATCCTGACCATACCGCATACAGAAAAAGATTAAAGATATTTTCGAAGGGCGAAGGCGAACAACTCGTTGCAGGAACTGTCCGCGGAGAAGGAGAAGAAATGGCTTGATGCCAGATGCTGAACTAAATTAACTTTGTTCAATTTGCTTACACTCGGCATAGCTCAAGCAAGCTTGGCTCTACTCTCGCTTAACCGCAAATTTCAGCATGACGTAATGAGGAGCCAATGGCCAAAAGCTAAAGTAAAAAAAACAAGCATTGAATGGAATATATATAAAAAACATGCGGAAGCATTAGATACAACACTTACCGCACGTTTAAGAGAGGGATGAATACGGGCTTTAAGCAAACCCGGACAGGGAGAATCAGGCAGGTTGCCACTTGCAGCGAACAGGAGAAACAATGGCGCCTTCTTCTTTGAGCTGCTTCATGGCCTTGTCCACTTCCTTGCGATCGATACCGCTAAGTTCTGCTATTTTTCCTGCATTCAGCGGAGTTCCTGCCTCCTTCATTGTTGCCAATACTTTTTCTTTAGTTTCCATAATACATTATTTTTATGTTGTTTTACTCTGTTCCCATGTATGGAATGGGAAGCGAATCATCATCTGCCGACTCGGAAAATGAGCGATTGAGACTGATTTCGCTTTACAAAGATAAGGAAATTTCCGCAAAAAACAATTCTCATTGGGCAAAAAAGTACACCAACATGTGCGCGCGCATAATATTATAAGGAGGAAAAAAGGCAACAGAAGCCTCTGTAATGACCTCTGTCGCCTTTTTTAATAAATGGATGTCACTTATGCGGAACTACTTCACTCTGCGCAATACGCATGCTGTACGGGCAGGGAGATAGAGTTTGAGCCAACCCTTACCCTGCTTATTCAAGTCGCGGTCATACATGGTAAAGTGGGGTACGCTATCATCATTGAAGCCCATACCGCCGAACTTCACATCATCTGTGTTGAGGATATACTCGTAAGTGCCCTGGCGCACCATGAAGCCATAGTCGGTATAAGAGCGTGTGGGGCTGAAGTTGAAGAAGAAGAGCAGGTCGCCACGCTCGTAGGCCAACACCTGGTCACCATCGTTGTGCCAAATTTCGTTCACCTTGAGACGCTGGATGGTGCGCTGCTTTTTCAAAGTCTTGAGCATGGCGGTGTCAAAGTCGCCCAGATAGTGATAGCAAAGCTCCTTGTTGTCCACCAAATTCCACTGACGGCGGGCATACTTGTAGCTCCATCCGTTACCTTCGCGGGGGAAGTCAATCCATTCAGGATGTCCGAACTCATTGCCCATGAAGTTGAGATAACCGCCATTGATGGTACTTGAAGTAAGCAGACGAATCATCTTGTGCAGGGCAATACCACGGTTTACATTGCTGTTCTCATCGCCTTTCTTGAAGTGCCAGTACATATCAGAATCGACGAGACGGAAGATGATGGTCTTGTCGCCCACCAAGGCCTGGTCATGGCTCTCGGCATAAGAAATGGTCTTCTCGTCCTGACGGCGATTAGTCACCTCCCAGAAAAGCGAGCTGGGCTTCCAATCCTCATCGCGGAGCTCCTTGATGCTCTTAATCCAATAGTCGGGGATGTTCATGGCCATGCGGTAGTCGAATCCGTAACCACCGTCGGCAATGGGTGCAGCCAGTCCGGGCATACCGCTCACTTCCTCTGCAATGGTAATGGCATTCTTGTTCACCTGGTGGATGAGTTCGTTTGCCAGTGTCAGATAGCAGATGGCATTGTCGTCCTGATGGCCATTGAAATAGTCGCCGTATCCGCAGAAGGCCTCTCCCAGTCCGTGGCTGTAATAGAGCATTGAGGTTACGCCATCAAAGCGGAATCCGTCAAAGTGGTACTCCTCAAGCCAGAACTTACAGTTGGAAAGCAGGAAGTGGATGACCTCGTTCTTTCCGTAGTCGAAGCAAAGACTATCCCAGGCTGGATGCTCGCGACGGTCGCCCTGGTTGAAGTATTGGCAGGGGTCGCCGGCAAAGTTGCCAAGACCTTCGTTCTCGTTCTTTACAGCATGGCTGTGGACAATGTCCATGATGACGGTAATTCCCAATTCATGAGCGCGGTCAATGAGAGACTTCAGTTCCTCGGGGGTACCGCAACGACTGCTGGCTGCAAAGAAGCTGCTCACATGGTATCCAAAGCTTCCGTAGTAGGGATGTTCCTGGATGGCCATAATCTGGATACAGTTATATCCGCTCTTGGCAATACGGGGCAGCACGTTGTCACGGAACTCTACGTATGTGCCAACCTTCTCGGCATCCTGTCCCATTCCCACATGACATTCATAGATGAAGAGGGGGTTAGTATCGGGCTTGAACGTGGTTGTTTTCCACTGATATTCCTCCTCGGGTGCCCATACTTGGGCGCTGAAAATATGAGTCTGTTCGTCTTGAACCACTCGACGTGCCCATGCAGGGATACGCTCGCCCTGACCGCCTTCCCAGTGCACGCTCAGCTTATACAGGTCGCAATGCTTGAGGGCTGTGGCTGGAAGTTTCAGTTCCCAATTGTCTGTTCCACGAAGACGCTTGAAGGCATACTTCGCATCTTCCTTCCATCCATTGCAATCACCCACAAGATAAATTTCAGTGGCATTGGGCGCCCATTCTCGTATTACCCATCCCTTCTCTGTCTTATGCAGACCGAAATAGAGATAACCGCTGGCAAAATCACTCAGCGTACTCTTTCCCTTGTTTGTAAGCTCGCTTATCTTGCTCATGGCATACTGATGACGGCCTTCAATAGCTGCAGAATAGTCCTGCAGATAAGGGTCGTTCTTAATCAGTTTGAGCAAAGGAGCAGACTTTGTCTTCTTGGCGGCAGCGGCCGTTGTAGAACTCTTCTTTGCTGCAGGTTTCTTTGCTGCAGTCTTGGCACAAGTGGTCTTTTTCACTTCAGCACCAACTTTTGTTTCAGTTTTGGTCGTTCCCATTATATATTCGTTTTTTGGTTTTTCACTTTAAATATGGCCTTGCGCAACACAACGGGGGTGATGGCAGGGGCATGACCATCCTGCGGGAAAAAAATGACAAACTCGCCCGGACAAACAGACAGAAAGGTCTGTGGCGGACGAGTGTAGAACGAGATGTCATCTTGTTCCTGATAGGTGGCTTCTTCAAGGCTCGAAAGCGGTGCGAATCCGTGAGTTTCAGTCCCGCTAAGGGGTATCTGGATGTCTATCATCTGTCGGTGCGTCTCCACCACCGCTTCTTCCTGCGACTTGGGTTGGGCATCAGCGATGGTAAGGTATAGTTCATCGCCAATGATTGCAGTCTTGCCCAATGGCATGGAAGAGAGGTCATGCAACTGGATAAACTCCACCACTTTTGGGAAAAGAGGATTCAATCCAATATACATCTTCAGATTATCGAGCGTATCTAATATCATGTTGTATTTCAAATTCTATTATTATTTTACCTTTTGGCGGTATCGGCATCGTTTTGCTGATTCTTGTCCTTCATGGGCTTTTCAATACCATTGACATAATTGACCTCGCGTACAATCTGTCCGTTCTTGTCGCGCTCAATGAAAACGCCATGTTTGAGGTCGTCATGGAAATTGCCCTCGCTACGCAGACCTTCCTCATCTTCCATGATGCCGTGGCCTTCTTTCTTTCCTTTATTGTAAGTTCCCTTGAACTTGGCTCCGTCTGACTGGCGGAAGATGCCTTCGCCGTGCATGAGGCCTTCGCTCCACATACCATCGTAGGTGTCTCCGTTTGCCCATTTGTACTTACCCTTTCCATGAGGCTTGTTGTGGCTCCACTCGCCATCGTACATGGCTCCGGTATGCCAAGTAAAGACGCCATGGCCGTGTTGTTCGCCCTGCAAGTAATTGCCCACGTATTTGTCTCCGTTGGCAAAGGTAAAGATACCCTCTCCGGTACGTTCACCCTTAACATAATGGCCTTCGTATGTATTGCCGTCCTGGAATTTATATATGCCCTTTCCGTGTTGCTGGTCTTCGGCCCATTCGCCGGAATAAGACTCACCATTTGCATACTTGTACTTGCCTTTTCCGTGACGCTTGTTGTTTTTCCACTCTCCTTCGTAAATGTTACCGTCATGCCAGTCGAAAACGCCTACGCCACTCTTTTCGTCGGCCTTCCACTGACCTTTATAATAAGCACCGTTGGCGTAGGTGTAATGGCCATCACCTTCGCGCTTGTCCTCTACCCAACTTCCCACATAGCGGTCACCGTTATAGTAGAACATGGTGCCTTCGCCATGCTGGTAATCCTTGAACCAGAGACCTTCATAGCGGTTATTGTTGGTAAAATAGTATGTACCGTTGCCATGCTGTTGTCCCTGGAACCATTCGCCTTCGTACTTCTCGCCATCGGAAAAGAGATAGACGCCCATACCTTGGCGTTTTCCTTTGACATATTGGCCGGTGTGGGTGTCACCATTAGGGAAGGTGGTGGTGCCCATGCCGTTGGGTTTGCCCTTCACCAATTCTCCCTGATACTCGCTTCCGTCAGAATAAGTATAGGTGCCTATCTTGATCTGTTGGGACCAAGCGGGAAGATGCAGCACGAGGGCTGAAAATAATATCGCTTTTCTAAATCTCATTTCAATACTTTAAATCTTTCAAATAGGCTTCTGCCTTTTCAAGGTCCTCAGGCGTGTCAATGCCGATGGTCTCGATGTCTGTAACGCCCACACGGATGGTGTAGCCGTTTTCGAGCCAACGAAGTTGTTCCAAAGACTCGGCTTGCTCCAGAACGCCTTGAGGTAAGGATGTAATGTCCCGCAAAACAGAAGCGCGGTAGCCATAAAGGCCGATGTGCTTGTAGAATGTGTGCACACCAAGCCAATCCTTTTCATCCACACCACGCAAATAAGGGATGACGCTGCGACTAAAGTAGATAGCCTGCATACGGCTATTGAACACCACCTTTGGCGAGTTGGGATTCTTGAGCGCATCAAGTCCATCGCTAAACGTAAAGGGCTTTACAAGGGTGGCAATGTCTGTACTTTTGTGGTCAAAACAAGCCTTGAGGGCTTCCAATTGGCTCTTACGGATAAAGGGTTCATCGCCTTGGATATTAATCACCACATCGTACCCCTCTCCCACTTTACTATAAGCCTCATAGCAACGATCTGTTCCGCTGCGATGCTCGGTACTGGTCATCACTACTTTTCCACCAAATTCCTCAACAGTCTTTCTTATGCGTTCATCATCTGTACAAACGTAAACCTTGTCCATTACTATGCTAACCTGTTCATAAACGCGCTGGATAACGGGTTTACCACCAAGCATTGCCAAGGGTTTGGCCGGGAATCGGGTGCTGGCATATCGTGCGGGTATCAGTCCTATGAATTTCATTTAATCTTTCTGTATTCTCAAAATTATAATTCTGTTTTCAATTGGCCATTTCATCAAGACCAACCTGTTCTACTCCTTCAAGTATTTCACCTTCTTCGCCCTCGCCATAAACGTTGGCGCAAGGGTCAAAACCTGGTGGAATGTCAAACTTGTCCTCTGGACTATAACCAAGCGTATTGTCGGCATAAACCTTATTGAGGAAGTTGGCCACTATGGGAAGGGCAGAGTTGGCTCCTTGACCTAATGCCATGCTTGCAAAATGGATATCTCTTTCATCACCACCAACCCATGCACCGAAACTGAGCGTGGGCGTATAACCTATAAACCATCCGTCGGAGTTATCATTGGTGGTTCCTGTCTTACCACCCATATCAGCCATAATCTTGTAGCGGTTACGCATACGAGATCCTGTACCTCCATTCATTACGCCCTGCATAAGGACAATCATCTTATAAGCGGCTTCTTCAGAAATCACCTCTCTTACACGGGGAGCGAACTGTGCCACGATATTGCCATCACTATCCTCAATGTGGGTAACAAGGAGCGGACTACGGCGCACACCCTTCATGGGGAAAGCGGTATAGGCACTTACCATCTCTGACACTGAAATGTCACAAGGACCAAGACAAAGCGAGATGGAAGGATGGATGTCCTGATTTACAACTCCGAACTCGTGAATTAGACGTACAAGCGCATCGGGTGACAATTGGCTCATGAGGTAAGCGGAAATCCAGTTGTTACTTTGTGCCAGTCCCCACTTAAGTGTAACCATTTCACCATAGCGGCTACTTCCTGCATTGCGGGGTGTCCAGGTCTTTCCATCGGGCAAATTATAGGTTTGTTGCACGTTGGGAGCCAAATCGCAGGGACTCCAACCACTCTCCATTGCAAGGGCATAGAGATAGGGTTTGATTGTAGAACCAACTTGACGGCGTCCCTGCATACACATATCATACTGGAAATGGGTGAAATCCACACCTCCGACATAAGCTTTCACATGACCGGTCTCGTTTTCCATGCACATAAATCCGGTGCGAAGGAATTCCTTATAGTACTTAATACTGTCAAGGGGAGTCATGATGGTGTCCACCTCGCCCTTGCTCGTATAAACGGTCATCTCGGACGGGGTTTCAAAGGTCTTCATAATTTCCTCATGACTATGGCCGTTGGCTTTCATAGTAACATAACGTCCACTTTGACGCACAGCGCGCTGAAGATTGTCCTTGACCTGTTTGGCAGGTAAGCCAGAATAGTATGGACGGTTTTTGTTTCGGCGTTGTTCTTTTTCAAAAGCAGGTTGCAACACGTTTACTACGTGTGAATCTACGGCCAGCTCAGCATAGGCCTGCATGCGGCTATCAAGAGTGGTATGTACCTTCAGACCATCGGTATAGATGTTGTAGGGCTTGCCATCACGGTTCATATTTTTGTTACACCATCCGTAAAGGGGATTGGTCTCCCACGCCAAAGAATCTTCATAAAACAACTGAGCTTGCCAAGAAGCATACTGTTTGCGTTCTGGTTTACGAGCCATCAGCATTCGACGCAAATAGTCACGCAAATAAGTTCCCATACCTTGTTTGTGGTCAACGCGGTGGAAATCAAGTTTCAGAGGTTCAAGAATAAGTTTGTCATACTCTTCTTGGGAAAGATAACCAGCACGCTTCATTTGCCCTAACACCACATTGCGGCGTTCTTGACAGCGTTCGGGCTTACGGACGGGATTGAAGTAACTTGGATTTTTGCACATACCAACTAAAGTGGCTGCCTCATTAAGGGTAAGGTCTTTGGGTTCCTTTCCAAAATAGGTCTTTGCTGCCGTCTTGATCCCTACGGCATTATGGAGAAAATCAAAATGGTTAAGATACATGGTGATGATTTCCTCCTTCGTATAATGCCTTTCTATCTTGAGGGAAATCACCCACTCTATGGGTTTCTGCAAAGCGCGTTCACGTACAGAACCAGCAGTCCCTGAATAGAGTTGCTTAACCAATTGCTGGGTAATGGTGCTTCCTCCACCGGCACTTTTTTGCCTGAGTAACAATGTTTTTACCGCCACACGCAATAAAGCGCGGAAATCAATACCAGAATGTTCTTCAAAACGTTCATCTTCAGTGGCTATCAAGGCCTGTACAAGATAAGGGGGAAGGTCAGCATAGTCAACAAAGATACGATTAGCCTTGCTATAACTCCAAGTTCCAATGAGTTTGCCATCAGATGAAAGAATCTGACTGGCATACTTGTCTACGGGGTTTTCAAGCTGCTGAAGGTCGGGCATGTAACCGATTTTTCCTTCAGAGATGGCATAAAATGTATAAGATACGGCACCAATTGCCAATATAAAGATTACCCAAAGGGTAAAAATAAATTTCTTGCGCATTCTAAAATAGATACCTAATTAGGTCACAAAGATATGAAGTTTTTTTTATATAATGAAGGACATATGGAAAAATTTGAAAAATATGAGGAAAACTAGCATAATAGTTGGCCAATAATACTTTTTTATGTAATTTTGAAGTCCGAAAGAAAATTTGCATAATAATTCTTTAGTTTATGGAAAATAGAAGCTTGGTCAACATCGCCCAGCACTCAAAGGAAAAAATCCTGTACCTTCTGGAAATGGCACAGGAATTTGAGAAACATCCCAATCGCAAGATTTTGAACGGGAAAGTGGTAGCCACCCTATTCTTCGAGCCCAGTACCAGAACTCGCCTCAGTTTTGAGACGGCAGCAAACAGGCTCGGTGCAAGGGTTATCGGATTTGCCGACCCCAAAGTTACTAGTGGAACCAAAGGCGAAACACTGAAAGATACCATCATGATGGTTTCCAATTATGCAGATATCATCGTGATGCGTCACTATCTGGAAGGTGCGGCACAATATGCAAGCGAAATAGCCCCCGTACCCATAGTAAACGCCGGAGACGGCGCCAACCAGCACCCCAGCCAGACCATGCTTGACCTTTATTCCATACAGAAAACTCAGGGTACGCTTGAAAATCTGAACATCTATTTGGTTGGCGACTTGAAGTATGGACGTACAGTACACAGTCTGATAACTGCCATGAGGCATTTCAATCCCTGCTTCCATTTCATTGCTCCCGATGAGTTGGCAATGCCCGAATACTATAAAATGTATTGCGAAAAAATGGGTATCCGCTATTATGAGACCAAGGAATTCAATGCAGAGACCATTGCTGATGCAGACATCATCTATATGACACGCGTCCAGAGAGAACGATTCACCGACTTAATGGAATATGAGCGCGTTAAGGATAGCTATCTACTCAAAGAAGACATGTTGTTCCGCGCCAGAGGAAACATGAAGATACTGCATCCCCTGCCCCGCGTGAATGAAATTGAATATTCAATTGACGACACCAAATATGCCTATTATTTCCAACAGGCACACAATGGACTTTTTGCCAGACAGGCACTTATCTGCGATGCCTTGGGCATAACGCTGGATGACATTAAGAACGACAAAACCATCATCTTATGAAAAGACAAGAACTGCAAGTGGCTGCATTGAAGAACGGTACAGTCATCGACCATATTCCCTCAGCAAAGGTTTTTGAAGTAATCAACCTACTGCACCTATATTCTGTTGAAGCCCCAATTACCATCGGATACAATCTGAAAAGCGAGAAGATGGGCAACAAGGGCATCATCAAGGTTGCAGACAAATTCTTTTCTGATGAAGAACTGAATCAGCTTTCAGTCATCACCCCCAACGTCACACTCTGTATCATCAGAGATTATGAAGTGGTAGAAAAGAAGACGGTGAGAATGCCAGAACTGCTAACCGGAATTGTAAAATGCCCCAACCCAAAATGTATAACCAATAATGAACCCATGAAGACACGCCTGCACGTTTTGGACAAGGAACAAGGAATCCTGCAATGCCATTACTGCAACAAGGAAGTAAAAGTTGAAAATGTAAAATTAGTATAAAATAAAAACAAATCAATGAACAGAGACAATACTGTTTTTCAGTTGATTGAAAACGAACATCAACGACAACTGCGTGGAATCGAGCTCATTGCGAGTGAGAATTTTGTAAGCGACCAGGTAATGGAAGCTATGGGTTCATACCTAACAAACAAATACGCAGAGGGTTATCCCGGCAAAAGATATTACGGTGGTTGCCAGGTGGTAGACCAGGTAGAACAACTTGCCATTGACCGCGTTAAGGAACTTTTCGGTGCCGAATACGCAAACGTACAGCCCCATAGCGGTGCTCAGGCAAATGCTGCCGTATTCTTAGCTGTGATGAACCCTGGAGATACATTCATGGGACTTAACCTTGACCACGGTGGCCACCTCTCACACGGATCATTGGTAAATACTAGCGGACTCATCTACAAGCCCGTTGGTTACAACCTCAACAAGGAGACCGGACGTGTTGACTATGACGAAATGGAAAGACTTGCATTGGAATGCAAGCCAAAGATGATTATCGGTGGAGGATCTGCATATAGCCGCGAGTGGGACTATGTACGAATGAGAGAAATTGCCGACAAGGTTGGAGCCATTTTGATGATTGACATGGCACACCCCGCAGGACTTATTGCCGCAGGCGTATTGGAAAATCCTGTAAAGTATGCACATATCGTAACCAGTACCACCCACAAAACCCTTCGAGGCCCCCGCGGTGGAATCATCCTTATGGGCAAAGACTTCCCCAACCCATGGGGAAAGACCACTCCAAAGGGCGAAGTAAAGATGATGTCTGCATTACTCAACAGCGCTGTCTTCCCTGGTATCCAGGGCGGACCTTTGGAACATGTAATCGCAGCTAAAGCCGTTGCTTTCGGCGAAGCGCTTCAACCCGAATTCAAAGAATGGGCAAAGCAGGTCAAGGCAAACGCTGCTGTACTGGCAGATGAACTGACCAAGCGTGGATTCCACATCGTAAGCGGTGGTACAGACAACCACTCCATGTTGGTAGACTTACGCAGCAAATATCCCGAACTGACCGGTAAAGTTGCCGAGAAAGCACTGGTAGCAGCAGACCTCACCGTAAACAAGAACATGGTTCCATTCGATAGCCGTAGCGCATTCCAGACCAGCGGAATCCGTCTTGGAACTCCTGCCATCACCACACGCGGTGCAAAGGAAGACCTTATGGTCAAGATTGCAGAGTTTATCGAACGTGTGCTAAACGCTCCCGAGGATGAAACCGTCATTGCACAGGTTCGTAGCGAGGTTAACGAGATAATGAAAGACTACCCCTTGTTTGCTTACTAATATCCAGTAACAAATAATCAACCCATAAGCAGGCCAAGACAAAACAAATCTTGGTCTGTTTTCTTTTTATAGACAACTGTATATGGACAAAAAAGAGGCTAACAATTCATTGCAGCCTCATTTTCGATTATACGCTTAATGTTATTTCATTTTCTTTAATACCGCATCAATCTCATCAAACTCCTTACCCATATTAAGGTTGAGATAAATTCTATATAGCGGAGAAGCCCAGCGAGCGGAATTTTCTGGTTGAAGTTGTCGTACTTTTTCCATGCATGGACGCGCCGACTGATAAAGACTTTGAATGACTCGTCGGTCTTCTATACACTTTGGATCTTTCAAATCGTTACATGCATCTTGTTGGGCAATAAGTGCTAGGTTGCAAAAGGAAAGGCCTTTATTATAATATGCATCGGCATAATTCTTATCGCGTATTATACACGAGTCACTAAATTGAATGCAGTTCTGGTAGTCTTCCTTACCCAAAGACAACAAACTCTTTGCATACCAGAAAAGAGGCTTCTCATGGTGCACATCCAATAACGAATCTGCAAGCGCCAAACCTTGTTCATATTGATGATGCGTATTATACCAATCCAAGAGATTAAGAAAAAAATAGTCGTGCTCGGGATAACGTTTCACGCCCGTATTCAATTCCTTAAGCCAATTCTTCTCATCGTTTTGCCAAACATAGGTTCTGGCTTTGTATTCCTGCAAGATAGGCTTTTGCGCACTATCGGCCCAAGCAATTGCCGCATCGATATAGCGACGTGTGTTAACGGGATTCTTGGCATTATATGCACAAATGGTTGCCCAATACGACACGCGTGGAATAATGGTATCTTTGGGATTCCTATTCGTTTTCAGATACGCATCCATATAATCAAAGGCAACAGGATATGCCTTTTTCTTCATTTGGAAGATTCCGCCGTTGAGGAGATTTTTACGATGTTTCTTCATGAGAGAAGCCACATCTGACTGGTACTTTCTCTTTACCACACCTTTAGCATTAGGTATCATATCTACGCTATCACAACGCATCAGATGCTGATACATTTGAAGCGTTGTGGCGAAGAATGCCACTGTGTCATATTGCTGCTTCAAATAGGCGTTTCGATTATGAACTCCGTTAAGGTTTTGTTGAAGCAATGCCGCGGTATAATATATGCGCGCACGGTCTTTATTATCCACATCTTCACGTGGAAGTGCGGCTAAGAGCCCCTTTTCTGCAGGATCGTGATTGTTACTGTTTTTCAAGGCCAGTTTAGCGGTTTTGAATAAGGTCCTTAATTTTACGGGCTGCTCTTTCTTGTCTTTCTTATCGGCAGAACCAACAGAAAGGGCAAAAGTGAAGAGCGCCAAAATAATCAAATATCTTTTCATTTCCAACTTCTTTACCTTATTATATATATTGTGGGGCGAGATTCAGCCTCGCCCCACATGAAATCAAATAAAATGTTTCTTAGAGCAACTTGTCCATCTCGGCAGCTTCAGCGGCCTTGCCAACAACAGTATAGCACTGCTTCAGCTCATAAGCCCATTTCTGAGGCTCATTGGGAGTAACTTCGCGAGCTTTCTCGAAGAAAGGAATTGCTTCGCCAAAGAGACCCTTGGTCTTCTCAAGAGCCTTCTGTGCCTCTGCACGGTTCTTGATGTTGCTGATAGTAGAGTTCAGATCAAGTGCCTGGCGATACTTGCACAGACCACACTGGTACCATGAGTCATACTGCTCGGGCTTGATTTCAGTACACTTCTTGTAATACTTCATGGCGTCATCATACTTTGATGCCTGGAAGTAAACGAATGCACGCGCATAGTTGGCAATGTAAATGTCGGGGTTGTTTGCCAAAATTTCATCAGCGAACTTACCCATATCTTCGGGATTCTTCTTCTGATAGTAAGCTGACAAAATCTGAATATAGTCTTCGTTAGCAGCAGGATCCTTCAAGCAGATTTCACGAACCTTGGCAGCCCAAGTCAAAGTGTCACCCTGCTCCAGATAAGACAGAATACGCACCTGGTTGGTTCCCTGAGCACCATCCTTAAAGGTTACAGCCAAGTCATAATACTTATCCATTTCCTTGTACTTCTTAGCTTGATAAGCTGTTTGGAATGCATAGTAAGCAATCTGATTGGGCTCAACGCTCAATTCAACCTGCTCAGCCACGATGGGGTAACGCTTGCCATAATTCAGTGCAATGTCATAAGCCTCCAAAGCGCTGTCAAAACGCTTGCAGTCACCTTCAAACTGAGCCGCATAAATATAATATACAGCACTCTTTGCCAAACTTGCCTGCTTGCCTTCGAGATATTTTACATTTCCGGTTTCGCCAGTCTTCTTTTCGGTATACTTCAACTCATTGTGCAAAGCGTCAGTAAGCACCTTCAGGTTGTTATAGTAGTTGGCGGTGTCAAGGGGCTGCTTCTGTGAGGCTGCTTCCAGATAAAGATTGTGAGGAAGTGTGGCCAAATCAGCACACAACTTATATCCTTCGCCCAACTTCTTCTCTTCTATATGACCACTGGCGAGCGCCTTATTGATAAGATCCAAGCCCTTCTTACATTCTGTAAAAACCTCTTCAGCGGTTGCGGGCTTCTCTTTGTCCTGAACCTTCAGATAAATGGCATCCTTTACCTTCAGAGCCTCATCCATTTGGGTTTTGGCTTCTTTCTTTGCTTCTTTCAAAGCCTTTGCCGCAGCCTTTGCTGCCGCTTTATCCGTTTGTGCTGTTGCACCGCCGGCAAGGATCAACAGAGCCAGCGAAAGGATTGTTTTTTTCATACGCTTGATTTTTATAGTTTTACATTAAATATTTTACTCTTCACTTGTTTCGTTTACATTATTCTCTTCGGTCTGAGATTCTTCAGCCTCCTTTTCATCATCGCGGGGAACCACGCAGACATGGCTAATCTGGTCGTTGCGCTTCTTCAGCTCAATAACCTTTGTGCCCTGAGTATTGCGTCCAAGGTTGCGGATTTCATCAATGTGCATGCGAATGGCAGTGCCGCTCTTATTGATAATCATCAGGTCGTCTTCGTCCTTAACCACGAGCAATGATACAACCTTACCCGTCTTGTCCGTAATATTAAGAGTCTTCACACCCTTGGCATGACGTGATGTCTTACGGTATTCATCCACATCGGTTCGCTTACCGAATCCCTGGTCACTCAATACCAGAATGGTCTCGTTCTCCACATCATTGATTACAGCCATTCCGATTACTTCATCTTCAGAATCCTGATCAAGAACAAGGCTACTTACACCAGTGGCATTACGGCCCATGGTTCTTACCTGATCCTCATTGAATCTGATGGCGCGTCCGTTACGGTTAGCAATTACAACTTCGTTGTGTCCGTTGGTAAGTGACACACCGATTACACGGTCATCCTCGCGGATGTTGATGGCGATGACACCGTTTGTACGGGGACGGCTATAATCAGTCAGACAAGTCTTCTTGATGATACCGTTCTTGGTACAGAACAGCACGAAATGATTTTCACAGAAGACGGGGTCTTGCAACTTGCGGATGCAAAGACATGCATTCACCTTGTCTCCGGGCTCAATCATGAGCATGTTCTGGATGGCACGTCCCTTGTTGTTCTTCGCTCCTTCGGGGATATCATAAACCTTCAGCCAATAGCAACGGCCACGGTCGGTAAAGAACATCATGGTATTGTGCATGGTGGCAGGATAGATATGTTCTATGAAGTCGTTGTCACGGGTTGCACTTCCCTTCACACCGATGCCGCCACGACCTTGGGCCTTAAATTCGGTCAAAGGTGTACGCTTGATGTAGCCCATGTGACTCAGCGTAATGACAACCTCATCATCGGCATAGAAGTCCTCTGCATTGAATTCTTCTGCGCTGGGCATAATCTGGGTCTTACGTTCGTCTCCGAACTTATCCTTCACTTCTTCCAACTCGTCCTTGATTACCTTGCGGCAGAGTTCATCGTCAGTAAGAATCTGATTGTAGTACTTTATTTTCTCCTGCAACTCGTCATATTCTGCATGCAGTTTTTCCTGCTGCAGACCTGTGAGCTGGCTCAGGCGCATATCAACAATGGCCTTTGCCTGCACTTCATCCAAAGAGAAGCGCTGCATCAAGCCTTCCATTGCCATCTGAGGTGTCTTGCTACCCTTGATGATACGTACCACCTCATCAATGTTGTCGCTTGCGATAATAAGTCCGGCCAAAATGTGAGCACGCTCTTCAGCCTTACGCAAATCGTATTTTGTACGACGGATTACCACCTCATGACGGTGGGCAACAAAGTTAGAGATGCAGTCGCGAAGAGTAAGCAGACGGGGACGACCCTTGACAAGCGCAATGCTGTTCACGCTGAAGCTGGTCTGGAGGGCAGACATCTTGAACAATTTGTTGAGCACAACGCGGGCATTGGCGTCGCGTTTTACATCTACAACGATGCGCATACCTTCCTTGTCCGACTCATCATTGACGTTACTGATACCTTCAAGCTTCTTGTCTGCCACCATCTGGGCGATAGACTTAATCAGCTCGGCCTTATTTACGCCATAAGGTATTTCAGTAACCACAATCTTGTCATGCTGGTCGCCAGATTCAATATCGGCCTTGGCACGCAGTATGATTCGGCCTCTACCGGTCTCGTAAGCGTCCTTTATTCCCTGCAGACCCATGATATAGGCTCCGGTGGGGAAGTCGGGACCCTTGACATATTGCATCAGGTCTTCGTTGCCCAGCTCGTTATTGTCTACAAAAGCCACACAAGCATCAATAACCTCGCTAAGGTTATGAGTGGGAATGTTGGTGGCCATACCTACGGCAATACCGGTTGCGCCGTTAATCAGAAGGTTGGGTATGCGGGTTGGCATAACGGTGGGTTCCTTCAACGTATCGTCGAAGTTGTTGGTCATATCCACAGTTTCCTTCTCCAGGTCTTCCATCATGGCCTCGCCCATCAAGCTCAGTCGAGCCTCGGTATAACGCATGGCTGCGGGGCTGTCGCCGTCGATTGAACCAAAGTTTCCCTGACCGTCCACAAGCGTATATCGCATAGCCCATTCCTGAGCCATACGTACCAAAGCACCGTAAACGCTGCTATCGCCATGGGGATGGTATTTACCCAACACTTCACCCACAATACGCGCACACTTCTTGCTGGGGCGGCTATGTAAATTGCCCAGTTCCTTCATTCCGAACAAGATTCGGCGGTGTACTGGCTTGAATCCATCTCTCACATCAGGCAAAGCACGAGCCACAATCACGCTCATCGAATAGTCGATGTAGCTTTTTCTCATTTCATGCTCAATGTCAACCTTGATGATTCTTTCTTGATCTTCCATTAATAAAAAATTAGTTCTATACTTGCGATTTTACTTATTTACGCTATTTTGGCGCAAATTTAGCCAAATTTCGCGATATAAGCAAATTTATACCTTATAAATAAATTGTTTTTTCACACTATTTAAAAGTGTGCCCAAGGCTTTTAACGCCGTTTTAGGAAGGCAGGGACAATGTGTTTTTGAGAGCCTGCAGAAAATGCCCGAAAAATGGCGAAATTTTAACTGCCTCGGGACATAAAAATTTTTTCCTCGGGAGGAAAAAAAATCCACCACCCTTGAAGGGGTTACGAAAATCCTGTATTTATACTACGTCAATGTCAAAAAAAAGAAACAATTCCGCATACCGGCAAAGTATGGGAATTGTTTATAGCTGTATTTGTTTCTCAATGAAAAGTTGCCTTTAGACAATCTTATTGTTTTCGGGGAAAACGACTTTGGGAGCGAATGTCTTGGCTTCCTCAAAATCCATCAGCGCATAGGACATAATGATTATGGTATCACCCACTTGAACCTTTCGGGCAGCGGCACCATTCAGACAAATGCACCCGCTTCCTCTTTCTCCGCGAATGATATATGTCTCAAACCGCTCGCCGTTGTTGTTGTCCACAATCTGCACCTTCTCGCCTGCTATCAGTCCTGCAGCATCCATAAGATCCTCATCAATGGTTATGCTGCCCATGTAGTTGAGATTGGCTTCGGTAACCTGCACACAATGCAGTTTCGACTTCAAAACTTCTATCATCATAGTCATTCACTATTTATATCGGATATGGTCAATCAAACGGATAGGCACTGCCCCGCAATAGACGGTAATGCAACCAACCACACTTTCCGCATCGTCCCAAGTGGAAACGTCTGCAAGGGTCAATCCGTCTACAATGCTGAAATACTGCACCTTCAATCCTTCTATCGCATCTATTTCGCTGACAACAAAATCATGGGTCTCCGCTACGCTCATTTGCTTTTTACGGCTCTCGGACAATACGCGATAGATATGGGCGGCAAGTTGGCGCTCTTCATCGCTCAGCAATGTGTTTCTACTGCTGCGTGCCAGTCCGCTCTCTTCGCGAATGACGGGACATGCTACGATATTGATGTCCATCTTCAAATCTTCCACCATTCTGCGGATTACGCAAATCTGCTGGTAATCCTTTTCGCCAAAATAGGCGCGGTCGGGCTCCACATAGTCAAAGAGTTTGCTCACTATCTGACACACACCGTTGAAATGGCCGGGACGGAAGGCGCCTTCCATTACAGCGTCAGTGGGAGGATAGCTGAATACTCTTGTATCGGGTTCGGGATAGACCTCATCCACAGAGGGAGCGAAAACCACTTGCGCCCCACACTTCTCAAGCAGTTCACAATCTGCTTCAAGGGTACGCGGATAACGCTCCAGGTCCTTCTTGTCATTGAATTGAGTGGGGTTAAGAAATATGCTTACAACCGTAACGTCATTCTCCTTGACACTACGCTCGACCAAAGAGGCATGACCGGCATGCAAGGCGCCCATCGTGGGCACCAGACCGACAGAATGACCCTGCTCACGTTCTCCGTTCAAACAGGCTTTCAATTCGGCTATTGTCTGGACTATCAACATAATTTAGATTTGTTATCAAAAACCGTGCAAAGTAACACAGATTTCCTTAAATGAAGAAACTTTTACGGCATTTCTGTGTCAAAAAAATGTATTTATATGGCTTTTCCAGCCTGATAAGACAATTTAATCCGAAAAAAGTTGTACTTTTGCAAATCAAAATAGAATTCAAGACAAAAGCATGAAGGCAAAAAAGACATTATTTGTAGCACAAGAAATGATTCCCTATGTACCCGAAACAGCGTTGGCGGCATGGGGACGCAAACTCCCTCAGTTGACCCAGGAAAGCGGTCGCGAGATACGAACCTTTATGCCCAAATGGGGTATCATCAATGAACGACGCAACCAGCTGCACGAAGTTATCCGCCTCAGCGGAATGAACCTGGTGGTTGATGACACAGACCATCCGCTCATCATCAAGGTGGCAAGCATAACCAGTGCACGCATTCAGATTTATTTCATTGATAACGATGAATTCTTCACCAACCACCAGATGACTTATGACCAGGACGGAAACGAATATGCCACCAATGCCGAGCGTGCCTGCTTCTATGCCCACGGCGTGTTGGAAACCGTCAAGAAACTGCGTTGGGTTCCCGAGGTAATCCATTGCCAGGGATGGATAAGCAGTTTCATCCCCATGTTCATCAAGACCATCTATGCAGAAGAGCCCTGCTTCAGAGACTGTCGCACAGTCTATACCCCCTCTCACCCCGAAATGTGCAGCCCTGTGCCCCAGAACATGGAGGGCATCCTCAATTTCAGCGGTGTGGGCGCCGAAAAGGCACTTGAGGGAATCAGTGACTGCGACAACATACAGATTCTGAATCACATGGGCATTAAATGGGCCGACGGCACCGCCTTGCTTACCGCTGATGAGTCCTTGAAGCAGCTGGCCGAAAAGTTCGGCAAGCCGGTTCTTGACCCCAAGGAAGAAGCCGAATGGGGAACCGCATACCCCGAATTCTACGATTTGGTATGGTCACAAGCCAACGAAAACGAGTAACAGCCAAAACGATAGGATTTTCACTTTTATAACGCAACAAAATAACCACAGAGCGACCACTCCTCATGAATATTTTCAAGAATTCGTTGCCGGTTCTCTTTTCCATCGCTGTGCTGAGCGCATGCGACGATGATACAGGCACAATTGGTATCTATCCCGAAACAGACGGGCTGACACACTCTCACGCAATTGTAAACGTGGCCACACGCTCCATCGGACTTGGCGCTGTCCGTACCGCAAGCGACATCAACTATCTTGGCGATATCATTGACCCCGAGACAGAAACCCGCATCAGGTCCGAATTCGCAGCCCAGTTCCACACCTTCGAGAACTACAAGTTCCCCGAAAAGAGCCAAATGTTCCCCGTAGATACCACTCTTGCAATTCCTGAAGACCACTCGCAGGACAGCGTATTTTGCGATTCTGTGGAAATCCGCCTCTATTTTGAAAACTATTACGGCGACGGGGACAACCCCATGAAGTTGGAAGTCTATCCCCTCTCCAAGCACAATATCTTTAGCGAGGACAGCGTGTATTACAGCGACATTGACCTGTCAAAGTATATAGATGCTGGCACCAAACCCATTGCCACAAAGGTCTTCGCACCCAATGACTACACTTTGTCAGACAGCGAACTGAACAGTTCCACACATAGCAACAACATCCGCATCGTATTGCCCAACAAGTGGGGAACCCAACTGATGCAGGCCTATTATGAGAACCCTGACAACTTCAAGGATTCCTATTCCTTCATACGCAACGTATGCCCAGGCTTCTACTTCAAGCTTAAGAGCGGAAGCGGCAACATGATCTCCGTGGATGTGGGTACAATTAATGTCTACTTCACCTATTATGATAAGGTGCGTCCGGACAGCACACTTTCCGGTATGGCACGTTTTGCCTCCACCCCCGAGGTCATTCAGAGCACACGTTTCGTGAACGACGACCTACAGCAGCTTATTGACGATGAGAACTGCACCTACTTGAAGACACCTGCAGGAATCGGTACGGAAGTAACGCTGCCCGTAAAGGAAATCATGGCCGGACACGAAAAGGACAGCCTCAGCAAGGCGCGTCTCATCCTTACCCGTTACAACAAGAAGGAGGACAACTACACACTTGGCACACCCGGCCATGTATTGCTGGTGCGCAAGCAGGATATGAAATCGTTCTTCGAGAACAAGCAAGTGAGCAACTCACTTACCTCATACACCACCGCTTTCGATGCCACCTACAACACCTATACGTTTGAGAACATCTGCCGTCTGGTATCATACATACAAGCCGAAAAGAAAGAAGGAATGCGCTCCAAGAACTTGAGCGAAAGCCAATGGGAAGCCAAGTATCCCGACTGGAACAAATGCGTGGTCATTCCCGTGAAGCGAAGCACCACACAGGATTCCTACGGCAACGTATACGAGACCAGCGTAACACACGATATGGACATGAACAGCGTCCGTCTCATCGGTGGCAAGAACACCCCCTTGCAAATGCAGGTCATCTACAGCCGATTCAAATAAAAGTATCCCAACTTGACCCGTTACGGCATCCGTAGAACTTCATGGCTGCGTCTTGCATGGTTCGCCTCATGCATCTTATGCCTGCCAGCCTGCACTTCTTCACAATCCAAGGAAGAAGCGCCAGTCGTAACGACGGTACAGGATACGGTTCCCTCAACCCTATCTCTCCTTTTTGTCGGAGACCTGATGCAGCACCAAAGCCAGATTGATGCGGCAAAGCGTGCCGAGGGTTATGACTATACCGCATCCTTCCTTCACGTTAAGGATGAAATAGAAAAGGCAGACATAGCCATCGGCAATCTGGAATGTTCTTTAGGCGGAAAGCCCTACGCGGGATACCCTTGTTTCAGCGCTCCCGACGAATTTCTCTTCGCCATCCACAATGCCGGATTCGACATGCTGAATACGGCCAACAACCATTGCCTCGACCGCGGAAGCAAAGGTGGGAACCGCACCATCCAACTGCTTGACTCGCTCTCCATCCCCCATCTTGGCACTTATCCCGATTCAGCAACCCAAGTAAGGGAACACCCCCTAATCATAGAACAAAAAGGTTTCAAACTGGCTTTTGTGGCCTACACCTATGCGACCAACGGAATAAAGGCCGCTCCCCCATTCCGTGTCAACTACATTGAAGAAAAGCAAATGGCAGAGGACATTGCCCGAGCCAAGGCCATGAAGCCCGATGCCATCATTGCCCTGATGCATTGGGGAGAGGAGTACCAATCCATACCTTCAAAAGAACAAAAGTCACTCGCGGAAAAGCTATTCGCCTGGGGCGCCACTCATATCATTGGCTCACACCCTCATGTGGTACAGCCCATAGAACTGCGCACAGACTCACTCACCGGCAAACGCAATCTGCTGGTCTATTCGCTGGGCAATTACATCTCCGGCATGTCGGCCAACAAGACTGACGGTGGAATGATGGTACGCATGACGCTTGAAAAAAAGAAGGGAGAAACCACGTTGAAACATGCCGATTACAGTCTGGTGTGGACTTTGCGTCCAGCCCACAATCCGCAAAAGGACTATGCGCTCATCCCTCCCAGCCGAATCGACTCGCTTCAACCCTCTGCGCAATACCTCTACCGCCGTTTCCTAAAGCAAGCCCGCTCGCTCTTTGAACAGAAAAACATCGGCATTTCTGAAAAGAGCATTTGAGGGTTTTTATCTCACGAATGAAAACGAATCTCACAAAACAATAGCAATTACCCTTTTCGATTATATTCTTTTAGCGAGATTGACAAGTGAAAGGAATCTTAGACACTACAAGCAACGTCCCAACTTCTCATAACTCATAACTCATCGCTCACTACTCATCGCTCAATGTCAAACATTTTTACTTTTGTCCACAAACCGCATATTGGTTTCAAAATGAACAAAAATTGCTTAAAATAATTCAAAAACAAACCTAAAATGTCGTCCAATATTGCCCTACTGCGAAATTTCGATTTTCCAACTGAGAAAAAATAATTTTCCTGTTGGGAAATAAAAATTTTCCAACTGGGCACTTTCGACTTTCCAGCTGGATTTATACGAAAAATCGGTTTTGTAAAGAATTTTCAATGGCACGCAATGAGCGATGAGCGGTGAGTACACAAATGTCATCCTGACCATACCTCATTCAAAAAATATAAGATGTTTTCGATGAGCGAAGGCGAATAACTCGTTTCAGGATCTGTCCGCGGAGAAGGACAAGAAAAGGCTCGCGGTGAGATGCTGAAA
>JAFNXL010000089.1 GCA_017379075.1 Bacteroidaceae bacterium
AAGTCCGCCACCTTGATGTCGGTCCATACCGCAGCTTCCATCTTGCGGCAGTTCACACATCCGTAACCCGTAAAGTCCAGCATCACAGGCAGTCCGTTGGCCTGGGCATAGGCCATGCCTTCCTCGTAGTCATGGAAACGCGCTTTCACCTCGCTCTGGTACAGATTGAAGTCCTGCGTGCTCATGGGAGGAGCAAAGGCGCTGACCGCCTTGCAAGGTGCGCCCCACAAGCCCGGCACCATGTAAAGGGCAAAGGCAAGCGAAGCCAGTCCCATGAAGAAGCGGGGGACAGAAGTGCGGTGGTTTACAACCACTTCGCCCATATCGTCATATTCATCTTCGTCGTGCGGGAAGCGAATCCAGCCAATCAGGTAAGCGCCGAGCAGGGCAAACAGCACAATCCAGATACTGAGGAACACTTCGCGGTCCAAGATACGCCATCCATAAGCCAAATCGGCCACAGAGAGGAACTTCAGGGCAAAGGCCAGTTCCAGGAATCCCAGGCACACCTTGATGCAGTTCATCCAGTTGCCGCTCTTGGGTGCACTCTTGAGCCATGCAGGGAACAGGGCAAAGAGGGTGAAGGGCAAGGCCAGCGCCACCGCAAAGCCCAGCATGCCGATGGTGGGGGCAACCACACTGCCGGTGGTGCTCACTTCCACCAACAGGAAGCCGATGATGGGGCCCGTACATGAGAAGCTTACCAGGCTCAGCGTAAAAGCCATCAGGAAGATGCTGAGCAGGCCGGTTGTGCTCTCTGATTTCTTGTCCACCGCATTGGTCCACTTGCTGGGCAGGGTGATTTCAAATCCGCCAAGGAAACTTGCGGCAAAGAAAAGCAACATCAGGAAGAAGAAGATGTTGAAAACAGCATTCGTGCTGAGCGCATTCAAGGCGCTGGCACCGAATATCATGGTTACCAGAAGTCCCAACAGCACATAGATGACCACAATGCTCACGCCATACAACACGGCATCGCGCACACCCTTGCGCTTGTCCTGGCTGCGCTTCAGGAAGAAACTAACAGTCATGGGAATGATGGGCCATACGCAAGGAGTGAACAGGGCTACAAAACCGCCCAGGAATCCCAGCAGGAAAATGCCCCACAAAGTATTGTCGGCAGCCTGTTCATCCTGACCGAAGGACTGCAGCTCTTCCACCACCGGTTTCCACCAGTTTTCGTGGCCCTCGGAAATTTTTCCTCCCGAGGGAATTTTATTTTCCTCGGGACGCATTTCATTTTCGGCCGGTTTTGCTGCCGGATCTGCCACGGCCTCCGACTGTCCCTTAAAACTGAACTCCACATCAGTGGGAGGCATACAGTTCTGGTCGCTGCAAGCGCCATAGGTCAGATAGCCGGAAACCTCATAGGCCGGTTCAGTTATGGTAAAGGTCTGCACAAATGATGCCTCGCCCTCGACATAAGTAACCTCCATCTCAAACATCTCGTCCATGGCGCGGTGCACCTTGCCGTCCACCTTCAGTCCGCCCTTCAGCTCCACACCCTTGCTGTTCTCCAGGGTCAGTGTGGCCACTGTGGGGCCTCCCTCGGCATTTTCCGGTCCGTACACATGCCAGCCTTCGTCTATGTCGGCCTTGAAACGGATTTCCAACTCGCCCGTTCCCGTCTTTTTCTGCTCAACGGTGAAGCGTACAGGTTCTTGAATCTGGGCACTGAGATTCAGTCCCAGAAACGAAAAAAGCATTATAAATAGGTATAATTTGCTCATATTTGACTATATTTTGCAGCAAAAGTACGTTTTTTTTTTAACATACCGAAGAAAAAAAGTATCTTTGAAGCTCAGTTAAAAGATATGAAGGCAATTGTCGACGATAAAATACCCTACATACGTCCTTTTATCCAGAATTTGGTGGACGAGGTGCTTTTTTTGCCCGGTGCGAAGATAACCGCGGAGGATGTCCGCGATGCAGACATCCTGATTGTGCGGACCCGTACCCTTTGCAACCGCTCCCTGCTGGAGGGAAGCCGTGTCCGCTTCATCGCCACCGCCACCATCGGATATGACCATTTGGACACCGGATATCTGGAGCAGGCCGGCATAAAATGGACCAATTGCCCGGGCTGCAACGCCTCTTCCGTGGGACAATACATCCATTCCGCCATGCTGGTCTTGAAGCGGGAGATGGGACTGGATTTCCAGCATACAACCGTGGGCATAGTGGGGGTTGGACATGTAGGAACCAACGTACACCGAAAGCTCGCCTCGTTGGGGATAAACTGCCTGCTTTGCGACCCTCCCAGAGCGGAAAAAGAAGGGAATGCCGATGGCCGGTTCCACTCCTTGCAGGAGCTGAAGGAGCGTTGCCAAGTCATCACCTTCCATACGCCTTTGGTTACGGAAGGTCCGTGGCCCACTTATCACATGGCCGACGCCTCTTTCTTTGACGGGCTGAAACAATGTCCTGTCATCATCAACACCAGTCGGGGCGAAGTAGTGGACAACCACGCTCTGCTGGATGCCTTGGAAAAAGGGCAGGTCAGACAAACCATCATCGACACTTGGGAGGGAGAGCCACGCCTCAACCTCAGCCTGCTTGAAAAAGCGTTCATCGGCACACCGCACATTGCCGGCTATAGTGCTGACGGCAAGGCAAATGCCACACAAATGGTGCTTACCGCACTTTGCGAATGGATGGGCGTTCCCGCCAACTTCCATGTTGCTCCTCCATCGCTTCCCGAGACATTTTCCGCATCCGCAGACCCCGAAGAACTTGCGCTTCAGCTCTACAATCCGCGCGAGGACAGCGCCCGTCTGAAGGCTTGCCCCGATGATTTTGAACGCCTCCGCAACGACTACCCGCTCAGAAGGGAGTCCGTCCATTGATTTACCTTAAACCGTCCATCTGTCATGAAGAATATTTCCCTCAAATCGCCTCTGGCGCTCATTCCCCTCGCACTGATTTATGCTGTTTTCATCACCCAGCATCTCTTTTTCCATAACAGCCTCATCCAGTTGCCTTTTCCAGTGGCGCTACTCACGTTTCTTTCGCTGTTTACCTGCCCCGTTGTGGCCACACTTTTCTTTCTGTTCTCCGCTTTGGGAGACTGGGGTGGAGCCACCGGCCAGTTCCTTCCGCAAATGGGTGCCTTTGCCACGGCTCACATCATGCTGATCATCTATCTGGCCATGCCGTTCCGGACAATAAAGGGGCGGCTCCGGGATTTGTACTCATCCCATCGGATTGGGTTCTATTTCCAACTGCTCGCCAGCCTCGCTTTGCTGGCGGTGGTGTTTACCCGGATTGTACCGGTTGTCCCCGCAGGAATCCTTTCCATTGGTGTTTCCGTTTACTCCATTCTGATTCTCATCATGTGGAATCTGGCCATGATGCACCAGTCCTATTGGATTAAAATCGGTGCCACACTCTTCCTCATTTCCGACTTCATCTTGGCATGGAACCGCTTTGTATCTCCCGTAGAGATGGCTCGTCTCCAGATACTTGTCCCTTACTTCCTGGCGCAAGGCTGTCTTTTCATCGGCATCACACTTTGCAATTTTGCGAAAAAGACAAAAGGGATAATATAATAATATGACAGACTTTCACATAAAAACGGGAATTTTTAATCGCACTTTTTATTTTATTTTTGTAACTTTGTCCGTTGCAGAGAGATAAAAAAGCAAATCTGCAACCGGATTTAGTGACGTGTGAATTTTATATAATAATAAGGAATATACAACAATGAACAAAGAACTTGAAATGAATCCTAACAAGCTGGTGGCCTTCCTGGGCAAGCCAAGCAAGGAATTCACAAAGGCGGACATCATCCGCTTCATCAAAGAGAACGATGTACGAATGGTCAATTTCATGTATCCCGCCGGAGACGGACGTCTGAAGACCTTGAACTTCGTCATCAACAACCTGGCCTATCTGGATGCCATCCTCACTTGCGGCGAGCGCGTGGACGGAAGCAGCCTCTTCCCCTTCATTGAGGCCGGCAGCAGCGACCTCTACGTACTGCCCCGCTTCAGCACCGCTTTCCTCGATCCCTTTGCAAAACTGCCCACCCTGTCCATGCTCTGCTCTTACTTCAACAAGGACGGCGAACCGCTGGAAAGTTCTCCCGAGAACACGCTCCGCAAGGCTTGCCGCGCATTCCACGAGGTAACGGGAATGGACTTCCAGGCCATGGGCGAACTAGAATATTATGTGATTGCGCCCGATGAAGAGATGTTCCCCGCCACAGACCAGAAAGGCTATCACGAATCTGCCCCCTACGCCAAGTTCAACGACTTCCGTACCCGTTGCATGGCCTACATCGCACAGGCCGGCGGACAAATCAAGTATGGCCACTCAGAAGTGGGCAACTTCACCATCGATGGCATGATTTACGAACAGAACGAAATTGAGTTCCTGCCCGTAAACGCCGAAGATGCCGCAGACCAGCTGATGATTGCCAAGTGGATTATCCGCAATCTGGGATACGAAATGGGATACGACATCACCTTCGCCCCCAAGATTACCACCGGAAAGGCTGGCTCCGGACTGCACGTCCACATGCGCATTGTCAAGGACGGACAGAACCAGATGCTGGACGGAGGCGTTCTTTCCGCCACCGCACGCCGTGCCATTGCCGGCATGATGGAGCTGGCTCCTTCCATTACCGCATTCGGCAACACCAACCCCACATCATACTTCCGTCTGGTGCCTCACCAGGAAGCGCCCACCAACATCTGCTGGGGCGACCGCAACCGTTCCGTTCTGGTTCGCGTTCCATTGGGCTGGGCAGCCAAGAGCGATATGTGCAAGATTGCCAATCCGTTGGAAAGCGAGAGCAATTACGACACCACACAGAAGCAGACCGTGGAAATGCGTTCCCCCGACGGTTCGGCCGACATCTATCAGCTCATTGCCGGACTGGCCGTAGCCTGCCGCCACGGTTTCGAGATGGAAAATGCGCTTGAAGTTGCCGAAAAGACCTACGTCAACGTAAACATCCACCAAAAAGAGAATGCCGACCGCCTGAAAGACCTTGCCCAGCTGCCCGACAGTTGCGAGGCCAGCGCCGACTGTCTGGAGAAACAGCGTGCCGTGTTTGAAGAGCACAACGTCTTCAGCCCCGCCATGATTGACGGCATCATAAAGAAACTGCGCAGCTATGGCGACAAGTCCCTGCGTGCAGACATCAACGGCAACCAGGAAGAGATGCTCAAACTGGTGAACAAATTCTTCCACTGCGGATAAGAACAACAAGCAACGAGGGTGCGCAGAAACGCATCCTCGTTGTTTATCAAAGACAGAAACAATGAAATATGCGATAATAGGGACCGGTGCCGTAGGCGGATATTACGGCGGACGGCTGGCCAATGCTGGACACGACGTACACTTTCTCCTGCACAGCGACTACGAGTATGTAAGGGAGAACGGCTTCCATGTGGAATCCTGCAACGGCTCCTTCCACCTGCCCAGTCCCAACGTCTACCGTTCCGTACACGACATGCCCCAGGCAGATGTGGTCATCGTGGCGCTGAAAACCACCCGCAACGCCTTGCTTGCCGAACTGCTTCCGCCGCTTCTCCACCCCCAGACGCTGGTACTGCTCATCCAGAACGGCATCGGTCTGGAACCTGATGTCCAGAAAATGTTCCCCGGTCTGTGGCTTGCCGCCGGCCTGGCGTTCATCTGTTCGGCAAAGACCGGACCGGGACAAGTGAGCCACCAGTGCTACGGACATATCAACATTGGCAACTACTCTTGTCCGGACGCCCGTATCATGGAACAATTGATTGCCGACTTCAATGCCTCCGGCATCAAGGCCGCCGAAGTGGAGTACCACGAAGCGCGTTGGAAAAAGGCGGTTTGGAACATGCCCTTCAACGGCATGACGGTAGTGATGGATGCCCAGACAGACAAGTTGTTGCAAACCCCGTCCACCATGGCGCTTATCCGCCGCCAAATGTTGGAAGTCATTGGTGCCGCCCGTGCCTTGGGCGTGCAGAACATTGACGATTCGTTTGCCGACCGCATGATTCAGAACACATTAGACATGGTGCCCTATTCTCCGTCCATGAAGCTTGACCATGATTTCCACAGGCCCATGGAGATTGACTATCTTTATACCCGTGCCATCGCCGAGGCGCACAAGGCCGGATTCGCCATGCCTTGTCTGGAGATGCTGGAAGCACAGTTAAGATTCATCCAGGAAAAAAGGATATGACCCTTACGCTTGCCTTCGACTCGTTCAAAGGCTCGCTCCGCTCAGACGAGGTTGCCGATGCTTTTGCCCAGGGGCTTTGCTCCGTCTTACCCGGCGTCAATATGAATAAGGTATATATTGCCGATGGCGGAGAAGGCACGGCAGAAGCATTGGTAAAAAACCTTAACGGAAAAACTGTCCGTACGCTGGTTTCCGACCCCTTGGGCAGAACCATTCCGGCAAGCTATGGCGTCATTGAGCATGAACGGACGGCCATCATCGAGATGGCTGCGGCAAGCGGACTCCCCCTGCTTGACCCGAAAGAAAGGAATCCGCTGAAAACCCACACCTATGGCACAGGCCAGCTTATCATTGATGCCATGGAGAGGGGTTGCCGCAATTTTCTTGTCGGCATTGGTGGAAGTGCCACCAACGACGGTGGAACCGGCATGCTGCGTGCCCTTGGGTTCCGTTTCCTCGATGCCTGCGGAAACGAGCTTTGCGGAGGAGGAGAGATCTTGGAAAAGATTGACCGCATTGACGCTTCCGGCATGATTCCCACGCTGAATGAATGCCGCTTCACCCTGGCTTGCGATGTCAGCAATCCCTTCTTTGGCCCTAACGGTGCCGCCCATGTCTTTGCCCCACAAAAGGGAGCAGACCCGGAAATGGTGGAAAGGCTGGACAACGGACTGCGCAACTTTGCCCGCGTTGTCAGGCAGTTCAACGGAACCGACCTGAACCGTCTGCCGGGAAGCGGTGCTGCCGGCGGAATGGGTGGCGGTTGTGCCACCTTGTTGGGCGCACGTCTGGAGCGTGGCATAGACATGGTTTTGCGTGCCATGCGTTTCCACGAAACCATAAAGGGCAGCTCAATGGTCATCACTGGCGAAGGGCAGATTGACCGCCAGACCCTGATGGGCAAAGCCCCGGCTGGCATCCTGGCAGCTGCCATGCAGCAGCAGATTCCCGTCATAGCCATCGGCGGCAGGGTTGTCCCCTGCCCCGAACTTGCACAAAGCGGGTTCCATTCCATCCTTTGCATCAACGAAGAAGGACTTCCGCCGCAAACCGCCATGCGTCACGAGGTGGCATGGGAGAATGTCAGACGCTGCGGAATCAAGGTCGGCAAGATGCTACAAGACAGAATGGAGCAGCCAGTATGACAGAATGCCGCAAAGATAACCGGCAAAGGCAATAGGCGTTATCCTCTTCAGATACCATCCGAAGGAAATCTTCTCCAGCCCCATCACCACCACACCGGCGGCCGAGCCGATGATAAGCATGGAGCCTCCCGTACCGGCACAAAAGCTGAGCAGTTGCCAGAACTGTCCGTCCACACAGAAATCCGCTCCGGTCTGGCAAATGGGATACATCTTCATGGCACAGGCCACAAGGGGCACATTGTCCACTATGGAAGAAACCACCCCAATGATTCCCGTAACCAGATAACTGTTCCCAATGGTATGCTGCAGCCAGTTTCCCAAGTCGGCCAGCACACCCACTTCGGCCAGCACTGCCACCGTCATCAGAATGCCCAGGAAGAAAAAGATGGTAGCCAGGTCAATCTTGGGCAACAGGCGGGTCACTCTCATCGGCGACTCTTCCTGCGGATCCTTGCGGAAATACATAATCTCCGTAATGAACCAAAGCAGACCGAAGACAGACAGGATGCCCACAAAAGGCGGAAGTCCCGTAAGGCTGTGGAAGACCGGCACACTGCACAATCCGCCCACACCCAGAATAAACACCACATCGCGTTGGAATGCCGTAATGGTATATTCCTCTTCTTCGTCCTGCGCTTGCTGTGTGTCCAGAGACACCAGTTCCCCTTTAAGTCTGGTATGCACAATGGCCATTGGTACAAGGAAAGCCATCAGTGAAGGCACAATCACATGAGAAATCACCCCTCCGCCCGTAATCATTCCGCCGTTCCACAGCATAATGGTCGTTACGTCACCGATAGGCGAGAAGGCGCCTCCGGCATTGGCGGCAATCACAATGATGGAGGCAAGCCACAGACGGTCTGTCCGCTCCGCCACCAGTTTACGCATAATCATAACCATCACAATGGATGTGGTCAGATTGTCCAGCACGGCACTCAGCAGGAAGGTCATGAAACCAATCTTCCAAAGAAGCGCCTTCTTGCTTTTGGAGCGAAGCAGTTTCTGCACAAAGGAGAAACCCTGATAGCGGTCCACAATCTCCACAACCGCCATGGCGCCCATAAGAAAGAACAGCGTGGTGCCGGTCTCGCCCAAGTTGCGCAACACACTTTCGTTGAGCACTTCCGAACTGGGCGCATAGTGTCCAATCGCATAAAGTCCCCAACAGACAACACACATAAGCAAGGCCACAGCAGCCTTGTTGATTCGGGTTACACCCTCAAGCGCTATGCTCAGATAACCCAAGACAAAAACTGCGATAATGAGAACGGTAAACATGGCATCATTAAAGTTTGAAGTTGGACATTCATTTATACCATCACAAGCGCAAAGTTACCGCTTATTTCCGCTTGCCATTTCTCTTTTCCCAATAAAAGAAACGACGCTTAAGAATAATTAACGTAACCTCCCACCCTGTTTATGTATATTAACAGCTTTGGAATGGCGATGAGAGGTGAGCGGTGAGAGTAGGGACGTCTGCGTGCAGCGTCCGAGGTTTTTTACTCACGCAAATCACGCCAATCCCGCTAAAGGTTTAGAACAATTTCGTGAGATTCGTGAGATTTGCGTGAGATTATAACTCTTGTGTACTCTTCGGACGCTGCACGCAACGTCCCTACCCCCTCACCACTCACAACTCTGTTACGGCGAATATGTTATTCGCTGTTTCTGAGTATAAGGGTCTGTGACCCGACAATAGAAAACATGTCCTTTTGTTCTTCTGTCCAATCTAAAACTCATTACTCGCAACTCATCGCTCATTGCTCAAGGCCCAATGTCAAACATTTTTACTTTTGTCCACAAACCAGACATTGGTGCTAAAATGAACAAAAACCACTTAAAATAGTTCAAAAACAAACCTAAAAAGTCGCCCTATATTGCCCAACTGCGAAATTTTGACTTTCCAACTGAGAAAAAATAATTTTCCAACTGGGAAATAAAAATTTTCCAACTGGGCACTTTCAACTTTCCAGCTGGATTTATACGAAAATTCAGTTTTGTAAAAGATTTTCATTGGCACGCTGATGACACAGATGCGACAGATGACCGCAGATTTTGATTTTTGACAGAAGAACAAAAGAACAAGTTTTTGGGTCTTGAGCAATGAGCGATGAGCGGTGAGAGTAGGGACGTCTGCGTGCAGCGTCCGAAGTTTACTCACGCAAATCACGCCAATCCCGCCAAAAGGATTAGACAGAAGAACATAAGAAACAGGTTTTTGGGCAGTGAGTTATGAGTAATGAGAAAGTAGGGACGTTGCGTGCAGCGTCCGAGGTTTTTTCTCACGCAAATCCCGCCAATCCCGCCAAAGGCATAGAGTAATATTTTGCGAGATTCGTGGGATTCGCGTGAGATTATAACTCTTGTGTACTCTTCGGACGCCGCACGCAACGTCCCTACCCCCTCACCCCTCTGTTACGGCGAATATGTTATTCGCTGTTTTTGAGTATAAGGGTCTGTGACCCGACAACAGAAAACATGTTCTTCTGTTCTTCTGTCGAA
>JAFNXL010000008.1 GCA_017379075.1 Bacteroidaceae bacterium
AGTAAAAATGTTTGACAATGAGCGGTGAACGGGTAGGGTTTAGCGATTGGCACACAGATGACACAGATGCGAGAGATGACCGCAGACATTGAGTGATGAGTTGTGAGAGGGTAGGGACGTTGCGTGCAGCGTCCGAAGAGTACACAAGAGTTATAATCCTACGAATCTCACGAATCTCACGAAATATTGCTCGAAGCCTTTGGCTGGATTGTCGCGATTTGCGTGAGTAAAAAACCTCGGACGCTGCACGCAGACATCCCTACTCTCACCGCTCACCGCTCATCAGCGTGCCATTGTCCACATTCGTCAAAAAACAAAGAAGCATGGCGTTAACCATGCTTCTTGTGGGTTGGGCTATCCGGATTCGAACCAGAACAAACAGAACCAAAACCTGTTGTGCTACCATTACACCATAGCCCAAGCCTATGGGAATACGCTGTGTTTCTCGTATTCCGGCTGCAAAGGTAGTGCTTTTCTACTTAACTCGCAAGAAAAGCGCTACTTTATTTTGCGATGAGCAGGAAATATTTCTTCTTGCCCTGTTGAACCAAAAGATATTTTCCGTCCAGCAGATCGTCTTCGGTGATGAACTGGTCAAAGGCTGTGAGCTTTTCCTTGTTCAGGCTGACACCGCCACCCTGAGTGAGCTTGCGCATTTCACCCTTGCTGGGGAAGCAGGGGGCAGCCTCGGTGGTGAGGTTTACGGCCTTTACGCCTTCGCCCTGGAGCAGGGTGCGGTCAAACTCGTATTGGGGCACACCGTTCATTACGTCCAAGAGGGTCTGCTCGTCCAACTTGGTCAGACTTTCCTTGGTGGCCTTTCCGAAGAGGATATTGGAAGCCTCCACTGCCATTTCGTAGTCCTGACGGCCGTGAACCATAACGGTAACTTCTTCTGCCAGTCGCTTTTGCAGAATGCGGCGTCCGGGATCCTGGCTGTGCTCCTGCACCAGTGAACTGATGGTTTCCTGGTCAAGGCTGGTGAAAATCTTGATATAGCGTTCGGCATCTTCGTCTGCCACGTTCAGCCAGAACTGGTAGAAGGCGTAGGGAGTGGTGCGGTTGCGGTCCAGCCAGATGTTGCCCTGTTCGGTCTTTCCGAACTTCTTGCCGTCTGCCTTGGTGATCAGGGGGCAGGTGAGTGCAAATGCCTCGTTCTCGCTGCCCAACTTGCGGCGGATAAGTTCGGTTCCGGTGGTAATGTTGCCCCATTGGTCGCTTCCGCCCATCTGCAGTTTGCAGTTCTTGGTCTGGTAGAGATGCAGGAAGTCGTAGCCCTGCAGCAGCTGGTAGGTGAATTCGGTGAAAGACATTCCGTCCTGGAACTCGCCGTTAAGACGACGCTTCACGCTGTCCTTTGCCATCATGTAGTTTACGGTGATGCACTTTCCGATTTCACGGGCGAAGTCCAGGAAAGAGTATTCGCGCATCCAGTCGTAGTTGTTTACCAGTTCGGCCTTGTTGGGAGCGTCGCTGTCAAAGTCGAGGAAGCGGGCCAGCTGTTCCTTGATGCAAGCCACGTTGTGGCGCAGAGTCTCCTCGTTGAGCAGGTTGCGTTCCTGGCTCTTTCCGCTGGGATCACCAATCATTCCAGTGGCACCACCGATGAGCGCCAGGGGCTTGTGGCCGCAACGTTGGAAGTGGCGCAGCATCATTACACCGCACAGGTGGCCGATGTGCAGACTGTCTGCTGTGGGGTCGATACCCAAGTATGCAGTAACCATCTCCTTGCTCAGGAGTTCTTCTGTTCCGGGCATCATGGTGTGTACCATGCCCCTCCATCTGAGTTCTTCTACAAAGTTCATTGTATGATATGTTTTTTCTTGTTTTTATCTGTTTCTGAGTGCAAAGGTACGATTAAGTGAGCGAAAAACCAAGTAAATAGGCAATTAGCTTTGAGAGACGGGGCATAAGAAGAGTATTAATAGGTCAACCAATTTCATTCGGAGACTTGCAATCGTCATCCTGAACTTGTTTAACTTCGTTCAATTTGCTTACGCTCGGCATAGTTCAAGCAAGCTTGGTTCCGCTCTCGCTCAATCACAAATTTCAGGATCTCACCGAGTACATTACCGCGGACAGATGCTGAAACGAGTTCAGCATGACCTAAGTCCTGATGTTTTGACGCCTAAGGATACAGAAATTTGCGATTAAGTGAGCGAAAAACCAAAAATATCAGGCTTTTGCCGTACGTTCCTTTCTGTTCTCCCATTCCTGCCTTGTACGTTTCCAGCGGTTGTGGGTCCAGAGCCACAATTCGGGGCACTGGCGGATCTGCTCTTCCAACAATTGTGCGTAGCGGTCTGTGATGTCATAATCGGGATGCTCCTTTGTGGCCGTGGTTACGGGAATGACCGTTCCCACATAGTAACCCCGTTTGGGACGGGTGACCTGTACATAGAAGATGGCGGCATCGACCTGCTTGCCAATCTTTTCTGTGCCGATGAAGAAGGAGGTGGGGTGGTGAAGGAACTCGGTCCAGTGGTGCATAGCTTCCCACTTGGGGCTTTGGTCGGCAATGAAGGCCATGAATTCCTTTTCCTTGTTGCGGCGTGTGGTGAGAATGTGGCGCAAGGTTTCCTTCATGGGCACGCATCGGCCTCCGAACTTGGTACGCAGACCAAGGATGAAGCGGTCAATGACGCGGTTTTTAAGCGGATGGTAAATCTGTGATGACTTCCAGCCGGGGGCAGCCCATAGGGCGTAGGACGCCAGCCATTCCCAGTTGCAATAATGGCCCAAATAGAAGAAACAGAAACTCTTTTCGTCCGCTTCTGCCATTTGTGCGGCCTTGTCCAGTCCGGGAAATTGTACGCGGCGCTTCATCTCTTCGGGGGTGATGGAGATGAGCTTGATATATTCCACCACCAGATCGCACAGGAAATGGTAGAATCGTTTTTCAATCTGTCTGCGCTCTGCGTCGGTCTTCTCGGGAAAACTGTCGGCCAGTTGGCGCTGCACCAGCTTGCGGCGGTAGCGTATGAGATAAAAGACGGGCAGGAAGAAAAGGTCTGAAATGGCGTACAACACGCCCATGGGGAGCCGTGAGAGCAGCCAAAGCAGGGCGTATAGCGGGAAATAGAGAATTGTCATTGTGCGGTTGTTGGAGATGTGGTAGGATTGCTGTTCATGGCATCGAGCCTGTCATAACTGCTCTGGAGTATGGCCTTGGCCTTGTTGACGCGCAGCGGGTTTGGGGCGGGACTTTCCAGAATGCTCTTTTCGCCCGTGATGTCATAGACGCTCACTCCCGTGCTGTCGGCAAAAAGTATGCCTCCGGGGAATGAACTGTAGGCAAAGGGGTTGGTGTAATGCGGACTCATGACATTGCGACTCCAGGGAAAATCGTCATGGGGCAGTTCCATCTGAGCCAGCAGGGTGGCGGCCATGTCGCTCTGGTTCATCAATGTATGGATTCGTTTGGGCTGGCGGACTGCACCTCCCAGCCACAGCATGGGACAATGGAAGAAAGCCGGGTCTTCGTATGTGATGTCATAGAGGAAGCCGTGGTCGGGCAAAAGAATGACCAGCAGATTGTCCCAGGCAGGAAGAGTGCGCAGGCTGTCTATGAGCGAACCCACACATTCGTCAGTAAAGGCAAAGGCATTGAGCTTAGGGTCTTCCAAGCGGTTGTAGGGCACCTCAAAAGGCTCGTGGCTGCTGAGGGTGAGGTAGGTCATGAACCAAGGCGTATCTGCCGGCTTTTGTCCGACGGTCTTGAAAACCCTTTGTGCCGTAACGGCGTCGTTGGCTCCCCACTTGCTTTCTTTTGCTTCGCTTAGGGAGAAATCGGCATCACTGGTGATGTGCTGATATCCGCTGCCCACCAGATAGCCTTTCATGCCCATAATCTCTATGTCGCCGCCGTAAAGGAATTCTGTGCCGTAGCCAGCCTTTTGCAGCGACTTTGCGATGGAAGGCATGTTGCCCAGCTTTTCGGGCATCTTCATCAGACTGGCGGTGGGATAGCTGGTCCACCCGCTCAAAGCACTGACTGTGCCGCGGTCTGTACGGAAGGAATTGCAATAGAGATTGTCCCAAAAGATTCCTTCGGGGACAAGACGGCTGAAATGGGGTGACACACCGGGGATGCCGCCCAATTCCTCAATGAATCTGCTGCCATAGCTTTCCATCAGGATGAGAAGTACGTTGGGGCGTGAGGTATTGAGCAGGGTGTCGGTGACTGATGGGGTGGGGGGTGCATACAGGCTGTCGAACAGTGATGCCCTTTCGGCTTCCGGGAAATAGTTGAACTGTCCGGAAAAATCCTTGGTCTTGCTGATGGAGGAAAGCAGACTGAATGCCGGGTTTACGGCTGAATGGTTGAGGAAGAGGTGGGGACTGTAATAGGCCACGCCCACGTTCATGGTGCTGGTACCTATGCTTCCGCGGATGCAAAGAAAGATGAGGCCGCCCAGCACGACCATAGCTGCCGAGTGGCGGATGCGGTGGGCTGTGGCGGAAAGATGCGAGGGGGTGATGCGTATGAGCAGATATCCGATGAGGCCGATGGCCACGATAAAGGCGGCGGTTCTGGTCAGTAGGAAAAACGGGCTGACGCTGTTGGTGGTTCCGGAGGCAGACTGCATGTAGCTGAAAACCGCAGCGTTGAGCTTGAATTTCCAAAACTCATACAGGAAGGCGTCGCCGCAGATAACCAGGCCCAAGACCAGTGCGACAAGAATGTAATAAGGAACAAGCACCTTGCGGAACGGAAGGCGGGGAGCCCACAGGCATACGAGGGACAGCAGCCAGGGAAGGACAACCAGATAGCCTGTGGTACTGAGGTCCATGCTGAAACCATGCAGCCATACGGATGCGATGTCTGAGAGGGAAAAGGGCATGACTTCCCGGTTGTAGACCATGAAAAAGACCTTTCCAAAAGCGAAGATGGAAAGAAGGGTGGCGGCAAGGCGCGCCAGGAATGTCCAATGGCTTGCGGTATGTCCTTTCATGTCCTTAATCATTTAAGATTGTCCAGCATGTCATGGCTGGTCTGGAGTACGGCTTTTGCCTTTTGGACGCGCAGCTGGCCACAACTGTCATCACCGGAAATGAACTGGTTGGCGGTGATGTCATAGATGCTGGTTCCGGTGTTGTCTGCCCAGAGAATACCTCCGGGGAAGTTGCAATAGGCAAAAGGATGGGTGTAGTTCTTGCTCAAGACGTTACGGCTCCAGGGAAAATCATCGTGCGCAATGCCCAACTGACTGAAAAGAGTGGCGGCAATGTCGCTTTGGTTCATAAAGGCTTCTATGCGCTTGGGCTGACGGACGGCACCTCCCAGCCAGAGCATGGGGCTGTGGAAGAACAAGGGGTCTTCATAGCTTTGCTTGTAGAGATGGCCGTGGTCCGGCAGTATGATAACCAGTAGGTTGTCCCATATAGGCTGGGTTTTCAAACTATCCACCAGTTTGCCCACACATTCGTCTGTATAAGCAAATGCGTTGAGCACCTTGTCTTCCAACCGATGGTAAGGCACAATCCATGGTTCGTGGCTGCTGATGGTCTGATAGACAAAGAAGAGGGGTTTGTCGGTGCTGTCTTTCTGCGCCAGAAGAGAGTAGACTTTCATGGAGGAAATCTCATCATCGGCTCCCCATGTGGAGGTCAGTTCTTCGGGGGTGAACGCCGTGTAGTCCAGCAGGTGTTGGAATTCGCAGTTTTCCAGATAGGTGCGTTTGCCCATGTTAGTCATGGGGCCGGCATAGAGGTAGGATGATGAATAGCCGTTGCGGTTGAAGGCCTTGGCCAGACTTGGCAGTTTGCCGTGCATCTCTTTTGCCGTCATTAGGCTTACTTCTGGATAGCTGACGTTTCCGGATATCAGGCTGGCAGTGCCGCGGTCTGTACGGAATGAGTTGCTGTAATAGTTTTCCCAAAAGATACCTTCTGGAATCAGACGGCTCAGATTGGGGGTGACGTTGGGGAAGCCGCCCAGTTCTTCTACAAAGGTTCCGCCAAGGCTTTCCATGAAGATGACAAGCACATCGGGACGCTTGGTGTGGAGCAAGGTGTCCTTAATGTCGTTCATGTCTGCGGGATACAGGTCTTTAAACGTCTGTTCGCACTCGGTCTCGTCAAGATAGTCGTAGCGCTCGGCAAATGTCTTTTCCGTGCGGAATGAGGAGAAAAAGGCATAAACAGGGTTTGCCGTGGCGTGATTGACAAAAAGACTGCGGTCGGGACGGTACGCTTCTTCCATCCGGACGTAGAAAAAAGAGGCGGCAATGAAGAATGCCCAGATGATGCCGCTCATTTTAATGTATTGGCAATCCTGGAGCTTTTCTATGCGTTTGGGCGTAAGCCAGATGCAGGGGACAATGACGGCCAGTGCAACGGCCAGGAATGCGATTACGCGGGAGACGATGAACCAGACGCTGACACTGCTGGTGGCGCCTTCCGGGTGGGCGGCATAGCTTAGGATGACAGCATTGAGTTTGAACTGCCAGAATTCGTACATTATCGTATCCGCAACGATGATTACACCCACGACAATTCCTAATATAATATAATAAGGTATAAGGACAGCTTTTAATGGGAAACTTTTGAAACGGGCGGCAATGGATGTGAAAAGCCAGGGAAAGGCCAACAATAAGACGGAAACGCCGAAATCTTGTGCCATAAGACCGGTCTTGCATGAGTGGAGAACATCCCAAAAGGTGAAGTCCTCTATTGGGCGATTATATACAAAAAACACAATGCGTCCCGCAAAAAACACAAAGATGAGAATGCACAAAAGGGTTTCCAGGAAATGTGCCTGTCTTTTCATAAATGGAAAAATGTGTTACAAATAAAAAATATGGACTCTGGTTGTGGATGCCACATTACAACTGTTGCATGTCATGCAGACGCTTGTAATAGCCCCCTAACTGAAGCAGATGGTCGTGCGTGCCCTGTTCTACTATCCTACCTTCGTGGAGGACATAGATTACGTCGGCATTCTTGATGGTGCTCAAGCGGTGGGCGATGGCAATGGTTGTGCGGCTTTTCATCAAGCGTTCCAAAGCTTCCTGTACAAGGCGCTCGCTTTCTGTGTCAAGGGCGCTGGTGGCCTCGTCCAGAATGAGGATGGGAGGATTTTTCAGTATGGCGCGTGCAATGCTGATGCGTTGGCGCTGTCCGCCGCTGAGTCGGCATCCGCGGTCTCCTACGTTTGTCTGATAGCCGTGCTCGCTTTCCATGATGAAGTCGTGGGCATTGGCAATGCGTGCGGCGGCTTCCACTTGCTCCTGTGTGGCGTGGTCTACACCGAATGCGATGTTGTTGAAGATGGTGTCATTGAAAAGGATGGCCTCCTGGTTGACGTTTCCAATCAGGCTTCTCAAACTTTTCAGACTCAGGTTGCGAATGTCTTTCCCGTCGATGCAGATGGAGCCTTTGCTTACATCGTGGTAACGCGGAATCAGATCCACCAATGTGCTTTTTCCGCTTCCGCTCTGTCCAACCAAGGCTATGGTCTTGCCCTTGGGAATGGTCAGATTGACATTGTTCAGGACAGTACGGCCTTCCGAATAACAGAAATCCACGTTCTGAATACAAATCTCGTGCTCCAGGCTTTCGATGGTCTGCGGCTGCTCAATCTCGCGGATGTTGTTCTCGGCATCCAATATCTTGTTGATTCGCTCCATGCTGGCCAGACCTTTCTGCATGGCGTAGGTGGCCTTGCTGAGGTCCTTGATGGGCTGGAGCGTGGTGTACAGGATAACCAGATAATAGATGAACAGATTGGCGTCTATTGTGCTGTTTCCGGTAAAAATGAGCCATCCTCCGAACCACAGGACAATGACAATCATGCTTGTGCCCAAGAACTCGCTGACTGGATGGGCAGCGCTTTGGCGTATGGCTACTCTGTTGGCAATGTTGCGGTACTCGTTGTTGACCTGAATGAAACGGGAAAGCATCTTCTTTTCGGCAATGAACGCCTTGATGATGCGCAGGCCGCCCAGCGTCTCTTCAATTTGGCTCATGCTGTCGCTCAGTTTTTCCTGCATCTGCAATGACTTGGCCTTGAGTTTCTTTCCGACAGAACCGATACCCCATGCCAATACGGGTACGACCAACAGTGTGAACAGGGTGAGCTGCCAACTGATGATGATGAGCGTGCCCAGATAGATGAGGATGAAGATGGGGTTCTTGATGATCATGTCCAGCGAACTGTTGATGCTGGCATCCACTTCGTTTACGTCTGTGCTGACACGGGTAAGGATGTCTCCCTTGCGTTCTTCGCTGAAGAAAGAAAGCGGAAGTCCGATGATCTTTCTGTAAATGTCTTCGCGGATGTCTCGGATGATGCCGGTTCGCAAAGGCATCAGCATGGCAGAGCCGCCAAAGTAGGTGGCGGTCTTAAAGAAAGTGAGAATGGCCAGCAGTACGCCCAACAGCAATAAGGTTGTGGCAGGGCCGTGCTCGTCAATTAAAAGTTGGGAATAGTAATAACCGTTGTTCTTTGCCACGTCAACAAAATTGCTGACGGACGCCGTTTCCCATGGAATGAAGGAATAGCGTTCTGTGTCAACCTTGAAGAGGATTTGCAGAATGGGCAACAGGATGCTGAAGGAAAAGACATTGAAAACGGCGGCAGCCACATTGAGCAGGAATGTGCCGGCAATGAATTTTTTATAACGGGCAAAATAAGGCCCCATGGCCTGGTAGAAATTCTTCATAACTTATTTTCTTCCAAAGTCTGCGGGGATTTCTCCCCAGTTTTCGGTATCCCATTTGAGAATGGGGACTTGTACCTGATTGGTGCGTAGCCAGTTTTCGGCCCGGGCTACCAAATCCAGCGCCTGTTCCGTTTGTGCCGTGCGGCTCAGAGTGGTTTTGGCTTTCCGGTTGCGTACCCAAGCCATACCACTGACGCTGTCGCTGTAAATGGGCATGCTGATGTTCTTCTGCTGCATCAGTGCCAATGCGTGTACTATGGCCAGGAACTCTCCGATATTGTTTGTCCCCTGAATGGGGCCGAAGCGAAACACTTCCTTGCCAGAAGGAATGTGTACGCCTCGGTATTCCATGGGACCCGGATTGCCCGAGCAGGCTGCATCAACACATAATGCTTGCTTAATCTCTTCAGTCATGTGCGAGAAACGGAATCTTACATTCTTTCAGGCATTTCGATGCCTAATAGTCCCATGCCATCCTTGATGACCTGGCTGACTGCGGCAGAAAGCACGATGCGAAGCAGTTTCTTGTTGTTGTCTTCCTCGCGCAGAATGCTGAAGTCGTGATAGAACTGGTTGTATTCCTTGACCAGTTCGTAGCAATAGTTGGCTATGCAGCTGGGATTGTAGTCCTGTCCGGCTTGACGGACAGCCAAAGCAAAGCCTTGCAGGTGTTGGATCAGACTGATTTCCTTGTTGCTGAGGGTGATGTCTGAAGAAAGTTTCTCGGGAATCTCGATTCCCTGTTCTGCCGCCTTGCGGAGAATGCTTCTGATTCGCGCATAGGTATATTGGATGAACGGGCCTGTGTTTCCGTTAAAGTCGATACTTTCTTCCGGATTAAAGAGCATGTTCTTGCGGGCGTCCACCTTAAGAATGAAGTATTTCAGCGCACCCAGACCGACAACTCGTGCAATTTCCTGTGCTTCCTCGTCGGTGATGTTTTCCAGCTTGTTTACCTTGTCTGCGCTCATCTGGCGGGCATCGGCAATCATGGTAGCAATCAGGTCGTCTGCGTCTACAACGGTGCCTTCGCGGCTTTTCATCTTGCCGTTGGGGAGTTCTACCATGCCGTAAGAGAAGTGGACAAGATCCTTGCCCCACTTGAATCCCAACTTATCCAACAGGATGCTCAATACTTGGAAGTGGTAGTTCTGCTCGTTGCCGACAACGTAAATCATCTTGTCAATGGGGAAGTCCTGGAATCTGAGCTTTGCGGTGCCGATGTCCTGGGTCATGTAAACAGAAGTGCCGTCGCTGCGCAGAAGCAGTTTCTCGTCCAGTCCTTCGGGAGTGAGGTCTGCCCATACAGAGCCGTCTTCACGACGATAGAAAAGTCCTTTTTCAAGTCCTTCTTCCACCTTTTCCCTGCCTTCGAGATAGGTTTCGCTTTCGTAGTAGATTTTGTCAAATCCAACGCCCAAGGCCTTGTATGTTTCATCGAAACCGGCATAAACCCAGTCGTTCATGCGCTTCCAAAGGCTGCGCACTTCGGGGTCGTTCTGCTCCCATTTTACCAGCATGTCATGTGCTTCCTTGATGAGGGGAGCCTCTTGCTTGGCGGTTTCTTCGTCCATGCCTTTTTCCACCAGTTCCTTTACCTGCTCGCGGTAGTGCTGGTCAAAGGCCACGTAATAGTCTCCAATTAAGTGGTCGCCCTTCTTGCCGCTGCTTTCGGGGGTTTCGCCGTTGCCGTAGTATTGCCATGCCAGCATGCTCTTGCAGATGTGGATTCCGCGGTCGTTAACGATGTTGGTCTTGATAACCTTGTTTCCGTTGGCCTGCATGACGTTGGCCAAAGCCCATCCTAAAAGATTGTTGCGGACGTGGCCAAGGTGGAGAGGCTTGTTTGTATTGGGACTGCTGTATTCAATCATAACCAGCGGACTGTCCTCTGTTACCGGAACAAATCCGAAATGCTCCTGTTGCTGAATGTCAAGAAGCAGGTCAATCCATTGCGAGGGTTGTATGGTAAGATTGAGGAAGCCTTTGATCACATTGAAATCCTGGATAACTTCGGGAATCTGTGTTTTCAAGAATGTGCCCAGGTCCTGCGCCGTATCTTCCGGCTTTTTTCTGCTGATCTTGAGGAAGGGGAAGACAACTACGGTCAATTGTCCTTCAAATTCGGGACGGGTTTCCTGTAGTTGTATCATTGATTCAGACACCTCGGTGCCGTACAATTCCTGGATGCCGGCTTTCACTGCCGAAACAATTTTATTTGCTATTTCCATACCTTATAATATAATACATTTCCAAAATTGCTTGCAAAAGTACTGATTTTCGATGAAAGGGACAAAAAAAAGGAGAGCAAAAACTCTCCTTATGTGTGTGGTGGCTAAAAACGAGGCTTACAGAGCCAAATCTGCGCCAGCTTTGAACTTCACAACCTTCTTGGCGGGGATTGTGATGGTTTCCTTTGTGGCGGGGTTGATTCCCTGACGCTCAGGACGCTCGCTTGTAGAGAATGTTCCAAAACCAATCAGCGCTACCTTGTCATCAGCCTTCAGTGCTGTTGTGATAGCTTCCAGTGTTGCTTCCAATGCCTTTTTGGCATCTACCTTGCTCAAACCTGAGCCTTCTGCAATCTTAGCAATAAGTTCTGTCTTGTTCATGTGTCAATGTATGGTTAAAGGGTTTTGAGTTAAATTATTGTCTCGTTACAATTTTATTCGGCAAATATAGGTAAAGTTGGCAGAACCCCCAAGTTTTTGTCAGAAAAAATGTTTAATAATGCTAAAAATGGCCATAACTTTGCGGAAACGAGCCTTTTAATGGCTAAAATTGATTACCTTTGCATCCAATTACATACAATTTCCCTATTTATGAATACAATGCCTCCTGTAACCAAAAACCTGCTTATAATAAATGTGTTGGCTTTTGCTTCCACATACGTTGCCGGTTTGTACGGAATTGACTTGAAAGACCTTCTGGGCCTGCATTTCTTTCTGGCCAGCGACTTTCGGATATATCAGATCGTAACCTATATGTTCATGCATGCCGGTCTGGAGCATCTGTTCTTTAATATGTTTGCGGTGTGGATGTTCGGCCGTATCATGGAGCAGACTTTTGGCGCTCGCAGATATTTGATCTATTATTTCGTGTGCGGCATAGGCGCGGGCTTTTTACAGGAAATTGTACAGTATTTCTCATATCTTTCCCAAGGATTCGACGATTGCAGCCGCATATCCATGGCGGGGATAACAATGGAAATGAGCGATTTTCTGAACCGCTGGACCACGGTCGGCGCTTCCGGTGCCGTATATGGCATTTTGCTTTCTTTTGGTATGACTTATCCAGAGGAGCGCATGTTTATATTCCCTCTTCCTGTGCCCATCAAGGCTAAGTTTTTTGTAATGGGCTATGCTGTTATCGAACTTTTGTCTGCAATGGGACGTTCGGACGACGGAGTGGCGCACTTTGCCCATTTGGGTGGCATGCTTTTCGGTTTGCTCCTTATTTTATACTGGAGAAACGGCAACCAATTGCCCGGTGCGGGATGGTGGAAAAATTTGTGGGGAAAAAGCAAGCCGCGGATGCATATCCGGATGGGGGGTAAGCACGGAGACGAAATGAACTACCACCGGAGGGAAAATGAACGGAGTGCCGAGATAGACCGAATTTTGGAAAAAGTGAAGAAGCACGGTTACGGCAGTCTCAGTGAAGAAGAAAAACGAAAACTTTTTGATGCCAGCAGCAGATAAGTGGTTCCCGTCATGCAATACATAAAAAAACTGCTGATTGGTTTGTTTCTGGGAGCAAATGTACTGACCGTTCTGCTTCTTTGGACAAGTTGTGCCTGTACTTGGGTTTCGCCTTCGGTTGTGCCACAACAAACGGTAATGACGTTGGCTTTTCCCATTTTTCTGATGGCGAATCTTGCTTTTGTCTTTTTCTGGCTGATTAGTAAAGCGCGTTTTGCAGTCCTTTCGGTTTTGGGAATGCTTGTTGCGGGCGGATATGTGATGGACTATTGCCCTTTGCAGTGCCAGGATGATGTGCCGGAAGACAGCACTCTTTTGTTGGTCAGTTATAATATCGGCACTGTGGCAGGCCCAGAAAATCATCAGGCCTTTGTGCAGTATGTGAAGGAAACCGATGCGGACATCCTTTGCCTGCAAGAGGTTGCGGACCCCTCTTTGCTGACATCTGCGGCATTCAAGGCCATGCTGGATTCAATGGACTATAATATGCAGCAGTTGGAAGGCCGTTGTGTGCTGAGTAAATTGCCTTTTGTCGGCGGGGCGTCCCCTTTGTTATACCCTTCCAAGACCGGTAACGGAACCACAATCTGCCGTTTGCGATGCGGAAATGACACCCTCCTTGTCGTAAACAACCATTTGGAAAGCTATGGGCTGACGAATGAAGAGAAGGACGGATACAAGAAGGTGATAAGGCATCCGGAGTCTGAGGAATCTCCCAGTACGGTGTTGGCGCTTGCCCGGCGAATTTCTGCGACAGCCCAGATTCGGGGCAGTCAGGCCGACTCATTATGTGCCTATATTGATGCGCATTCCGGCGAGAGCATGATTGTATGTGGCGATTTCAATGACACCCCTATTTCTTACGTCTATCAGCAAATGGGCAAACGTTTGGAATGCGCTTGGCGCGAGAATGGGCAAGGCATAGGCCTTTCCTATAATCAGATGGGATTTTTTGTGCGGATAGACCATATTTTCCATTCGTCGGACTGGGTTAGCTATAAAACCCGAATTGACAATAAAATAGAGCTTTCTGACCATTATCCGCTTCATACATTCTTGCGTAGAAAGCCCAATTAGAGCCATTTTGACGATAAAATTTAAGGTAAAAGGTATGTAAATCATGAAAAATGTGTATCTTTGCGCCCTATAGTGTGAAATTTGGCAAAAAAATAAAAACAAAATATAAATAATTTAAAATTAACACAAAAATGCAAAACAAAGGATTTGTAAAGGTTTTTGCGCTGTTGCTCTCTTTGGTGTGCGTTTTCTATTTGAGCTTTTCTGTGGTGACAAGTCACTATGAAGGAAAGGCCGAACAGATTGCACAGACCGAGGGTGAGGAAGCCGCTGATCGTTACATGGATTCTCTGCTCACCAACAAGGTGTACTGCAATGTTTGGACATTGAAGGAATGCCGTGAGATGGGAATCGGACTGGGTCTTGACCTCAAGGGCGGTATGAACGTCGTTCTAGAGGTAAGCGTACCCGATGTAGTGAAGGCATTGGCTGATCACAAAGAACAGACAGACGAAAACTTCCGCCTGGCCGTAGAGCAGGCGACGAGAGAGGCTGCAAACAGCCAGAATGATTTTATTTCCCTATTTGTCAAGGCTTACCAGGAGAAGGCTCCCGGAAAGGCTTTGGCCGAGTTGTTTGCTACACAGCAGTTGCGTGACAAGGTGACCACCAAGAGCACTGATGAAGAGGTGGAACGTGTACTTCGTGCAGAAGTGAAGTCAGCAATAGACAACTCATACAACGTGCTCCGCACCCGTATCGACCGTTTCGGTGTGGTACAGCCCAACATCCAGGCTCTTGAAGGCCAGGAGGGTCGTATCATGGTTGAAATGCCCGGTATCAAGGAACCCGACCGCGTGCGTAAGTTGCTGCAGGGAAGCGCCAACCTGGAATTCTGGGAGACCTATAATACCCAGGAGGTTGTGCCTTTCTTGGTGACTTTGGACAGCAAGCTGGCTGCCGCTATGGGCCAGGTGGAAGCAACTGACACCACCGCAACCGAGACTGCTGCCGCTGACACGACCAAGGCCAAAAACGACCTGGCTGCTGCTGTGGGTGGTGCGGAAAATGCCGCTGCAAGCGCTGCCGACATTGAAAAGGCACGCCGCCAGCATCCTTTGCTGAGCCGTTTGCAGGTAATCCAGGGCAATGACGGAAGCGCTGTCGGCTATGCCGCCAAGCGCGATATGGATGCCATCAGCGAGCTGCTTCAGTCTCCCGAAGCCAAGGAAATTCTTCCTTCTGACCTCCGTCTCAAGTGGGGTGTTAAGGGAGTTGGCGAAGGCGAAGGTGCCAACATCTATCAGTTGTTTGCCATCAAGGTGACCGAGCGTAATGGTCGTGCTCCCCTCGAAGGTGACGTGATTACTGACGCCAGCGATGAGTTTGACGATTATGGCCGTCCCTGCGTAAGCATGAAGATGAACGTAGACGGTGCACGCCGTTGGGCTGCCTTGACAAAGGCTAACCAGGGCCGTTGCATTGCCATTGTTCTTGATGATAATGTATATAGCGCTCCCGTGGTGCAGAACGAGATTACCGGTGGTGTTTCTCAGATTACCGGTCATTTCACTGCCGAGGATACCCGCGACTTGGCCAACGTGCTGAAGTCTGGTAAGATGCCCGCTCCCGCCAAGATCGTGAGCGAGGAAATCGTTGGTCCTTCTTTGGGTGCCGAGTCAATCCAGCAGGGTGTGCTGAGCTGTGTCATCGCATTCGTTGTGCTGATGCTTTACATGATTGTAATGTATGGAACCATCCCCGGTATGGTGGCCAACTGCGCCCTGTTGCTCAACTTGTTCTTCACCGTTGGTATTCTTACCAGCTTCCAGGCAGCTCTTACCATGAGCGGTATTGCCGGTATGGTATTGACCTTGGGTATGGCAGTGGATGCCAATGTGCTTATCTACGAGCGCACCAAGGAAGAACTGAATGCTGGAAAGGGTGTGCGCGAGGCTCTCAGCGCTGGTTACAGCAATGCCCTCAGCGCCATTTTGGACTCTAACATCACTTCTCTTATCACCGCTGTTATCCTTTACTATTATGGTACAGGACCCATTCGCGGCTTTGCCACCACATTGTTCATCGGTATCTGCGTGAGCTTCTTCACCGCAGTGTTCCTGACCCGTGTGGTTTACACTGAGGTAATGAACCGCGAGAAGTGGTTGAACTTGACCTTCCGCACCTCTTTGGGTAGCAAGATTTCTTTCCAGAACCCCACTTACAAGTTCATGAGCGCTTACAAGAAGAGCTTCGCTGTCTTTGGCGTATTGGCTGTTATCTGCATTGGCGCTATGATTGGCCGTGGCTTCAGCAAGAGTATCGACTTTACCGGAGGACGTAACTTCGTGGTTCTGTTCGAACAGGAAGTTCAGCCCGAAACCGTTCGCGGCCTGTTGGCTAACGCCTTCCCCGAGAGCAACACCAGTGCCATCGCATTGGGTACCGAGGGCAAGACCATCCGTATCAGTACCAACTACCGCATTGAAGAGGACGGCATTGAAGTGGACAGCGAGATTGAGCAGAAGCTCTATGAGGTGCTCAAGGGCGCTAACCTCTTGGCTGCCGACCTGACATTGGAGAACTTCATCAACCGCGACGAGCGTGCAGGTGGTTCAATCATCAGCAGCCAGAAGGTTGGTCCTTCTGTGGCTGAGGATATTACCAATGGAGCTATCATCAGTGTGATTCTGGCCATTATCGCCATCTTCGCATACATTCTGATCCGTTTCCGCAATGTCGCTTTCTCTGTGGGTGCTACCACTGCTCTTGTGTTCGACGTATTGTTCATCCTGGGTATGTATGCAATCTGCTGGGGATGGATGCCCTTCAGCTTGGAAATCGACCAGACCTTCATCGGTGCTGTGCTTACCGCCATCGGTTATTCAATCAATGACAAGGTGGTTGTGTTCGACCGTATCCGCGAATACTTCGGTCTCTATCCCAAGCGCGAGCGTCAGGATTTGTTCAACAGTGCTATCAACAACACATTGAACCGTACCATCAACACCTCTGTATCAACCTTCATCGTTCTGGCCGTTATCTTCTGCCTTGGTGGAGCCAGCATCCGCAGCTTTGCGTTTGCCATGATCCTGGGTGTGGTATTCGGTACTCTTTCTTCAATCTTCATGGCCGCTCCCACAGCCTATCTGACTATGGGCAAGACCATCAAGGAAGAAGCTGATGACAAGAAGTAATTTTTTCAAATACTTGTATTAACCCCTGTGTGGGGCATCTCTCGCACTAAGGCGAAAGGTGCCCCACATTCTTTTTAGACAATAACCGCAAAATATAATATTATAGAATAATGGAACAGAAACAGATTCAGATAAACTTCCGCCTTACTGATGTGCGCGAGGTTCAGTTTGTAAAATTGGCCAACGAATGGCCCGAGGGTGAGATCCAGATTGGTAACCAGTTGCAGTTCTCAAGCGAGACTGACAAGCGCATTGTGCGTTGCACCGCTCATTTCGAATACAAGAAGAACGACATCACCCAGCTGATTCTTACCGTGCAGACCACTTTTGAATTTGCACGCGAAGGATGGAGCGCCATGTATCAGCTCCAGGGCGACCAGTGGGTGCTGCCTGCCGGATTGGTACAGCATTTGGCCGACGTGACCATTGGTGCGTCTCGTGGAATTTTGGCAGTACGCACCGAGGAGGCTGGCTTGCCTAAACAGATTTTGCCCCTGCTCTCTCCCGCACAGATTATCCAGAACAATCTGGCGCTTCCCCGCCAGGTGAAGCCCGAAGAAGAAGCGTCTGCCACTCCAAACGCAAACGCCTGATGCCATTTGCCGGATAAATTCGGAATGCTAAAGCTTTTCTGACGGTACATCCCTAAACAACATCCGGCAGAGGGTTTTCATGTGCCTCTCCCGCCTCGGGACGGGCATCTTGGAGCAAAAAAATGGTTTCCCAAGTCGGGAAGCCATTTTTTGCAAGTAAAAAACGCTTTCCCGCATCGGGACGGCCTTTCAAATTCTTCGTTTATGGGCTGTTCTGAAAATTATTATAGGTGTCCGATAAAATAAAATGCGTTCTTTGACAATACTATTGCAGTATTATGTTCGTTTTGAGTCAAAAACAATGTGCAATTTTTGCCGTTGTATGAAGAAAAATAACTACCTTTGCACCGAAAATGGCATGCCCCTGTAGTTCAATGGATAGAACTACGGTTTCCTAAACCGCCAATCCGGGTTCGATTCCCGGCGGGGGTACACAAATAATCCATTGCGGCAGATTTTGATATTTTGTAAACACATTCCCTCTTTTTATAGCATTTTGGTTTGTTTAATTCCGTAGTTTAGTGTAACTTTGTACACAGATAACCCAAAATTGGCAATAATTTAACATTAAAAATATTACAATGGCAGATTCATTAGAAGTGAAAGAACTGGATCAAGTTGTGGTTCGGTTTTCCGGTGATTCCGGCGACGGTATGCAGCTGGCCGGAAACATCTTCTCTACGGTGTCTGCAACCGTAGGAAACAGTATCAGTACATTCCCGGACTATCCGGCAGACATCCGCGCTCCGCAAGGCTCGCTCACTGGCGTTTCGGGTTTTCAGGTTCACATCGGCGCCGGTCAGGTTTATACGCCAGGCGATTTGTGCGATGTGTTGGTGGCAATGAATGCCGCCGCGCTGAAGACACAGTATAAGTATGCCAAGCCCGGCGCGGCCATCATCATTGACACCGATTCATTCGGTCCCAAGGATTTGGAAAAGGCAGCCTTCGAGACCCCCGATTATCTGGGCGAGATGGGCATAGACCCCGACCGTGTGATTGCCTGCCCCCTGACCACCATGGTAAAGGATTGTCTCAAGGACAGCGGAATGGACGTAAAGAGCATGCTCAAGTGCCGCAACATGTTCGCGCTGGGACTGGTGTGCTGGTTGTTCGACCGCAATCTGGAAATCGCTTTCAATTTCCTGCGCGAGAAGTTTGCCAAGAAACCCGGAGTGGCAGATGCCAACATCAAGGTTATCCAGGCCGGATACGACTACGGACACAACACACACAGCAGTGTGGCAAACGTATATCGCATTGAGACCAAGAACAAGGTGCCCGGCCGTTATATGGACATCACCGGCAACAAGGCCACTGCCTATGGTTTCATTGCCGCTGCCGAGAAGGCCGGCTTGAAGCTCTACCTGGGCAGCTATCCCATCACTCCTGCCACAGACGTGTTGCATGAGCTGAGCAAGCACAAGTCTCTTGGTGTTACCACCGTGCAGTGCGAGGACGAAATCGCAGGCTGCGCATCCAGTGTGGGCGCCTCTTTCGCCGGTGCGTTGGCTGTTACCTCAACCTCTGGCCCCGGCATCTGCCTCAAGAGCGAGGCCATGAACCTGGCTGTCATTATGGAGCTTCCTCTGGTGGTGCTCGACGTACAGCGTGGCGGACCGGCAACCGGACTGCCCACCAAGAGCGAGCAGACTGACTTGTTGCAGGCGCTCTTCGGCCGTAACGGCGAAAGCCCCATGCCTGTGATGGCTGCCATCAGCCCCACAGATTGTTTCGACGCCGCATACGAAGCCTCAAAGGTGGCTCTGGAACACATGACACCCGTGGTGCTGCTTACCGATGCATACGTGGCTAACGGTTCTGGCGCGTTCAAACTGCCCAACCTGGCCGAGTATCCCGAAATCAATCCTCCTTATGTGCCCCAGGAACTCTTGGGCGAGTGGACACCCTATATGCGTGCCGAGAACGGAACCCGCTACTGGGCTGTGCCTGGCCGCGAGGGCTTCACCCACATCTTGGGCGGACTGGAAAAGGACGACAAGACAGGTGCCATCAGCACCAATCCCGAGAACCACGACTTGATGACACGCAAGCGTGCGCAGAAGATTCAGAATATTCCCGTGCCCAATCTGGAAGTGCTGGGCGACAGTGAGGATGCCGACCTGCTCATCGTAGGCTTTGGCGGAACATACGGCCACTTGCGTGCCGCTATGGACGAGATGCGTGCCGCCGGAAAGAAGGTGGCTATGGCACACTTCCGCTACATCAATCCGCTGCCCGCCAATACAGCCGAGGTGCTGAAGAAGTATCCCAAAGTGGTGGTGGCAGAGCAGAACATGGGCCAGCTGGCCGGATGGCTGCGCATGAAGGTGGACGGTTTCTGTCCTGCCCAATATAATGAAGTCAAGGGCCAGCCCTTCAAGGTGAGCGAACTGGTTGAGGCTTTCGGTAAACTGATTAACGCTTTACTTTAAATTCCAACAGACATGTTTACAGCAAACGATTATAAAAAGGGCCAGCCCCGTTGGTGTCCGGGATGTGGAGACCACTTCTTCCTGGCCAATCTGCACAAGGCCATGGCCGAGATCGGTGTGGCTCCATGGGAGACTGCCGTTATCAGCGGTATCGGCTGCAGCAGCCGTCTGCCCCATTATATGGCCACATACGGCATGAACACCATTCACGGTCGTGCGGCAGCCATTGCCACCGGCGTAAAGGTGGCCAATCCCCGCCTCTCTGTATGGCAGGTGAGCGGCGACGGTGACGGACTTGCCATCGGCGGCAATCACTTCATCCACGCCAATCGTCGTAACATCGACCTGAATATGATTCTCCTCAACAACCGCATCTATGGTCTGACCAAGGGACAGTACAGCCCCACCAGCCCTCGCGGTTTTGTCAGCAAGTCATCACCCTATGGAACGGTGGAGGATCCCTTCCGTCCGGCAGAACTCTGCTTCGGTGCGCGTGGCAACTTCTTTGCCCGTGCCGTTGCCACAGACGCTCCCGGCACCATTGAAATCCTGAAGGCGGCTTACCAGCACAAGGGCGCATCCGTATGCGAGATTCTGCAGCATTGCGTCATCTTCAACAACGGCGCCTACGATGATGTATATAATAAGGACGGCCGTGCCAAGCGTGCCATCTATGTACAGCACGGCAAGCCTCTGGTATTTGGCGAGAACAACGAGTTTGGTCTGGTTCAGGAAGGCTTCGGACTTAAGATTGTGGAAATCGGAAAGGACGGCGTTACCATGGACGACATTCTGGTACACGATGCACATTGCCAGGACAATACCCTGCAGCTCAAGCTTGCCCTGATGGGCGATGGCGATGGATTCCCCGTGGCACTTGGTGTCATCCGCGATGTGGAGGCTCCCACCTACAATGACGCCGTAGAGGCGCAGATTGAGGAAGTGAAGGCCAAGAAACCTTATCACAACTTCGCCGAGCTGTTGGAAACCAACGACATCTGGGAAGTAAAGTAACATAAAGGCAAGTCTATGGAGAAGAAGACAAGAGTGGCCATTGTTGGCTACGGTAACATAGGCCAGTATGCTTTGCAGGCACTGCAGGCTGCCCCCGACATGGAGGTGGCCGGCATTGTGCGCCGCAAGGGCGCGGAAGATTGTCCGCCCGAAATCGCCTCGTACAAGGTGGTGAAAACGCTCGCTGAGCTTGAGGACGTGGACGTGGCTTTGCTTGCCACTCCCACCCGCAGCGTGGAGCAGTTTGCCCTTGAAGCATTGGCGCTGGGCATCAACACTGTGGACAGTTTCGACATTCACACCCAGATTGTGGCCTTGCGCAATACCTTGGGCGAAGCGGCTCGCAAGCATGGAGCCGTCAGCGTAATCAGCGCCGGATGGGATCCGGGTTCAGACAGCGTGGTGCGCACACTGATGGAAAGCCTGGCTCCCCAGGGTATCAGCTATACCAACTTCGGCCCTGGTCGCAGCATGGGACACAGTGTGGCCGTGCGTGCCATCGAGGGTGTGCGCGATGCGCTGAGTATGACCATTCCCGTGGGTACCGGCATTCATCGCCGCATGGTGTATGTCGAACTGGAAGAAGGTGTAGACTTCAAGACCGTTGAAGCAGCAGTGAAGGCCGACCCTTATTTCGTGAACGACGAGACGCATGTCAAGCAGGTGCCCTGCGTGGCCGATCTCAATGATGTGGGCCATGGTGTCAATCTGGTGCGTAAGGGTGTGAGTGGAACCACACACAACCAGCTCTTCGAGTTCAACATGCGCATCAACAATCCTGCCCTCACTGCCCAGGTGATGGTCAATGCAGCCCGTGCCAGCATGAAGCAGCAGCCCGGAGCCTATACAATGATTGAGATTCCGGTCATTGACTATCTTCCCGGCAACCGTGAGGAGATAATCGCACATTTGGTGTAACTTTTATAAAATAAACTATGCACGCACAGCATCACCCGACTGTGGAGCGCAGAGAACCCTTGATCACCTTTGTGGTTCCCTGTTACAATCTTCCCGGCGAGTGGATCTGTGCGTGCATAGATAGTATTCTGGCCCTTCCGCTCAAAAGGGAAGAGCGCCAGGTGCTGGTCATTGATGACGGATCCGAAACCCCTGTCTCGGAATGTCTTTCCGGCTATGGAGATGAAGTGCAATGTGTGCGTCAGCCCAACGGCGGACTCAGTGCGGCACGCAATACCGGAATGGACCGCGCCTCCGGCACCTATATCCAGTTTGTCGACGGAGATGATGAGTTGTTGCCGTCGGCCTATGCGCAGTGTATCCGCATGCTGAAAAGCGACGCTCCGGATATGCTGCTTTTCCGTTTTCAAGGGCAGGGGACAGCCTCGCTTCCTGTCATGGACGGCACAGCCTATATGCGGCGGTACAATCTTCGGGCATCGGCCTGCGCCTATCTTTTCCGCCGTTCATTGTTGGGCAACCTCCGTTTTATTCAGGGTATTCTGCACGAGGATGAGGCTTTTACGCCACAGCTGATGCTGCGGGCAGACAGCGTGTTGGATACGGGCTGTGCGGCTTATGCCTATCATCGCCGTTCGGGGTCCATTACCACCCACAAAGACCCTGCTCATGTACATCGCCGTCTTGCCGACAAAGAAGCCGTAGTGATGATGTTGGACAAATTGACCCAGCATCTTCCTTTGCAACAGTCACAGGCTCTTCGCCGCCGTGTCTCACAGCTCACCATGGATCTCATGCTGGACACCATCCGTCTCACTTCCAGTGCGCATCCCTTGCTGCAACTTGTACAACGGTTGCGGAACAACGGCTTGTATCCGCTCCCTCCCTATCATTATACCCCCGCTTATTTCCTTTTCAGTCAGCTCTCCTCATCCCGCATCGGACTCCTCTTTTTACGATGCCTTTTCACCCTGTTTTGAACGTCCGGAATTTGTGTAATTGCCACGTTCTTGAAAATTTACAAGCATGTTTATCTACATTCTTAAAGGCACGGTAAGAAGAAGGTGGAGTTATAGTATGGCAAACTAAAGTACCCAAACCAATGCAATTGTAAAAGACATAACGGCCAATCCTGGTAACACCACCTGGAATTGTTACTGACTCCAGCCCTGTACAGCCATTGAATGCGTCATCTCCTATACTTGTTACGCTACTGGGAATATCTGTGTTTTTGCATCCGGCAAGCAGTTCATTACGCCTAGTGTCTATTATTGCATTACAATTATCCCGGGAGTCATAATACTTATTTCCCGCATCTACTATAATAGATGCAAGTGCAGAATACTACCGAAGTATTTGCAAATACTTTTATATCAGCTACTTGCAAATTAAACGGTAGAAAGGTGATGTCACTGATTCTATGAGGCAAAAAGAGTGAGATTTTAACGTTTTTAACTTTCTTAAACGTGCGCAGGATTCAACAATCATGTGCAAATAACAATCTGCAAATTATTAGTATCTATTCTTATTATAGAATTTTTCACCTTCTTCATATGTAGCAATATATTCTGAATATTTACCTCCAAATAGTCCTTGCTTAATTGGTGGCCAGTTATTTTGATCTACTCCTGCTTGTTTAAAGAAATTTGTATAGAAATCATCCTCGTTTCTTAAAAGCGAAACTCGCTTATTAACGAATCCTCCGATGGGGAACCAATTATCTGCAATTCTTTGGCATTTAATTCTGTTGCCATATGTGCCAATTTATTACGATTTCTTCAGGGTTTTATTTAGCCATCTTGTTACATCATTTGATTTATTGAAAGGATTGCGCCTTAGATAATTATCGAAGTCTGCAAGTTCATTTATCTCATATTTTCCTGTAGATTCGTCACATGTTGCATTATTGCAGAGGAATGAATCAATAATATTTGTGAGAGAACTTTTAAGAATGAGATTATCGTATAGATACAGAGTGTTGATGGATACGACCATAATAGGTTTACAAACCATATCTGATAATATTATTTCTGGCTTTTTCTCAATTTCTTCGTAAAACCATCGATTCAAGATGGAGAGTAATCCTGGTTGAAGTAATCTAACATCTTCAAAAACAATCATTGGGTAATAGGAAACTTCGTTAGGAATACTTTTATCCCACTCAAATGTATCTGCTTCTATTGAATCAATATGATTAATGAGTTGACCAACTCCAATTGGTTCTGGTTCCCCTTGGCTTTAGGGAATGATTATGTGTTAAGCACCCACACTCCATCATTATCCTTGCCTTCATGCTTTAGAATTCCTTTCTTCTGTAAAGTAGAGAGGTCTCGTTCGATGGTGCGTTGGCTCACCGACAAAGTCTCCGACATTTGTTTGCCGGTGATTGTCGGGGACTCCTTGATAAGATTGAGTATTTTTCGCTGACGCTCAGTAAGTTTCGTCTCCGACATGTCTCCGTCATGGTCTCCGACATTCGGGGTGTCAGAAGAGGCAAAGATGATGGTCTGGAATTGGGTCGGAGTAGATTTGAACTTGGGCTTTAGCTCGTCCTTATAACCTTCCAAGGCTTTGGTCTCATTACAGATGCGTGTGAGTCCACTGCCTCGTTTCTCCATATAGTCAAGTTGAGCCATTACGTTTGAAAGAATGGGATTGCGCCTTTCAGAAGACACATCTTTGATGTCCAAATCCTGTATCAGCATGCCATTGTACATTCCACCCGGGGATGTTACAGTGAGTCGGTTATCGTATATGTCAAGATGTACTTCACCGCCCATCACAGCGTAATCACGATGGATGAAGTGGTTTACCATTGCTTCCAGAACGGCACGCTCCGCATACTCCGGCTTGTTCTTTCTTCCATCAGGCAGTTTCTCCCAGCCTTTCTTGGTGTTTGACTTCACAAAGTTCATGGCTTCACGAAGTAGCATGAGGACATTGCCTGTAAATTCTGAATCGTTGATGGCGTCGCCCTTTTCTTTTCCATCCCAACGGGTGCAATAAAGACGAGACTGCCAGAATGGACAATCATCAGCAAACAATGCGCCAGCATTCGTAAGGTTTCCAGCACCGGTTACAAGACCAAATGATAATAGGTACTTCTTGTCCCATTCTTGTTTAGTGCGGTCTTTGAAAGTATTTGCTAATATCGTGAAAGCATAGTCTTCAATCTTATAATCTGTGTGTAGGGAATCATAGGTTTTATTAGAACCTTTCAGTACCAAACGTACCATTTGCTCTGCCGTGGCTGGAAGACTCTCATCACCGACACGGACAAAGGCAATGCGCTGACCATCGCCAACGTAGTAATATGGGGTATAATGCCCGGCATTGACTTTGAGTTGCAATATGTGTAAACCATCTACATCATGAGGAATCGTTTCCAACTCTGGTAGAGGATCCATGTAATCGCGTATCCTACTACTGATGGCCTCGCATACATGCTGCACGTCATCAAGTCCTTTGACGATGCCGTCATTATCAATGCCAAAGAAAAGAGAACCACCCAAGCCATTGGCAAAAGCGCTTACGCTCTTTAACCAACTCTTAGGTTTCTTCTCTTCAAGCATCACCTTGAAGTCGTATGCTGTACATTCAGCTATCAGACTATTCAAATCCATTTGGCTGCTAATCTTATATTTTGGTTACAAAGGTACAAATTTTAATCGAGAATGAGACATTAAATATTCTAAATAAAAAGAGGATATGATAACCATAGGATGCAAATCGCTAGCCCCTTTATGCAAGGACTATGAATTTGTGTTAAATGACAAAAAACAATTTGCAGAACTCATTGCCAAGTTGGTGATGGGGTGAAGTCGTCATGTCAGTAGGTTGATAAAAAATCTCGATCCTCACTATCCTGATGTGGATAAGGCTACTATTCAGTTTCAATTGGATGTACTAAATGGTGGTGATACCACGAAAATAGATGTCCTATCTTGAAAATCATTAAATAGCGAAAAGTGGAAAAGTCGCTTGCGTTCATTTCTCCAGAACAGCAAAAACTGGTATCTCCCTGCTCCATAAAACCATTTTGATATAATTCGTCGAACTTACATTATTAATATAATGTTTGAGTATGTATAACACCGTTTTTTACATCACGATGTAAATGAATTTACCCTTCGATGTAAGTGGACTTACCTCGCTATGTAAACGGATTTACGCTTAAGGGTAAATCCGTTTACAATTCAATGTTAGGGGTGTGTAAACACAAGTTATTGTGTGTCAGTCTTTAATGTGTGCTGTGCTTTGACGTGCAATTGATGTTTTAGGGCAAATCAAATGTGATTGGGGTGGGGGTAAGAAAAGAATGTACTTTCGCACATAATCGGCAAATGCCCCACATCTCTATTGTGCAAAAGTTTGCGTACCAGCTAACTTACACTGCAGTACCTATCAGTTGAAACTCCAGTACCAATTGGCTGGTACTGTAGTACCAGTTTATGATGTACCAAGTTGGTACTGCGATGCGTTGACTTGGTTCGGACAATACATTGTCTTAGCCTTGACAATACTTTGTCACAGGAAAGGCAATCTTTTGTCAAATCTTTTTACCTCTTCTTTTTCTGTAATGTTGGTGTATTTTGACGTAAAAATGGTACAAATGCATCAAAAAGCGAATAACCCCCTAATACAGGGTTTCCAGTTGGAGAAAATTTTTTTCCCAGTTAGAAACATATTTTTTTCCAACTGGGCGGTTTTTTCCGTCCAACTGGGCGTTTTTCGTTTATCTCGTTATCGTCTGCCGATTTATGCCTTGCGAATCTGTAAAGATTTTTTATCTTAAGTTCATTTGTCAAAAGCGGGTTACTTCATGAACAGAACAGATGCCGACGGCGAAGAACAGTGAGAACACTTTCCGAAGCAATGGGGTGTGTCTTATGCCATGTTTTTCTTTCCTCTCTATTCCACGGGTTTGAAAACCCGCGGCTATTTGCCTTCGGCAGCGCGTCTTTGTAGACACAAGTTTATGGTGTACACATCAATGCTACTATCTACTGACCGCTGATAGCTAAACTTGGCTATTGTCCGTCAGCTGTTTTCTTTGAGACAATCGCAATCTCCTTCAATATAAAACACGCCTTCTTTTATGTCCAGCGTCTTGCCTTTCAGGCTCTGGCGGTTTCCCAAGTGGTCATAGACTTTGATGTAGCCGTGTTTCTTTATCCGCACCGTTTTGTTTCCGGTGGGCGCCCACAGGGCATGCATTTCTGTACCGTCGGGCTTGTGCCATTTGGCATGATACAAACCGTCTGTTACCGTCAGTGTGGGGCGTTCGCTGCCATTGGGGCACATTTCGGTGAGTGTGCGGTATGCCTGCATGGCGGGCTTTTCGCTAAGGTCGCGGTGCAGCAGTCCGAAGTTGTCTTCGCTGTAGGCCAGGTCCTTTTCACGACTGCGCAGATTGTACCAGAAAACCTTGTCCACTCCGTAAGAGAAGGCAATGAGATAGAGCCGGGGTACGCGACGTGCCTGTTCGGCCTCCTTGTCGCTTGAGATTTTGGCGTACATTCGGGTCTGGAAGATGATGTTTCCCTTCAGGTCGCTGTTCAATTTGTATATGCCGGCAATGGGGTAGCGCAGATGGGCGGTTCCGGCTGAAATCAACGGGATGAGGCTGTCGCCAGGGTGTAGGTTGGCATCGGACATGTATCGGGCAGGCGATTCTGCAGTGGGTGTCCAGCCATAGGAGAAAGGAATGTCCTTGTTCCGCTCGCAACAGGGAGGTACTTCCGTAAGCGGCTTGTGGCTTACGGGGTCTTTCCATTGTGTGGCTGGGGCCATGTGTAATTGCTTGTAGAAACTTGTGCCCAGTTCCTTGCGGTTAAGGAAAATACCGTCTGGGGTATGAGCATCATAATAGAAGGGCATTCCTCCGGCCAGTACAATGGTGCCCCCTCTGCGCACATAGTCTGTCAAGGCAGGGAGGTGTGTGCCGGGAAAATATTCATCGGCAGCGGCAATCAGAATGGGGGTCTCTTTGACAGAAAGGTTGTGGAGTTGTGCCAGGGTGGTGAAGACGACTTTCCGGCAATGGGGGCTGAGCAGTTCTTCCGCATCATTGGCCGAGAGCGCGTTATATCCGGTTCCCGGATTGCACAGCACACCTACTGCGGACTTTTTCGGGTTCAGACCGATGCGCCTCAGAGCGGCAGGCAGCAAGTCTGTGAGAAAGCCGGCTGAGTTCTGGCGGTCATTGGCGGTGTGCATGCCACATTCGGTCAGCCACACAGGGCGTTCCCATCCGTCCCGTACCATTGTCTCTTTCAGCTTGTCAAGCCAGGAGATGAGGCCTTCCGGTGTGAAATAGGTGTGGAAGTTGAAGATGTCGCAGTATTTCCAACCGCCCAGTCGGGAGAATTCGCTATGGAACGGCTCGTGCAGTTCGCCGAATCCGCTTGTCAGCACCACATTCCGTGGATTGACCTTTTTCAGGGTCTCGTATGTGGTCTTCAGCACGTCCACGTATTTCTGGCAAAGGCTGTCCACCCCTTTAATCAGGTTCACCTCGTTCTGCGCCTCCCAATGTGTGATGCGTCCGTTGTAGGTTTGCGCCAGTTGTTCCACCAGAAGGGCATATTGAGGATCGTCCCACGAATGCTTTTGCATGCGGGTGAGGATGCCCAACAAGTTTATGCCGTGCTGCTCTGTACTGTTCAGCACGTTGTTGAACAGGGCAGGATTGCTGGTGGTGTGCGAGGTGAAGAAGTTTCCACAGTCCAGGTCGGAACGTACCCAGCCGATATTGTTCTTCCGGGCAATCTCCAATTCGTTGTCGCGTATCTCATAGTCCCATCCTGGGCGGGTGATGTGGGAGCATACGCCATAGGGGTTGTCCAGTTTGGGTGAGCAGGGGAAATGGGGCTGCGCCATCATTTGCAATGTGCAGCAGAGCAGTGCGGAAAGTGTAAAGCGCCTCATGCTTTGTGGGAAATTTGGAATGAATAATGTCGCAAAGATAGGCTTTTTTGTTGAAAAAGCCACCTCGGAACTCTCTGAAATGCGTTTCTGCTGGCTCATGTGGCGCTTTTATACCAGAATAATGTGTCCGAAACTTGTGTATTTGCAAGATAAGGGATATTTTTGCAAGGTTATCAAGCAAAAACACGATGAAGAGCGAGGAAAAGTATGATTATCTGATTGTGGGTTCGGGGTTGATGGGTGCCACCTTTGCGCATCTGGCCACTCGGTCGGGCAAGCGCTGTCTGGTCATTGACAAGCGTCCCAATCTGGGAGGAAATCTTTACTGCGAGCAGGTGGAGGGAATCAACGTACACAAATACGGGGCACACATTTTCCATACCTCCAACAAGGAAGTGTGGGACTTTGTGAACTCCATTGTGGAATTCAACCGTTACACCAATTCGCCCGTGGCGAACTACAAGGGAAAACTCTACAATCTGCCCTTCAACATGAATACCTTTAACCGTCTGTGGGGCGTAACCACTCCGGCAGAGGCAGAGGCCAAGATTGCGGAACAACGGGAAGAGGCTATTGAAGCCTTGGGTGGCCGTGAACCGCAGAACCTGGAGGAGCAGGCGCTCACGCTGGTGGGAAAGGATATTTTCAATATTCTGATAAAGGAATATACCGAAAAGCAATGGGGACGCAAGTGCAGCGAACTGCCGGCCTTCATCATCAAGCGGCTGCCCGTGCGCATGGTCTTTGACAACAACTATTTCAACGATCGTTATCAGGGAATACCCATCGGCGGATACAACAGGCTGATAGACGGTCTGCTTCAAGGAACAGAATGCCGTACGGGTACTGACTTCTTCCAGCCGCAGTACCGCGAATGGAGAAAATATGCCAGAAAACTGGTCTATACCGGCGCTATTGACGAGTATTTCGATTATTCACTTGGACAGCTCGACTGGCGCACTGTCATGTTCAAGACCCGAGTGGAGAACATCCCTAATTATCAGGGCAACGCGGTGGTGAACTACACTTCGCATCAGGAGCCTTATACACGCGTCATCGAACACAAGCATTTTGAGACATTCGGCGCGGATGTCTATGTCAACCCGAAAACGGTGGTGAGCGAGGAGTATTCTACGGAGTACAAGCCTGGCATGGAGCCTTATTATCCGGTGAACGACCCGCGCAACAGCGGCCTGCTGCAGAAATACATGGATTTGGCAGCCCAGGAAGAGAATGTGGTTTTTGCCGGCCGACTGGCCGAGTACAAATACTACGATATGGCTCCAACCATTGAACGGGCCATGCAGTTGTTCGGGATGGAGAAGGAATGACGTTTCCCTTATCTAATATCTAAATAATACCTAATTTTTCTTTTGTCCCATCCAGATAAGCATTCCATAATTTGGGGATGTCAGACCAGGACCATGCTTTTGAAAAAGGAGCGGTAAAGAATGCCGTTACGATGTAGCCGAGGACGTTAATGAAACTTCTCAGGTATCTGACACCCCATGTCTGGCCGTAATGATGGTTTAGATAAGCGGAATTCCGTACTTGATAGAACCTTTTCCATTTTTTCTTTTGTGACCTAACAGTCCAGGAGTCTTGACTGAAAAATTTATGTTTGTCCATAAGCGCCTGTGGCACATATAGTATTTTAAAACCGGCCTGGATGGTGCGGATGCAATAATCTGTGTCATCGCAGAAGATGAACAGGTCTTTATTTGGAAGCCCTATTTTTTCCACGACCTCACGTCTGATAAAGGGACCTTCAAAAGCCGTTCCGGCAATAAAGGTTGGCGATGTGACTTGTTCGTTGACAAGCCGTTGGCGGTACATGGATTTAAACGGACGGGTCAAATTGTATCCTTGGAAGTCATGACAGAATATTTTGCCGTCCATTATTCTTCTTGGCGCTAAAATTCCAATGTTTTTGTCTGTGGCGTTGTCCAACAGGTTCTTCAAACAATCGGTCCTGGGGAAAACATCGTCGTCCATGCACCAAATCCAGTCTGCACCCATGTTATACGCATGTTTTATGCCGGTGTAGAAACCACCGGAACCGCCTACGTTCTTCTGATGAATGACAATAAGGTCTGGTTGTGAGTCCAACCATTCTTTTGTGCCGTCTGTTGAACCGTTGTTGATGACAATAATGCCAAATGGCTGATTGGCGCGTACGGATTCAATGCTACGCTTGAGCAACTCTATTCGGTTGAATGTGACGATGACAACAAAAACCTTCATTGTGGAGTGTGTTTTATTCGGGACTGTTTGTGAATTCGTTCTTTTCCTGATAGGGCTGCAGGCTTCTGAAATGCCTCATCAGTTGATAGCATTTTTCTGTGTCGAAGCCACGCTCCTTAGCGTATTCTTCTGCAATCCAGCCGTGCATTTGCGCCGTGGCGGGGAGCCGTTCAAGATTTTTGCAGCCAGCCTTCATGTCGAGCGATCCGAATCTCATACGGTTAAGGTCGACCAATTCTATGCGGATTTTTCCATTCTCGTCCCAGTCAAAAAGAATATTTCCTCTGCCATAATCCAGATGTGCTACGCCATTATTGTGAAGAACGGCTGATACATGTCCTATTTCACGCAGAATCATTTCCTCATTTTCAAAAGGTTGTGTGAAAAGCTGGTCGTAGCGGAACCTGCATTTGGATTTTATTGTGACAAGAAAACTTTTTGAGAAAAGCAAGCCTTGGCGGATGTTAATGTAGCCGACTGGTTGTGGAGTGCCAACGCCTATGTTTATCAATGTCAGTGCGTTTCTGAATGCCCTCATCGCTTTAGACGGCCTCAGAAAACCATATATACATTGGTTTATGATGTTTGGCTTTTTGTATGCTTTTACGATAAAAGTGTCCTCTCCATAAGTGATTTCCCGAAGCTTGTTTCTACCGTCATGTATAAGGGTGCCTTCGCCTGTAGCAAATCTTTCAGGCAGGGAATACATGAAATCTTTGAGGTGTTCGTATTGAGGATGAAGATAGAGAGTGGTTGGGTGCAGAGAACAAATTTGTTTTTCTGTAATCATATCTTGTCCAGTCCTTTTGTGAATTTTAGCCAATAATATTTCAGCGGATTCTTGTACTTCAACTGTTTCCAAGGGCGACTCTGGTGCGGACGGTGCAGTACGGGAAGGGTGGTGAAGAGGTAGTTGCGCAATCCCAATGCCTGTGATTGGTGCGAGATGGTTACATCGTACCAGTTCTTTTCGGGATTCAGTTCGTGGAAGTCGAACTGGCTCAGCAAGGCTGGCGTGAGCAGTGAGCAGCAGAAGCTGCAATGCTTTCTGGTCTCATACTCCTGGTTCTCATGTCCCTTGGCATAGAGATACGGATAGTTGATGGCTCCGCTCTCGTCCACGGTAACGGCTGCTGCTATGCCACAATCCTTTCGTGCTTTGGCTCCATCGAAAAGGCGTTGCAGGGTGTCGGGCTTCACGGTTACATCGCTTTCCACAATGCACAGGCCGGCATTTTGCGCCAGTGCCTCTTCCTGTGCCATTTGCAGCACCAGCAGGTAGTTGGGCGAGGGATGGTCGGTCAGGTCACTGATGTTCACCAGTCTGAAACCGTATTTTTCCGCCTCCTTTTCAAGGATGGCTGTGTTCTCCGGTGTGGAGTTGTCATTGTAGATGGTATATGTGTATGGCACACTGATACCACTCTCCATAATGGCATGGATGGTGTCCAATGTGGTTTGGATGGAATCCTTTACCGGTGTGATGATGAGGAACTTTTCCATTCTGAAATAGTATTTTGACGTGCAAAAGTAGCCTTTTCTTTCCATTTCAGCCCTTCTTTTCAGTGAAAAATGACAGATATATGGTTAAAATCTTCAAGGATTCGATAAAATTGTGTTTCTTTGCAGTATGAAAAAGCTTCGTTTTTTATTTGTCATTGTATTGTTTCTGTTGGTAATCTATTCTTTGTGGGCATGGTTCCAAGTGGGCAGCCGGCCGGACAAGATTGGATTGCACCGGTGCAATTCTTTGGAAAAACTGGAAGAGAAGGGTGGGGGATATGACCTGATTGAGGTGGATGTCTGCATCCGCGAGAACGGACAAATGGACGTCACACACGATGAGGACACTACGTTCGGACTGGATATCGTTCCGTATTTCGCATACCTCCATCAGCATCCGGAAAAAAGGATGTGGATGGACATCAAGAATCTGGACGAGGAGAACAAGGAACCGTTCATTGTCTGCCTTGACAGCCTTTGCCGCACCTACGAGATAGCGCATGAACGTCTGATTGTTGAAACTCCCAGATGGGATTTGATGCGCTTATTGACCATCCACGATTTCTGCACCTCCTATTATGTGGACGCACCTAAACCGTCGGAGCTGACGCGCCGTCAGATGGACAGCGTGATTACCCGTCTGGACCGTGTGGCCTCCAGTGGATGCGTCAGGGCTTTGTCTTTTCCCGGCTGGTGGTACATGGCATTGCGCGGGCAGTACAAGGAACGGGACATCTCGTTTCTGGTATGGAAACACCGCTCCATCCAGTGGGAAGTTTTTCTCTGTCCCGAGGGAAAAATGATGCTGGCGGATGACAGGGTCAAGGCGATTCTGGTTAAGGACAAGGGACGTTATCACCGTTGAGGGCTATGAAAAGGTTTTTATCGCAGTTGGCAGCCCTGGTGGGCATTCATGTGCTGGGGCTTTTTGTGCTGGCCTTGTTGCGCCTTATCCTTTTCATTGCTGGCCACCACATGTTGGGCGAAGACGCTGAGGGAGACATCGGGCTGCAGAGCCTGGCATTCCTGCACGGCCTTTGGTTTGACAATGTGATTGCCTGCTACATCCTGATTGTACCGCTGGCGGTGATTCTTCTCACTTCATTGGCCGGTGTGCGCAGCCGTCTGCCACTGATGCTTTCGGTGCGTTGGATGCAAGTGTTCTGGGGTGTGGCGTTTGCCGTTTCGGCAGCAAACATTCCCTATTTCCTCTATTTTTTCAAGAATATCAACAGCAGTATCTGGAACTGGGCCGAATATGGCCTCACCACGCTGGGCATGCTCTTTGGCGAGCCTTCATATTATCCGCCCATGCTTGCATTTGTGGTACTTCTGGCTGCCTTTGTCTGGCTTGGCAACAAATGGGTTAGCAGATTTGTCCTGCCCGAACCTGCCAAGTCCTGGATGGGCAGAATCCCGGTTCTGCTTCTGGGCGCTTGCTGCGTAGGGCTGTGTCTTTTCGGTATCAGAGGGCGCAGGGGCTACAATCCCATCAAGGTGAGCGCGGCCTACTATTGCCAGGACGCATTCCTGAACCAACTGGGGGTAAATCCGGCATTCAACTTGCTGACCAGTACGCTTGACGACTTCCGCCCGGAGAATGTGCGCCTTGGTCTGATGGATGAGGCGGAGGCCCTGAAGAACGTGCAAGAAATGCTGCAACGCCAGGGAGCGGAGGAAGCTCCCCTGCAATATGAACTTCTGCCTGCAGATTCTGCCTTGGGCAAACGCAACGTGGTGCTGATCTTTATGGAATCCATGAGCGCGGATTTAATGCAGACCTTTGGCCAGGAAAAGCCGCTCACGCCTTTCCTTGACAGTCTGTTCCGCCAAAGCACTGGCTATACGCGTTGCTATTCTGCTGGTATTCATACCAATCACGGACTTTATGCCACGCTCTATTCCTACCCAGCGCTGATGTATCGTAACCTGATGAAGGGAAGTCACATTCCCACTTATTCCGGACTGCCCACGGCATTGCGCGAGGCCGGATACCGCAACCTCTTCTTCATGACGCATGAAAGCCAGTATGACAACATGAACGCATTCCTGCGCACCAACGGTTACGATGAAATCTATTCGCAGGAGAATTATCCGAAGGAGAAGGTGGTGAACAGCTTCGGTGTGCAGGACGACTACCTGTATCGGTATGCCTTGGATGTCCTTGACCGTTTTGATGGAACGGACACACCCTTCTTCGCCACCCTGTTGAGCATAAGCAACCATCCGCCTTACGTCATTCCGGAAAATTTCCAGACACGAACCAGTGGAGACGAAACCCGCATTGTGGAATATGCAGATTGGGCCTTGCGTATGTTTTTTGATGAGGCCCGCAAGAAACCCTGGTATGACAACACGGTGTTTGTGCTCCTTGGCGACCATGGCAAACTGGTGGGCGAGGCGGAGAGCGTCAATCCGGAAAGCTACAACCATGTGCCGCTGATGTTCTTTGTACCTGGTGCTGAACCGAAGGTCTGTGACGATTGGGCCTTGCAGATGGATATCCAACCCACGCTTTTGAGTATGCTTGGCATCCGTGCTTCACAGCACAACTTCGGAGTGAACCTTCAGTCGGTTCATCGTCCGTTTGCCTTCTATACGGCAGACAATGTGATTTGTGTGCGGGATGAAAGACGGTTCTATGTGTACGAGCCTTCCACCGGACAGGAACATATCTATCTGGACGGAAAACCAGCCGATAGTACCCAAGTTAACGTGTCTGACATGCGCGCTTATCTCTTCAGTATGATACAATGTGCGGAGTCGTTGTTGTACCAAGGAAAAACCACAGTGAAATGAAAAGACAACTGATTGGCCAGATGGGACGTTTTGTGGTGGTGGGCGCATTGGCCACATTGCTGCATTATGGGCTGTATTACCTGCTCATGAACCTGATGCCCGCAGCCTTGGCCTATGCCATCGGTTATGTACTGAGTTTTGTCTTCAACTTCTTTGCTACCAGCTACTTTACGTTTCATGCCGCACCCTCCTGGAAACGCTTTGTGGGCATGTTGGGGGCGCATGGCGTCAACTTTCTGCTTCACATGGGGCTTTTCCAACTTTTCCAGTGGATGGGCATGCCGGCTGCATGGATTCCACTTCCGGTGTATGCCGTTGCCGTTCCCGTCAATTTTCTCTTGGTACGTTTTGTGTTCACCTCTCCATCGTCTCACCCTTAAATACCATATCCAATGATTTACATCGTTGTCCCCTGCTATAACGAAGAAGCCGTACTGGCCGAAACCACACGCCAGCTGGCAAATGTCATCCAAACCCTTGTGCGTCCTGCACGCATTCTCTATGTGGATGACGGAAGCCGAGACGGCACATGGCCGCTGATAGAACGTTTGGGCAGGGAATATGCCGAAGTAAGAGGCGTTCGCCTAGCGCACAATGTGGGTCATCAACAGGCTTTGTGGGCGGGAATGGAGCATGTGGCCGATGAGGCCGAAGCCATTGTCTCCATTGATGCCGACCTGCAGGACGATGTGGATGTCATTGGGCGCATGGTGAAGGACTATGCCGAAGGAGCCGATGTGGTCTATGGCGTGCGGGCAAGTCGTGCCACGGACAGCGTGTTCAAGCGCTGGACGGCGCAGGCTTTCTACCGCTTCATGACGGCGATGGGCAGCGAGACGGTTTATAACCATGCCGACTTCCGTCTGTTGAGCCAAAGGGCATTGCGTGCGCTGCTTGCCCATCACGAGCGCAATCTGTTTCTGCGCGGCATGGTGCCTTTGCTCGGATTCAATGTGCGGAAAGAATATTACGACCGCAAGGAACGCCAGGCCGGTGAATCCAAATACCCACTGTCCAAGATGCTCTCCCTGGCGGTGGACGGCGTCACCAGTTTCAGCGTAAAGCCCCTTCGCCTGATTATGATTATGGGACTTGCCTTCATCCTCATTGCCCTGGGCGTAATCCTTTGGGCACTGGTGGAATATGTGCGTGGCAACACCATTCAGGGCTGGACGTCATTGCTCGTCTCCCTTTGGTTTGTGGGCGGCACCATCTTGCTCGCCCTGGGTGTTACGGGCGAGTATATAGGCAAGATATACAAGGAAGTGAAGCACAGACCGCTTTATTTCATCATGGACGAGGTGGGGAAGTAGGTTTCGCACGGTCTAACTATATTTATCGTTGCACGAGAGCCGGAACACGGCTTTGTACGTCCGTTTTTTGATACTTTTAAATATAAACCGAAACGGATTTAGGGCTTATACCGGAAGTTTTTGGGTCAAATTTTGTGAGAATTTGTGAAAATTTGTTATATTTGCAAGTACAAAGTGTAAAATTCATTTATTTATTAACCTAAATCAACTCAAAAACATGAAACGAAGATTTTTGTCGTTGATGACCACTGCAATGATAGCGGCGACTTCGTGGGCGCAAGTTCCACAAGCCGATTTGCTGGATGTGGTGTTCAAGACTGACGGAACGGCCGAGGACGTTTCCGCCATGAAGAATGAGGTGAAGGCCATTGGTTCTCCAACGGTGAAGCAAAGCCTCAAGTATGGCATGAATACAGCATGCCTGACCAACAATGTGTGGGGCTTCATGCCTCAGAGTTATTATCGTGTGGACTACGAAGAAAACCAGGCTTTCCGCGATGCGCTGAAGGATGGTTTTACCTGGGAGGTGTTGGTTCGCCCGGTAAGTAAGATTGTCGGAATCGCTCCGGAACAGGCCTCAATCTTCTCAACCAACGAAGGCGGTGGAGGTCAGATTTTTGTCGGTAACGGCAGCCAAAGCCATCAGATTTCATTTGAAGCCAATGTGGGTGGAAAAGCCCAGATTGTAACCAGCGGCATCGTTCCCGAGAGCGGAAAATACTACCATGTTGTGGCTGTCCACAATCCGGCCAAGAGTGTGATGAACATCTATATTGATGGTATCCTGGCCAAGAAATTTGACGTGGACGGCACATATAAAGAAGCCGGCGAGGGCAATATGTGGTTTGCCATCGGTGGTGACACTCAATTTGAAGACCAATGCGCACGAGGCTTTGCCGGTGACATTGCCATGGCTCGTATCTATAGCGACCCGCTCAGTACCGAGCAGGCCATTGCGCTTTATAATGACGTGAAGGCTAAGGACACCGGAGCTGAGGAGCACGAAGACACTCCCGCAGGAAATGACAAATTCTTGATGGGTGAGAATCTGCACGGTATGGAAATGACCCAGGTGGAGCCTTATTGCTATCATTTAAAGACATTGAACACTGACCCCTATGTGAATCTGTCTCCTTTGCAGGAAGATTTGAAGGATAACGAGACCGTTATAGCCTTTGAATACAAGACCGCAACAGATATCCCCGGAGCAGAGTTCTTCTTCTCTCCCCTTGCTGGCGGACGCGAGATGTCTTTTGACCTTCCTGCAGTAGAAGACTGGACAATGAAGTATGTGAATATCGAAGACCAGCGCAAGAGCTTCAATTGGGGTAAGGCCGGAGAGTTCTTCCGTTTAGACCCGGGTTCAGTAGCCGAAGTGGAACTGGATGTCCGTAACTTCCATTTTATTACCAAGGAAGAGTATATGGAAATTATCGGAGGTGTAGAGCTGGCTTTGGAGCAGGACGCTGAAGGCTGGTATCTCGTAAGCAGCTCCGAAGATTTGGTTACTTTGTCAGAAGGTGTGAACAGCGGTCTCTTCCGCGAGGTGAAGGTGCGTCTTACCGATCATATTGACATGAGCGGTATTGAAGGTTATGTCCCCATCGGTGTGGCCAATTCCAACGAACTTAACCATACCGGCCAGCCCATTTCCAACCGAGGCTTTGCCGGAGAGTTTGACGGACAGGGCTTTACCATTTCCGGCCTTACCGCAACAGTGAATAACGCTTATGCCACCAGCGGTGTGTTCGGAACTGTAACCGGAACTGTGCGCAATCTGGGTGTTGTCGGTTATTATTGGGAAAATGGTTACAGTGGTCGTCACGGTGCTTTGGCTGGCCAGCTGGTTGAGGGTCTCATTGAGAACTGCTATGTGGTGGAAAGCCACGTAGTGAACACCGGTGAGATTGTCAGCAGCATTGCTGCCGGTAATTACGGTGGAACCATTCAGAACTGTTTCGAATATAACAACAACATCAATCCTTATCCCCGTGCCGGTATGCTCGTGGGTGACAACCGCGACGATAACAATGTACGTCCCGGAAAGGTTATCAACTGCTATTCCCAGAACTTTGTGACGGGCGAAGGCCGTAGCGGCGGATATGGTGGCGGCAAGACAAACTGCCAGGATCATGTAAGCGCCGAAGCCTTCCAAAACGGTGAGGTAACCTACAAACTGAACGGCAGCACCTTCAATCCCAACGGTGTATGGCGCCAGGAATTGGGTGGCGACGAATATCCCGTTTTGGACAAGGAGAAGCCTCTGGTTGTGGTTTCTCTGAGTGGAACCAACGAGAATATTTCTGCCGACGGGCTTGCAGATTTTATCAGCCTGTTGGTTGACGAGGAAAGCACCTTCATGGATGAAACCGTATGCCAGGCAGAAATCACCGAGCGCTATGCTGCCCTGATTGCAGAACTGGAAAAGATTGAGACACTTGAAGAGTTCGTCCCCATTTTGGAACAGATGAAGACTGTCCGCGCAGAAATGCAGGCGTCTGCCAAAGCTTATGCCGCATACGTGGCCAAGATAGAGGAAATTACCCTGTATATGGAAGAGAACACCAACTTTGGTGGTGCCGGCCGCGAACTGGTTGAAACCTATCTGACCGAAACAGTTGAACCCGACTCAACCCAGTTCCCCAACGGTTCTTATATGTATATTATGGAAAATCTGTTGTTGGGCAACGAGGCACTGACCCAAGAGGCAGCCTTTATCCAGCAGTTGCTTGACAAGGCCATTGCTACCGGTTACATGGCAGGCGCTGACGTAACCAGCATGATTGTGAACGCAAACTTTGCCAACAACAATGACGGATGGACTTACAACAATGCACTTGGTTTCACCAACGTAGGCGATGCCGGCATTACCCGTGTGGGCGAATCCGGAACCCGTCTGGAACTGAACCAGACCATCAAGAACCTGATTCCCGGCTTCTATGAACTGACCGTCTATGCGGCATACCGTGCCGATGGATTTAACCAGTCATACGCGCAGAACTCATTCATCTATGCCGGTGAGAACAAGGTTTACACCGCAGCGCTGATTGAAGGCATGCAGCCCGCAGATCCTGCTCCCGCACATGCAGACAAGTTTGAGCCTGTAACGGACATCGAAGGCAACACCATAGGTTATCTGCCCACGAACACCAGTGCATTGGCTTATGCGTTTGGTGACGGTCTCTACAAGCATACCCTTATTGCCGAGGTAGGCGAAGACAGCACTCTTACCATCGGTATTTCCACTCCCGGCTGCAAGGCTGCCAACCAGACATGGGTGGGTCCCTTCAGCATGACTTATTGTGGCGAGATGGAAAACGAACTTGCCGTTGCAGCAATGGACCGTATGTTGGAATGCCAGGCAGCGCGCCTGACCACATTGAGCGAGAAGTATCCCGCTTTCTCTACCGACAATGGAAATCCCAATGCCGCTCCTAACTATTCAGTAGCTACCCAAGCTAAGGTTGCAGAAACCATCGGAACCATTTCTGCTGCCACTTCTGCACAGGAGAAGATGGCAAAGATTAAGGAATTGGGCGACTTGATGCAGGAAGTGTATGACACCAAGATGGCTTACACCAGCATGATGACCAAGGCCGAGGTTTTGCAGGAAATCAGCGGTGAAATGTTCCTTGCAGAAATGATTACCGAGGAAGAGGCTGCCAAGATGGATGAATCTTACAACACCATTACCAATGCTTACCTGGACGGTGCATATTCTCTGGAAGAGGCTCTGAATGTGAATCCTTTTGCAGGACTTTCTTTCATGCCCGTAATAGAAAATAATGTGGCACAGCTCGGAAATGCCAAGGAACTTATCATGTTCTCATCTCTGGTTAACGCAGGTATCGGCAACACACTGGATGCCGTGCTCACCGGTGACATTGATATGGCAGGCATTACCTTCTATGCTCCCATCGGCTATGGTACACCTGGCAAACTGAATGGCGGCGGAGGTGAAATTACCGTTCCCGGATATCAGGGCGTATTTGACGGACGTGGTTACAGCATCAAGAACCTGACCGCTTCTTACAATGCCAATTATGCGAGCAGCGGTGTGTTCGGAAACAACTCCGGTACCATCCGTAACCTGATTATTGACAACTATGTATTCGAATTCGGTGACAGAGCCGCTTACAGCGGTCGTCATGCCGCTATTTGCGGACAGAACCTTCCCGGTGGTCTGATTGAAAACTGCGCCATCATCAATTCACGTGTGAACCACACTGGCGAAATTGTCAGTGGTGTGGCTGCCGGTAACTATGGCGGTGTAATTCGTGCTTGTTTCGAGAACAAAAACTTCATCAATCCTCACTCTCGTGCCGGTATGCTCGTGGGTGACAACCGTGATGACAGTAACTTCCGCAAGGGAACAGTGGACTTCTGCTTCTCTGGCTCATTTGTTACCGGTGACGGCCGAAGTGGTGGTTATACAGGTGGTATTACCAATTCTCGCAACAGCGTAAGCGCAGAAGTTTATGCTACTGGTGAGATTGCTTACATACTGAATCAGGCTAATGAAGGACATCCCGAATGTATGGAATGGAGACAGACCATTGGTGAGGACGCTTCTCCCGTACTTGACCAGAGCCGCATGAAGGTGCTGTTTATAGAAGGAGACTATACAAACTACGATGGTGTAAACAACGAGTTGCGCATGGCCATGTTGACCGCACGCGATTTGCTTGCTCCCGTTATGCAGAAGAGCGGAAAGCCCATGATTTATGACACCAACCAGTTCTCTACCAACTGCCAGTGGGGAAACGAAGGCGGACTTGAGCATCTGCTCGATGGAAGTACCGCGACCTTCTTCCACTCAGACGCTTCTGGCGACGGACAGAATCAATTCAGAGCTGGAACCCAGTATCTGCAAGTAGCTCTTGACAAGCAAATTAAGGGATTCTATATGGAATACTCAGGTCGTGGTGATGGTGCCCCCGAGAAATTCTGGCATGATACGCCCAACAAGATTCGTATTCTGGCTACCAATACTCCTGACGATGAGGCTTCTTGGGCAGAAATCTGCGTGGTTGAGTATCCCGAAATTCCCAACCAGAACAATGCATATTTCAAGAACACCGAGCCCATCATGTTGGGTGGAAGCTACCAGCACATCCGCTTCAATATGTTGCAAGCCACTTCTGGATATGCTTACTGGAACGTAAGTGAATTCCAGTTGTACACTGCAGATGAAGGTATTTCTTACTATGACGAGCATCCCGAACTGCAGGCTGCTGCCGATGCACTGACCGCTCTGTGCGATGCCGCTGCCGAAAAGATCGCTTCTTTGAGCGCAACCGAACAGGATGTGGCTGACATGAAGGCGGCTATCACTGCACTGAGAAAACTTGTTCCTGGCAGCATGGTTCCGTTTGCCGGTACTCAGGACGATCCCATCTTGATTGCTACAGCAGAAGACATGGAAGACCTGCGCAAACAACTGGTTGCCGGAAAGAAGACTTATGTACAACTGCTGAACGATATTGATATGGCTGAGGTTGAAGACTGGACACCGCTGAATGTAGCTGCCAATACGGCTAACGGCAGAGAGTTCCAGAACTTTATCGACTTTGACGGTTGCGGTCATGTAATCCGTAACTTCAGCTGCACCGTTCCCGGTCAGCCTTACAACAGTTTCTTCGGTATCCTTTGCGGTGATGTGCGTAATGTGGGATTTGAGAATGCCAATGTAACAGCCGATGTTTCCGGAACAGGTATCCTGGCCGCTAACATGGGACACGACATGTATATCGGAAACGATGCCAAGAAGATTACCAGCACATTATATAATGTATGGGTTACCGGTAAACTGAACGTAGCTTCCGGTTATGCCGGCGGTTTGGCAGGTAACATTGGCGGACCCGCTTATATCAAGAACTGCTACACCAACGTGGAAATTACCAGCGATGCTGAAACAACAGGAGGTTTGGTGGGCCGCGTACGCGACGAACTGACCATTCTGCAGGCTTATGCTGCTGGCACAATGAACAAGGGTGGTGGTATTGTAGGCGGTGGACAAACTACCTATACTCCTGCTTCAACTTATAACAATGTTGTAGTTTGGAACAATACTGACAATAACTTTGGTGCCACCGTTGATGCGGCTCCTGATTTGACAAGTGCTCTGCCCTCTGCCGACTTGATGGATATCGTATTCAACGAGGACGGTTCTGCAAAAGACGTTTCACCCATGCAGCATACTGTTCAGACTTACGGTGCTCCCACCGTGGTTTACAGTGACAAGTATGGACGCAACATTGCCACCATGAAGGCTGAAATGGGAGAAGCTCCCACAGACTGCTACATGGTTAATTATGCTGGAAACGAGGCATTCAAGAATGCTCTCACTGACGGATTCTCAATGGAAACCACATTTGCTATCCAGTATGACAAGGTGGGTGGAATCGCTAAGATGTTCTCAGCAATGGCAAGCGGCGGATTCGGATTCGAAATCAACGGTGGCAATCTGCGTTACCAGGTTCACAACGGTGGATATGTATCTGCAATTAGCGGTATCACACCTATTTCAAAGGTATTCTATCACGTTGTGGGTGTATATGACAAGACTGCTGAGATGCTTTACGTCTATTTGAACGGTGTATTGTTGAAGAAGAGCCAGATGACTGGCGATATGAAGTTCCCCGCCAATGAAATTGACCATTGGATTGGTATTGGTGGTGATACTGGTGCCAAGGACGGTGTTCCTGCTCCTGAAGGTGGCGGTAACTGGGAAATTGTAAATGCACGCATGTACAACGAACCTCTCACTCAGGACAATGTTTCCGCACTCTATGCACAGGTTGAGAACATGCAGGGCGCTGCCGACACCAAGACCGGCATCAGCTTCTACGACGGTTCTAACTTTGCCGCTCTGCAGAGCACAGTTGTAGGCTGGGGCGCTCCCTGGCAGTGCGATATGGCTGAAGGAAGCTATCCTACGTTTGACATGACCACTGCAATTGAAAAGATTACTTCCGATCCCGTACTCAAGTCTGACATCGTAACCGTTTACACCACCAACGGACAGGTGGTTTACAGCGGTAAGGCCGGTGGCATGAACTTGAAGCCTGGTATCTATGTAATCAAGGGCGATGGCCGTACCTACAAGATGGCAATCAAGTAAGGCTCACTTACTTCACTATTGAATAGAACGGAAGCCGCATCCTTCGGGGGTGCGGCTTCTTTCTGAAAAGAATTTCAGACCAATAGGCCAGGATATCATTCCTTACAATTGTCAAAAAACAAGAAAAGTGTTTTTTGATTTTGCTGCGCAAATTTTTAGATGAGCTATATGTTTGTATTACAGAAAGATACAGAATAAGAAAATCGAGGCTTAAAACAAACGAAAAAAAGACTTAAGTGTTTCTTGAGTTTTACTTAAGTCTTTCCCGAAAAACACTTAACTGTTTCCGGAGAAACACTTAAGTGTTATTTTTAGGCGATTTTTGTGTAAAGATTTTTACCGGACAGCAATAATAATTTTTAGTACATCCCTAAAGAATATGCCGAACAAATAGGTTTATATGGTATAAAACCTTAACTTTACACCATATTTCACTTACCATAATAATAAATCTGATGAAGATGGACGCAAAAATCATTGCCTGGCTGTGTGGCGGAATGCTGGCGCTGGCCGGATGTGCTGAAGAGGCAACATTGAAAAAAGGTTGTTGGGAACTGAGCCTTGACCAGAAGTCGGGAGGCATAGACATCAGGAAAGATTCTTTATGCGTGTTCGAGGATCTGTATGCTGCATACAAGTTGTCTGACAGTACCATAACCACACTGGATTATGAGGATTGTGCTGTGTCGGTCGAAGAGATTACCGATGCGTTCGGAAAGGGATTCAGGTATGAGGTTTCCTATACGGATGAAATGTTGCCGGCGTTGGTGCAATCGTTTTATGTGTATCCCGATAAGGATTATATTTTGACAGATTTCACCTTGTCTTCCGATGAAGAGGTGGCTTCCAATTACATGGCACCGGTTAATGTGGACCAAATGCCCCAGGTGTTGGCCGATGGCAAGGACAATCGCGCCCTTTTCATTCCGTTTGATAATGATTGCTGGATAAGATACCGTTCCTGTCCGCTCACGTTTGACGAACTGACCAGTTATGAGGTGACGGCGGTGTACAACAATGACAACCGCCATGCGCTGGTGGTGGGTTCGGTGGAGCATGACAACTGGAAGACGGCTGTTGTCATGGGGCGTGGCAATGCACACAATATCGGTTCGCTGAAGTGTTACGGAGGAGTGGCCGACAAGACCACCCGTGACAGCAAGCCCCACGGCACATTGAGGGGAATAACCATTAAGTCGCCCAAAATCCTCTTTGGCTGTTTTGACGACTGGCGCTTGGGTATGGAAGAATACGCCTCCGCTAATGCTACAGTGGCTCCCCCTAAGGCATGGGACAAGGCCGTTCCTTTCGGATGGAACAGTTGGGGCGCACTTCAGTTCAAGCTTCGCTACCCTAAGGCATTGGAGGTTTCTGACTATTATGCACGCCATCTGCAACCCAACCATTTTGCCAATAGGGACAATCTGGTCTATATTGGTCTGGATTCTGGTTGGAATATCTTTTCGGAAGAGGAACTGAAGGATTTTGTTGACCGTTGCAAGGCCAACGGCCAGGTGGCTGGTGTGTATTGGACACCGTTTACAGACTGGGGAAAGAACCCGGAACGCAAGATAAAGGAATTGCCTGGATGCAAATACAAGGATGTGTACCTCTATGCCAACGGAAAGCCGCAAGAATTGGACGGAGCCTATGCTTTGGATCCCACCCATCCGGCAGTAGAGGCCATGATGAAGAAAACATCCGAACTGTTCCATCGGGTTGGCTTTGAATATGTGAAGATGGATTTTATGACCCATGGCGCAATGGAAGCGGACAAGTGGCACAATCCTGCCATTCAGACAGGCATACAGGGATACAACTATGGGATGAAATTGTTGGACAAGTATTTTGGAGACATGTACATGAATCTTTCCATCTCGCCCATCTTCCCAGCCCACTATGCGCAGTCCAGACGCATTGCTTGTGATGCCTGGAACAAGATAAAGGATACCGAATACACGCTGAACGCACTCTCTTACGGATGGTGGATGGATCGTGTGTATCAGTATAACGATCCTGACCATATTGTGCTGAGAGAGGCTACGGACGGCGAGAACCGTGCGCGTGTTACCTCGGGCGTCATTACTGGTATTTTCATTGCCGGAGACGACTTCAGCGCAGAAGGACCAGAAGAGGTCAAGGAAAAGGCAATGAAATATCTGACAAATGCGGAAGTCAATGCCATCGCCAATGGAGAGGCTTTCCGTCCCGTGTATGGAAATGGAGAGAAATCGGAGTGTCAGTTTGTACGTATTGACGGAGAGGATAAGGCTTATTATGCCGTTTTTAACTATACTGAAGAGGAACAGAAAACGACAACGCCTCTATCAGACCTTGGACTGGATGCCTCTTCCTCATACGAGGCAAAGGAACTGTGGACTGGAAACCGCATGACACTTAAGGGGAAAATCCAGGTAACGCTTCCGCCCAGCGATGTGGCGGTGTTTTCCATTACTCGCCAAAAATAGGCAATAAGGTGTCTTCTTGCGGATATAATATAACCGGAGGCATAAAAGCCCCCGGCTATTTTATTTCCCGTCTTTTCAGACGGCTTTTCGCTCATTCGTTAATCACTCATTGCTCATCGCTCATTACTCATTGCTCATCTCTCCTCTTACCAGATATCTTCCGGCGTTTCGGGGTTGTCATAAACTTCTTTGGGACAATACTCCAGATAGTCTACATAGAACTCGCGGCTGGCATCGTCAAGTACGGTCTTGAAGCGTAGGTAATAGGTCTCGTCTGCCTTCATGGGCTCGCGTACAATGATGCGGCGGATAATCAGTGGGTCGGCGCGTGCCATTACGGCCATGCCGGTTCCGCCGTCGCAATAGCAGTTGGCGCCTTTCATAAAACCATTATTGCGCATTTTCTTGTCCACTTCTGCGTTGTAGTCCTGGTCGTCTTCCAAGTCTCTTTCCCAACCCACGTTGCTGGGGAAGGTGCCGGCTGTGGTTCGGCGCTCCAGACCACTCATACGGATGTCCATGGGAATGCCCATAGGAGCGAGGCGTTCTTTGTCGCTTCCCCAGTAGAACTGTACCATGCCTCGGTTGTATCCGTCGCTTTGGATGTTGAAGCGCAGTTCATAGATACCGTCTTCTGGTACGGGAGGCAGACGGAAGGTTACGTCCAGGTTTCCGCGGATATTCAGCTCGTCTCCCTGATAGTTCTTCATGCTGGACCCCCATCCGTTATAATAGAAATAGTAGCTGTCGTCTTCAACCCAACAGTCGTCCAGATAAGGGTATTCGCTGCTAAAGGGGATGCCGGTGTGGCTCATGCTGTAGTATTGTGAACGGATGTCGTTGTTCATCAGTTCCGGCATTTGGGCGGCAATGTCCCAGCGGATGCGCTCCTTGTGCAGGTTGCGGCGGATTTCGGGACTGTAGGCCAGTATTTCATTGAGCGGATAGACGATGCCGTTGCGTACATTGAACTCACCGTCAGTTTCAGGTGGACTTACACGGATACCAGTTTTGTCGGGGTCGCAGCTCAACTCAATGTATTCGCCCTTGCGTCCGTTGTCAATATTGGGAAAACGGTTGATGCACACACCGTTGCTCTGGGGACTTTCCAGGAACTTCATCAGACGGCGCTTACCCATGGTGGTGTAGTATTCGTATGTTACGATGGACGCTTCCTTGTCATGGATGGAGTATCCTTTCTCGTTCCAGTGGATAACCATGCGGTCTGCAGCCAGTCGCATGGGCAGGAAATGGTAGGTGACAAAGCGGTTCAACAGATTGTCCTCGTGTGTGTAGTCCTCGTCCACCTTTGCATCGGGGTAGAGGTTCTGGGTCTGCAGATAGTCCATGACATCGCTTACGGTGATGTCTAGCGGTTCCTTGCCCAGTTCCTTTTGCCAGAAGGAGTCGGTCTCGGCAAAATAGGTGTATCCGTAATAACGGTGTTCTGGCACCTTTCCTTGGGTGAATCCGATACCGGAAGTGTGTTCCACAGTTTTGGTAATCAGTCCTTCCTGGTAACGCTTTTCATACTCGTCGTCCCTGTATTTGTAGAGCGTATCCAGCATGCCCACGGTCTTGACAAGCATGGCAGATACGTAATATCCTGTTCTTTTCTCGTTGTAGATGGCTTCCAGCAGGTAGCCCAGGGTGTTGTTGGTGGGAGCCACCACGTTGTGCATACAGTGGATGACACCGTTCTCGGTTTGTATATCTCGGTTATAGACATCCACGCTTGCGCCGTTGATCCAAATGCTGTCCGGCACGTCGCAATAGGTAACCACCAGTTTACGCTGATACATATTGGAGAGGGGAAACTCGCCCTTGTTCATTACGGGGAAATTGGCGGTTTCATAGGGCAGCAGGTTGTCGCCCATGTCAATGATGCTGTTGTACACGATTACCTGTCGCACGGAGTCAAGCGTTGTGGAATCACGGAAACCGTCCCAGTCGGGTGTGTCAATGATGCCCTTCATGGCAAGTGTGTCCAAATAGAGCTGTATGGCATTATTGGTGGGCGCGAACACGGTGTAGTTTCCTCGTGCCGCAAGCAACTGTTTGAGTGTGGACTCGGAGATGGGGCCTACTTTTACCTTTCCCAGCAAGTCTACATACTGGCTGTACTTGTCTTGTTTGGACAGGTAACTGTACACGGTCTCTTCGGTGAAAACATAACGGGCAGACATGTCAATATGTTCCTTGCATCCGATGAAGGCCATAGCGGTGATCAGACCCAGAATGATTTTTCTCAGTTTTTCATGTCGCATCATAATATTTCGTGTTTTGTTGTTTTAAACGGTATTTTGGTGGTATGTTTGCCATTTCTATTTGCAAATATACATTTTTTCCGTTTTTTATAAGAATTTTTAACACGGAAAATGCATGTGGAAAGGTAAAAAACGGGCGTTACTGGCGTTTCCTTTTTATGAATTTCCGCATGAAACGGTTAAGTGAGCACAAAATGCGGATGCCGAAGATGTTGAAGAGGATGGTTTTCATGCAAATGATGGAGCGGAAGCGGATGTAGGGGATGACAGGCTTGTCTCCGCTCAGTTCATGGGCGTAGATTTGGATGTTTACCAGTTCCAGGTAGTACCGCTCGTCTCCGTCGGGTGCCAGTGCCGGCATTTGTATGGCTTTCATGTGCGCCTGGAGCAGGGAGCGGTAGGCCTCTGCATCGGCCAGTGCGGTTATGCCGTTGCGGTTGTATGTGTAATGGTAGCATCCCGTGCCCGCTGTGGCAAGGCTTCGGCATTGGGCAAGTAACAGCGGCAGGGTGTGCATGTCTTCAAAAACTTTCCCTCTCGGAAAACGTATGTTTTGGAAGAGTTGTCGGCGGTATATCTTGTTCCAGGCGTAGGAGTGTCTCCAACCTTCAGTCTGGTGCCAGTAGTGGCGGATGTCGGTGTAGACGGTCTCTTCAAATGTCAGGAGGTGTCGTTTGTCGGAACCTTCGTGTTCCTGGACGGGAAATTCCACGAAGTCCACTTCCTCGTGAGCCTCCAGAAAACAGACCAAAGGATGGTAGGTAAGAGGGGAAAGGTAGTCGTCCGAGTCCACAAACGTGAGGAATTCTCCTTGTGCCGCATCAATTCCGGCGTTGCGCGCATCGCTCAGTCCGCCGTTCTTCTTGTGGATGACACGGATCCGACTGTCGCGCAATGCCCACTCGTCGCACATGGCTGGGCAGCGGTCGGGCGAACCGTCATCTACCAGAATGATTTCCATTCCGGAACACTTTTGTGCCACAATGCTTTCTATGCATCGGTCCAGCGTGTCTTCTACCTTATATATAGGTACGATGACGCTCAGCTTCCGCCCTCTGTCTGTCATATACGTCTGGTCCCTTATTTCTCCATTCTTACCATTACGGGACCGAGCAAACCGTTCGCACGCAGTTTTTCTTCTTTCCTTGGTCCGGAGATGACCCAGGTCTTGCGTTCCGCTTCGGGCAGTCCGGCATCATAGACCAGGCGGTTGAACCAACTGCTCGTTACGTCTATCTCCAGGGTGTTGTCGCCTTTCTTCAGTGCTTTGGTGATGTTGGCCTGATAAGGTTCGGTCCACAATGTGCCCAGTTCCTGTCCGTTCAGGCGTACCACGGCGATCATTTCCACGTTGCCCAAATGTAGCGTATAGTTTGCACCCTTCTCCACCTTGTTCATGTGCAGGGTGGTACGGTATGTGGCGGTACCGCTGAAAGCCTTTCCTTCGGCGGATGAAATCATCTCGTGCCAAGGTTTCAGTGAGGTGATGGTCAGCGGCGCGTTAATGCCCCATCCTTCGGGGAAGGAAACGGTCCATGTCTGTTCAGAAAGCAGGGTGGATGTAACCTCCTGTTGTGGTTTGGCTTGTGAAGGCTTGCCGTCATGATGGAAAACCACGAAAGCGCATTCTGCCCTTGACAGCACGATGTCCATGCGGGTCTTGCCGTCTTGTTGGGTGCAGGGAATTTCCTTGACGGTTCCGCTTACGGGATTCCATATTTCCACACGTCCGGTACAGTTGAACTCCACTTCTCCACTGAACGGAGTTTCGCGGTCGGCACATACGAAATACCAGTCGGCACCTTCTGCTTTGCGGTGCAGCCATTGGTTGCCTATTCCGGTAACGTCGGGCTGAATGTTCAGGTGCTCCAGCGCGTTTTCCAAACTCATCTGGCTGAATACACGTCCGTTGCCTAACGTATGTGCTTGAGGTGCGTTCTTGGGCCAAAGTGTGGCCACGGCGGCCTCATAACGTGCAGCCTGTCGGTCTCCGTTGCCAAGTGTGGCCATGCCGGTGGGCATGTCTGCCACAAGGATACCGCCCTGCTTCACCAACTCAACCAACCGCTCCAATGTTTCGGGCTGCATGCGTCCGGGTTGGGGAATCCAAAGCACGGGATAAGTGATGCCGTCTGGTGTGGTCCACTTGCCGTTCTTTACACTCAGACGGGTAAGCAGCGCATCGGGGTTGCAGTAGTCATAACGGTAGCCCACAGGGAAGGGGTAGAACTGGTCAGGTTTCTGTTGGTATTCGTCGCCAATGTACCACAGCACGCTGCTTATGGGTTTTCCGCGTTCCATCATGTAGGTGCATCGTGCCAGATAGGAAGTGAATGCCGGCATGTGCTTCCACCATGTCTGTCCACGCAGGAAGGGGCTTCCGATGCCGCTTCCGAAACTGGTGCCGGGGAAATACTTTGATGCGCCGGGGTTGTGTGTATAGGTGTGGAACACAAAGTGGGACATGCCGTCCAGCAGATTTTGGTTGGCCACGTCCTTCAGCATCTGCCAGTGTTCGTCCCAGGTGAGGACAAAAGAGGTGAACGATTCTGCCGATACACGGGGTTTGCCGTACATTCTTGCGGCAGAGGCCGTGGGACGTATGGGTTTGTAGTTGCGGTTGTACAGGAAGTTGGTGAACGGTTGCCAGAATTCGCACATCGGCACGTCGGCAAACTTGTAATATTCCATCGGGTCGGCAGGCGTAATGTCGCCGCCGGCGGTTTCATAGGTGCAGGTCAGCCCGTTTGCGTGTGCCAGACGGCTCATTTCGCCGAAGAAGTTGTTCACGAAAAGACTGTTCAGTGTCTTGCGCCAGTCCACCAGGAAACGTGCGGTGGTTTCTGGGCTGTCAATCACAAAGCCGAAGAGGGCAGGCATCCATTGTTCCAGGGGATAGCTGGCAATGCGGCGGAAGTCCTGTGGCATGTTCTTTGTCCAGGTTTGTGAATAGCATTCCCAACTGTCCATCAGCATATTGCTGACCAGTCCCTTTACGGGACCGTTTGCCATGTGGCCGATGTAGTTCTTGAAGTGCAGCGCGGCTCCCGATGGGTCAAGCTTGTTGCATTCCCATCCTGTGGCTTCTGCCGGAGCGGGTCCGTTGCGGCGTCCGGTGTTGATGTGGCCTATGCGCAGGATGGTCCATTCGTCTTGCGGAGCTTTCCAACTCAGTTTGCCGTCGGCATCCATCTTGTCTGTCAGATTTATAATCATGTTTCCTTTTACATAAGCCTCTGCCGACTGTTTCGCAGAGGCGCTTTCGGGCAATACGGTGCGCAGTGTCCATCCGGCCTCGCCTTCCCAGTTTTGTTTGCGTGCGGCGGAAAGCAACCTGACAGAAGAGATGTTCATGTTGTGCCGGTTGTGGATCAATACACGGTAGTGCTGGCAGTCGGGTTGTTCGGCAAGCGCCAGTGAAATGGTATGCGAGTCTTGCCAGTTTGAATATGGCATGGGGGTTTCCAACACTTTGTGTACACGTCCGTTACGGTCTATGGCCTCCACCTGCAGGTTGATGCCTGGGTCAACGCCAAAGTCGTGGTTGAACTTGTCGATGGGCGAGAACTCCAGCGTTCTTGCCACAGCAGGTTTGTCCAGTCTGATGTCTATGATGTTGGGTGCGTCGGGAGTTGTCGGCTTGAAGTTGTACTTGCCGGTGAACAGCGGTTCTTCGGTGTCGCCCAACGGGGTGGGGAAGGCCAGTACGATGACATCGCGGTAGTCGCGGTTGGGGTCGCCGGCCTCCTTTGCCTTGGGCAGTATGATGTCGCCTGTATGTCCTTCCTTGATGTCGTATCGGCTGTAAGTGAGGTGGCGCATGGTATGGTCGAAGTCAATCCACGGTCCGCCGCTCATGGCCCATCCCGGACAGTTCTGCATGGTAAATCGCAGACCAAGGCGTTGCGCTTCGCTGGCGGTGTGCTGTACCAGACTTTCCCATTTGTCGCTCAGACAGTACACCGGCTCGGTAACGCCCTTCCATCCGTCGGAAAAACCTCCGCCGTGGAAAAACTGTACGCCAGCCAGCCCCGAAGCGGCAATGGCCTCCAGGTCGGCTGTGATTCCGGCGCGGTCCACGTTGCCGTTTACATAGTGGAACCATGTTTCCGGGAAGAACATTTTCTTGGGTGAATGGAACAGCGTGGCGTCCTGCGCGTCAAAAGGGCGCTGGAGCAACGTGGTGTCGGGTATGGCTTTTACAATTTCTTTATCTGCGTAAATCGGACAGATGCCTGCAAGGGCAAAAAGGGCGATAAGGCTTTTTTTCATCATGTTATTCTGATTTAAGGGGTTCAAAACGATAGAGCAGTATGTTTTGCTTCACATCGCAACTGCGATGAGGATCCAGCTCTACTGGCAGGAAGCGGAATTTGTCTTGTGATTGGATAAAGTCGGGCGCGTCTTTCTCGCCGATAATCAGATAGCCTTCTGGCTGTGCGGGTCCCGTGCTTTTCCATGCATCCACTTTGTCCTTCAGGTAATAGTTGATGGTGAAGAAGTGCATCGGATTGCCCGGCGCTCCGCCCGATACATGGCTGGTCAGGTATTTGTCGCCCACAATGCGTTGTATCTCCCTGGCGGTGTTCAGGTCACTTTTTCGGTTCAGGAAGAAGAAGGGCAGCACCACGGCGAATGCCAGCGTGAACAATCCCACAGAAACGCCTGTGGCACGCTTGATGAACCGTGGCGAAAATACTTTCTGCATATACAAGGCGATGAAATAAGCCACAAAGGGATACATGGGCAGGATGTATACGCCGCGTTTGCTCTTGGGGATGCAATAGAATACAAAGATGACAGTAGCCGCTACCAGAGAGAACAACTCAACGGGTTCGATTTGTGTGAACTTGCGCTTGATGCCCTCCAAACTCCATTTGCGGCGTAGCCCGGGCAGCAGCACCAAAGTCCAAGGCAGCAGTCCGGCTGGCAGCATCACAAAATAGTACCACAATCCGTTCTCGTGGCTGGCATAGCTCATTTTGCCCAGGAAACGGTCGATGTTCTCTTCCTTTACCAGACGTAGGAATTCCTCTCCACCCTGTTGGTAGGCGGCATAGTACCACACGGCAGGCAGGATGAGTGAGGCCAGGGCTGTGGCGGCCAGACTGAAGAATACACGGAAGAAGTTCTCGCGTCGCAGGAGCAGATACAATCCCGTGACACCACAGGGCAGAACAATGGCCACTGGGCCTTTGGTCAGTGTGCCCAGACTCATCATCAGAATGGCCAGCCAGGGCACGGGCCGGCAACGTTCATGCTCGGTCCATCGGGCAAAGGCGTATATGGCACCCACAATGCAGAACGTCAGCACCATGTCCACACGGCAGGCGTGTGCGGAACGGAACACCTCAAAGCACCCCAGACATATCAGGGCGGCGGTGAGTGCCGTCTGTGCGTTGCGCCTTTTTGCGTAGTAGACATACATCCACACCATCATCAGCAGGGCGGTCAGTGCGCTCGGAAAACGTGCAGCCCATTCGCTCATGCCGCCCAACACAGTGGCGGTGGCGGCAATGCACCAGTGGAAGAATGGGGGTTTGTAAGCCATTTCGCCACCGTTGTTATGTGGCAATATCCAATTGTCTTGCTGAATCATGGTCAGCGACACGATGGCTTCGCGCGGCTCTCCCTTGGTGTTAAAATCGGAAAGTCCCAGCCAAGGCAATGTGGCAAGGACTGCCACAACAATGAGAATGAGTAAGTTTTTTTTCTGTAAAGTGTTCATAAATGCTTGTTTCTTGCCGTAAAGATACAATGAAACGGGCAAATTCGCCAAAAAACAATGTCCAAAAAACAAAATTATAGGAGATTGAATAACGATTTGTATTTCAAACGGCCAAACAAAATGGCCCAAATGCGGTGGATTGAGGATGTTTTTAGAGTAGACGTAGATACTTTTTAGTAATGAGCTGTGAGCGATGAGATTAGACATAAGTATTGAATTGGGCCCCAATTCAATACTTATGTCTAATCCTTTTGGCGGGATTGGCGTGAGTGAAAACCTCGGACGCTGCACGCAGACGTCCCTACTCTCTCACAACTCATTTCTCATAACTCACAACTCACTGCTCATCCGCGTGCCACAAAAAATCCCCCATCTCTTGTGCGGAGAAGGGGGAAGTGCTATGAGGATTGTTCCCTGCATTACTTGATCTGCCAGCCGGCAGCCTTAGCAATGCGCTTGGGGATTTCGGTGTTGTCGATACGGCCGGTGAACATTTCCGCTCCGGCACCAATGGCGAAGCAAGGCACGTAGCCGTTGCTGTGTCCACCGCTCTGCCAGCCGGCCATTGCGCATTCGGCCTGAATCTTGCGTACTGTGGTTGCCAGCTCGTCATCCTTCTGATAGAGTGACTTGGAATCCTGTCCCTTGCCGGCCATGATGTTCTCGAATGCCTTTTCCAGACGCTTGGTCTGCTCGTCCTTCAGCTTTACGGCGCCCCAGAATCCGAAGTTCTCGGTGAGGAAGGCCTTTACAATGTCCCAGTTGTACTTGTCGCCGTGCTTTTCGTGCAGCTTGTGCAGTTCTTCGCCCAACTTGCCGATGGTCATGCGCTGGTGGCCCACAACCTCAAGGTGGAGTTCGTAAGCGCCGCGGCCCAGGGTGATACCGCCGGTCTCGTGGTCGGCAGTTACGACGATGAGGGTTTCATCGGGGTGCTGCTGATAGAATTCGTATGCCACCTTGATGGCGTTGTCCATGTCAATTACTTCGGGGATGAAGCACAGGTCGTTGGCGTGGCATGCCCAGTCAATCTTACCGCCCTCCACCATCAGGAAGAATCCGTTCTTCTCGCTCTGCTTCTTGGTGAGGAAGTTTACGGCTGCGCGGGTGATGTCGGTCAGGGTAAGGTCGTTCTTTTCGCGGTCGAGTGCATAGGGGATGCTTCCGCGGTCCTTCTTGCTGGCTTCCTCGCTCTGGAAGAGGATCATGCGGTCGGCCTTCTTTGCCTTCTTCTGGTATTCCTTGTATCCGCGAGCAATGGTGAAACCTTTTGCCTCGGCCTGCTGATAGAGGTCGGGACCGCCGTCGGGGTTCTTGGGCTTGACAAAGTCAGAAGCGCCATAAAAGTCGTTTCCGCTCTCCACCAACTGCTGGCCAATCTTGTATGACTCGCCACGGTTGCCAACGTGAGCATAGAAAGAAGAGGGGGTGGCGTGGTCGATGCTTACGCTGGTGGTGATGCCCACAGCGGCTCCGCTTTCGCGTGCCCAGTCGGCCACACTGCTGACGGGGGTCTTCTGGTCCTTGAGTACGCCTACTGCACCGTTCTTGGTTTTGTGTCCGGTGGCAAGGGCTGTTCCGCCGGCGGCAGAGTCGGTAACGCCGTTGGTGGCACTCTGGGTATTCACCAGTGCGGCGAAGGGGAAGCTGGGGAAGCACATCTCCTTGATGCCGATGCGGCCTTCCAATGCACCCAGATAGGTTTCGGTGGCGTTCACCTGGTTCACGCCCATTCCGTCGCCAATGAAATAGAACACATACTTGGCTTTTCCCTGAGCCATGGCTGCCATTGCCAATACAAAAAGGCTCAAAAGGGTCATAAATCTGTATTTCATAAGTCGTAAAATTTGAAAATATATGCGCAAAGGTAATAAAAAATATGTGGAAAATCTCTTGGAATCTAACAATTTTCCCTAAAAAAATCAAGCATTTCCATAATTTCCTCCTTAGAGGCACTTTGGTTGATGCGGATGTCGCCCACATTGGCCAGGAGCGTGAAGTTCACAACGCCGCCCTGGTTTTTCTTGTCGTGCGTCATGTACTCATAAAGTTGGTCATAATGCTTGCAGGTGATGGGGAAAGAACCATAGTGGCCGCGCACAAACTGCAGAGTTTGCTGCAGGGTGCGTTGGGGAAAACCTGTGCGGAGGAAACTGAGATAGAGCTCACACACCAGTCCCCATGCCACGGCATAGCCATGCAGTACGGGTCTGCCTTGTGCCAGTGCCAGACTCTCCAGCGCGTGTCCGGCGGTGTGTCCCAGGTTGAGCGCCTTGCGGATGCCCTTTTCTGTGGGGTCTTCTGTGACGATGCGTTCCTTGATGGCCACACTCTTTGCCACCAGTTGCTGCAGCAGGGCATAGTCCACCTGGTCCAGGTCGAAACGCATCAGTTCCGCCCAGTCTTCTGTGCTGCTGATGAGCGCGTGCTTTATCATCTCTGCATAGCCCGAAAGCAGGTTCTGCCGGTCGAGCGTGCGCAGGAAGGTGGTGTCCAGAAGTACGGATTGTGCGCAGTTGAATACACCAATCTCGTTCTTCAGTCCGCCGAAGTTGATGCCGGTTTTGCCGCCCACGCTGGCATCGACCATGCTGAGCAGGGTGGTGGGGATGTTGATATATGCCATGCCGCGTTTGAAGGTGCTTGCAGCAAATCCGCCCAAATCCGTAACCATGCCGCCGCCCAGATTCACCATGAGACTGTGGCGCGAGGCTCCGCCCTGCTGCAAGGCTGTCCATACGGTGGAAAGCGTTTCCAGTGTCTTGTGTTCGTCTGTGGCGGGAATGGTGATCATCTGTGCGTCCTGCATGCAGGGGATACCCGCTACCAGCGGCCAGCAATGACGGAGGGTTTCTGTGTCCGTGAGTACAAACAGCCGGTCGTGCGGACAGGAAGAGACGGCTTGGGCTAGGTTTTCTTCCAAAGATTGGCAAAGGATGATGTCCTGCATATATATATAATAAGGTATGAAACTGACAGTTTTTTTCTACAATCAATACAAAGATACGATGAATAAACGAGAATTTGCGGTCTTTTTGCCGTAAAAAAGTGACAAATGCACGATATTTTTTAAACCTTTTGCGGAATGGAGTGTCCGATAATCGGACATTTAAGTGGCGCAAAGACGCTTTCTGGTTGTTGTGCCCTATTTCATTTAGACAAAAAACAGTAATAATGAAGAGGAAACTTTTGTGGATTGTGTTCATGTGCCTGGGCATTACCTCTGTCCTGGCGCAGAAGATTACCGTGACGGGAAAAGTGATGGATGGCGCAATGGAAGGCGAGCCGTTGCCGTTTGCTTCGGTGGTGCTGCTGCATCCCAAGGACAGCACGCAGGCCTCGGGCATCCAGTCTGGAGAGGACGGAAAATTCAAACTGCCATCAGTGAAGGCGGGAGACTATATCCTACGCATCACATACGTGGGTTATCAGACCCTGTTCCGCAACCTCACACTTGACAAGAAGCAAAAGCAGACAGACATAGGCACCGTGACGCTGCTGGAGGATGCCAAGCTGATGGACGCCGCAGAAGTGACCGCCCGTGCCGCACAAGTGGAGATGAAGGAAGACACTTTTGTGTATAACAGTTCGGCATACCGTCTGCCCGAAGGTTCCAATCTGGAAGAACTGGTGCGCAAACTGCCCGGAGCGGAGGTGGAGGACGACGGAACCATCAAGATTAACGGAAAGACCGTAAAGAAAATCATGGTGGGCGGAAAGGAATTCTTCAACAACGACACCAAGATGGCCATGAAGAACCTGCCCACAAAGATGGTGGACAAGATAAAGTCGTACGACCGCAAGAGCGACTACAGCCGCGTAACCGGAATAGATGATGGTGAGGAGGAAACCGTATTAGACCTTACCGTGAAGAAAGGTATGAGAGAAGGCTGGGTGCTGAACACCGATGTGGGTTACGGAACGGAAGACCGCTACACCGGAAAATTGAACCTGAGCCGTTTTACTGACCATTTCCAAATGACCGTACTTGGCTCCATCAACAACGTGAACGACCAGGGATTCCCCGGAGGAGGACGTCGCGGATGGGGTGGCGGCGGAGGCATCGTAACCAGCAAGATGGCTGGTGTGAACATTGCCTGGGACAATAACAAACCCGACTATTCGGCCGGTCTGCTCAAGATTGGCGGTAACGTGCGCTACAGCCACCGTCGCTCAAGCAACCTGTCGCTCACCAACAGCGAACAGTTCCTGAACAACACCACCTCCACCTTCAGCAACAGCCGCAACTGGAGTCTGAACAGCAGCGAGAATGTAAATGCCAACTTCCGTTTCGAGTGGCAGATTGACAGCATGACCAACGTACTGCTTTTTCCAAATTTCTCCCACTCTTCATCCTACAACAAGGGCCTGGGACACAACGTAACCTTCAACGAGGATCCCTATGCCTATATGAACGACCCGCTGACCCAATATAATATGGAAGAGAACCGTGTGATAAGGGACAGCATTGCGGTGAACGACAACATACGGGAGAGTATGGGCAGCAACCAGAACAACAACGTGGACGCCAGTCTGCAGATTAACAGAAGACTCTTCAAGGCCGGACGCAACATCACCCTGAACGTGGCTGGAGGTTATTCGCACAGCGAGAACGAATCGTTCAGCCGTTCGGAAATCAACTACTACCGCCAGAAGAGGACCGATTTTACCAACCAGTATAACCCCTCGCCCAGCACCAATTACAATTACCTTGGCCGACTAAGCTATACCGAGCCCATCACCAAGGACCTGAACCTGCAGTTGAGCTACCAGTTGCAGTACCGCTTCTCTGACAGCGACCGCACCATGTACAGCATTGACAGCCTGCTGACCAAGTTCAGCGGATACTATACACAGGAACAGCTCTATCTGGGCTACATTCCCGGACTGGACACCCTGAACTATATCCGCAACGTGGAGAACAGCCAGTATGCCACCTACAAGGAATATAACCAGGACGCAAGCATCATGTTCCGATTCATGCGCGGTGAGGCGTTCCGTCTGAACTTCGGTGCCAACCTGCAGCCGCAGACCACTCACATGGACTACCAGAAAGACACATTAGATGTCAAAAAGGTGCGACACATCATCAACTGGGCACCGCGAGTGGATTTCCGCTGGAAGATAAGCAACACCAGCCAGATTCGTGTGCGCTACAACGCCTCAATGGGCCAACCCAGTATGACAGACCTGTTGGAGGTGACGGACAACAGCAACCCGTTGCACATCAGCACGGGTAATGCAGGCCTGCGCAGCAGCTGGAACAACCGGTTCAACGTATTCTACAACAATTATATTGTGGAGAAACAGATGGGATGGATGGTAAATGCCAACTACAACCAAAACAACAACAACATCAGCACCGCCACTGTCTACAATACAGAGACCGGAGCGCGCTATACCCGTCCGATGAACATCAACGGCAACTGGAACACCAACGGCAACCTGATGTTCAACACTGCCATTGGCCCCAAGAAGTATTTCAACGTACACACCTTTACCGGTATCAACTATGGACATAATGTGGGCTATCAGAGCAGTACATCAGACAGCAGCACATTGGGAAATATTTATAACCTCGACGGCAGCGTGAACATGGACAAGGTCTTCGAGAATGTTGCGCTGGACAAGGCCACAACCAAGACCACAAGCATCAACGAGAACCTGCGCTTCAACTTCCGCAACGACCTCTTGGAAGTGGGAGTGAACAGCGGCTTCAACTATATGCACGCCCGCAATGACATTCAAGAGAACGCCAACCTGGATACCTGGACCTTCAATTACGGCGGAAACTTCCAGATCAACATGCCCTGGCACATGCAACTCAGTACGGATATCTCACAGCAGAGCCGTCGCGGATACGAGGATGCCACCATGAACACCGACGAACTGATATGGAACGCACAGCTCAGTCAGAACTTCCTCAAAAACAAGTCGCTTACCCTTAGTGTGCAGTGGTATGATATCCTGCGCCAGCGAAGCAACATCAGCCGCAACATCAGTGCCACCATGCGTAGTGACTCGTGGAACCGCGCCATTCACAGCTATGTAATGGTTCACGTCATTTACCAACTCAATCTTTTTGGAAACAAGGATGCGCGTGCCGGCGGATTTGGCGGTCCAGGCGGTCCTGGTGGACGTGGCTTTGGTGGACGCGGTGGCTTTGGTGGCCCAGGTGGTTTCGGTGGCCCACGCCGCTTCTAAGATAAGACTTCCAATCATTCCTTTAAAAACACAATCGAAAGAGAATCTCCTATCAGCAATAGGGGATTTTCTTTTTACTGTAGGGAAAAGCTTTTGCTGGGGGAAGATGAAGTCCGTAACTTTGCACTATCAAAATGAGAGTGAAAAAAGAAAATGTAGGACCATTAAAAAGAAGAAGATTATGAAAACTACAATGAAACTTATGTTGACAGGAATCCTGTTCTCCCTTTCAATGGCTTGTCTGGCCTCTGGCCATCCCGCAGTGGCGGTACATCATAAACCTCATCATGCAAAGGAAATCTGCTGCAAGCATTCACATCATAAGTTCAATCCCAAGCATTGCCCCACGTGCTTGAAGGAATTGAAGAAGATGGAAAAGGAACGCCACCGCAGAGAGATGGACCGCATAAAGGATATGAAGCGTCATCAGAAAAATATGAAGAAGGACAAGGGCCACAGCGGCCACATTGTCCCCGGTAGAAGATAAAGCAAAGAGAGAAGAAGTTGAAATCTGTAAACCGGACGGGCTATGGTGCAATACCACGCATCATAGCCTTTTGTGGGTTATGAGCAATGAGTTGTGAGCAATGAGCAATGAGTTGTGGGCAATGAACTATTTCAAAGCTCATCGCTCATCGCCCAAGATTATTCTTTTTCCTGGAAAAAGGAGAAGTGTACGCTGCCGTATGTGCGCTCCTCCACAAAGCAGGGATGGGAAGAGAAATCGTTGGTTTTTCCGTGTTCCAATACGAACAGTCCATCGGGACGGAGCAGGCCGTGCCCCATTACGCAGTCGGGGATGGACTCCAACTGTGGCAAGGCGTATGGCGGATCGGCAAAAATGAAGTCGAACTGTTCGCGGCAGCGGGCCAGATACTGGAAAACGTCTCCACGGACGGGGACGGCAGAGAGGTCCTGCAGTTTGTCAATGAAACTGCAGATGAACTTGTAATGAAGCGGATCCTTTTCCACCGCCACTACACGGTCGCAACCGCGGCTAAGCAGTTCGAGCGTAATGCTTCCGGTTCCGGCAAAAAGGTCCAAGGCAGTCGGGGCCTCGTCAAAATCGATATACCCTTGCAGCACGTTGAAGAGGTTCTCCTTTGCAAAATCTGTGGTGGGACGTGCCTTGAATGAGCGGGGCACTTCGAACCTGCGGCTCTTATATTTTCCTGTAATTACTCGCATGTCTTAAGGTTTTTAAGGTATTTGCCCAGTTCGTCTGCCAGTTCGTCATAGTCGTGGAGAACGCAAAGGTCTTCGTGGGCGTTGAAATCCAGTTTCTTCCAGGTAAACAGCACAAAATACAGGGCATCGGTTGGGTTGTCTACTTCGTATGTGCAGGCAAAGTGGAGGCCTTTCTTCTTGAGAACATAGATGAAGATTCCGGAAGAATTGCGGCAGACGTGCATACGACGGCAGATTGAAATGTCTTTCTGCTCGCTTTTGGCAGTTGATTCCAGAATGCGTCCCTGCCAACTGTGAAGCTGCACCTCGGGGAAGAGTTGCATGACCATGTTCAGCAGCAGACTGTCCACGGCAAAGAGTTCCACCACTTCCAGATAAGGCAGAATCTCGTAGCACACTTTTACCGAAGCTTGTTTAAGGCGCGGATAGGTGAGGTAGAAGATGGCTTCTGTCTCTTCGCGCTGAAATTCTTCCAATGGGATTCTTGTAGTGGGAGCGTCCACTATCATTTCCACCTCATCGTATTGCAGTTCCATGAGGCGCTCTCTGGTAAGTGCGCGTTCCAGTGCGATGTGGGGATAGTCGCCGGGGGAGACGGGCACTTGTTGTTTCTCAAAAGGTTTGCTGTCCCCTTCCTTATATATATATAAAGAAAATCCATCCGTTGAGACACGGATGGATAATCTGTATGTGTTGATTCTTTTATTCCCAGTTACCCGCATTATTGTTCCAGTTGTTACCGGCATCACCGATCTTGAGTCCGGGATATGCACCCTTGGCGTCGGCTTCTTCGGCACGGTTTTGAATCAAGCGGTTACCCATTTTGCCCATTCCCTTGAGGAAGCTGCTGTCAGGAGCGTTACATTCCATAACCTGGATGATGCTACCAGAACGGGTGGTGTTGGGGCATGCGATGATTTCAAATGTGTCACCCAATGAGAAGGGGATGAAACGCAGAGAGTCTGCCTCAAAACCTTCCTCGCGGTACAGAGAGTCCATCAGAGAAACCCAAATGGTGTCACGGCGGAAATCCTGCAGACCATTGGCCTCAATCAACTTGGTGTCGCCACTGTTTACAATCATTGCAGCAGAGTCTTCGGTCAGACCCTTTTCCAACTGTTCGTCGCTAAGAACGCCCTGTTTCTTGATGATAGGCAGGCGGCCGTTCTTGACAAAATCGATCAGAACGTTCCAGTTGTCACAATAAACACCTTCGTGCTGAGCCTTGTAAGCTTCTTCCGCTGCACGAATCTGCAAGAGGCGTGCTTTTACTACAGCTTCACGAGCTGCTACTTCTGCGTTGAACTCCTGATCGTCCTGGATGCTGCGCCAGCAAATGAACAAGAGGAGCAGTGCGCAGACTCCCAAAATTGCATTAATTACCTTTTTCATGATGATATTTGTCGTTTATTTTATATATTCGCATTACAAAAGTAGAGAATATTATTCAAATATACCGATTTTTCGGGTATTTTTTTATGAAAGTTTTATGATAACGGATGAATTAGGCTTAAAAATAAGGCAAAACCTCGTTTATTTGCCCACTTTAATGCAAGAAAAGGCAATTGAGAAGTGGTCTGCTTTTCTGCTCTCGCGAGCTGATAACGAAATCTTTCTGATGAAAGGTTACGCGGGTACGGGAAAGTCCAGTCTGGTGGGTGCTTTGGTGCAGACTTTGACGCAACTGAAACAAAACGTGGTGCTGCTGGCCCCTACCGGACGAGCCGCAAAAGTGATGAGCCTTTATGCCCAGGCACCGGCTTATACCATCCATAAGCGCATCTATCGGCAGAAAACTTTTGCCGATATGGATAGTTTTCAAGCCAACGTAAACCTGAAAAGCCATACTCTTTTCATCGTGGACGAGGCTTCCATGATTGCCAACGAAGGCCTGTCCGGCTCCATGTTCGGTACGGGCAGGCTGTTGGATGACCTTGTGCATTTTGTCTATTCCTGTGAGGGCTGCCGCCTTATGCTGGTGGGCGACACGGCACAGCTGCCTCCGGTGGGAGAGGAGGAAAGTCCGGCGCTCTGCTCCGGGATGCTGCAGGGGTATGGCCTGAATGTAACGGAAATAGAGTTGACCGAAGTGGTGCGCCAGACTGCGGATTCTGGCATACTGTGGAACGCCACATCCCTCAGACAACTGATTTCCAATGACGAGGTTTATGCTTTTCCCCGAATCCGGGTGGGCGGTTTTGCCGATATCCGCACGCTCCCCGGTAACGAGCTCATTGAGGCATTGGAAGAAAGCTATTACCATTGCGGAACGGACCAGACCATTGTGGTCACACGCAGCAACCGTCGTGCCATCCAGTATAACCAAGGCATCAGAGGACGCATCTTGGGATACGAAGAGGAACTTTCCGGAGGCGACCTTCTGATGGTGGCCAAGAACAACTATTTCTGGTGCAAGGACAACAAGGAACTTCCGTTCATTGCCAACGGAGACGTTGCTGTGGTACGGCGTTTCCGCAACGAACGCTCGCTTTATGGCTTCCGTTTTGCCGATGTGACTTTGCAGCTGCCGGATTATGACGACATGGAACTGGATGCCGTGGTGTTGCTGGATACGCTTCGCAGCGAGGCGTCGGCCCTTACGCGTCAGGAACAGGAACAGCTTTTCCATCGCGTATGGGAAGACTATCCCGAGATAACCAACAAACAGGCGAGGGCAAAAAAGATTAAGGAGGATACCTATTATAATGCTTTGCAGGTGAAGTACGCCTATGCCGTCACCTGCCACAAGGCGCAGGGCGGACAATGGCAGCGCGTTTTCATTGACCAGGGCTATGTAACCGAAGACATGCTTTCGCCCGACTATTTCCGGTGGCTCTATACCGCTATAACGCGTGCCACAGAAACGGTCTATCTGGTAAATTGGCCCGAAAATCAGCTTCTGCAGATGGAATAAAAGCATTTTTGCACTCATTTTCTCCCGATATATTTGCTCATTCCCCCGCTAATCCGTAAATTTGTTGCAGAAGTTGCCGTAAAATCGGACATACAGTGTTGAACATTATTAACTCTTTTAACCATAAATTTAAGGAATATGAAAAAAACATTCCGTGTGCTGACGAGCCTTGCCATGGCAATGGTTCTCGTTATTTTTACCGGTTGCGGAACTAAGAACGCATCCGAAGTGGGGCAACGCATTGATGCCCTTGATGATTCGGCCTGGGACGCTTCCATCTGGATTTCGGTGGTGGACGCGCCCATCATCAGTGACCACAACATCGAACGTGCCGCCGATGGTGCAAACTGGTTTGTAACCACCGTGAAGAACGAGCAGAAGGTAACTTCAGCCAAGTGGATGACTGCCGGCCTGGGCGTTTTCCAACTCTATCTGAACGGCAAGATTGTGGGTAAGGAAATCCTGAAGCCCGGATTTACCAATCCCTTCAAGACCAAGCTGTCTTTTACCTATGACATCACTGATGCATTCCAGTGCAAGGCCGGGGCCGAGAACGTGCTTTCTGCGCAGGTGACTCCGGGATGGTGGGGCGACAAGATCGTTACCCCTGGCGGAAACAAGGGAATGTTCGGCACAAAGTGTGCTTTCCGCGGTGTGCTGGAACTGACCTTCGCAGATGGAACCACAAAACTTTATGGAACAGACCTGGAGAACTGGAAGGCAGGCATTGCCGGTCCGGTGAAGCACGCTGCCATCTTTGACGGAGAGGAATACGATGCGCGCGAGAAGATGGGTTACGATTGTGTGGAAAGCCTTTCTGCTCCCGAACAGAACAAGGAATTCCGCGGTAAGATATTCCCCACAAACGGTGCGGAAGTGTATCTGCGTCGCGATCTTACTTTAAACCCCGTGAAGGCTTATTTGTGGAACGGAGTTGAGGGAGAAAAGGAAAATGAGTTCGGAAAGGTAATCATTACCAAGGAGTTTGCACCTGGCGAGCCCATGACGGTCAAGGCGGGTGAGACTTTGGTGGTTGACTTCGGACAGAACTGTGCAGCCGTGCCTTCGTTCGAGTTTAAGGCCAAGGAAGGAACCGTGCTTACCTGTCTGCCCGGCGAATTGCTGAATGACGGCAACGGAGCCAGAAGCCGTGGAATGGATGGCCCCGAAGGTAGTGTACACCGCGAGAACCTGCGTGCCCACAAGGACTGTTTCCGCATGACCTATACCTTTGCCAACACAGAAGACTTTGCCGCTTATTACCCCACCTGTACCTTCTTTGGCTACCGTTTCGTGTCCATTACCGCCACGGACGAGGTTACCATCAAGTCTATCGCCTCAATCCCTGTCACTTCCATCGCCAAGGATATGGAAATAGGAAAGATAAGCACAGGAAACGAGTTGATCAACAAGCTCATATCAAATACCTATTGGGGACAGCTCTCCAACTATCTGTCTGTGCCCACCGACTGTCCGCAGCGTAACGAGCGTCTGGGTTGGACGGCAGACACACAGGTGTTTACCGAGACAGGTTCGTTCTTCGCCAATACAGACAATTTCTTCCACAAGTGGATGCGCGACATGCGTGACAGCCAGAACAACTTGGGCGGATTCCCCGGTGTGGCACCTCTTGCACAGTATGGCAACGAGAAGATGCGTCTGGGTTGGGCCGATGCGGGTATCATTGTTCCCTGGACCATCTGGAAACAGTTCGGAGACACTGAAATCGTGGAAGAAAACTGGGAGGCCATGGATCTGTTCATGAACCACATCAATGACACCAAGTATAACCACGAAACCCTGCGCGGCGAGAACGGTAACTATCAGTGGGCAGACTGGCTCAGTTACGAGCCTCTCGAAAGCTGTAGTGGTTTGGCATTCTCTTCCGAAGGCCCTCTGCCCGATGCCATTTCCTACTGGAACTACCTGAGTGCATCTTATTGGGTGATTGACGCCACAATGATGAGTGACATGGCTGCTGCCACCGGACGCGATGCCGACAAGTACATGCAGATGGCTGATTCGGCAAAGGCGTATATCATGGAGAACTTCCTCAATGCGGACGGAACTTTCAAGACAGAAATCCTTAACACCATGCAGACCCCTGCACTCTTTGCATTGAAGAACGGTTTGGTGGATGGCGAGGCTAAGGCCGCAATGATTGCCCGTCTGCGCGAGAACTTCAAACAGCATGACAACTGCTTGCAGACCGGTTTCCTGGGCACTTCTATTCTTATGACCACACTTACCGAAAACGGTATGGCAGACATTGCTTACGAACTGCTCTTCCAGCGCAAGAACCCCAGCTGGCTCTATTCTATTGATAATGGCGCTACCACCATTTGGGAACGCTGGAACAGCTACATGAAGGACAAGGGAATGGGTCCCCGTGGCATGAACAGCTTCAACCACTATGCTTATGGTTGCGTGTGCGAATGGATTTGGGAGACAGCCGCCGGTATCGCTTCCGATCCCGCAGACCCCGGTTTCAAGCATATCATCATGAAACCCGTGCCCGACAAGCGTCTGGGTTATGTTACAGCCGAGTACAACTCTGCCGCCGGTCTTATTAAGAGCGCATGGAAGTACGAGGGTGACACCTGGACATGGGAATTCACTATCCCCGAGGGCGCAACGGCAAGCGTAACCCTTCCCGGAGAGACCGAAGTAAAGACATACGAGGCTGGAACTTACAAGATTAGCAAGTAAGAAACTGCTTGGCCAACTAAAAACAATAGCAGCAATCATTTCGTTGAGAGTGATTGCTGCTATTGTGGTCTATAGGGGGCGAACGGCATTGAGCAATGAGTTGTGAGCGATGAGCCGTGAGTTTTTGGATTAGACATAAGAACAAAAGAACAAGTTTTGAGTAGTGAGTGGTGAGTGGTGAGAGTAGGGACGTCTGCGTGCAGCGTCCGAGGTTTTTACTCACGCAAATCCCGCCAATCCCGCCAAAGGATTAGAACAATATTTTGCGAGATTCGTGGGATTCGCGTGAGATTATAACCCAATGTTCTCACCGTTTAATAATGGCACGCAGATGACACCGATGCGACAGATTTTTGAGTTATGAGCTATGAGTTATGAGCGGTGAGCTTTGAGTTATGAGAGGGTAGGGACGTCTGCGTGCAGCGTCCGAAGAGAACACAAGAGTTATAATCTCACGCTCACGAATCTCACGAAATATTGTTCTAATCCTTTGGCGGGATTGGCGAGATTTGCGTGAGTAAAACAAATCTCAATACCCATAGCAGTAGTACTGCGTTGCCCGTTTAAGATATCTTCTACAGCCGTTGCAGTATATCTGCATCGGCCCATGCAGTATATCTGCTCTGAAAAGCCAATGCGGTGCCTCGATAAAGTCACCGCATTGCATCCGCTCACGCACCGCATTGCATCCGCTCACGCACCGCATTGCATCCGCTCACGCACCGCATTGTCTTTGCCAACGCACCGCCTTGCGTTTTTTCGTTCACCGCTCACCGCTCATTGCTCAAGTCTCCCCATAGAGGGGGAGATTTAGAGGGGGTCTTCCCCCCACAACAATGTTCCATCCGCCGCCTGTCCTGCGGCATCCACGCTGATTTGTGTCATGCGCGCATTATTATATAAGGTAATGGTGGCCTTGCCGTCCTTGTCCAGCATTATGTTAGGATTCCAGTAGAGCGTGCGGCGGTAGTCTTTTACACAAAATCTTTTGATAATAATTATCCCCCTAATCAAATGACCAGGGGGATAATTTAGAATTGTGTATCTTCTTGCCGATATAACCATTCCATGGTGTCTTCTTTCCTTCTAGGTTTTAGCTCTTTAAATTTTACTTTTGTGTGATTCTTTTCAGGGTGAAGCCAGTCTATATATACAGTACCAATGGCATATACCATTTTTCCAGGTTCTGTGTTAAAAACATGTTTATCGCTTCTTAGTACTCCAGCAAAATTCCATTTGCCTTTCCCATTTTTCAGTCGGATAATTTTTCCTCGTATTTTTGAGATTTGATACCCGTCTTTTGTTGTAACATTTGAACTAACATAAACAGAGTCTGGACATTTTTTTACCGAATCAGGTACAGCTGCGAATAGTTCTTTTATTTTCTTCGGATTTGAGTCGTATATCGATATTTGATGTGGTGGGTTTAAAATTTTATTCTTATTTTTAGGATGTACTTCAGCTCCAGAATTGCAGACGAATCTCCATTCGTTATAGCTTGCTTCTTGTCTCCAAAATATAACGTCGGAATTCACTACAACATCAAACGGATGCTTTCTCTTTTCTGTTGGTTTTGCATAGGAATATGTATAATTGTTTATAAATGTAAGAATTATACAGAGTGCCTTAATCCAAAAAGTTGTCCTCATGTTGTTTCTTCTTTTTTCTTTGCTTGCACGCGATTTGTTGTAATATTTATGATTTGACCTGTAACCTTTGCAGTGATTTCTCCTGTTACTTCAATTTCTATATTTTCTTCTAGTATTTTAGTGTCGTTTTCATATGTTTCTAATCGTACAGGGATGGAAATCTTAAAGTCTTTTTCCTTAGGTAACCATGATTCATCAAATTTGTATGTCCCATTTCCTCCTAAACAATTATATGACATAATTACTTCATGTCCATCCTTATTTGTAATGGTTTCTGTCCTATTTTTGCTTAATAATATTGCGGTAATATTAGAATTGTTGCTGTCAAGCGTATAATCAGTATCGTAGGAACTACTCCCTGAACTGCTTGCCGGGTTCGTTGTAGCTGTTCCGTTAAGAATGTAAATACAAGTTATAGATTGCTTCCCGAATTTTAATCCAAGGTCAATTTCTATAGGATCTATTTTATTTCCAGATATAATAGATGTATTTGTATCGCTACCTGATCCACTACCTGAACCCGAACCGCTACCTCCATTGTTATTAGCGACAGCTGTGTTCAACTGGTCTACCATGTTCTCTTCGCTGATAATAATCAGATTTTCTTTTGTGCTTTCAGTCTTCATAATAAATGCTTTTAAATATTAGTAAATGTGGTTAAAATATTATTATTGCTCCATGATGAAGCAGATAATGCATTTCCTTTTCAATCCAAGTTTTTGCCATTTCCCTCATGTTTGGTGCGAAACAAGGATATAGGGAATGGCATAGGCTTTCCATTGTTGATTCTTTCCCGTCAAGTAGATGAAGAATGTTCAATCCCAATGGACCAACCGTGAATCTTTTCCCCCCGCAAGAGAATATGGACGGAAGATATGCAGTCCGTGTGTTGCCCTCTTGTGTGTATGGAAGAATTTGGAGCATGGAGTTCCGTCTAAATCTCTGATGTGAAACTTCATCAAGAGTTAGTCTCGTATACGATTCCCCCGTGAGAACCTTTTGCGTTTGTTCAACAAACGAAACCTCCAATGTTGTCCCTATATATTGGTGTTTCTCTGGGAACAGCGATGCTATACGTCTGAAATAGCCTGGGTGTGAAGAGAATAATTTTTGCTCAATGGCAATAAATGTGTCACGAACTCTTTTGTTTCCACCTACGATATGGAAAAGGCTTTTCTCTTGCCATGCCTTTATGTCGCAGAACTTACTGGTTGTGTAGCCAATGTCGTCAATGGTTTCTTCCAATATAGACTGGATAGTTCGCCCTTCTTTCTCGGCAAATGAGGCAAAAAGGATTTGTTCGAATATGACATTGGCATTGGCGCAAGAACGGTTGTCATTGACGTCATTCAAATGATTTTGCCACATGAAATCTTCCACTTCAAGACAATACCGACGGATGAAGTCTAAGTCCTCACCTCCGAAGACTCCCATATTATAAGAGGAAATGGATTGTTCTTCCCATCTTTTTCTAAGGAAATCTGATATAGAGATGTTTTGATGCTTCAAGAACGCATCCATCATTCGTCTGTAATACGTCGTTCCAATCTCCCTGTTCTGTGCCACCAAAGGGGCATTGAGAACTCTTTCGGGTAAAGGACGGGGCAGATAGATGTCGCCGTCTATGTGCAGGAAGGGTTCTGTCTGCAGGGAATAGGTCTTTATCTTGGACAGCGCCCAGTGGTGGGGAAGGCATTGGAAGTCGTCAAAGATGACGTACGTTTTGGAGTAAGGGAGCTGCAGCACCTCTATGAGGATGTGATATCCTGCCGAGTCGGTGTACAGCTCCACCTCATCATAATGTTCCCTCAGACTGAGACAGCTCAGCGCCCATGACATCAGATTGTATTCGGGATGTGTCCACCCGAAACCATGTTTCAGTGGATCCTGCCCTGCTGTCCAAAAAGTCTGAATGATTTTCATGTGTCAGATGGTTTTTGTGATGATTGATTATAACTCCACTTCCGTATAGAAAATAATGTCTTCGCTTACAATCTGTAACTCATATAAACCTGTGAAGGTGGCAGGGATGGTCAGGGTGTTTCCCATGATTTCTACTTCATAACAGACATTGTCACTCTGTACCAGACGGAAAGTGCATCCGCTACAAGGGGTAATGAAGTGAAGAAAGTTTCCTTGTAAGGTTACTTCAGGGATAAGCGTCCTTTGGTCTGGCTTGCCATTATGTTCTGGATTTGTCTTAATCTGTAAGGGGAGCTTCTCTCCTTCTCCATCAGATATATTGATGGTTAAGAATGAACTGTTGTCATACGCATGAATGTAAGGCGTAAGAAAGCCGATTAGGCAGATAAGTGCAATCAAAATTCTTTTCATGTCTTTTGCTTTTTAGGTTGGAAATTTGTCGATGCAAAAGTAGAAAGAATTGCGGAATAGGCCCCTTTATTTTTAAACAAGTTTTAAACAAAATGAATATACTATTTGGTAAGTATCAGATATTCATTATGTTAAATAGGGGGGGGTAAATTAAACAAAGCTAAACAAAAGGGTCGTATTGTTTAATTTTGTTTAAAATCGGCGAAAGGAAAAACGCTATATTTCTTGTAGCCAACGGTCGAAATCCTTTGCTCCGCCATCCATGCCGAGCTTTATGCACATCCTTCGGCGCATGTTGCTGATGTTGGCGTTGGATGAGTTCTCTAAATATATGATCTCGGGAATCTTCAGTCCGAGCTTGATTAGTATACACAGCCTGTATTCGCTTTTGTTGATCTGCTTGTTTTGTTTCAGACTGATGATGTTGGGGTAGTGTGCCTCCACTTCTTTACAGATTTCGTCCCATGTTTCCTTGTCCGGCCGTCCCGACCTTTGTTGTGCCATCCGTATGAAACGGGCAATAAGGGGCTTGTTTACCAGACTGTGCAGATTGCCCCTTGAGGTGAGCCGGTTTATGTTGTCCTGGTCTTTTTTAATCTTTTCTTCCAGTATGGTAATGGTCTGTTTCAGATACTCGTTTTCTTTAATGTCCAGTGCATTTTGGTCCAGTTGCTTGTTGAGGAATTGGATGAGGGTTGTCTTTTCCTGAATTTGTTCTTTTAGCTGGTTTATGGTATTTGCGTGTGCAGTCAGTTCGTTTTGCGTTCTTCTGACCAGTTGTCGCATTTTGTGGCGCAGATATTTTCTGTATAGCAGCACAGAGAGAATAGCCAACAAGATAACCCCTAATGTGAGTTGGTAAAAGCGGATGCGGGCTTCTTTTGCCTCCATTTCCTTGCGGAGCGCTTTTTCCTGATGGCGGTCATAATTGTACATAGCCTGTGCGTTCTGCAGGTTTTCTGCTGCCCCTATATTAAATAATGTGTCGCTGTGTACCAACGCCTGCAGGGCGTATTTGGCCACAGAATCATGTTCCCCTTGCCAATGATAAAGTTGGGTCAGTCCCCACGAGGAAAGATACTGGCCGTTTCGGGATTTCGTATTTTCACGTAATTTCCGGAAAAAATATTGTGCAGAGTCCATCTCTCCCTTTTCGTAATAGTATGTACCTTTTATGTGGTAATAATCTTCCCGTCCAGGTTCAATGTCGCCATTCTCTTGGAAATAACCCGACAGGGATTCGTATTCATTCATGGCCGCCTTGGCTTTGTCAAACTCGCCTTGTTGGGCATACCATTTGATGCAAAGGCCCATGACTTGGGCTGCATATTGGGAATAACCCATAGCGCGGAAACCTTCTGCCGCCGCTTCCTTTATGCGCAAGGCCTCCTGTATCTTGCCTTGGTTGATCAATGCATTGGACTTGTTGCCCCAGATAGTGAAGATGCCAATGCTGTCTTGTATTTTCCGTGCATAACGCTCTGCATATTCGTAGGCCTGCAGCGCATTATCGGGCATGGCACGGTCATTGAAAATCTTAGCAATCTGTTGATGAATAATACCAAGTTGACGGAAATAGCAGTCCGTAGCCGAGGTGTCCGCAGCCGCCACGGCATCGTTGTAGCAACGCAGGGAGGCGGGCTGGTCGCCCATATCGCGGTAGGCACAGCCCTTGATGTAATGCGCCAGCATCCGCTCGTTGGGTGTGCCGTGCGCCGTGTAATAGTCCACCAGCAGGCAGCCGATGCTGTCCGACGTGAAATCCACGTATGCCTTGTTCTGCGCATTGGAGCGCAGGAGCAGGTGGCGCATGCGCAAAGGTTCGCTCACCTCTTCCGCCTCGGCATCCATGCCGCACAGCATACGATAGGCGGAGTCTGGCATTTCGTGCGTCATCAGACTGTCCGCCACAGCCAGTCGCCGTTCAAAGTCGCCATGTTCCGTGCAGGACATCAGGGAGACCAAAAATGCTATAAAAAACGGTATAAATCGTTTCATCATATGCAAAGGTACGATTAAGTGAGCGAAATACCAAGCTCGCTTGAGGATTTCCGAACCGACGAACGAAACAAGTGCAGAAAATGACTGGCATTTTATGCCTTGTAAGGAGGAGGAAGACGAAGTCAACGGTAGTACCTTCGGCGGCACGCCAAAGTACGATTTTTTCTGTAATGCGGTGAGTTGTGAGATCTTTTGACAGAAGAACAAAAGAACATGTTTTCTATTTTCGGGTCACAGACCCTTATACTCAAAAACAGCGAATAACATATTCGCAGTAACAGAGTTGTGAGTGGTGAGGGGGTAGGGACGTTGCGTGCAGCGTCCGAAGAGTACACAAGAGTTATAATCTCACGCGAATCTCGCGAATCTCACAAAATATTACTTTATGCCTTTGGCGGGATTGGCGGGAGTGAAAAACCTCGGACGCTGCACGCAGACGTCCCTACATTCTCACTACTCATAGCTCATAACTCACTGCCCAAAAACTTGTCCTTTTGTTCTTCTGTCTAATCCAAAAACTCACGGCTCATAGCTCATAACTCATTACTAAAAACGTTCTTCTGTCAAAAATAAAAATCTGCGGTTATCTGTCGCATCTGCGTCATCTGCGTGCCATTGAAAATTCTTTACAAAAGCGTGTTTTCGTATAAAACCAGCTGGAAAGTCGAAAGTGCCCAGTTGGAAAATTTTTATTTCCCAGTTGGAAAATTATTTTTTCTCAGTTGGAAAATCAAAATTTCGCAGTAGGGCAAAATAGGATGACTTTTTAGGTTTGTTTTTGAACTATTTTAAGTGATTTTTGTTCATTTTGAAACCAAAACGCGGTTTGTGAACAAAAGTAAAAATGTTTGACAGTGAGCGGCGAGCGGCGAGTGGTGAGCAATGAGCAATGAGCGATGAGCAATGAGTAGTGAGTTGTGGGTTGTGGTGTTGCTGACGGGAACAAAATGAAATGTGGGATGCATTGTTGAAAATGCATCCCACTGTCTCACGCCGAATCGGTCCAGCTGTTATTCTACAACGCTGAACTCATCTTTTCCTACACTGCAAAGGGGGCAAACCCAATCTTCGGGAATGTTTTCGAAGGCTGTGCCGGGTTCTACACCATTATCGGGGTCGCCTGCTACGGGGTCATACTCGTATCCGCAAACATCGCATACATACTTTTTCATAAAATACTCCTTTCTTTTTTGTTGTTACACATTATATATTATATATATGGGTGTGTTGTACACTTCATATCTTTTTCTTATTGCAAATATAGCTATATTTTTTCAGATATAGGCATAAGCATGGGCGATTTTATGTTTTTTTAAAGATTTAGCCTGTGTAGTTAACAATTTGTTTGAAATCGGAAACAAAAGAGAAATAGTATGAATGGCAACATGAAAAATGCACAAAATGTATTAAAATGTGCATAAAAGTGTAACATTTTACGTGAAATTCTTGCACATTTGCGCAAATTGTAGTTACTTTGCACGTTGAGAACGAGAAATATACTTAGTATTATTTATTTTAATTTTGAAAATTATGTCAGAAATTGAAGCTAAAGTAAAAGAGATTATCGTAGACAAGTTGGGTGTTGATGAGGCTGAAGTTACTCCCGAAGCATCTTTCACCAATGACCTGGGTGCAGATTCTCTGGACACCGTGGAACTGATTATGGAATTCGAGAAGGCTTTCGAGATTACCATTCCCGATGACAAGGCTGAGAAGATTTCAACCGTAGCTGACGCTATTGCTTTCATCGAGGCTAACAAGTAATTCACTCTACCTGTTTCAATAATTTATAATGGAACTGAAAAGAGTAGTCGTTACCGGAATCGGAGCTATTACACCATTAGGAAATTCTGTTGAGGAAACTTGGCAGAACATGATTGATGGTGTAAGCAGTGCCGGTCCTATCACCCGATTCGATACATCGCAGTTCAAGACCCAGTTTGCCTGTGAAGTGAAGAACTTCAAACCGGCAGATTTCGGAATTGACCGTAAGGAGGCCCGTAAGATGGACCTCTATTGCCAGTATGCGCTGGCCGGTGCCATTCAGGGTATCAAGGACTGTGGCATCGATTTGGACAAGGCAGACAAGAACCGTATTGGTGTGGTATATGGCGTGGGCATCGGCGGCATGATCACTTTTGAAGAGGAAGTAGGCAATTGGGCGCGTACTGGAAGTACACTCGGTCCCAAGTTCAGCCCCTTCTTCATTCCCAAGATGATTGCTGACATCTGCGCAGGCCAGATTTCTATCATGTACGGTTTCCATGGCCCCAACTTCATCACATCATCTGCCTGTGCATCTTCTTCAAATGCACTTGCCGAGGCGTTCAACCTGATTCGTTTGGGCAAGGCCGACATGATTGTGAGCGGTGGTGCTGAAGCTGCCATTCTGCCCAGCGGAGTGGGTGGTTTCAATGCTATGCATGCCCTGAGCACCCGTAACGACGATCCCCAAAAAGCCAGCCGTCCCTTCAGCGCAAGCCGCGACGGTTTTGTGATGGCAGAGGGTAGTGCCTGTCTGATTCTGGAAGAACTGGAGCATGCGAAAGCACGCGGAGCCAAGATTTATGCGGAAATGGCAGGTGCGGGAATGAGTGCAGACGCACATCACCTGACAGCTACCCATCCCGAGGGACTGGGTGCCATGCTGGTGATGAAGAATGCGTTGGAGGATGCGGAAATGCAGCCCGAGGACATTGATTACATCAACGTTCACGGCACTTCCACACCCGTTGGCGACATTTCTGAGGCCAAGGCCATCAAGAATCTCTTTGGCGAACATGCCTACAAGCTGAACATCAGTTCAACCAAGAGCATGACCGGACACCTTTTGGGCGCAGCCGGAGCCATCGAAGCCATGGCAAGCGTTTTGGCCGTACAAAACGACATTGTACCTCCCACCATCAACCATGATGACGAGGATCGTGACGAAGAAATCGACTACAACATGAACTTTACGTTCAATACTGCCCAGAAGCGTACCGTGCGTGCAGCAATGAGCAATACCTTCGGTTTCGGCGGACACAATGCCTGCGTAATCTTCAAAAAGTACGCCGAATAAGATTGTGACGTATAAAAACCTGATAACAGCGATAAAGTTGCCCTTCTGCAAGGAAAGACAACTTTATCGCTCTTTTTATTCCATTTTAGGATTCTACCCCAAGAACCTGAAATTGTACAAACAGGCGCTCATGCACAAGTCTGCCGTAACAAGGACACAGAATGGTGGCATGCAGCACAATGAACGCCTTGAGTTTCTGGGGGACGCCATTCTGGAGGCTGTTGTAAGTGATATTCTTTACCATCGTTTTGACAAGAAGCAGGAAGGTTTTCTGACGGTGACGCGCAGTAACATTGTAAAGCGCGAGACACTTGGGCAGATTGCCATAAAGATGGGACTGGACAAACTGCTGAAGAGCGCCTGCACCCATCAGAACCATAACAGCTATCTGGAAGGAAACGCTTTTGAAGCCATCATCGGTGCCATCTACCTTGATCAGGGATACAAGCGGTGTGTATGGTTTGTGAAAGAAAGAATGCTGAAACCCTACATTAGCCTGGACAAGATGGCATACAAGGATGTGAACTACAAGAGCAAACTCTTGGAGTGGGGACAAAAATACAGGTTCCGTGTGCTTTTCGACCTTTTGTCCGAAGACAAGGACGAGAACGGCGCACCAACCTTCCATAGCCAGGTAAGGGTGGAAGGTGTTGTTTGCGGCCATGGTTCTGGGTTTTCCAAGAAGGAAAGCCAGCAGGTGGCGTGCAAGAATGCACTGAATGCCATCAAGGAGGACAAGGATTTGTTTGCGCAGATTGAGAGCGCGTATCTTGCAGCTGGCACACAGGAACAGGAAGTTTCCGTAGAACTTGCCCAGTAAGAAACCGTTTTGATTGCGGGAATTGCCCTCAATACAGTTTCTAAATGCAAATTAGGGTTAAAATCTGTGTATTTTTCGGTTATGTGAAAAGTTTGCAGTAATTTTGCAACCAAATGCATAAGAAAGAATGAGCCTAACCCGAATTATACGACCGTTTTTATTGAACCGACTTCATACGTTGGATCAGTATGCCACCCGTGCAGAAGACTTGCAGCGCAAAGCTTTGCAGCAACTTGTAAACCGTGCGTCAGCCACGCAATGGGGACGGCAGCACGACTATGCCCGCATACGCAGTTACGAGGATTTTGCCAAGAGTCAACCCGTCCACACTTATGAGGAACTTAAAGGCTATATTGACCGTATGCGCCAGGGAGAGAAAGATTTGCTGTGGCCGGGTGTGGTGAAATGGTATGCCAAGAGCAGCGGCACCACAAACGACAAGAGCAAGTTCATCCCGGTCAGCAAGGACGGACTGAAGGATACGCACTACAGAGGCGGAACTGATGCCGTGGTGTGGTATCTGCGCAATAACCCCCAAAGCCGTATCTTTGATGGACGGGCCTTGATCCTGGGTGGAAGCCATGCGCCCAACTACAATCTGAAAAGTAGCCTGGTGGGCGACTTGAGCGCCATTCTTATAGAAAACATAAACCCTCTGGTCAATCTGGTAAGAGTTCCCCGCAAGGAGACTGCCTTGCTCAGTGACTTTGAAATAAAGCGCGACCGCATTGCCCGAGAGGCCATACACCGTAACGTGACCAATCTGAGCGGTGTGCCCAGTTGGATGCTTTCGGTCCTGAACCGTGTGATGGAAATTTCCGGCGCATCTGTGTTGCAGGAAGTCTGGCCCAATCTGGAAGTGTTCTTCCATGGCGGAGTGGCTTTCACGCCATACCGCGAACAGTATAAGCGCCTTATCACCAAGTCTGGTATGCACTACATGGAAACGTATAACGCGTCGGAAGGCTTCTTCGGTTTGCAGGATGATCCGGCTGACCCGGCAATGAGCCTGATGCTCGATTATGGTGTGTTCTATGAATTTATCCCGATGGACCAGATTGAAAGCCCCAATCCCGAAGTGGTGCCTTTGTGGGGCGTGGAAACTGGCCGCAACTATGCCATCCTTATCAGTACCAGCAGCGGACTGTGGCGCTATATGATAGGTGATACAGTAAGCTTTACGCAGAAGAATCCCTACAAGTTTGTCATTACGGGCCGCACCAAGTTCTTCATCAACGCTTTCGGGGAGGAACTGATTGTAGACAATGCCGAAAAAGGACTGCAGGCGGCCTGCAAGGCAACCGGGGCACAGGTGTTGGAATATACCGCTGCTCCCGTTTATATGGACGAGAACGGAAAGTGCCGCCACCAGTGGGTAATAGAATTCTCTAACGCTCCTGCTGATTTGGGCCAGTTTGCCAAGATTCTTGACAGCACTTTGCAACAGATTAACTCGGACTATGAAGCCAAGCGTTACAAAGACATCACCTTGCAGCCCCTGGAAATCATTGTCGGCAGAAAAGGCGTGTTCAATGACTGGCTCAAGTCCAAAGGCAAGCTGGGCGGACAGCACAAGGTGCCCCGCCTGAGCAACAAGCGTGAACACATAGAAGAAATTATAGCACTGAACTCATGAGGTATACCCCCATTACGATACTGACCCTTGCCACATTGACTTGCATTGCCTGTGCGAGCATTGGAAACCCAGACGGCGGACGCTATGACGAAGAGCCGCCTGTGGTGGTGCAGTGCTTTCCCAAAGACAGATCCGTTAAGAATGACAAGAAGAAGTTGAGCATTCTGTTCAACGAATACGTCAAACTGGAAAATGCAAACGATAAGGTGGTGGTTTCCCCGCCACAGATTGAGGCCGCCAACGTGAGGGCCGACGGAAAACGTATCAAGATTGACCTCTTTGACGATTTGCAGGAAAACACCACCTATACCATCGACTTCAGCGATGCCATTGAGGACAACAACGAGGGCAACCCAATGGGAAACTACACCTATTCCTTCAGTACGGGAGAGACCATTGATACGATGGAGATTTCGGGTACGGTGCTGAATGCCGAAGACTTGGAGCCTGTGAAGGGAGTAATGGTGGGGCTTTATCCAGCCGACAGTTCGTTCAGTGACACCCTCTTCACCACCACACCTATGACGCGTGTATCGCGCACCAATGGAAGTGGCAGGTTCGTGATAAAGGGAGTGAAGCCCGGCAAATACCATGCTTATGCGTTGAAAGACGCCGATGGAAACTATATCTTCAACCAGAAGAGCGAAGCGGTGGGGTGGGACACCACCACGCTGGTAACCTCAAGCAAGCCCGACATCCGCATGGATACCATCTGGCGCGATACCACTCGTTATGACTCCATCCGAGTGGTTCCCTATACCCATTACTTGCCCGATGATGTGGTAATCCGCCTCTTTCTTGAGGGCGGGCAGGACCAGCATCTGTTGAAGACGGAGCGCCCCGTGCCGGAATACTTTACCTTGTATTTTACCGCTCCCGCAGACAGTCTGCCCACAATCAAGGGACTCAACTTTGATGAAAAATGTCTGGTGCCGGAATATACCCAGCACCATGATACCATCACTTATTGGGTTACGGACACCATGTTCAGTTATCAGATTGACACCCTTGCCATGACGCTCACTTACATGGAAACTGATACCACGGGCAAACTGGTACAGCGCACCGACACGCTGGAGATGGCATCCAAGCTGACCCGTGAGAAGCAGCGCAAGGAACAGCTCAAGCAGATTGAGGATTGGAACAAGGAAAGGGAAAAGCGTGCCAAGAAGTCCAAGACACCGCTTCCCCATGAGGAGAACCCTTATGAAAGGATATATCTGACCATGACCGGTAAACCCGCCGGAAGCATAGACCCCAACCAGAACATTCTGTTTACCGCCAGTGAACCCATTGCCAGCATAGACACGTCAAAGGTCCACTTCTTCCAGAAGCAAGACTCAAACTGGATTCCCGCCCCGTTCCTCTTCCTTCCCGTTGAGGGCCGGAAGAAGGAGTATAGGCTCTATGCCGAATGGCAATCCAAGGAACAATATAGCTTCCAGGTGGACTCTGCCGCCATCCTTAGTATATTAGGCAATGTGAACAAACCCATCAAGCAGGAATTCCGTGTGCGCGATCTTGATGAATACGGTGCCCTCTTCGTCCATGTCATTGCGCCCGAAGACACCGCCTTGGTCATTCAGTTGCTTGGCCGTAGCGACAAGCCGGTAAGGCAACTTCGTGCCGATAAGGACGGACGTGCAGATTTCTTCTATCTGAAGCCAGGAGAGTTTTTCCTGCGATGCTTCATTGACAGAAACGGAAACGAGAAGTGGGACACCGGAAACTATGCCGAAGGCCTTCAGCCCGAAGAAGTGTTCTATTTCCCGCAGCCCATCCAGGTGAAGGCAAAGTGGGACATTGAGCAGGACTGGAACATCCGGAACATAGAGGTATGCAAGCAGAAACCGTTGACCATTACCAAACAGAAACCGGACAAGAAGAAGGATATCAAAGACCGCAACCGTCAGCGAGAGGAAGAGAAGAAGAAAGGCAAGTCGGGCAGCTCCAGCCACAATCACGGTGGCGGTGGCAGTATCGGACGTACGCCCGGATTCAGATAAATAACATTTAATGACAAACAAAACTATAAGGGACGTCCCAAAAATTATGTCGAGTTGATTTTCGTTCTATTTTGTGTGTGCTTTTGAAAGTTGAAGAAGGAACATAATGGGTTATGTGACTGATGAGGCTTGACAAAATGGCATACAAAAGAGTCGAAAAGCGGCCGAAAGCGAGAACACCAGAATAGTTAAAAACTTAAATCCAGAATTTTTAGAACGTCCCTATATCCATTTATGAAAAGGAATTTTATTATCGCATTGGTGCTGGCGTTCTTCTGGAACGCCATGCCCTTGTTCTCACAGTGTAAGATGGAGAATACAGCGTTTTCGGATAATGAGACGCTGGAGTATACCCTGCATTTTAATTGGAAGTTCATCTGGCTGAAGGCGGGAAGTGCCACCATGACCACAACCCGTTCCTCATGGAAGGGGAAGGATTGCTATGAGAGCCATCTTATCACACGCACCAGCAAAAAGCTGGACAAGTTCTTTGCCATGCGCGACACCTTGCTCAGTATTGTCAGTCCCGAAATGCTTCCCCAGTATTACCGCAAGGCGGCCAATGAGGGCGGAAAATATTATGTGGATCAGGTATGGTATGATTACCGCAACGGTGAGACCCATCTCAAACAGCATTACCTTAACCGTAAAGGAGTGGGGCGTGACACATCGCACGTAAGCAAGGAATGTATTTACGACATGTTGAGTATGATGCTCTGTGCGCGCTCCTATGATGCCGCCAGATTCAAGCCGGGCGACAAGTTGGTGTTTCCAATGGCGGACGGCCGCAAGGTGGAATCCACCACTCTGGTCTATCGTGGCAAGAAGAATTTCAAGATGGAGGAGACTGGTGTGAAGTATCGTTGTCTGGTTTTCTCCTTTGTGGAGTATGAGGGAAAGGAAGAAAAGGAAATCATAACTTTCTACGTTACCGATGATGCCAACCACATGCCCGTAAGGATAGATATGTTCTTGAGATTCGGCACGGCCAAGGCTTTTCTCTCCAGTGCGAAGGGACTGCGCAATCCTTCCACTTCCATCATAAAATAGCCCGTTTGTTGTGTCTTTGACGCCCTGTAAGCATTAATAAATCAAAATAGATTATAAAAAATGTTAAAAATTGGGAAGGAGGGATGATTTTTCTTCCTCCCAATGGCTCATCATCGGTTTTTCATTGTATATTTGCAACGATAGTAAGCAGAGTTGTTTGCAGATATTGTATATTCAGGATAATAAATTAGTTTTTAAGCACATGAGCGAAAAGAGATTTTTAACGCGATCAGAATTTCAAGTAATGCTGATACTTTGGAATTTGCCCAACAAGGGCGGTTTCACGCATGACATACTGGAAGTTTTTGAAGACCCCAAACCAGCCTATACCACGCTTGCCACTTTCTTGAAGATTCTTACCAAAAAGGGCTATGTGAAATCCAAGAAGATTGGTGCAATGCTTTATTACGTTCCCGCTGTCTCTAAAGAGGAATACTGCAAGATGGTGATGGATAAGGCGCAGGTGGACTATTTCGATAACGACCCTGTACAATTCATCCGGTTCATTGCTGAGAACAACACGCTTAATGATGAACAGAAAGGGACTTTGATGTCCATGTTTGCATAAGTCTCTTTTCAGCAGACAAAAACAGCCAAAGGAAAATTTTCCCTTGGCTGTTTTTGTTTAAAAAGGCGTTGTTTTCTGGCATTTCTTTGCGCGTTGCACTGAATTGCCTAAAAAAAACAACTTTTTTGTCACAAGACATGTCTTTTCTCCGTTTATATTATTGTAAAGCAGAAAATAAACAGATCAGACAAAAACGTTATGAAGAAAAACATCTTATCATTGCTGCTGCTGATTTTTGCATGCAGCGCATTTGGGAAAAGCGCCAACAGCCTTATTAGACATTACAAGAAAATGGAAGGGGCTAAATACGAGAATGTCACAAAAGCCATCAAATTAGAAGCGAAACAAGAAGGAACAGACTCCAAGACGTTTGCAAAAATCAAAAAGCTGGAATACGTTGAAGTATTCCTTGACAACCAACAAAGGAAAGAACTTCATGCGGACATCATGGACATAAAAGGATACAAAAATTTTTATACCGAGAAGAACAACACAACAAGCATATTCAGCAAGGACTGGAGTCCGTTTCATGTAATCCAATACTACGGCATTGAAGATAAAGGAATTATCAAAGATGGCATAATCCATATAGGAATGAAAGATAATGCAGACGACAAGTCTCTCATCGTGCACCTTATAGGAGAAGTCAGTATAGAAGAATTGGTTGAGAATGTTGAATTGATTTCTGCCTTCTGATAACCACCTTATGGAAGCTGTTCGTCGGCAGTTTCCATGTCAAAGAGAAAAAGGAACAACTGAAATGAACCAGCAGGAATTCAAGCAACAGTTCATGCCCTTTCACCGGATGCTCTACAGAGTGGCATTCGAGCTGACAGGCAACACCCAGGACGCAGAAGATCTTCTCCAAGACACTTATCTACGAATATGGCAGAAGCGCGAAGTGCTGGTACAGAATGGAGTGAACGAAGCTTACCTTATAATCATGATGAGGCATCTGTATCTGGACAAAATGCGTCACAAAACGCTTGATATCTTCCAACAATTGGAAAACGCCAACGAACCGCAAGAAAACGACACTCCTGACAGCAAAGTGGAGATGGAAGACGAGGCCTTCCTCGTGAAGGATCTTATAGCGCATTTGCCACCAAGAGAACGGGACATCATGAAAATGTATTTGCTTGAGGAACTCTCCTACGAAGAAATGGAAATCTCCACGGGCATCAGGCAAGGAAACCTCAGGCAGATTGTTACAAGAACAAGGAAGAAACTAAAAGAACAATTCATAAAAATAGCAAGAACATGGAAAGGCTAAGACACTTGAACCTGAAAAAAACGGGAGAAACGGAAATTCCCAAAGGCCTGGAAGAAAGGCTCTCCATGAAGATTGACCAATGGGCTGCCGAGGATGAGAACACCCAAGCACGGCACACGGACACCACAATGCAGCCAGGAAGCAGGACAATCCGATTTCGCCTTGTCCGAATCATCTCTGCCGCTGCATGCATTACACTCATTGCCGGCTTCATTTCTCTGTGGCCCGAATACAGGACAAACAAGGCACAACAAGACACCTTTGACGACCCTAAACTGGCACGCGAAGAAGTTCTCAAGGCCTTCCAGCTGATGGAATACAGTCTGAATGTCGGGAGAGAACATCTGGAACATGCCGAAGAAATAACAAATAAGAGTAACAACACATTATACAACGCATTAGAAACATTAAAAACATTGCAATAATATGAAACGAATCATCGTTAAACACCTTTTTTCCGTTCTGTTGGTATTCATCTGCACTGCAACATATGCACAGAAAAATCCGTTCGACAAATTTGCCGATTCAGAGAACCTAAAATATGTATATGTCTCAAAACAAATGATTGGACTTGTAAAGGATTTGCATTTGCCCAACGTTGTAAGCATAACTAACTACCATAATATCGACGAGCTCTGCAGCATTCAAATCATTTCTTCCGGAAAAGGCTCCATTGGAGAACTGAAATCCGAAGCCTGGTCTATCATAAAAAAAGAGAATTTTCAACCATTGTTGCAGGCAAACTCAGCTGGATTCAAGACCCACATTTATTGTAAAGATGACAAGAAAAAATGCTTTGTGGTAATAATAGACGAAACGAAAGTTGAAATGACTGTATGCGTATTTACCTACGACTGTCAGCTGAAAGATTTGCATATACAGACTACTACTACAAAATGCAACTCACACCAGTGACGTACTTTGATGATGAACACTTTAAGACATATTGACATGAAAAGACTCCATTGCATAGGAATATTTATGCTCACATTCGCTTTAACACAAAACAGTGGTGAAGCACGGACATCCCCTTTTGCCTCCACATCGCCCCGGAGCCCTCTATGCCATACGTAATCCTTGGGGAAACGGCAAAGATAATCACATCATGAACGTCATGAGCACAGACACCATCATAGCACCGCTCATAGACATCCGCATCATCAGCCCTGGAGCTGCTGCCCATTTTTATAAACGCAAGAAAAAACCATAAAACGCATTTACTATAACAACATTGTTCTGCTCTCTATGTTGTTTGAATGGTAGCCGATATTTCCTAAAATGTCGGCCCATTCATTTTATATGGTTTATATGGCGACAACATTAGATAAAAAACATTTGTTCAGGTTCCGAATAAATGTGCGTACAAAACTTATTTTTATTCGCAGACTACAACCGAATTAAAGACTGCCGTTTCAGCATACTTTTTACTTGGCAATTGACATAAAAAGTTTCTGTAATTGTCAACTCTGTTTCGCAAAACTATAAAAAATAAAAAAACAAAGCAAAACAGCTATAAATAAGTTTTAATTTGCTTCGGCGGTTCAAAAGAAATATGTACCTTTGTATCGTCCAAGAAATGGGCAATTTAGTAACAGAGGTATATTAAGTACAAACCGTATAAAACTTTATTATTTATTACAAAAATGGCAACATTAGATTTGACACAGTATGGCATCACCGGTTCAACCGTGATTGCACACAACCCCTCTTATGAGCAGTTGTTCGCAGAAGAGACCAAGGCTGGCCTTGAAGGTTATGAAAAGGGTCAGAACACCGAGCTGGACGCCGTTAACGTTATGACTGGCGTTTACACCGGACGTTCTCCCAAAGACAAGTTCATCGTTATGGACGAGAACTCAAAGGATACCGTATGGTGGACTTCTGATGACTATAAGAACGACAACAAGCCCATCACCGAAGCTGCTTGGGCTGAATTGAAGGATATTGCAAAGAAGGAATTGTCTAACAAGAACCTGTATGTTGTAGACTGCTTCTGCGGTGCAAACGCTGACACCCGCATGGCCGTTCGCTTCATCGTTGAGGTGGCTTGGCAGGCACACTTTGTAACCAACATGTTCATCCGTCCCACCGCTGAGGAACTGGAGAACTTCGAACCCAACTTCATCGTTTACAACGCTTCTAAGGCAAAGGTTGAGAACTGGAAGGAACTGGGCATCAACTCTGAGACTTGTGTAGCCTTCAACATCACCAGCCGCGAGCAGGTTATCATCAACACATGGTACGGTGGTGAAATGAAGAAGGGTATGTTCTCAATGATGAACTACTATCTGCCCCTCCAGGGTATCGCTTCAATGCACTGCTCTGCAAACTGCGACATGAACGGCGAGAACACCGCTATCTTCTTCGGTCTCTCTGGTACCGGTAAGACCACTCTGTCTACCGATCCCAAGCGTCGCCTCATTGGTGATGACGAGCACGGATGGGATGACAACGGTGTGTTCAACTTCGAAGGTGGTTGCTATGCTAAGGTTATCAACCTGTCTAAGGAGAACGAGCCCGACATCTACGGTGCAATCAAGCGTAACGCTCTGCTCGAGAACGTAATCGTTTCTGAGGATGGCGTAATCGATTTCAACGACAAGAGCGCAACTGAGAATACCCGCGTTTCTTACCCCATCGACCACATCAACAACATTCAGCCCGGAAGCTCTGCTCCCGCTGCCAAGAATGTAATCTTCTTGTCTGCTGACGCATTCGGCGTACTGCCTCCCGTATCAATCCTGACTCCCGAGCAGACCCAGTACTACTTCCTGAGCGGTTTCACCGCCAAGTTGGCTGGTACAGAGCGCGGTATCACTGAACCCACTCCCACCTTCTCTGCTTGCTTCGGCCAGGCATTCTTGGAGCTGCACCCCACAAAGTACGCTCAGGAGCTGGTTAAGAGAATGGAGAAGAGCGGTGCTAAGGCATACTTGGTGAACACCGGTTGGAACGGTACCGGCAAGCGTATCTCAATTCCCGATACTCGCGGTATCATCGACGCCATCCTGGACGGTTCTATCCTGAAGGCTGAGACCAAGAAGATTCCTATGTTCGACTTCGAGGTTCCCACCGCTCTGCCCAACGTAAATCCCGCTATTCTCGACCCCCGCGACACTTACGAGTGCGCTTGCCAGTGGGAAGAGAAGGCTAAGGACTTGGCAGCTCGCTTCATCAAGAACTTTGCCAAGTACACCACCAACGAAGCTGGTAAGGCTCTCGTTGCTGCTGGTCCCCAGCTGTAATATTAAGGTACAGACCTTAGATGTTATATTAGACGGTTCTCCTTCGGGGGAACCGTTTTTCTGTGGAAGTAACAGGAAAAATCTTTACACAAAATCGGTAGAAAAATAACACTTAAGTGTTTTTGCAGAAACACTTAAGTGTTACTCCGAAAAGACTTAAGTAAAACTCAAGAAACACTTAAGTCTTTTTTTCGTTTGTTTTAAGCTGTGATTTTTGTGTTTTGTATCTTATTGGAATACAGATATGTATATTATTTTCTCTTTTGTCTGGAAAAGCCGAAATCCCATTTTCTTGTTTTTTGACAAATGTGGAGGATGGCACGCCGATGACACGGATTCGACAGATGACAGCAGATTTTGAGTAATGAGTAATGAGTAATGAGCTGTGAGTAATGAGCGTTGAAGAGGTAGGGACGTTGCGTGCAGCGTCCGGAGAGCACATTGGGTTATAATCGCACGCGAATCTCACGAATCTCACAAAATTATATTATTGCTCTAAGCCTTTTGCGGGATTGGCGAGAGTTATGTGAGTAAGATATTTCGGACGCTGCACGCAGCGTACCCCTTCATCCCTCACGGTTCATCCCTCACTACTCATCCGCGTGCCATTAAAAAATGAAAGGCGCTTTCTTCGCAAAGTAAAGGCGATTCAATGGGGGATGAAAGGCGATTCATCGGCAAAGTAAAGGCGATTCTTTGAAAGTGGCTAAAACTGATTTCAGAGCAGATATACTGCATCACCTAACGAAGTATATCTTCATCGGCTATAGAAGATATCTTAATCTTAAAGGGGCAATGCAGTACTACTGCTGTTCTAAATGAAGGCAAAAAAACTTTATTTCTCTCTTTTTCCGTTGCTTGTTCCGTTATTTTTGCTAATTTTGCACTCACTAATGCATATAGGACATTAATATAATAATAATTACGACATGAGAAAGTTACATTTATGGGCAATGATTCCCGCCCTTTGTCTGGCGGCTTGCACCGAGACAAAGACAAGTACAGAGATTAAGGTAACAGGAGAACTGGGCGACCCCAAGCCAACGTTCCTTAGAGCCTTTTACACAGGTGATCTCCTTCTGGAATCGCAGGTGGCAGAAGACAGTACCGTTACGTTTGTCATCGACACAACGGATGTATACGTGTCTGTGGACCGCACAGCCGACCAGAAGCGCACTTCTGTGTGCAGCGTAATTGCTGACGGAACCCCGGTAGAAGTGACCATCAAGGACGGAAAGGGACAGATTACCAAAGGCTCTGAGCAGAACATGAAGTTGGCAGAGGCACGCAGCATGTTCCAGGCCTTGGAAGAAAAGGACGGTGCGCTCAGGAAGGAATTTGGCGAACTGCATAAAAAGCACAATGGCAACGTTCCCGAAGAAATGGTAAACAGCCTGATGGAGCGCTGGAACGCCTTGGAAGAGGAGATGCTTGCTGCAAAGAAACAGGCGGTTCTGGGCAATGCGGACAATCTTGTGCCCGTATTCTTCCTGTGCAGATATGCAAGTGATTTAGGCGTGGAGTTTGTGGATAGTTTCCTTACTGACTATAAATACAAGGACAGCAAGCAGTTGGCCTCTGTGTACCGCATGCTCGAAGGCGAGCGCAACAAGCTGCCCGGCGCTGATGTGGTAGACTTCGCCGGAAAAGACCTTGAGGACAAAGAGGCTCATCTGACCGACTATGTAGGTAAGGGCAAGTATGTGCTGGTAGATTTCTGGGCAAGCTGGTGCGGTCCCTGCCGTGCGGAAATTCCCAACATTAAGGCTTGTTATGAAAAGTATCAGGCGAAAGGCTTTGAGGTTGTGGGCATTTCTTTCGACGGCAAAAAGGAGGACTGGGCGAAGTGTGTGGAGGAAATGGGTATTGCATGGCCTCAGATAAGCGACCTTAAGGGTTGGGAATGTGGAGCCAGCGATCTTTATAACGTAAAGGCCATTCCCGCGACGATTCTCTACGGCCCCGACGGTAAGGTTATCAAATCTGGTATCCGCGGAGAGGAATTAGGAAAGACATTGGCGGAAATCTTTGGAGAATAATACTCCGAGTTTCCGGTAAACGGAAAGAGAAACGGTCCGCAACCTTGGATGAGACAGGTTGCGGACCGTTTATTTTGATGAGGAAAGGGCAGGGGATTATTCTGCCTCGCCTTTCTTGAGTTGCTCGTCTACGGCGCGAATCTTCTCGGCCAGCAGTGCCAGTTCGTTGTGCAAGCGGTCTACACGCTTCTTCATGGTGTCTACCAGGCTGTTGCCCTTCTTGCTGCTGATGGAGAGGAAGCCCAGGTTGTTTTCGTAAGTCTGGATCTCTGTACGCAGGTTTTCGTAGGCACGCATCATGCGTGTGCGTTCAACGGTCAGTGAAACGCCTTGTGCCTCGGCCTTGTTGGCCAAAGCGTTCTTGAAGTTATTCAAGCGACGGCGTGTCTGGCTGTTGTTATATGCCTGGAACAACTTGTCCACAATGGCGCGGTACTCCTGATAGAGCTTGTCCTTCTCGCGGAAGGGTACATGGCCGGTGGCGTTCCATTCCTTCTGCAGTTCCTTCACCTTGGCAATGATGTCCTTGGCGTCTTTGTTCTCTTCCAGTCCCTTGAGGGCTTCTATGATGGACTTCTTTTTCTCCAGGTTTGCGTTCTGCTCGCCCTGTGCTTCTGCCTCGGCTTTCTGCTTTTCCTCAAAGAAGTGGTCGCATGCGGTGATGAAACGGTTCCACAGGCTTTCGGCGGCCTTGCGGGGTATGTTCCCGATTTCCTTCCACTCTTTCTGCATCTGAATCATGATGTCGGCGGTGGAGCGCCATTCGGTGCTGTTGGTCAGCGCTTCGGCTTTTTCCACCAGTGCCTTCTTCTTGGCCAGGTTCTGACTGAATGATTCTTTCAGGTCGTGGTAGAAGTTGGACTTCTGCTCAAAGAAACGGTCGCAGGCTTTGCGGAAACGCTCAAAGATGGCGGTGTTCATCTTCTGAGGTGCATAGCCGATGGTTCTCCACTGGGTTTGCAGTTCGATGATCTTCTTTGTCATCTCGTCCCATTGTGCGAAGGTCTTCAGTTCGTCCAGTGCAATGTTCTCGATTTCCACGCAAAGGGCTTCCTTCTGAGCCAGGTTGTTTTCCTCTTCGGCTTTGCGGGCTTCAAAGTGGGCCTGGTGTTTCTTGCGGATGATGGTGCTGGCTTCCTTGAAGCGGTTCCACAGTTCTTCGCGGATTTCCTTTGCCACGGGGCCAGTCTCCTTCCATTCCTGGTGCAGACCCTGCAACTGGTTGATGGCGGCTACCACGTCTTCTTCGTTTTGCAGTGCTTCAGCCTGTTCGCACAGACGGGTCTTCACTTCCTGGTTCTTGCGGAAATCATACTCGCGCAGTTCGTGTCCGAGCTTGAGCAGGTCATAGAACTGTTCTGTATAGAGCTGGTAGTTCTTCCACAATTCTGTGGCGCGCTCGGCGGGAACGGATTTGATTTCCTTCCATTCGGCCTGGAGCTGCTTGAACTCGTCGAAGTGCTGGTTGGCGTCTTCGGGGGTGGTGGCCATTTGTTGTATGCGGTCCAGAATCTCCAGCTTGCGTGCCAGACCTTCCTGCTTCTGTTTTTCGATTTCTTCCAGTTCCTTGGCGCGGCGGTCGCGGATGATTTGCATCAGGGCACGGAATTCGGGTTCTGCGGTATCCAGTTCGGGAACGAACTCTTCGCTGTTTCCGCCTTCGTCCACAAACTTCTGCCGTGCTTGTGCCACTTCGGCATTGTGGAACTTGTAAAAGCCCTGTTTCAGCGCTTCAACCTCTTGCTTGTCAATGGGGTTTTCGCTGGCAACGATTTCCTTGGCGCGTGCCAAAACTTCCTGTTTGTTCTGGGGAGTGCTTACCGTTGTAGATGTTGCAGTCTCTTCAATGGGAGCTGTTTCGGCTACAATGGGTTGTTGAGAAGTCTGCTCTATGGCAGTGGTTCCATTCGTCTCTAATGAGTCCATCATGTACAGTTTTTATCTAAAATATAGGTTTTTGTCGATAATCTTCTTACAAAATAAGACAAAAATATTCTTATCGCCTAAAAAAAACTAAGTTTTTTGCTAAAATAGGCGTCAAATCCATGTTTTCCGTCTGAAATACCACAATAAAAGTATGGTTACGCCTATGGTTATGCCCATGGCAAGGGGGAAACCCCACCAAGCGTTTTCCATTCCGTTGACAAGGTTCATTCCGAAGAGGCTGGCCACCAGTGTGGGGAACATCATGAGCAATGTGATGCTGGTAAGCATTTTCATGACGCTGCTCATGTTGTTGTTGATGATGTTGGCATAGGTGTCCATGGTGGAGTCGAGAATGTTGGCGTAGATGGATGCCGACTCGCGTGCCTGTGACATCTCGATGTTTACGTCTTCGATGAGGTCTGCGTCCAGTTCGTCCACGGGCAGTTTGAACTTCAGTTTGGAAAGGAGGGTCTCGTTTCCGCGGATGGAGGTGATGAAGTAGGTGAGGCTGTCCTGCAACTTACTCAGGTTGATGAGGGCGGCGTTGTCAATCTTGTGGTCAAGGTTCTCCTTTGACTTTTCCAGAAGAGTGTTGATTTGCTTCAGCCGCTTCAGGTACCACACGGAACTGCTGAGGAAGAGGCGGAAAACCATGTCTACGGAGTCGGTGAATCCCACGCCTCGCTTCTGTTGGAAGGAAACAAAGTCTATCATCATGTTGGTCTCGAAGTTGCAGACCGTAATGCAGACGTCCTTGTTCAGGATGATACCTAAGGGGATGGTGGTGAAGGGTGTGCGTGAACGCACTTCCTTTACGTATGGGATACGAAGAATGATGAGTACCCATCCGTCGTCAAATTCGTAGCGGGCACGCTCATCGGTATCCGCAATGTCGGAAATGAAATAGTCGGGGATTCCGAGTGTGTTTTCCAGAAAATCCTTGTCTTCTTGTGTGGGGCAGGTAACCTGCACCCAGCAGTTGGGTTGCCATTTATCAAGCGTCTTCAGTCCGCCTGTAGTATGCCAATATGTGCGCATTTGTTCAGTCCTCCAGTATTGAATTAGTACAGATGTTGATTAACTCTCCGGGAGAACGTGATGTTTTGTTCATGCTCCCGGCAGTCTACATGTTCAGGGTTTCCGCGTGATAGTCGTCCATTTTGCTGTTTTACTTTTTGTTTTGGTTCGGGGGCTTTTGCTTGTTCCGCAAACGGACCTGGGCAGTTGGCATTTTGACAGCCTTTTTGCCCCCAAACGTTCTTTCAGGGTGTAAAGTTAAGGTTTTTCTGCTAAATAGCAAGCAAATCCGCCTAAAAATAAAATCAGGGAGGGCGAAATTTTGCTTTTCGTCCTCCCTGTATGTTGTCCGAAACGGGGATTATCGGGGGAATTTCCAGGGTTTGCGGTATTCGGGTGTGATGAACTTGTCTGCCTGTTTGTTGTTGAAGGTCTGCTTCTGATCATCGTAGGTGAGGGCTTCTCCCGTGCGGGCGGCAATGTTGCCGATGTGCGCGTACTTGGCGCAAAGGCTTCCGTTGGTGATGGGGCAAGCCGTTTCCAGATTCCTTGTCTTTATGCAATCCAGGAAATTGGTGGTGTGGTCATAATGGTCGTTGTTCGAGGGTTTGTCTTTCATTGCCTCAATTCTGCCACCCAGCGGTATCACTTCCATTCCTTCGCGGTTGACAATCAGTGTGCCGTTGGTGCCTTGGAACTCCAGTCCGTAATTTCTGCCGTAAGGCCCGGTCTCAATGGCGGTGTTGCTCCAGCGGATATTGAATTTGTCAAATTGGTAGACGACATTCAGGGTGTCGAAAGTTTCCGAGAGATTGTCGGGATATGAGAAGTTGCCTCCTGCTGCCACCACTCGGTTGGGCATTCCCTTGACATTCATTCCCCACAGCGCCATGTCCAGCAGATGGACGCCCCAGTCTGTTATCAGACCGCCACCGTAATTCCAGAACATTCGCCACAGTCCGTGGAATCTTCTGTTGTTGAATGTGCGGTTTGGGGCCGGGCCCAGCCACATGTCAAAGTCAATGCCCGCAGGAACGGGGGAATCTGGTTGGGGGTTGAGCACCGCCGCATACGAGAAATTGGCCCAGACATTCACTTGGGCAATGGTGCCGAGCTTGCCGCTGTCGATGTATTCCTTCATCCTTCTCCACATCTGCGAGCTGCGTTGCTGTTGGCCTACCTGTACAACCCGGCCATACCGTTTCGCTGCCTTGACCATGGCGTCACATTCGGCAATACTGTTGGCAATGGGCTTCTCCACATATACATCTTTGCCGGCGGAGCAGGCATCGGTCATCATGAGGCAGTGCCAGTGGTCGGGTGTTCCAATGATGACGGCGTCCAGGTCTTTGCGTTCAAGCAGGCGGCGGTAGTCGCCGTAGAGTTCCGGACGTCTGCCCCAGTTCTTTTCCGCTTCGGCGGCACGGTTGGCCAGGATGCTGCTGTCAATGTCACACAGGCCGATGCAGTTCAGCCCGGGATGATTCATCGTGTCCCTAAGGTTGTTCCATCCCATTTCCCGGCATCCGATGAGTGCGATGTTGAGCTGGTCGTTGGCTGATACTTTCATGTTGGCGTTGCTGCCTCGCATGGTTTCCGGCAATATCAGTCCTGCTGCCAATGCGGTGGCAGACTGGCGGAGGAAATGTCGTCTTGTTGTCATGGTGTCTTATGCTTAAGATTTAAGATAGTTTTTATACTATTGGCTGTTTCAGCGTTTGTACTCATCACTAACGCGGTTGGTGAGTTCGATGAACTGTTGGACGCTGAGCTGTTCCGGGCGTTGGTTGAAGATGGGGTCTTGGAGGAGTGTGGAGTGGTCGGGGATGGGGAATCCCTCCTTTGCACATTGGGTGTCCAGTTCGCCCAGCAGCGGTCTGATGTTGTTCCTGAGCGTCTTGCGTCGTTGGTTGAAAGTGGTCTTGACAAGCCGCTTGAACAATTGCTCGTCGCATCCCAGGCTGGTGGTGCTGTTGCGGGTCATGCGGATGACCGCACTCTTTACCTTTGGAGGAGGGTTGAAGACATGCTCATGTACGGTGAAAAGATATTCAACGGAGTACCAGGCTTGAATCAGGACGCTCAGAATGCCATAGGACTTGTTGCCCGGTGCTGCGGCAATGCGTTCGGCCACTTCTTTCTGGATCATGCCCGTGCAGCAAGGGATCAGATCCTTGTAGTCGAGCATCTTGAAGAAGATTTGGCTGCTGATGTTATAGGGGTAGTTCCCGGTAAGTACAAAAGACTGCCCTTGGAACACATTCTCGAGATGCATCTTCAGGAAATCGTCCTCAATTATATTTTCCTCCAGAGAGGGAAATTTTTTCCTCAGGAAGGAAACGGATTCGTAGTCAATTTCCACAACCTTAACCGTGCGTGGCTTTTGTACCAGATATTGTGTCATGACTCCCATTCCCGGTCCTACTTCAAGGACAGGGATGTCTGGACACGCATCTACGGTGTCGGCAATATCCCGGGCAATGCCCAAATCTGTCAAAAAGTGTTGCCCCAGAAACTTTTTCGGCTTAACGAGTCTCATATGTGCTGATAATTTTATAATTTTGTAGGCAAAGATACAATTTTTCATCAATAATTGTGCACGGAATAGTGAAGAAACTCATCAATTATACCATTAAATGTGTTTTGCCCGTTGTTTTTGCTGTTGCCATCTTGTGGTGGATGTACAGGGGATTCCAATGGGAAGAGGTCTCTGCCGCACTGTCCGAGGACATGTCCTGGACATGGATGCTTCTGAGCCTGCCTTTTGGTGTGCTGGCTCAGGTTTTCCGCGCCTTGCGTTGGCGTGAGATGCTTGCTCCGACAGATGGTCGGGTGCGCCTGAGCAGCTGCGTTCATGCCATATATCTCAGTTACGCAAGCAGTCTGGTTGTGCCTCGTGTGGGCGAAGTGCTGCGTTGCGGTGTGCTTAACAGGCAGGATGGAGTCAGCTTCAGCCGACTGGTGGGCACGGTAATGAGCGAACGAGTGGTGGATATGCTTATGGTTTTGCTGATAAGTTCTTTCACCTTTCTTGTTGAGATTCCTGTTTTCGTGCGCTTCTGCAAGTATACCGGCGTTTCTTTGGACGGATTGTTGCACACTTTCACTTCTGCCGGCTACTTGGTGGCCGGAGCCTGCCTGCTTGTGGCATTGGTTACGGGAGTGTTTATCATTTATAAACTGAACGTGTTTTCCCGCACCCGCACCGTCATCCGTGAATTGCAGTCCGGATTGTTGTCGGTTTTCCGGCTCAAACGTCCGTTCTGGTTCTTTTTCCATTCAGTGGGAATTTGGGTGTCATATTATTTGCACTTCTATCTCACGTTCTTTTGTTTTGACTTTACAGCGCATCTGGGCCCGATGGTGGCACTGGTGGCTTTCGTGGTAGGTTCTTTTGCTGTGCTCGTTCCCACTCCCAATGGAGCCGGTCCCTGGCATTTTGCCGTAAAGACCGTACTGGTACTATTTGGTGTGAGTGCTGTGAACGGAGCCATGTTTGCCCTGTTGGTACATTCTATTCAGACATTGCTGGTGGCATTGCTGGGGCTTTATGCTTTGGCAGCAATCGGCCTGGACAAGCGTCGGACAGTGACTGATGCTTCAACCCATACAGAAAATCCTTAAATTAAATATACAAAAACATTCTAAATTTTATGACAACATCAATCAAAGATCTTGCACCTCAGTCGGTTTGGCGTAATTTCTATTTGCTGACCCAGGTGCCCCGTCCCAGCGGCCATCTTGCTGCGGTTCAGCAGTTCTTGTTGGACTGGGCGGCAGAAAGAGGCATTGAAGCCTTCAAGGACAATGCCGAGAACATCGTGATGCGCAAACCCGCGATTCCGGGAATGGAAAACCGAAAGGTTGCTGTTCTGCAGGCGCATATGGATATGGTACCCCAGAAACTGGATGAGAGTACCCATAATTTTGAGACAGACCCCATTGAAACATATATTGACGGCGATTGGGTAAAGGCCAAGGGTACCACTCTGGGTGCTGACGACGGAATCGGTGTGGCAGCCATCATGGCTGTGCTGGAAGCTACGGATTTGGTGCACGGACCTCTGGAAGCGCTTATTACGGCAGATGAAGAGACCTGCATGTATGGCGTGAACCACTTGGCGGAAGATACGCTGAAGGGCGACATCCTGCTCAATATCGACAATGAGACAATGGGTGAATTCGTGATCGGAAGCGCCGGTGGTGTGAACATCTCTGCCACCATGCAGTACAAGGAAGTGGAGCCCGAAGAAGGAGACGTGGCTGTAAAGGTAACGCTCAAGAATCTCAGAGGAGGTCATAGCGGACTTGAAATCAACCAAGGTCGTGCCAATGCGAACAAGTTGATGGCACGCTTCGTGCGTCAGGCCATCGCCGATGATGAGGCTCGTCTGGCCAGTTGGAGCGGGGGTAACATGCGCAATGCCATTCCCCGTACTGCACAGGTTGTGCTTACCGTTCCTGCCGAGAATCTGGAAGACCTGAAGGATTTGGTGGCTTATTGTGAAGGCGTGTTCGCAAACGAGTTCTATGGTGTGGAAGAAGGTATCTCTCTCACATTGGAACAGACGGAGATGCCAGCCGGTGAAGTGCCTGTTGAAATTCAGGACAATCTGGTAGATGCTTTGATGGCTTGCCATGACGGTGTTTTGCGCAACATCCCCAGCATCCCCTCTGTGGTGGAGACCAGCAGCAACCTTGGCATCGTAGAGATTGGTTCTGGCGAGGCAAAAGTTTTGATTCTTGCCCGAAGCAGCAATGACACCATGATGGAATATATTCAGGAAATGCAGGAATGCTGCTTCAACATGGCCGGAATGAAGGTGGAATATGGCGGACAATACGGAGCTTGGCAACCCAACTTTGAGAGTCCCATCACCGCCACAATGGTGAATGTGTACAAGGAAATCTTCCAGGAAGATGCCCAGGTTCAGGTTTGCCATGCCGGTTTGGAGTGCAGCATCATTGGCGGCAAATATCCACAGATGGATCTTGTAAGCTTTGGCCCCACATTGCGCAGTCCTCACACGCCCGACGAGCGTTGCAATATTCCTTCAGTTGAAAAATTCTGGATTTTCTTACAGGCCTTGTTGGCACAAATACCCGAGAAATAATGTTGAATTTAGACAGTTTTTACAAGGCCAGATATGTTCTGAGCCAGGTGATTCGTCGGACAGATTTGGTTCAGGCTCCCCGTTTGAATCCCGCAGCCGACATTTATTTGAAACCGGAGAACCTGCAGGTAACCGGTAGTTTCAAGGTGCGAGGCGCTTGTTACAAGATTTCGCAGCTCACCGATGAGGAGAAAGCCCGCGGTGTGATTGCATGTTCTGCCGGAAACCATGCCCAGGGTGTGGCATTGGGAGCACAGTACAATGGCATCAAGAGCCTTATCTGTCTGCCCGAAGGCGCTCCCATCAGCAAGGTGGAGGCAACCCGCCGTTATGGTGCGGACATCTGTCTGGTGCCCGGTGTCTATGACGATGCTTACCAGCGTGCCATTGAGTTGCGCGACGAAAAAGGTTATACTTTTGTACATCCTTTTGACGATGAGAATGTGATTGCCGGACAGGGAACCATCGGTTTGGAATTGCTGGAACAACTCCCCGATGTGGATACCGTCATTGTGCCTATTGGTGGCGGCGGTTTGGCCAGCGGTGTGGCATTTGCCATTAAGCAGTTGAACCCCAAGGTTGAGGTTTGGGGTGTGCAGGCTGCCGGTGCGCCCAGTATGTACCAGAGTCTGGTGGACCAGCAGATTTTGCGTCTTTCCAACGTAAGCACAATTGCCGATGGTATTGCGGTGAAAGAACCCGGCGCCATCACTTACGAAACCTGTGGAAAGTATCTTGATGGTGTGGTAACCGTTACCGAGGATGAAATCTGTGCCGCAATCCTTGCGCTGATTGAACAGCACAAGATGGTGGCCGAGGGCGCTGGCTCAGTGGCTGTGGCAGCCGCAATGTTCAACAAGGTGCCTGTGGCCGGAAAGAAGGTTATCTGTCTGGTTAGTGGCGGTAACATTGACGTAACCATCCTCAGCCGTGTCATCAACCGCGGTCTGGCCAAGAGCGGACGAGTGTTCACCTTCGCTGTGGAATTGGACGACAAGCCCGGACAGTTCTTGAATGTAAGTTCAATCCTTGCCCGCTTGGGCGGCAACATCATCAGCGTGCATCACGAGCGTAACGATGACAGTGCCCGTGTTACAGCCTGTCATTTGCGTGTCAAGGTGGAAACCCGTAACGAGGCGCACATTGAAGAAATCAAGAAAGCCTTGGTTGCCGAAGGATTCTCAATTATCGGATAATTATTTTTCACATATTAAAACAAATAAAAAATGAAAGCAGTTCATACAACTCAGGCCCCTGCGGCCATCGGACCTTATAGCCAGGCTATTGAAGTAAATGGTTTTGTCTTTGCCAGCGGCCAGATTCCCATTGACCCCGCAACAGGAGAATTTGTTGAGGGCGGCATCCAGGAACAGACCCGTCAGGCGCTGACCAACGCCAGCAACATCTTGAAGCAGGCTGGTACAGACCTTGCTCATGTGGTAAAGACCACCGTATTCCTGAGCAGCATTGCAGATTTTGCTGCCATGAATGAAATCTATGCACAATTCTTCACAGAACCTTATCCTGCCCGCAGCGCTGTGGCAGTGAAAGACCTTCCCAAGGGCGCCTTGGTTGAAGTGGAGGTTCTTGCCGTAAAGCCTGAATAATTATTTAAGACAAAGAATGGGTTTGGGGATTTGGAACCATCCAATCCCTAAACCCTTTTCCGTTAAGTCCCTAAACCTTTTTAATACAACGAGACTATGCGAAGCCTGCTACTTGTTTCTCTATACATTATAATATATATATATAATGGCATTTTGCCTTTGCAAGCAAAAGTGACGGAACCCACCCGCCGTTTGGTGGCATTGCTTGCCGACATGCAGAAAGCCCAGGAAGTGACTCCGGATAGTTTTTATGTATATGCCAATCATTTACGCCAAACCATCCGCCAGGAACAGGATTCTGTCTCGCGGGCGGTTTGTTCGGCTACCTTGGCCCATTTGTATGTCCTTCATTCCCATCATGCCCAAACCAATGCCAGGGACACAGAAAGCCATATTGACAGCCTGCAGGAATGGTCTCGGCTGGAATACCTTCAACATGCGGCAGAACTTTATGCGGATGCTTTGCGCAACCCCGAATCGCTTTATGGGGAGCAGGTGGAAAAATGGATTCCGCTTGTAGAAAAGTCATCTTTGAATAAGGCGTTTCCCGGCGATATGCTGAACATGATATGGAATGCGGCGGTCAATGACCTTCCTGCAGCCTATCGCCAGAAAGTCCGTATCCCCACTTATGCCCGGTTGGTGTCCTTTTACCGTGCCAAAGGAAAGTGCCGTGAGGCTTTGACCCTGATGCTTGATTCCTTGGACCGTAATGGCATTGCGGCACAGGACAGCGCGTCGCTTTATCAACTTAAAGAAGAGTATGCATCGTGTGACGCTTGTGCTGAAGTCTATCTCCGCCTGTCCCAATTGCCAGTCCTTACTCCGGAGGAGAGGGAAGAAATCCTGCACCAGGGAATAAAGGCTTATCCCGGTTACTGGCGGAAGGAGGCGTTGGAGAATGCCCTTTTGCAGTTGGCCCACCCCCAACTTTTATGGAATGGCTTGTATGTCTATTATCCCAACAAGAAGGTCGAGACGGTGTTAAGGGTGCGTAACCTCACTTCTGTCCGTTTCTCCCTGTATCGTTTGCCCGTGGCGTTTGACCAGACGCAGAAAGACATTCTCCGTCAGGTTTGTCGTCAAGGAAAACGCATTCATTCCTTTACACATACGCTTCGCAAAGAGAATCCCATAACGGAATATTCCGATACCGTCTGTTGGCAGACACCCGGTTATGGCCGCTATGCTTTGGTCATGGAGGCGAAGACTCCTGCCCGTCTTTGTGAGAAGATCGAACCGCAGGTTTCCTTTTTCCGTGTCAGTTCCATTGGCAGTTTCTCTGTGGGATTCCCAAACGGCGTTCTCCGTCAGGTGGTGGTGGATGCGCTCAGTGGCGCTCCTCTGCAGGGCGTGCAAGCCCGCTATCTGCAAGAGGGAAAAGACTCCCTGCATCTGTTGAAACAAACGTTGACCGACGAGCGTGGCATGACTGAGTTCACAGTGGGGCAGGGACCTCGCCACAATATACTTCTTCATCTGAGCAACGGCCCGGACAGCGCTTTGGCGCCCCTCCCTTTGCAGACGATGTTTTTCCCTCAGACCGGTGTGCAACGCCTCAGCAATGTCCGTCTTTTTACAGACCGTTCCGTTTACCGTCCTGGCCAGAAAGTCTATGTGGCAGCTTTGGCATACGATTCGCAGGGGCATCGTGCCGCAGCGCGTCCGTCACGGGAAATCACGTTGCTCTATTATGATGCCAACCGCCAAAAGATAGCGGAACACACCTTGCTTACCGATTCTTTTGGTGTGGCCAGCGATTCCATAACCCTTTCCTCATCATTGTTGCCCGGCCAGTTCCGCATCAGTGTCCGCAACGGTTCTTCTTGTACCTTTCGTGTCGAAGAGTACAAACGTCCCACCTTCTATGTGGAAATGGAACAGCCCTCACAAGTGGCCTGGCCGGTGGACAGCATTGCGGTTACCGGTTGGGTGCGCACGTATAGCGGTGTGCCTCTTGGCAACTCCCGCATCACCGGAACTTATCGCTGGACGAACGCGTTCTGGCGCTATTGGCCGGGAAATGATGACACCCGATTCCAGCAGTCGGATACGGTATATACGGACAAGGATGGCCGTTTCATCCTGTCTCTTCCCGTAAGTCAGTCTTCGGACTATTTCCGTTGGGGACGCCGTCTGTCTGTTCAGGTGGATGCGCTTAGCCCTTATGGAGAGGTGCAGGGAAGCACCCTTTCCGTCCCGTTGTGCTCCGCCCCCTTGCGGCTCCACCTTTCGCTTCCCCGTTGGCAGGAACGAGGAAACCTTTCCTCTTGGTGCTTCAAACTGCTTGGACCGACAGACTTGCCGGTTCGGGGTATGGTGGATTGTCTTTTGCATGACAAGAAAGGCAATGTGGTGTTCCGCACTCAGGTGCAGGCTGGAACCGACACCGTTCCAGCAGGTTTGAAGGAGGTCGCTTCTGGCGATTATCAGTTGCATGCCCATGTCTGTGTTGGGGCAGACACTGCGTCTTGTACGCTTCCGTTCACCTTGTTTGACCTGCAGGATTCCCGTGTCCCGGTGGATACGGTGTTGTGGGTCTATTGCCCGGACGATACGTTTGCCCTTTCACGTCCTGCCCGCATACAGTTGGGCAGCAGTCTGGATACGGCCTATGTCTATTGTACCCTGGTTTCACAGGATGGAGTGGGGCTGGATACGCTTATGCGCCTGAAGGATGAGGCGCGCCTTCTTGTCCTTCCGTATAAGGAAGAATATGCCGATGGTGCCAGTCTTCAGGTGTCGCTTTACCATCAGGGACGCCTTTACAGGGAAAGCCTTCGCCTTTACCGCGAACTTCCTTCCCGCCGGCTTCAGGTACGCTGGCACACGTTCCGCAACCATCTGCAGCCCGGACAGAAAGAAGAATGGCGCCTTACACTTTTGCACCCGGACGGCACACCAGTCCAGGCCAACCTGATGTGTGCCCTTTATGATGAGGCTTTGGATGCCATCTATCCTCATCGCATGGAACTTTCCCTTTATCAGGGTCATCGCATACCTTCGGTAAGTGTCGGCGACTGGTCCCATTATCCCCATTCTTACGATTTCCCGTTCTGTCTCAGGTTGAACGATGTGCCCGCCCTTTCCGCTCCCACATGGAATCCGTCCTATTTCAATGTTTCCTTTGGAAAATCCTCTTTACATGCTGGTATGGAATATATGTCAGTGGCCACAACGGCGGTCCGCGCAACGGGAAAGTTGATGAACCGTTCAATGGCAGCGAAGGCTATTCCAGAAGAAGAGGTTGCGCAAGATGCAATGGCCGATGCCGCTCCGGCAATGACAGAAGTGACAGAAAGCAGACCATCTTCTGAGGTGAGGACAAACCATTCCGAACTGGCGTTCTTCCGTCCCGATTTGCGGACAGACCAGCAAGGCAATGTAAGCATCGCTTTCACATTGCCGCAGGGACTTACCCGCTGGCATTTGCTGGGACTGGCCCACACTAAGGACATGTTTACCGCCCAGCTGAACGATACGGTTGTGGCACGCAAGGACTTTATGGCGCAAGTCCATCTTCCCCGTTATCTGCGAGAGGGAGACCATGCCGTGCTGACCGCCACTTTGCGTAACCTCACCGAAACGACTCAAAAGGGCGAGGCCATGTTGCAGGTCTGCGATGCCCGTACAGAGAAAGTCCTGCATACGCTTCGTGTGCCTTTCTCCCTGGAGGCGCGGGCCGACAGCGTTTGCCACCTCCCCTTCTCTGTGCCGCAGGGCCATTCTTTGCTTCTTGTGCGCTGGCAGGCCAAAACACCCCAGGCCTCTGACGGCGAACAGCATCCTTTGCCTGTCCTGTCCGATGTGCAGGCCATCACAGAGACCAAATCCTTCAGTCTTGACCGTCCGCAAAAGTGGCAGATGGATTTGAACAAGCTGTTTGCATACGACCATCCCGCCGCAAGCAACCGCAGCCTTACGGTTGAGTACACCGCCCGTCCCGAATGGCTGGCGTTGCAGTCGCTTCCCTCGCTTGTAAACACAAAGGCAACAGACGTACTCTCTCTTTCATCCGCTTTCTATGCCACCGCAATGGCACGCGGCATATCCCGTCGTGTGCCGGAACTCCGCGAGGCTGTTGCCGAATGGAATGCCGGTGCCGACACACTTTCCGCAACCCTTGGAGCCAATGCCGCATTGACAGACCTGCTGATGCAGGAAATGCCTTGGGTCTTGGACGACCGCAGAGAAGTGCAGCGCCGGGTGCAGTTGGCATCGCTCCTTACAGATGCCTCTTCGCCCTCCCATCTGATGCTTTTGTTGCAGAAGCTGGAGGCGGCACAGCGCCCCGACGGTTCTTTTGCCTGGTATCCCGGAATGGCGGGCAACATCCATCTGACCACAGAAGTGTTGCGCCAGCTTTCCCGCCTGCAGCATTTGGCAGATGGCAATGAAGTGTCCCAGGTAAACCGCCTCCGTGGCGAAGTGCTCCTCCGTGGTTTGCGCTATCTCCACCACACGCTCAGCCGCCAGTCTGAAAGAACACCGCTTCCTGTCGGCACATTGCTCCCGTTCATGGAGATTGTAAGCAGAAGCGATGTTTCGCTCCCGAAGGAAATGGAAGCCAATGTGCGCAAATGGGGCGAACAGCTTCGTGCCCAGGCAGAGACATTGTCACGCGAGAAACGCGCTCTGGCAGCAGTGGTGCTCAACCGTGCCGGCCATCAGACAGTTGCAAGCAAACTGATGCCCGAACTCCGTCGCGTCATTGCCCAGTCAGACGGCTTTTATCTGGCATATCCCGGTGGCGCATCTTACCAGCCGGATACAAAGATACAGCACCATGTACAGGTAATGGAGGCATTTGCCGAGGTACTTCCCTCAGACACCGTGGCGATGCGTGGCTTGCAGCAATGGCTTCTCCGCCAGAAGCGTACACAAGATTGGGGACAACCGGTGCAGACGGCTGATGCCGTTTACGCCTTGCTTCTTCATTCGGAAGGACAGTTGTCAGACGCTTCGGTGGACAAGGTAACGCTGACAGACAAGGCCGGCCGCCATCTTCTTCATAGTCCGGAAACCCGTTTGGGCTATCTGCGTCAACACATGGACGCAAATCGTCCCCGTACCTTGCAGGTGGACAAGCGCACGCCCGGTATCAGTTGGGGAGCGGCCTATGCCCAGTACCTCATGCCGATTGACAAGATTGAAGCCCAGCGCGAGGGACTTACCGTGCGCCGGGATGTAGACCGGCTTTCCACACGAGTGGGTGACCGTCTGCATGTCCGTTACACGCTGACGATAGACCACGACCTGGAATATGTAGTCCTTTCCGCCCCCCGCATTGCGGCAGCCGAACCGGCCGAACCGCTCTCCGGCTATATGCATTGGGGAAATCTTTCCAGCTACCGCGCCATCCATGATGCCCGCACCGATTACTTCTTTGATTCTCTGCCTAAGGGTACATACGTGATAGAGGAAGACTGGCTCATGACACATTCCGGAACCTACCAGACCGGTGCTGCCACCCTGCGTTGTGTCTATGCACCAGAGTTCCAGTCCCACACGCCCGGCACAACAGTGGTGGTGCAGTAGTACTGCATCACCACTTTAAGATATCTTCTCCAGCCAATGAAGATATACTTCGTTGGCACTTGCAGTATATCTGCTCAGAAAAGCCATTTTTTGCTCTTTTAAAGAATCGCCTTTACTTTGCCGATGAATCGCCTTTCATCTCGCAATGAATCGCCTTTACTTTGCAAAGAAAGCGCCTTTCGTTTTTTTATGGCACGCAGATGAGTAGTGAGTGATGAGCCGTGAGTGATGAGGGGGTAGGGACGTTACGTGCAGCGTCCGAAGTATCTTACTCACATAACTCTCGCCAATCCCGCAAAAGGCTTAGAGCAATAATATAATTTTGTGAGATTCGTAAGAGCGTGAGATTATAACCCAATGTGCTCTCCGTTTAATAATGGCACGCAGATGACGCCAATGCGACAGATTACCGCAGATTTAATTTTTTGACAGAGGAACAAAAGGACCTATTTTTCTTTTGATCCTTAATGTCTAATCTAAAATTTCACCGCTCACCACTCACCGCTCACCACTCACCGCTCACCACTCACCACTCAAAATGTTTTTCTGTCTAATCTAAAATCTCATCGTTCATTACTTCTCCAAAAAGCCAATGCGGTGCCCTGATAAAGTCACCGCATTGCATCCGCTCACGCACCGCGTTGACTTTGCTCACGCACCGCGTTGCGTTTTTTCGTTCACCTCTCTTCGCCCAAAATATGTTTCTTTTGTTCTTCTGTCCAATCTAAAATCTCACCGCTCATCGCTCACAACTCATTGCTTACCCCCCCCCCCCCCCAACAACGTACCATCCGCCGCTTGTCCTGCGGCATCCACCACTGTGTTGAATGCCTCATACGCATTGAGGCAAGCAGCCGGTTTTTGGAATTTCCTTTGCAGTGAACCTTTTCTTTTCTTACCTTTAATTTAACGCTTACGGTTTCCATAAGTGTGGTGTTTATAGATGAGTCCTCTTCCGTGTCTTCCAATGGAAATGGTGTCTTCATGGCTATTTGGTAATAGCTGAATGGCTTTACGAATTTTGGATACGGAAAATGCAGGCGTACATAAAATTCGGGATAGTCCGCTTCAGAACTTGCAATCCATGCAAAGCTTTTTGTCTTTCGTTGTTCTTTAGCCCATTTAGTGGTGCTGATTGCTGCAATATAGAAACGGCAACGATGCGATTTGTTTGCTGCGGGCTGCCATGCTGTAGGCCTGAGCTATTCGCAGATTATTTTGTTCGTTCGGGAACGATGATGCAGCCAGTTGTATTCTTTGGGCTTGGCGTGTACGCTTTCTTTGCGGTTAAATGTATATCGGTCATATCGGCCGTCAAGTTCCAACGGAAGCGGGATTTGCAGTTCTTTCAACCGCTTCACAAGCTCTGATTCGGATAATGGTCCGTGCAACTCGCCTTTTTTTGTGTGCGCTATCCAATAGAAAGAGTTTCCTTCGGTTTCGAAAAACAGTTTTTGGCCTTTGTATGAGAAGTCACTCAAACTTAAGTCCCAGGGGACTGATTTAATATTGCGCCAATGAGTTATATATACCGAATCCATTACCAGGCCTGGCAGTTTCGTTTCGCATACAAGCCAGTCTTCCCATTCTGCGTCCCGGCGGACGTATCCAAACACATGGTCGTCTGTAATGATGTTTCTGAACTGGTGACAGAAAAGTGTGTCTGTTCTTCCTGATGCCCTGTGTACTTTCAGTGGATAAATCGTTATATTGGCACACTTTTCCCTGTCGTAAGAAAGAGTATCAAGAGTATAAAGGTTTTTCGTACAAAAGGAAAACACCCATGTGGAATCCTTTATGGCAACCCCGGTGGAATTAGAGGATGTAAACCTCACTCTCAGTTCACGTCCGTTTCTGGACTCATCGTTTTCCCCAACATAAAAGATGTTTTCGGTGGGTTCTCCATAGGGGTTAAAAATGAAAATAAATCCTAAATATACCGAAATTAAAAGGGCTGGTACAAGTATTGGAAATGTGAGGAATAATGCTATTAGCAAAACTGTTTTAAAGACTTTTTTGAAGGTCATGACTATCCGGATTTAAATGTATCTGATTATATCTACTCATATACGACATGTATAATTTTATCCATCATTTGTCGGTAGTATCCAGTTCCAATTTCTCGGTTTTGTGCGACCAATGGACTTTCTGCAATTACTTCAGGAATTCGATTGGGAACATAAATATCCCCGTCTATGTGCAGGAACGGGTCTGGCTGCAGGGAATAGGTCTTTATCTTGGACAGCGCCCACGACATCAGATTGTATTCGGGGTGTGTCCACCCGAAACCATGTCTCAGTGGATCTTGCCCAGCCGTCCAAAAGGTCTGAATGATTTTCATGTTTATTTTGTTATTATATTGGGAAAATGATTGTCAGTTTCATCTTGTCTTCACTTTGCCGTCCTCAATGTACAATCCCTTTTTAGGCAATTTGGTGAACTTGCGGCCCTGTAGGTCGTAGAGGCCCCTGGCCTTCTGTGCGCCGGCAATCTGCGGCACACCCTGTATAAGCTCGCCCTTGGCATTGGGCCACATGTTGTAGAGCACTTCGCCCTTATGCTCAAATCGGACAAGCATGGAGCGGTGGTGATGCTCGGAGAGAATCTTTTTTCTTTCTTCCAAATCGCTCACACGGTCGGCCACACTTCGATACACTTCTGCCGGTCCCAAAATACATTCCTTGCCTTTCCATGTGGTAACTCCTATATTCTCCACTTCACAAATGCCATTGTCAAGAACCATATATTTATGCTGGTGCGAGGTCCCGAAACGGGCAGCTCCCACCTCTTTGACATAGGCGAAAGGAGGGCCGAACCATCCGGTTAGCTGCGCAACTCCCAAACTGTGATATTTTATTCCATCACCGACATTGAGAGAGTGGAGATAATAGATTGTTGTTGGGGACAATATGTCCTGTTTCAAAATGGAGGTAAAAGAGATGCCCTCGTGCTCATGTCCAGTGTCCAGAGCCAGATAGCAGACCAATGAATCCGGCTTACCCTCTTTGCGTGCATAGATGCCGTGTAAAAGATATCCGTGGCTATCAAGGTCGCCTTGATATTTTTCTCCCACATAATATTCCACCACTTCAAAATTAGGTTTATAGGAAACTTTCCCTTCTGCTTCTATTTCTTCATACCATGAATCATAAAGCAGAGTGTCCAGTTGCAGTTCCGTCCATTTTGTTCCGGTGGTATAATATTGGGGCTGGGCATTGGATACAGCAGAGTTCATGAACAATAATGAAAGGAACCAAAAGATTTGAAAGATTTTCTTGGTCATATTTTCTAAATTTAAAGGTTTTTTTGGAACTATTTCCGCTGCAAAGTTAAAGATTGTGCAAGAAGTGACCAAGAAAAAGATTTAACAAGAGTTAACAGGAATATAAACGTATTGAAAAACAGTAGGATAGCGATAGATGAGGGTAGGTTGACAAAACTTAACGGCAGCCTTTTAAGGGCGTTTTTTAGTGTTCGAAGGCGGTTTTTCGGATGTGATTGGCTGGGGGAAATGGGATTTTTTAGATGAAAAAAAGAGGAAGTGTCATTGCACTACCTCTTTAACGTGGGTGGGAAAGGGAACAGATTTTAGTATGTCAAGGCGAATTTTAAACCAACAGCCTCAGAAATCATAATGAATGTAGAGAGTTGCATGTCGGTTTCGCCCTTTTCGAGCATAGCCACATACTCACGTTTCTTTCCAATCTTCTCTGCAAGTTGCTGTTGCGTAATGCCGGCAGATTTACGGGCATTTTTCAACACCTCTGCATAGTACCAGGCACGAGACTTCGCATCGAACTCATCTCGTGACACAGAGCCTTTTGCTCCGTACTCATCGACAAACATATCTTCTGTGGTAGGAAGATGTTTGAGCTTATTAATGTCAATCTTTGGTCTCATTGCTGTAAACTGTTTAAAATTTGTTCTGCTTTTTGTATCTCCTTCTTATAGTCCTTTGTGGACTTCTTTATGAAACCATTCAAAAGAAGTATTTGTTCGGCTTCAATGAAATTTTCATGGTCAATGGTAAAGAGAATCACTCGATACTCATTTCCCACAGAAATTCGTAATTCATAGAAATCTGTATCTATAAGTTTTTTTACCAGCTTGGTGTTAACTACCTTTACATCTGCAATAATGTTCATCGCATATTTTACCTTGTTCTGAACGTTTGCGGGTAACGAATTGTAAAACTCATCGAATTCCGTGCTTCTTATCATTGTTCTCATAGCGCAAATGTAATACATTTATTACTTTTGACAAAGCAAATATTCAAAAAGTTTATAGTAGAGGGGAATATTTTGTTTATGACATTATGGGGAAGGTGTATTTTATTCTGATTTTGTAAGTGGAATTTAATATTCCCTCATACAATGGTCGAACATTTTGGCGCCGCCTTCGGAAGTATTGAAGATTTTTTCCAAGAGACGTTTGCGAATCATGCCCAGGCGGGCTTTGGTGCTGTTGGTGAGGGACGCAATCTCATGCAGGGCGAATTGGAGTTTGGTGAGGACACATACCTGGTATTCCGCCTCGCTGATGGTTTCCATCTGGCGCAAGTTGGTGAACTTGGGGAAATGGGTTTCCACCACATCGTACAAAGCGTGCCATTCGTGGCTGTGGGGAAGTTTGTTGTTGAGCCTGCTGAGTTCTGACATGCGTGCGATGGCAGGATGTTGGCGGATTTCGTTGATGGCACGGCTTTGTGTAAAG
>JAFNXL010000090.1 GCA_017379075.1 Bacteroidaceae bacterium
CACTGGCTACAACATCTATGAGGGTGAAAACCTGATGGCACAGGTGACTGCGGAAGAAACTGGCTTCACACTTCCAGAAGGAGCCGAGGGTCCCTTTACCGTGAAGGCCGTCTACAAGGCTGGAGCTTACGGACAGGAATCTGCAGCATCCAACCGCGTTGTGCTCCAGGCTCCACAGCACGAGGAAAACAAATTGGTGATGTTCAACGAAGGCGGTCTCACCATTCCCAGTGCCATTTCCAAGGTTCTTGACGAAGCCACCATTGAGTTCTGCATGCGCAGTACCAAAAACGTGAGCTACAGCCATCAAGTAGGTCCCGGATGGGGCAAGTTCCTTTTCCACAACGACGGTAATGGCACCATCTCCGTAGGATGGGAAAGCAGCAAGAACAACCGTCTTGACGTAAGCAAAGTCTTCACCAGCACAGCCCGCTGGTATCATATCGCCATCGTGATAAAGGGCAACACACTCGCTCTCTATGTAAATGGCACCAAAAAGGGACAGATTACCTCTCCCAGCTATTCAGGACTTCCCGCCTTTGGCAACCTGCAATTCGGTAAGACCGACTCCAACCAGTGGTGGTACGGCGGTCTGGACGAAATCCGCGTCTGGAGCAAGGCACGCACCCAGACAGAAATTCGCCAGAACATGCGCATTCCCATTGCCATGCCAGCCCTGCAGCCCGACCTTCTCGTTTACCTTCCCATGGAAACCATTGAGGTGGACGGCAAGACTCTTCTGCGCGAATGGGTAAGTGGAAAGCATGCCACATTCAACACCACCGGAAGTTGGGAAATCCAGGAAAACCTTGGCCCTCTCTCCAGTGTGCCCACCACCCCCGCGCTCACTATCCAGGATGAGGAAACCACCTACCAGGCAGGAATTCCCTTCCACCTTACCGCACAAAGCTCACTCAACGCAACCCATTGGACATGGTCTGTACCTGGCACTGAAATGCCTGAGGTCAGCGGCATCAGCCCCACCTTTATGTTCCCGAAAGCCGGTACCTACACCATTTCCTGCACCGCCCAGTACTCAACAGGCGAGACACTTACAGCGACCAAAGAAATAACTGTAGAAGATGGAAAAGCTCCCGTTGCCGCCTTTGACATCCTCAACAACGAGCTGCCCGCAGGAGACCGTTTCAGCTTCATCAACCGAAGCCAGGGAGACGGATGCACCTACCAGTGGAGCATGCCCGGCGCTGAAGTGGAAAAGACCAGCGGCACCAATGCCACCGCCCTCTATCCGCGCACCGGAACTTTCTCCGTAACGCTTACCGTCAACAATCCTTTCGGCACCAGCAGCGTCACCCATGAAGTTACCGTGAAGGAGTCGGCACCCGAAGCCCGCTTCGACATTTCCCAGACAGAAATTATGCTGGGCGACACCATCCAGCTCATTGACAACAGCCGCTACAGTCCCCTTTCCTGGAAATGGGAACTCAACAACGGCAGCCGCGCCCTTTTGACCGAGGAGCAGTCACCCTTCATTGTGCCCACAGCTCCCGGTGTGTACAACATCAGCCTGCAGGTGGCCAATGACTTGGGCAACGACGTCCTTACCCGCAACCGCTATCTTGTGGTCAGCAATGACAACCCCGGAACCTCCCTCCACTTCAACGGCAACGAGCGCCTGCAACTTCCCTGCCCATTTGCAGAGAAACAAAGCGAACTCACCCTCGAATGGTGGATGCGTCCCCAGCGTTATCAAGGCAGCGTATGCCTCTCTTCCTCACAGGGCGATTTCTCCACCTCAGTGGACAACAAGGGAATCCTTACCGTCAATGTGGGCAATAGAAAGATAAGCTCAGAAGAGGGCTATATCATCTGCAACGAATGGCACCACTATGCATTGGTCTACAACAAAGGCCGCATCAGTTTCTATCGCGACGCCGTACTGATCAGCACCCCCACCGCCCGATTAAGCTCCACCTTCCCCGCCCTGGAAAACGTCTATATGGGCGACGACTCCAGAAGTTTCCAAGGTCAGATTGATGAAGTGCGTCTTTGGGGAGCCATTCTCGATGAAGAAAAGCTATCGGCATATAGCAACCAGCATATCAGCGATGTGCAGGCGGCACAGACCAGCGACAACCTGCTGCTCTACTACGACTTCAACCAGAGTGGCGGTGATGTGCAGGACCGCACCTCTTCTGCCTGCAACGCCCAGCGCATAGGCTTTGGTCCCGATGGCGACGCCTGGGGTTCTGCCACCGGTGTGTTCACACTTGACACCCAGGCAGTCATGCACGGTGATGTTTCCGCCAAGTACCTCACCAACTACAAGAATCCCTTCATCACCTCTTCTGGTTCAGTAAACCCCAACAACAGCAGCCGCTTCCTCCGTCTGGCCATGCGTACCTCACGCTCAAGATGGCAGGATGCCAATGCCATTGTCCGCGGAGGCATTACCACCGGAGCGCACATTGATACCGGACACAACAGCGACATCACCTTCGAGACACAATGGAGCGGTTTTGCCACTCCGCTTCTCGACTACCGCTTGTGGCAAGCCGTAACCCTTCCCGCTGGAAAATACCAATTCAGCGTCAAGTTCAGCGACGGCAACGATGCGCAGAGCAGCCGCCTTGTTGTATGCAAGGGCAAGACCATGGTAAGCGACGCGAAGTGTGAAGAGGAAGCCCTGGCTTGGTGCAAGCTTATTGACGGCAGCCTCAGTTTCTCTCTCTCCGAGGAAACCGAAGTCTCTCTGGGTATCATCGTAAATCTTACCGGACAGGCCAGCTTCGGCATCAACGCCTTCAAGCTGGAAGGCGTAAGCTACGAGACCCTCACGCCCGTCAATCCCAACGGCATCATCATTCCTTTTGCCCCGGCACCCACACAGCCCGTATTCCGAGGCATCTACAACCTCTCCGGCCAGCGCCTTGATGATGTAAGAAAGGGCATCAACATTGTCAATGGCAAGAAGATTCTGAACAAGTAAGCCCACAGACGGCATATATTCAAGATGGGGAGGATGTGTCAAAATAGGCACATCCTCTCTGTTTTTTTGATCTGCGCTTATGTCCTCCTGACGGAAAAAAGATTTACAAACCACACATCCCTTGGAGATGTCCAAACCAGCCCTAAAACACAGCCTCGCGAGGAAAAAACAACTACCTCGCGAGGAAAAAAATCCTACTACGTGACATAGCAGAAAATTAGGATTCGCATATTTTGACATTTTCTGTTTAAGGTGACATTATGGCCATTTAAGGAAGAGGGGACGGGCATGCTTGACAAAATCAAAACTGATTCTGAAAATGTTAGCCGTCTCTGCTTTGCAGAGTGAAATTATTATAGTAACTTTGCGGATGAAAATGAAACAAGTATAATTATCTTTAAGGATATGGAAAAGAATTTCAAGAGAACAACCGTGACCTCGGCATTGCCTTATGCCAACGGCCCCGTACACATAGGCCACCTGGCCGGAGTTTATGTCCCCGCAGACATTTATGTGCGTTATCTGCGTCTGAAGGGTCGCGATGTGCTTTTCATTGGCGGAAGCGACGAGCATGGCGTGCCCGTAACCATCCGTGCCCGTAAGGAGGGCATCACCGTGCAGCAGGTGGTAGACCGCTACCACTCGCTCATCAAGGATTCGTTTGAGCGCTTCGGCATCAGCTTCGATGTCTATAGCCGCACCACCAGCGACACTCATCACCAGTTGGCAAGCGACTTCTTCAAGAAACTGTATGACGAGGGCAAACTGGTGGAACAGGTCAGCGAGCAGTTCTATGACGAACAGACAGGCCACTTCCTTACCGACCGCAACATCCGCGGCGAATGTCCCCGCTGCCACGCTCCCGAGGCTTATGGCGACCAATGCGAGGCTTGCGGTGCCACACTCAGCCCCGAGGAACTGATCAATCCCTATAACGCCGAAACCGGAAATCCCCTGGTGCTGCGCGAGACAAAGCACTGGTATCTGCCCCTGGACAAAGACCAGGAATGGTTGGAGAAGTGGATTCTGGAAGAGCACAAGGAATGGCGCCCCAACGTGTACGGCCAGTGCAAGAGCTGGCTGGACGGCGGACTGCGCCCCCGTGCCGTAACACGCGACCTGGACTGGGGTATCCCCGTGCCCGTGGAAGGAGCGGAAGGAAAGGTGCTGTATGTTTGGTTCGATGCGCCCATCGGCTACATCAGCAACACCAAGGAACTGTGCGACGCCCGCCCCGAACTGGGCAGTTGGGAAACATGGTGGAAAGACCCCGAAACCCGACTGGTACATTTCATCGGCAAGGACAACATCGTGTTCCACTGTATCGTATTCCCCGCCATGCTGAAGGCACACGGCGAATACATTCTGCCCGACAACGTGCCCTCCAACGAGTTCCTGAACCTTGAAGGCAACAAGATTTCCACCAGCAAGAACTATGCCGTTTGGCTGAACGAATATCTGGACGAACTGCCCGGCCGCCAGGACGAACTGCGCTATGTGCTCACCGCCAATGCGCCCGAGACCAAGGACAACGACTTCATGTGGGCCGACTTCCAGGCACGCTGCAACAACGAGCTGGTGGCTGTCTATGGCAACTTTGTGAACCGCGCGCTGCAACTGACACAGAAATACTACGACGGCGTGGTGCCTGCCTGTGGCGAACTGACTGACTATGACCGCGAAACGCTGGCTGAGTTTGACGGAGTGAAGGAACGTCTGGAGCAACTGCTGGAGAACTTCAAGTTCCGCGAGGCACAGAAAGAGGCCATGAATCTGGCCCGCATCGGAAACAAGTATATTGCCGACTGCGAACCCTGGAAGGTAATCAAGACCGACCCCGAGCGTGTGAAGACCGTCATCTATATCAGCCTGCAGCTTACCGCCAATCTGGCAATCGCCTTCGAACCCTTCCTGCCCTTCAGCAGCCAGCGCCTGCGCGAGATGATCTGCATGGAAGAGTTCTCATGGGAAAGCCTGGGAAGCACCGAACTGCTGCCCACCGGCAAACAGCTGGCCAAGCCCAGTCTGCTCTTCAGCAAGATTGAGGACGACGTCATCTTGGCACAGACCGAAAAGCTGGCCGCCACAGTAAAGGCCAACGAAGAGGCCGCCTACCGCGCCAACCCCATCAAGGAGAACGTGGCTTTCGAGGATTTCCAGAAGCTGGACATCCGTGTGGGAACCGTGCTGGAATGCGAGCGCGTGCCCAAGATGAAGAAACTGTTGAAGTTCAAGATTGACGACGGCCTGGAATGCCGCACCATCGTAAGCGGCATCAGCCAGTGGTACGAGCCGGAAGCGCTTGTAGGCAAACAGGTTCTCTTCATTGCCAACCTGGCTCCGCGCGCCTTCAAGAACGGACTGGTGAGCGAAGGCATGATTCTGAGTGCCGAGAACTTCGACGGCAGCATCAGCGTGACCACTGTGGAACATCCGGTGAAACCCGGAAGCCAAGTTTGCTGATGGCGGAATCCTCGTTGCGCGAAAAAGCTGCCCGCGGCTTCCTGTGGGGCGGGCTGAACAACGGGCTGGTGCAGATTATCGGCGCTTTGTTCGGCATCGTCATCCTGCGGCACCTGGCTCCGGACGACTATGGCAAGATAAGCATGCTCATGGTTTTCCCCGCCCTTGCCAGCATTCTGCAGGAAAGCGGTTTCACGGCAGCCCTGTGCAACTTGAAGGAACCCACCCATCGCGACTATAACGCCGTATTCTGGTTCAACATAGGAGTGAGTGCCCTGCTGTATGGGGCACTTTTCTTCTGCGCCCCCCTCATTGCCCGTTTTTACAACGACCCCTCGCTGCTTCCCCTGAGCCGCTACCTGTTCCTGGGATTCTTCATCAGCAGTTGGGGAACGGTGCAGCGCGCCTATCTCTTCATCCATCTGATGAACAAGGAGAGTTGCATCATCGCCCTCACGTCGCTGGTGCTGTCCAACACGGTGGGCCTGCTAATGGTATTGGCCGGCTTCTCCTATTGGGGACTGGCCACGCAGAACATACTGTTCATCCTGATTGTGGCGGTGATGAACTGGTGGTATTCCCCGTGGCGGCCCACGTTGCAGTTTGACATGGCTCCCGTGCGGAAAATGTTCGGATTCAGCAGCAAACTGCTGTTCACCAACATCATCAACACGCTGAGCAGTCAGGCATTCAGTTTTCTGTTGGGCAAATTCTACGGCGACTACACAGCCGGCATCTACGGCAACGCCCGCAAGTGGGACGACATGTGCGCCAACACCATCAACGGCATGGTAACGGGAGTGGCACTTCCCGTGCTGTCCAAAGTGCGCGACGAGCGCGAGCGCTACAGACAGGTGTTCCGCAAGATGCTGCGTTTCGTCAGCTTCGTGTCCTTCCCTTGTATGCTGGGCATGGGTTTTGTCGCCCGCGAATTCCTGCTGGTGGTTGTGGGTCCCAAATGGGAAGCCAGTGCGGAACTGCTGAGTATGTTCAGCGTCTACGGCGCCATCTTCCCCCTGATGACGCTCTATGGGCAGATGGTCATCGGACAGGGTAAAAGCCAGATTAACATGTGGTGTACAATCGGGCTGAGCAGCCTCATCCTCATCGGGTTGTGGGCGCTTCATCCGTTCGGCGTACATACAATGGTGGTCTATTTCATTGCCCTGAACGCCCTTTGGCTGCTGGTGTGGCAGTTCTTCGCCCTGCGGCTTATCAGACTGAGCTTCTGGCACGCGTTCTGCGATGTGGCACCCTTCCTGCTGCTGAGCCTCGGCAGCATGGCCGTGGCATGGACAGCGACCCGCGCCATTGAGGACATCTATCTGCTGCTGGCCGGCAAGATTGCCGTAACGGCCCTGTGCTACGTGGGCATCCTGTGGATACTGCGTGCCCGCATCCTGCGCGAGAGCATAGACTATTTCTTACATAAACGAAAACAATAAAACAGAATTCAACGAAAAAATGCAAATTGCATACCTCATATCGGCTCATACAGACGCGCCTCAGCTGAAGCGCCTGATTGACGCCCTTCATTCCAAGGCCGAGTTCTTCATTCACATTGACAGCAAGGCCGACATAGAAAACTTTACCCGACTGATCAAGGGTTCCAACATCCACTTCATCCACCAGCGTGTGGACGTGGTATGGGGAACCATGGTGGAGGTGGAATACCAGATGAACCTGCTGCGTGCCGCTGTGGCCTACCCCACCCATTTCGACCGCATTTTCTTCCTGAGCGGAATGGACTATCCGCTGTGGAGCAACGCACGCATCACCCAATGGCTGGAAAGCCTGGGCGACAAGGAGATTCTGCAAGGCTTCTGCATGAACCAGCCCGGACTTTCAGCAGCCCAGCACGAGATGTACACCGTGGCACGCCCCTTCAGCCGCCACCGCAAGTGGGCCATTGCCCAGCGAATACTGCGCAAGGCACTGGGGCTGCGCAAACGCCTCTCGTTCTGCGTGGACAGCGACGAGTGGCATCTGTACAAGGGCAGTGCATGGTGGTGCATAACGGAAGCGCTGGCATCGCACATCCTCAACAGCTTTGACCACAAGGAAGAAATCAGAAACTACTTCAAGGACAGCTTCGGCCCGGCCGAAACGCTCATCCAGACCATCGCCCTCAACTCCAGAAAGTTCAAGTCGCGCTGTATCCTCACCGAGGGCGAATACCCCGGACTGGCAGCCCTCACGCCCCTGCACTTCATTGATTACAACCCCGTAATCAAGGTAATGGACGAGACGGACTACCCACGCCTGATGGAAAGCGGAAAGATGTTCTGCCGAAAGGTGGTCAGTGGCAAGAGCGACGAGCTGGTAAGACTGCTGGAAGACAGAGACTGAAAGACAGATGCAACGCTGCTTCTGCCTCGAAATTCCAATTTCAACCTTCATGCAGCGCTGCACCTGCCTCGAAATCCCGATTTCAACCTTCATGCAACGCTGCACCTGCCTCGAAATCCCAATTTCGACCTTCGCGCAACGCTGCACCTGCCTAGAAATCCCAATTTCGGCCTTCACGCAACGCTGCACCTGCCTAGAAATTCCAATTTCGGCCTTCACGCAACGCTGCACCTGGATGTTTACCGGTGTTTTTCCGTTCCCGTCCATTTGCGCAGACGGCGGCTCAGCGCCTTTAGGATGACGGAAAAGCGCGCCTGCCTGAGGTTGAGCCACAGTTCCTCCAACGAATAACAGACCTTTGTCCAGGGATGTCCCCAGGCATTCACTTTGTACAGGCGTTCCTTATAATCCGTATACTCCATCACATGAGCTGGATGCCGCAGCGGGAAGTCCAGTTCGTGCCGCTGCATGGTGAAGATGCGGCGCAGGCGATGGGGCATGGTGGCCAGTTCGGTGGAGAAGTGGGTGGAATCTGTGGTGGCGCCCACGTTGCTGATGAGGTTGCGGCTGGGCATCACGGCCAGTCCGTTGTTCATGAGCATGGCGCTCCAGAAGATGCTCTCGAAATAGGGTTTGCCCGACTGCTTGTGGTGGCGGCACATGGTCATATAGTCGCCCCTCAGCCTTTGTTTCTTGGCAATGCCCTCCAGTTGTCTCACCGTAAAGGGGTCGTCCAGGAAACGGTATTCACCGTCCCACTGGTCCACCACACGCCGCCACGAGGCCCATCCCCAAATGGAGAACGCCGAGGTGAAGAAATAGTCGTAAGGCACATCCTTTGTCACCTCGTCCACGTTGAAGCCGGCAATCATGCTGATGCGGGGATCGTGTTCATAGCGGTCAAGCATCTCCTTGCAGAAGGGGAAGAAACTCTGCGAGGGCACCACGTCATCTTCAAGCACCATCACCTTGTCCGCCAGCGAGAATGCCCATTTGTGCGACAAGTAACCCGAGGGGTCGCATCCCTGGTTCTGGGGGCGGTAGTTGCGTTCCACACGGCATTCCCAGTCAATCTCTTCCACAATCTGCCGGCAAGCCATAATGCCGGGCATATCCTGCGGACCGCGCGGCCCGTCCTGGTACAGGAAAAGCTGCGAGGGGCGCGCCTTTCGCACTTGTTCAAACACTTTCTTCAGCGAGTCGGGCCGGTTGAAGAAGAGCATCAACACGGCAATGTCTATTTGGGCTGGATGTTTCATTGACAGATATGGTTTCAAGGGGGTGTGTATTAAAAGAAGCGGCACTGTGCCACATGAGGGTTCAGCGCATCCACGTCGGGCATGCGCAGATAGTCGCCATACTTGCGTTTCAGATAAGCGTCGCTGTCGTGCGGAACGCTCACCTCCAGGTCTTCAAACTTGGCACGGCCTATGGGGAACACCTCGTCCACGTGGCAGGCCGTATGGAAAGGCACGCCGAACGTGTGCCGCACCAGCAGCGAGGGGAACAGCAGGTTTGCCAAGCGCATGAGGGGATATATAAGCCTGTGGTTCAGGTTGTACCAGAAAGCCACCTTTTTCAGCCGTTCCGCCTCGGATATGCGCATGTCCTTCATCACCTTGTAGACGTGCCCCAACGTGTGGCACGAGAGTTTCTGCATCCACAGCGGGCATTTCTCCTGCGGAAAGATGTCAATGTAGATGCCCTTCATGCGGAAGATGCGGTCGTATCCGTTGGTCTCCTCCAGCAGGCTGTTTTTGTCGCGCAGCTTGGCGTAGGAGTAGAAGTAGTTGGGGTCGGTGTCCCTGTGTTGCAGTTCCATCCATTCGGGCAACTCGCTGGGCAGGATGCGCAACAGGCGCTTGTAGTCGGGCCTGAGCATCTCCACGTCCAGGTCGTCGTCCCAGGGAATGAAGCCTCCGTGGCGCATGCAGCCCAACAGCGTGCCCGAAGCAATCCAATAAGGGATGTCATGCTTGCGGCAGATGCCGTCCAGTACCTTCAGCATCTCCTTCATGCGGAGTTGCTGCAGCCTCAGGGGCGAGCCTTCGGGATTGAAACGAGCCTTCAGCTCTTCAGGGTCAAATCGGTAAGGGTCTCTGTGCATAGTCTTTTCTTGGGGTTTGGCCATCTGCCGCTCAGCCACGGCGTGCGCTCCACATAGGGCACAAGCCATGTACACACAATCAGCAGGGTGGGTATCAATACAATTGCCTCTTCGTAACGGCCATAGATGCTGCGGCCGAAACAGAGGTGGGTGAATTTCACAAAATAAAGGATGGGATAATGGGCAATGAAGTAGACCATGGAGTGTTCGCCAATGAAGCTGAGGGCGGGAATGCGCGGAACCTGCATGCCCATCAGCACACCGCTCAGTCCGCACAAGGCCAGCGTGGTGCCCGCAACCGCACCCCACGGATTGCCCGTAAAGCTGTTGCTGCTCATGGCATACTGGCCGGGCAGGCACAGGTTGACAATGGCAAAGGCCACCGTCAGCGCCACCGATGTCCACAGCAGGGTATCCCTGTCAAGGCGCACCGTCGCCCGTCGCCACATCTTGCCCAGATAAAAGAAATAGATGCCCATAAACACATTCTCCACCCCCATCCACAGCGGATTGTCCATGCGGAACAGCCAATAACTGGCCAAAGGGAAAAGCACGGCCACCCAATGCAGATGGCGCACCTTCTCCAGCAGATGGATGCCGACATAGGCGCAGAAGAACGAGAACAGGAACCACACGGGCGGATTGCCGAAGAAACTGCTCCGTGTCCACACCATCTGCCATTCCAGCGGTTCAATGGGCGCATGGTACTTCTCCATCAGTGGCGGCAGAAAGGCAAAGTAGATGGCATCGCCAATGAGACCGCTTGCCAGATAGGGGATAATCAGCCGGCGAGCCTTCTCCTTGCAATAAGAAAGCGTGTCTCCGCCGTTTCCCTTGTTGAAAAAGCCCGACTTGAAGAAAAAGAAAGCCATGAAGAAATAGGTCCATGCCATCACCTCTTTCCACCATTCGTCATGCGCATGGCCGCACATTTGCAGCACATGCAGACAAATCATGCGCAGGATGCACAGGGCGCACAGCAGGTCAAAAGCATGGTTACGGTTCTTCATCCCAACATCAATTACAACAGAAAAGAAAGTCCCTTTATCGTGTTCCGCTTTTTCTCTTCCATCTTCTTCATCACCGTCTTCTGGTATTCTGCCAAAAGTTCGTTATATGTCTTTTCCAAATCTTCACACATATCAATGCTCCTTTTAAAGCCTGTGGATAACGCTTTACAGCCACACAATCATCGCGCCAGCGCCATCACTCTATGCAAAAATACACATTTTCTTTCTTGCGATAAGCAAAAGGCAGCACAAATTTAACGTTTTTAGACGCTTTGTTTGGGATTCTCATGAAATCCGTTAAAATTTGGGGTTGTGAGCGGTGAGCAATGAGCGGTGAGCGATGAACGATGAACGATGAACGATGAGTAGGGACGTTGCGTGCAGTGTCCGAGGTGAGCGGTGAACGATGAGTAGGGACGTTGCGTGCAGCGTCCGAGGTGAGCGGTGAACGATGAGTAGGGACGTCTGCGTGCAGCGTCCGAGGTGAGCGATGAACGATGAGTAGGGACGTTGCGTGCAGCGTCCGAGGTTTTTACTCACGCAAATCCCGCAAATCGCGCCAAAGGTTTAG
>JAFNXL010000091.1 GCA_017379075.1 Bacteroidaceae bacterium
TAACGCATTGGGATATATCCAACGCAGGTATATTGCCGGCTGTTCAATGAACATGATTCGTTTCTCTTAAATGCCGAGGTCCATGCCTTCCAGGCGCGACTGAAGAGAGCGGTTGTAGCCCTCAAGGCGTTCTTCGAAGGTCTTGGCCTCATCACAATTGGCCTCCTTGAGCACTTCGGCTGCGGCATGCAACTGGTACATATAGTACATGCAGTCACGGTCGTCGCGCAAAAGAATGGAGGTGGGGAGCGAGAGATACCACTCGATGTACTCGCAAGCACCCTGTGCCACGGCACGCGACAGATTGATGGCATGGTCAGCCTTCTTCACACGCAATGAAACGCGTGCCAGATCAAGCGATCCGCTGGGATAGTTGTGGGGCACATTCTCGGGCGAGATAACCTGCTCGGCATAGTCAATCAGCTTGGCCACCTTGTCCGTCTTGCCTTCCTGGAGCAGGCGCAAAGCCAGCTGGGCAAAGGCGCGGCGATGGGTGTAGCACATGCGCATTACGGTTTCGTCGAGATAGATGCCGGGCTTGTCCAGACCACCGAACTTGAACTTGTTCATCATGTTGTCATACATGCGGTCGGTGTCCATGTTCTGGCCGTTGGCCTTGGTGTTGAAGGGGGTGATGCGGTTGACCAAACCTTCCTGTACAAAATAGTTGCCCAGAGAGCCGTAGTTGTCCGGTCCCACGGTGGTGGCCACATAGAGGGGACGCTCCCAGTTGCACTGTGCCAACATCTCGTACATCATCATCTCGCTCTTGTAGACAGCACGTTTGCCCTTGAGGCTGATGTGCATGAAGTCGGGGATGCTGTCTCCGGCCAGCATCATGCCACTGCGGCGCACCGCTTCCTTGTCCACGGCAAAGACAATGCTGTCCGTGGGAATGATCTGCAGTTCGGGGTTGTCATTCAGTACCCACTTGTCTATGATATTGCGCAATTCATAGGGGTTGTCGCCCAATGCCTCGCGCATGGCGGCTGGGTCGTCCTTGTAGTAGTTGATTACCTGCTCCAGCATGCCGGGACGCACAGCCACGCCCTCGCGCGTACCTTCTACATATTGCAGACGGCTCCAGTGGATGGGCACTGCGGGACTGTCATAGGCGGGACGCTTCATCTGGTCAATGTACCAGTCGGTCTGCAAATAAGAGAGGTTGCAGACACGGGCGTCTGTGCGCATGCCTTCAGTTTCCTGGCAATACCAAAGAGGGAAGGTGTCGTTGTCGCCATTGGTGAACACAATGGGATTCTTGCCCTCGTCCAAAGACTGGAGATAGTTCTGACCAAAGTCGCGACAAGTATAGCGTCCGCTGCGGTCGTGGTCGTCCCAGGTCTGTCCTGCCATCTGGATGGGCACAAGCACACACAAACAGCTGAGGCCGGCACACAGGTTCTCGTTGCGCAGAACACGGCGCAAGGCCTCAGCCACTCCAGCCACACCCATACCACACCAAATGGCAAAGGCATAGAAAGAACCGGCATAGGCATAGTCGCGTTCGCGGGGCTGCACAGGAGTCTGGTTCAGATAAATGACAATGGCCAGACCGGTCATAAAGAACAGGAAGAACACCACCCAGAACTGCTTCTCGCCCTCGCCACGATTCTCCTTGGTGTTGCGGAAAAGCTGCCAGAAAAGGCCGATGAGTCCCAAAATCAGGGGCAGGCAATAGAAGACATTGCGTCCCTTGTTCTCGCGCAATTCGGTGGGAAGCTTGCTCTGGTCGCCCAAACGAAGGTTGTCGAGGAAGGGGATACCGGTAATCCAGTTGCCGTGTTCCCATTCGCCATGACCCTGAACGTCGTTCTGACGGCCGGCAAAATTCCACATGAAATAGCGCCAATACATGAAGTTGACCTGATAGCTCAAGAAGAAACGTATGTTCTCAAACATGGTGGGCACCTTAACCTGAACCAGCTCGCCACAACGGTCATAGGGGACAGTATTGCCCTTAACTCCTCCCAGCCAACTTTCATAGTCGGCGGCATGGCGCTCGCTGTACATTCGGGGGAAGAGCACATTCTGCGCATAGACGTAGTCAATGTCGTAGCGCTGGATGATGTAGCGGTCCTTTTCCTCGGGACTGGCTTTTTCCTTGCGCTGGTAAACAGGCGCACCCTGCTTGGAGACGGGGGTGCAATACTGGCCGTCGCTCTTGTATTTCACCTGGCTGGTATACTGCTGTCCGTAGAACAAAGGACGGTCGCCATACTGCTCACGGCTCAGATAGCTGCCAAGCGTGAAAATGTCCTCGGGACTGTTCTGGTCCATGGGCGTGTTGGCCGAACTTCTGATTACAATTACGGCATAAGAGCTGTATCCAATCATGATCATGAGCATGCAAAGCAGGCTGGTGTTCATGAGGCGGGCACTGATCCAGTGGGTCTTGTTCACCTGTCTGTTCAGTACAAAATACAGGAGTGCCAGCACAAGGATTCCGACAAATACGCTGGTGAGGCCATGGCTGTAGAAGGGAATTCCGAGCATACCCACGCTGAACAGGTAAGAAAGGTTCATGCGCAGGCGGTTGCGCTGGACTGTGGTTTCCCAAATGCTCCACAACACAATACCCACCAAAAGTATCATATAGACGATCATTCCGGTATTGAAGGGAAGTCCGAGCGTGTTGACAAAGAGCAGTTCGAACCATCCGCCCACCTTTACAATACCAGGCACAATGCCGTAAAGCACTGCCGCCACCAGGGCAAAACTGCCGGCAAGGGCAATCAGCGAGCCACGGGCATTGGCATTGGGATAACGGCGGAAATAATATACCAGCACAAGCGCAGGCAGACAAAGCAGGTTAAGCAAGTGTACGCCGATACTAAGACCCGTCAGATAGGCAATGAAAATGAGCCAGCGGTCTGAATGGGGTTCATCGGCATGGTCTTCCCATTTGAGCATAAGCCAGAACACCACTGCGGTGAAAAGGCTACTGTAGGCATACACCTCGCCCTCTACTGCACTGTACCAGAACGTGTCGCTGAAAGTATAAATAAGCGCACCGGTAAGCGCACTTGCCTCAACGGTAATGAGTTGGCCCAATGTGCTTATCTGTCCGTTGGTTCCTACCAGCTTGCGAGTGAGGTGGCTGATGCTCCAGAAAAGGAACATGATACATGCCGCACTGAAAAGCGCGCTCATGATATTCACCATCAAAGCCACCTTTGTGGGGTCGCTTACAAACTGAGTGAAAAGATTACCCGTAAGCATAAAGAAGGGCGCACCGGGGGGATGTCCCACCTCCAGCTTATAGGCGGTGGTAATGAATTCCGGGCAGTCCCAGAAACTTGCCGTAGGCTCCACTGTGCTACAATACACAAAGGCTGCAATGGCAAATGTAATCCAACCCATCAGGTTGTCTACAAGTCTGAACTGTTTCATTTGTATTTACTTATTTTTTAATTGATTAAACTTTCCTTTTTTGAAAATTCGTTGCAAAGATACGACCTTTTTGTGGGGGGACTCCCCTAACTTATGTTTTTTTTCGTTAAAATCACTCAATTACACCATATTGATTGCCCAAATAAGTATTGCATAGCGCAAAGCCTTTCCCAAAAAGATACTTATGGCAGTTAGCACAACATTGGCGCGCATAAAACCTAATGTAACGCTGATGACATCTCCCAAAAGGGGAATAAAGGCCAGAATCCCCATCCACGCACCTCCGTGATTGAGCCACTCCTGCGTGGAGTGTACCTTGTCCGGGGGCACATGCAGATAACGCTCAATCCACTCCAATCGCCCAAGATGCCCAATCCAATAATTGAGCATACTGCCCAAGCAATTGCCTATTGTGGCACTCAGAAACAGGGGCATCTCCCTCATTCCGGCCAGTTGAAGTCCGGCCAGCACAGCCTCGCTGCTGAAAGGGAAAACGCTTCCGGCAGCAAACGCGGCTATGAACATACCAACGTAGCCATATTGCAGCATAAAATCTATAAAGGCATCCATACACTTATCACGGCCAACGCTACAAAAAGTAAAAGAGAAAGACAAAAGAACAAATTACTGAGCCAACTGCCCGTCAAAGCAAAATAATGGGCAACCAAGGGATTGCTGCTTACCATGAGCATGGGAAGCAGAAACATAATGAACTGGGGCTGGAGAAGCACCGCAATCTGGAAAAACACAGTCTGGCAAACAAAGATATACAGCAACATACGCACCTTTATCTTGTCGTCATACCGGTTGCGCAGATAATGTATTGTACCCACAACAGAAAGCAGATTCACCAACGCCCAAGCAGAAATAACGGGTAAAGACACTTGGTCGTAAACCTCCTGCGTGGACATGTGGAAATCCACCACTGCGGATAGATGAGACAACAATGGGGTGAAATCAAGTTGCCACACACACCATCCCGACCAGAACCAATATGGCAACAACAAGGCAAGCAGACTGGCCATCACCAAGCGCAGGTTCACACATCGCATATAGACTGAGAAATATATTCCATAAAGAACGGACAGCAGAAGCATGGGCGGAAACATCAAACTGGCCACGGAAAGGAGCAAGTTTGCATGGAACGCCTGTACGGCTGCGTCATATCTTTGATAGGTGCGGCACAACTGGCTGTAACTGAGCGAAAGGCAAAATGTCACAAACAGGGGCTCTATGGCCGTGTGCAGGAATCCCATGCACGCTACACTGATGAGCCACAGAGAGGAGAGCAAGCGGGTACGAACCCTGATTAGCGCGTTCGCATTGTTGGTTTCCAGAATGATATAAGCCGTAAGCGCACAAAAAAGCAGTCCCAGCATATTGGCTTTGCTGAAACCGCCCTGAAACCACCACATAAGCGCAGCGAAAACTGCGCTTATGGGTAGGGTGAATACACTCTCAACAACACGATTCTGAAACCGACGCTGCTTCATTAAAGGTCTTTTCCTATGTCGCTACGGAAATATTTCTTTTCAAACTGAATCTTCTGGGCTTCCTGGAAACTCTTTGCCAAAGCCTCTTCCTTGGTTTCGCCGTAACTGCTCACCGCAATCACACGGCCGCCGCTGGTTACCACCTGGCCATCCTTCATGGCTGTGCCGGCATGGAAAACCACGCTTCCTTCCACCTGGTCTATGCCAGTTATGGGGAAGCCCTTGTCGTAGGCACCAGGATAACCGCCGCTTACGAGCATTACGCATACGGCACTACGGGGATCGAACTCAACCTTACATGCGCCCAGATTCTGCTGTGCAACAGCCTGGAAGAGGTCTACGATATCCGTTTTCAGACGCAACATCACAGATTCTGTCTCGGGGTCTCCCATGCGTACATTATATTCAATGACCTTGGGTTCGCCATCGACGTTGATCAGACCAAAGAAGATGAATCCCTTGTAATCGATTCCTTCCTGAGCCAATCCCTCAACAGTAGGACGGATAATGCGGTCTTCCACCTTCTTCATCCAAGCCTCATCAGCAAAAGGAACAGGGCTGACACTTCCCATACCACCGGTATTGAGGCCTGTGTCGCCTTCACCAATGCGCTTATAATCCTTCGCCTCGGGCAGAATGGCATAATCTTTTCCGTCGGTAAGAACAAATACTGAACATTCTATGCCCGACATAAACTCTTCTATCACCACTCGGCTACTGGCGTTGCCGAACATTCCGCCCAACATCTCTTCCAGTTCTTTCTCCGCTTCTTCCAAAGTGGGCAGAATGAGAACACCCTTTCCAGCGCAAAGTCCGTCAGCCTTAAGCACATAAGGAGCCTTGAGCGTGCGCAGGAATTCTTTTCCTTGCTGAAGTGTCT
>JAFNXL010000092.1 GCA_017379075.1 Bacteroidaceae bacterium
GCTCACCGTTGAAGAGGGTCCCGAGGCGCTGGGGGTTGAGCTTGAGGCGGTGGAGCATCTTGCCCGCAGCCTGGAGAAGCTGCTGGATGCTGTGGGGCGCAACCTTGCCGCTCCCGAGACGGACGAGCTGGAGCGGCTCAGGCTGCGGCGCGTGAAGCTGGGCCAGTATGTCATCAAGGCTGTGCGCGCCGCGCAGGAGTTTCCGCATGAGGAGATTGCTTGCGCCGGGCGGGCGCTCTATCCCGTGCTGAAACCCAGTGTGGGGTTCTACCGCCTTCCTGCCGTGCAGGTTACTGTTATCATCGAAGCCATGCTCCTCGACCTTGGCAAGGAGGAGAACGCCGGCCATGTGAAGACCCTCGGGCTTGACGCCCATGTGGCAGAACTGGCCGATGTGAACGCGCGCTACAGCTCTCTTGTCGCCAGCCGCACCCAGACGCGCGCAGCCGCCGTTCCCGTCACAGTGCGCAAGTTGCGCGACGAGTCGGACGCGCTCTACCGCTACATCACCACCTTGGCCTTCTGCCACAGCGTCTGTCATCCTTCGGAGGCCACCGCCCGCTATATCGGCCGCCTCAACGCCATCATCGACGAGACAAAAACCGCCTACCGCCAACGCAGGGCCAAGAGCAAGCCCCAATAAGGCGAAAGGTTTGCGCACGGGGCCGATTTCGGGAAATAATATTCCATTCCCTTTGTCCAATTGGTAAAATGTTCATACTTTTGTGCTGCTTTTGAGTAAAGATTCAAGGATAGGGAAAACCGAGTGAAAGATGAAAGTGCTGATTGTAAATACGAGTGCCTCTGGAGGTGGAGCGGCCATTGCGGCGCTGCGCCTGATGGATGCCTTGCGTGCCAACGGGACGGATGCCCGCATGCTGGTGCGCGATTGTGCCGCTCCGCACGAGGGGGTTACGGCCCTTCCCCAGTCGCCCGTCTTGCGGCTGAAGTTCGTTTGGGAACGGCTTGCGATATGGTTGCACAACCGTATGAGCCGACGCATGTTGTGGTATGTGGACATAGCTAATGCCGGCACGGACATCACCCGCCATCCGGCCTTTCTTGAGGCCGATGTCATCCATCTGCATTGGGTCAATCAGGGTTTCCTCTCCCTGGACCAGCTGGACCGAATCTTCCAGAGCGGCAAGCGGATTGTGTGGACGTTGCATGACCAGTGGCCCTATACCGGAATCTGCCATCACAGCGTGGACTGTACCCGCTATCAGCATCATTGCCACCACTGCCCCCAGCTCTGCCACCCTTCTGCAAAGGACTTGTCTTACAAGGTTTTTGCCCGCAAGCTCAGCATCATGCGGCAGGCAAGCATCACCTTTGTGGGCTGCAGCCGCTGGATTGCCGGCTTGGCGGAGAAAAGCGCCCTCACCCAAGGGCATCGGGTGGTAAGCATTCCCAATGCCGTCCCCTCGGTGTTCAGTCCGATGGACCAGGCAGAAGCCAGACGATTGCACGGACTGCCCGAGGAAGGGAAGTACATACTTTTTGGCTCGTGCAAGGTGGCCGACCGCCGAAAAGGCGCGGACTATCTGATAGAAGCCTGCAGGCGTGCCGAACTCCAGCATTTGAACGTGATAATCGTGGGCGGGCATGCGGAGTGGATGCGTGACAGCTTTTCCCAGCCGGTATATATTATAAATTATGTGCACAGCCCGGAGCGCATGGCGGCCCTGTATGCCGCGGCCGATGTATATGTGACGCCTTCGTTGCAGGAGAATCTGCCCAATACCATAGCCGAGGCCATGAGTGTGGGCACGCCCTGTGTGGGATTCGAGGTGGGAGGAATTCCCGAGATGATTGACCATCGCCAGAACGGCTATGTGGCCCGTTACAAGGATGTGGCTGATTTGGCCCAAGGCGTGGCCTGGGTGCTCGATAGCGATTTGCGCCGTGCCGCGCGTCAAAAGGCTTCCGCTTCCTACAATCCGGACACCGTGGCCCAACAATATATAAGTTTGTATGAAGAGTAAACCCCTTATAACCATTGCCACTGTCACCTATAACGCAGAGGCAACCTTGGCGCGCACGCTGAAGAGTGTGGCGGCTCAGGACTATCCCCGAGTGGAGCATCTCATCGTTGACGGCCGTTCCAAGGACGGTACCCTTCTGCTGGTACAGCGCTATGTGGAACAGAACACCAATGAGGAGATTCCCCACAATATCCGCCTGATCTGCGAACATGACAACGGGCTTTATGATGCCATGAACAAGGCCATTCAGTTGGCCACGGGCGACTATATCGTGTTCTTGAATGCGGGCGACAAGCTGAAAACCTCTCAGACACTCACTCGTCTGGTGGAAAGCATGGAATGGATAAAGGGAGACCGTGCAAACCCTGCCATTGTATATGGCGAAACCGATCTTGTGGATGATGAGGGACGTTTTATCAGACACCGCAGGCTTTCCGCTCCCGAAAAGCTCACCTGGCGCAGTTTCTTAAGCGGAATGCTGGTGTGCCACCAGTCCTTTTATGTCCGTACAGACTTGGCCCGCACCGAGCCGTATAATCTGAAATACCGTTTTTCGGCAGATTATGACTGGTGCATCCGTTTGATGAAAAAGGCGGCCAAGCGCAAACTTCCCATTGTGAATTCCCGTTTGGTGCTTACCGATTATCTGAACGAGGGACTTACGACCAAGAATCATCGTAAATCCCTCGTTGAAAGGTTGCGTCTAATGGCGCATCATTATGGATGGCCGGCTGCGGTGGCGCAGCACTTATGGTTCTTGCTTCGTGCGCTTATAAAACGGTAGCACGCAAAGCAGCAGCAGAATCAGCGCCAGGATGCCCAATGCCGCATAGGCGATGGCTTCGGTGGTGTGGATGCTCTTGGGGTCGAAGCGGAACACCACGCTGTGCTTGCCCGGCTCCAGGCGAATGGCGCGCAAAACGTAGTTTACTCTTCCTATTTCGGTCTCCTTTCCGTCCACAAGACAAGTCCATTCGGGGTAGTATATTTCGCTGAATACGGCGATGCCACCCTTTTCCGAATCCACTTCGTAGGCCAGTTCGTTGGCCGCATATTGGGTCAGCTTGATGTGTCCCTTGCTGCCGGGAACGGCTTTGCCTAGTACGTTTTCAAACTTCTTGTCGGCCACGGCGCTGTGCTTGGTGTCCATTCCGTGCAGAGCCTTTATTTCCGCATCGGCATCGGCCACATATTCGATGTTGTCCACCATCCAGGCGTTTCCGTTTGCGCCAGGATTCAGAACGGGTGTCTTCGCGTTGTCCTTTCCGGCAAGAATCATGTACTTCATGTTAAGCATGTTCAGCACGGGGAAGATGGAGTCTGTGCAGATGCTGTCCAGTCTGAAGCCGTTTGTAATGGCCGTCATCTGTGCCTGTCGCATTTCCTTTTGCAGATGTTCCTCAATGAGTTCCTGGTAGCGGCGCAGTTTGGCGGCATGGTATCCGCCGATGCTCTTGTGGTGGTAGGATGTGGTGTTGTCGTTGAAGGTGCTGACGGTCAGGTTAAGTACGCGATGATAGGTATCCTTGTCCTGCAGAATCTGTTCGTCGGCTGGCGAGGTTGGGAAATCCTGTGCCTGCGGACGGGGCTGCACAAACATGTTGTCATTGAGGTAACGCTTGTTCACACCCCACATATCGAACAGGCAGAGCACAATCAGACAAGCCACCATGGGCACGGTCTTTATCTTTCCCCAGCGGTAAACCAGCAGCACAAGCGTTCCCGCGGCCACAATGATGAAGCTGCGCATGGCGTCCGATGTGAACATGGCACGGCGCATCTCGCTCATGTTGGAGATGATGCCGCTCATCATTTCCTGTGGGATATAGCCTGCCTCAACGTATTGTTTCATATAATGCAGGTCCATGGTGGACATGTATTGTCCGAAGAAAGTGTCGGGCATAAGCCAGAAGAGGAACGCCAATCCGCCGGTCAGCGCAAAGCTGATGGTCAGATAGTGGATGCGGGGCATGCTGCCGTCTTTTCCGCTGAGGCATTCCGGCTCGTCCACAAGACGCTTGAGCGCCATCATGGCCAGCAGGGGAATGGTAAATTCCGCAATGACAAGAATGGAGGCCACGGTGCGGAACTTGTCATACATGGGCACATAGTCAAGGAAAAAGTCGGTGAATCCCATGAAGTTCTTTCCCCACGAAAGCAGGATGCTCAGGAGTGTGGCGGCCAGGAGACACCATTTC
>JAFNXL010000093.1 GCA_017379075.1 Bacteroidaceae bacterium
ACCTTCCTGCAAGAGGGAATCATCACCCCCTCCACGCCATATCCCTGCACCCTCGGATTCCACTTCCGCGGACTTACCGTAGGCTGCCACGCCCACGGAGCGCCTATCCCCGTTGTGCCCGCCATCGGAACTTCGTGCAACAGCTTCTTCTGCTGGGGACTCTATTACATGTTCGGGAACCGCAAGAAATACCCCACCGTGCAGGATGCCATGACCCGCTGGAAAGACTATATGGTAAGCATGGGCTTCGGATACAAACTGGGTGTGGACCTTCCCGGCGAGAAACGCGGACTCATCCCCAACGCTCCCTTCTATGACAAGGCCTACCGCGGTTCCTGGAACGGACTCACCGTCATCAGTATCTCCATCGGACAGGGCGAGGTGAACCTTACGCCCCTGCAGATTGCCAACCTGGGCGCCACCATCGCCAACCGCGGCTACTACATCACGCCTCACATCGTGAAGGAAATCCAAGGCGAGGAAATAGACACCGCCTTCACCCGCAAGCACTGGACCATGGCAGAGCCGAAGCATTACGAGACCGTGGTACAAGGCATGCGAAAGGCCGTGGTGGACGGCACCTGTCGCGGAGCCAACACCACCATGTATGAGGTGTGCGGAAAGACCGGCACGGCACAAAACCCCCACGGCAAGGACCACAGCGCCTTCATGGGATTCGCCCCCATGGAAAATCCCCAGATTGCCATCTGCGTGTACGTAGAGAACGGAGAGTGGGGAGCCACATACGGCGTGCCGCTGGGCGCGCTGATGATGGAGCAGTACATCAACGGCAAACTGAGTCCGGCCAGCATGGAGAAAGCCGCACTCTTCGAGAACAGACACATCTACACCCCAACTTTCTACACCGCAAATGAAATCAAATAAAACGCCCGGAGTTTTGCAGTCGCTGGACTGGTTCACCATCATCATCTACATTGCCCTGCTGGCCATGGGATGGATGAGCATCTGCGGTGCCAGCTACGATTTTGACCAGGCCGGAAACTTCTTCGACTTCAGCACACGCTCCGGCATGCAGATTGTCTGGATTGCCACCTCGCTGGTGTTGGGCGCCATCATCCTGTCCACGGACGACCGCTGGATTGAATCGCTTTCCTACATTATATATATAGGTTTCCTGGTGCTGCTCTTTGTCACGCCCATGCTGGCCAGGGACATCAAGGGTTCCATGTCATGGATCAAGATTGGGCCGTTCAGCATCCAGCCCGCCGAATTTGCCAAGTTCGGCACTGCCCTGTGCGTGGCCAAGCTGATGGGCACCTACGACTTCAACATGGGCAAGTGGAAGGACTTCCTGCTGTGCGCCCTGGTCATACTGGTGCCGATGGTGCTGATTATCATGCAGAAGGAGACCGGATCGGCACTGGTCTATCTGAGTTTCTTCCTCATGATGTACCGCCAGGGCATGCCCGGATGCCTGCTCTTTTCCGCTGTGGCAGCCGTGGCCTACTTTGTGGTGGGCGTGCGTTTTGCCGACGAGCCGTTGTGGGGAATCCCCGTCATCAGCCTGGGCAAGAGCGTGGTGCTGTTCCTCATCCAGCTGTTTGTGTGCGGAATGCTCCACATCTACACGCCCCGCACCCCATCCATGTACAAGCTGGCAGGATACTGCACAGCGGCAACCCTGGCCACATTGATGCTCAGCAAGTTCATCTATCCGTTTGACATCACCTGGGTACAGCTTGCCATCAGCGTTTACACCATATTATATCTTCTGTACGTTTCGCTGCGCGAGAGGCTCCTGAACTACCTCTACATTGCGCTTTTTGCCATAGGTTCCATCGGGTTCTTCTATTCCAGCAACTATGTGCTGAACAACGTGTTGGAACCGCACCAGCAGACCCGCATCCGTGTGCTTCTGGGTCTGGAAGACGACCCCAGAGGAGCCGGATACAACGTCATCCAGGCCAAGATTGCCATCGGTTCGGGCGGACTTCAGGGCAAGGGTTTCCTAAACGGCACGCAGACCAAACTGAAATATGTGCCCGAGCAGGACACCGACTTCATCTTCTGCACCGTGGGCGAGGAAGAGGGCTTCATTGGCTGCACAATTGTCCTGGCGCTGTTCCTGTGCCTCATTCTGCGCCTCATCCATCTGGCCGAGCGGCAACCCTATGTCTTCGGACGTGTGTACGGCTATTGCGTGATGAGCGTCTTCCTGTTCCACGTCTTCATCAATGTGGGCATGGTTCTGGGGCTCACTCCGGTAATCGGCATTCCCCTGCCCTTCTTCAGCTATGGCGGCTCCTCGTTGTGGGGCTTCACCATCCTGCTTTTCATCATGCTGCGCATTGACATCGGCCGCAACAGATTGAAAAGAAAATAAGGCACAACACCCATCTGACAGCCAAAAAAGAGCAAAAAGCACGTTCCGAAGGTCCGCTCCCGACTCGGGAGAGCCTTCCTGAGCGTAAAAAATGCATTCCCAATGCGGGAAGCCATTTTTTGGGCATAAAAAATGAGTTCCCAACCCGGGAAACCATTTTCTGGGTGCAAAAAATGCGTTCCCGACCCGGGAGAGCATTTCCAGAGCCTCTGGAGGCCGTCCCGACTCGGGAGGACATCTGCCAAGAAGCGGAAACATAAAAAACGTTAAATGGAAGAAAGGGAAACAATATACTCCCCGTCCCCGCCGTTTTAGGAAATAGAACACTCAGATAAAAAACTTGGACAGAACATGAATTGGAGTCAGATTGAAAGTAAGATGAAACGGTTGTGGGGATATATCAAAAAGCTATTGAACGTCTTGTACAAAGCAGGGTACGGCATCTCTTATGCCTGGTTCCTGTTCCCCGTAGTCTTCTGGTTCAGCTATGTCAAGACATGGCAGTACATGAACTCCGACCCTCACACCACAGACCTCTATCTGGGCATCAACCTGCTGGCCGGACTGCTGCATGTCATTGCCACCCTGTTCCTGCTGCACAGACGCCGGGCGGTACAGTTCAGCATATCCGCCATCATGTGGTTCATCTCATTGCTTCCCTTTTATGTTCTTTCAATTTGCCTGCAATCCGCACCCACCGGTTATGCCGCAGAGCATCCCATCCCCAAAGGCTTGGCCTGCCACACGCCGATGGCGGAGCACGCAGACATGGAAAAGGCCGTAAACCCGGAAGACTCCACTACCTATCTGCAAATACGGAAAGGCATACAAGGCGGCATCTACGAATACTCGTTCTTCTATCCTCAGCTGCCCGAGGGCACAATCTGGCTGCAATGTTACGAAGCGGGAAAGAACACGCCGCTTTCTGCATGGAAAATAAAAAAGAAGACAAGCCAGAAGACAAAAGTCACCGACAGCTTCTCCTGTCTGGTCCGGAACAAAGAGTTCATCATATACGAAGGTGACTGGAGCGAATACTATGCCGCCAGAATAGAAGTGTGGTTCAAGGACAAAAAAGGAAACAAGAGAAAACTTCTGGAGAAATTCTACACCGTAGAGGGCTGGAGCCGATGAAAGGAACGGCTTTCCGGATGAAGACAAATAATAATTTACCTAAACATTCAAACTCACATTTTTATGAAACATTTGAGTCAAATCTTTATCGTTGTGCTGCTTTTGCTCAGCGCATGCACGGAAAACAAAACCACACAAACGGACACGAAGCAGATAGACGCGCTTCTGGCCGAAGTACAAAAAACGCTGGCGACAGATGCTGGCAATGACAAAGCCATCGCATTGTTGGAAAAGGGGATGAAGGATTATCCTGAATCGCACATGATTCCCTCGGTTTTAGGTTTCATAAAACTGGATGAAGGAGATTCGGCCTCTGCCCGCATTTTCTTCCAGAAAGCGCTTGAGGTGTGTGAAAAGCAGTTGGCCAAAGCCCCAACCGCTTACGACTCGGTACAAAAAGCCTGTTACCTGATGATGATGGACGAGGATGAGAAAGCAAAAGCGGCATTCCAGGAAATTCCAAGTTTCAAACAGGCATTTGAAGACGAGGAATATGATGAGATCAAGAAAGAAATAGGAAACACCGTAGAATCCTGGCGAAACGCATATCGCACCCATAAGGAAATCTTCGGAAAGTAATCACATCAAAGTCC
>JAFNXL010000094.1 GCA_017379075.1 Bacteroidaceae bacterium
CCGCTTCATACATTCTTGCGTAGAAAGCCCAATTAGAGCCATTTTGACGATAAAATTTAAGGTAAAAGGTATGTAAATCATGAAAAATGTGTATCTTTGCGCCCTATAGTGTGAAATTTGGCAAAAAAATAAAAACAAAATATAAATAATTTAAAATTAACACAAAAATGCAAAACAAAGGATTTGTAAAGGTTTTTGCGCTGTTGCTCTCTTTGGTGTGCGTTTTCTATTTGAGCTTTTCTGTGGTGACAAGTCACTATGAAGGAAAGGCCGAACAGATTGCACAGACCGAGGGTGAGGAAGCCGCTGATCGTTACATGGATTCTCTGCTCACCAACAAGGTGTACTGCAATGTTTGGACATTGAAGGAATGCCGTGAGATGGGAATCGGACTGGGTCTTGACCTCAAGGGCGGTATGAACGTCGTTCTAGAGGTAAGCGTACCCGATGTAGTGAAGGCATTGGCTGATCACAAAGAACAGACAGACGAAAACTTCCGCCTGGCCGTAGAGCAGGCGACGAGAGAGGCTGCAAACAGCCAGAATGATTTTATTTCCCTATTTGTCAAGGCTTACCAGGAGAAGGCTCCCGGAAAGGCTTTGGCCGAGTTGTTTGCTACACAGCAGTTGCGTGACAAGGTGACCACCAAGAGCACTGATGAAGAGGTGGAACGTGTACTTCGTGCAGAAGTGAAGTCAGCAATAGACAACTCATACAACGTGCTCCGCACCCGTATCGACCGTTTCGGTGTGGTACAGCCCAACATCCAGGCTCTTGAAGGCCAGGAGGGTCGTATCATGGTTGAAATGCCCGGTATCAAGGAACCCGACCGCGTGCGTAAGTTGCTGCAGGGAAGCGCCAACCTGGAATTCTGGGAGACCTATAATACCCAGGAGGTTGTGCCTTTCTTGGTGACTTTGGACAGCAAGCTGGCTGCCGCTATGGGCCAGGTGGAAGCAACTGACACCACCGCAACCGAGACTGCTGCCGCTGACACGACCAAGGCCAAAAACGACCTGGCTGCTGCTGTGGGTGGTGCGGAAAATGCCGCTGCAAGCGCTGCCGACATTGAAAAGGCACGCCGCCAGCATCCTTTGCTGAGCCGTTTGCAGGTAATCCAGGGCAATGACGGAAGCGCTGTCGGCTATGCCGCCAAGCGCGATATGGATGCCATCAGCGAGCTGCTTCAGTCTCCCGAAGCCAAGGAAATTCTTCCTTCTGACCTCCGTCTCAAGTGGGGTGTTAAGGGAGTTGGCGAAGGCGAAGGTGCCAACATCTATCAGTTGTTTGCCATCAAGGTGACCGAGCGTAATGGTCGTGCTCCCCTCGAAGGTGACGTGATTACTGACGCCAGCGATGAGTTTGACGATTATGGCCGTCCCTGCGTAAGCATGAAGATGAACGTAGACGGTGCACGCCGTTGGGCTGCCTTGACAAAGGCTAACCAGGGCCGTTGCATTGCCATTGTTCTTGATGATAATGTATATAGCGCTCCCGTGGTGCAGAACGAGATTACCGGTGGTGTTTCTCAGATTACCGGTCATTTCACTGCCGAGGATACCCGCGACTTGGCCAACGTGCTGAAGTCTGGTAAGATGCCCGCTCCCGCCAAGATCGTGAGCGAGGAAATCGTTGGTCCTTCTTTGGGTGCCGAGTCAATCCAGCAGGGTGTGCTGAGCTGTGTCATCGCATTCGTTGTGCTGATGCTTTACATGATTGTAATGTATGGAACCATCCCCGGTATGGTGGCCAACTGCGCCCTGTTGCTCAACTTGTTCTTCACCGTTGGTATTCTTACCAGCTTCCAGGCAGCTCTTACCATGAGCGGTATTGCCGGTATGGTATTGACCTTGGGTATGGCAGTGGATGCCAATGTGCTTATCTACGAGCGCACCAAGGAAGAACTGAATGCTGGAAAGGGTGTGCGCGAGGCTCTCAGCGCTGGTTACAGCAATGCCCTCAGCGCCATTTTGGACTCTAACATCACTTCTCTTATCACCGCTGTTATCCTTTACTATTATGGTACAGGACCCATTCGCGGCTTTGCCACCACATTGTTCATCGGTATCTGCGTGAGCTTCTTCACCGCAGTGTTCCTGACCCGTGTGGTTTACACAGAGGTAATGAACCGCGAGAAGTGGTTGAACTTGACCTTCCGCACCTCTTTGGGTAGCAAGATTTCTTTCCAGAACCCCACTTACAAGTTCATGAGCGCTTACAAGAAGAGCTTCGCTGTCTTTGGCGTATTGGCTGTTATCTGCATTGGCGCTATGATTGGCCGTGGCTTCAGCAAGAGTATCGACTTTACCGGAGGACGTAACTTCGTGGTTCTGTTCGAACAGGAAGTTCAGCCCGAAACCGTTCGCGGCCTGTTGGCTAACGCCTTCCCCGAAAGTAACACCAGTGCCATCGCATTGGGTACCGAGGGTAAGACCATCCGTATCAGCACCAACTACCGCATTGAAGAGGACGGCATTGAAGTGGACAGCGAGATTGAGCAGAAGCTCTATGAGGTGCTCAAGGGCGCTAACCTCTTGGCTGCCGACCTGACATTGGAGAACTTCATCAACCGCGACGAGCGTGCAGGTGGTTCAATCATCAGCAGCCAGAAGGTTGGTCCTTCTGTGGCTGAGGATATTACCAATGGAGCTATCATCAGTGTGATTCTGGCCATTATCGCCATCTTCGCATACATTCTGATCCGTTTCCGCAATGTCGCTTTCTCTGTGGGTGCTACCACTGCTCTTGTGTTCGACGTATTGTTCATCCTGGGTATGTATGCAATCTGCTGGGGATGGATGCCCTTCAGCTTGGAAATCGACCAGACCTTCATCGGTGCTGTGCTTACCGCCATCGGTTATTCAATCAATGACAAGGTGGTTGTGTTCGACCGTATCCGCGAATACTTCGGTCTCTATCCCAAGCGCGAGCGTCAGGATTTGTTCAACAGTGCTATCAACAACACATTGAACCGTACCATCAACACCTCTGTATCAACCTTCATCGTTCTGGCCGTTATCTTCTGCCTTGGTGGAGCCAGCATCCGCAGCTTTGCGTTTGCCATGATCCTGGGTGTGGTATTCGGTACTCTTTCTTCAATCTTCATGGCCGCTCCCACAGCCTATCTGACTATGGGCAAGACCATCAAGGAAGAAGCTGATGACAAGAAGTAATTTTTTCAAATACTTGTATTAACCCCTGTGTGGGGCATCTCTCGCACTAAGGCGAAAGGTGCCCCACATTCTTTTTAGACAATAACCGCAAAATATAATATTATAGAATAATGGAACAGAAACAGATTCAGATAAACTTCCGCCTTACTGATGTGCGCGAGGTTCAGTTTGTAAAATTGGCCAACGAATGGCCCGAGGGTGAGATCCAGATTGGTAACCAGTTGCAGTTCTCAAGCGAGACTGACAAGCGCATTGTGCGTTGCACCGCTCATTTCGAATACAAGAAGAACGACATCACCCAGCTGATTCTTACCGTGCAGACCACTTTTGAATTTGCACGCGAAGGATGGAGCGCCATGTATCAGCTCCAGGGCGACCAGTGGGTGCTGCCTGCCGGATTGGTACAGCATTTGGCCGACGTGACCATTGGTGCGTCTCGTGGAATTTTGGCAGTACGCACCGAGGAGGCTGGCTTGCCTAAACAGATTTTGCCCCTGCTCTCTCCCGCACAGATTATCCAGAACAATCTGGCGCTTCCCCGCCAGGTGAAGCCCGAAGAAGAAGCGTCTGCCACTCCAAACGCAAACGCCTGATGCCATTTGCCGGATAAATTCGGAATGCTAAAGCTTTTCTGACGGTACATCCCTAAACAACATCCGGCAGAGGGTTTTCATGTGCCTCTCCCGCCTCGGGACGGGCATCTTGGAGCAAAAAAATGGTTTCCCAAGTCGGGAAGCCATTTTTTGCAAGTAAAAAACGCTTTCCCGCATCGGGACGGCCTTTCAAATTCTTCGTTTATGGGCTGTTCTGAAAATTATTATAGGTGTCCGATAAAATAAAATGCGTTCTTTGACAATAC
>JAFNXL010000095.1 GCA_017379075.1 Bacteroidaceae bacterium
GCTTTCTCGGGCACATCTCCGTCCACAAAGACATAGAGGGGATTCAAATCCTTGCAGTAGATACCGGTGGGGTTGCCCATGTAAGAGCCTCCACTGCTTTTCATCTTGTCATTCCAATAGTTGGCATCGCTGTAGGCTGTGTAGTTGTGGATGCGGAAATCCTTTTCGTATGCAGCCCAGTTGTCGTTCTTCACCTTGATGGCAATCTCAATCATGAAAGACGGCATCTCTCCCTCGCTCATGGCCTTGGTGAGTTCCTCATCGCTCATGGCCTGGTATTCGGCTTTCAGCTGGGTACAGGCAGCGTCTTCGAAGTAGGTGCCTAAGCGTTCGTTTATAATGGTGCTTGAGTCTGCTTCTTGTGGATAATATTTCTCCAGATTGCCTACAAAGCTTCCAGCAAATTCTTTCCAGTTAGATGTTTTGTATTCAGCCAAAGAACTGGTGTAGACACGGATGGTAGGTTTGGAGGAGAAGAAATAAGCCGGTGCGCTTGGAGGGGTTTGAGGCTTGGAATAAACCGTCTTTACGGGAGAGGAGTAGAAGACACCCTGGTCCAGTTTGGATACTCGACTGCCGATGACAACCGTATTCAAAGAACTGCAATAGGCAAAGGCGTCACCGCCAAGTCTGGACACACTGTTGGGGATGTCCACTTTTGTCAATCCAGATCTGGCAAAAGCGTTGGAGTGAATGGCGCTGATGGATGTGGGAAGCTCAATGCTGCGCAGTTTGGTGCATTCTTTGAACATGGCGGGGCCGATCACATCATTTTCGGTCTTGTTGGTTCCATCGTAAGCCACGCCTCCGCTTACGATTTTGACTCCTGCCAAGTCCAACGAAGAGACACCGGCGCCAATCAGCTGGCGAAGATGCTTGACGTCAGTACCGTTTATGCTACCGGTTAATTTAAGTGTATTTTCACTGCAGGTGGGAAGCAGTGTGGGCAGTGTGCCGGCTTTTTGCACATGGATCTCAATGGCCCATACATTCATAAAAGCGCAGCAGGAAACAATGGCTAACAGCGCTTTAAAGGTTTTTGAAAAGTAGTTTTTTCTCATGTGTTTGTTTATGTAAATTGCTTATTATGACCACAAAGGTACATATTCTCTTTTGCCCGACAAAGAGAATGTCCGTTTTTAACTTTTGCAGGGAGGAAAATGTGTTTTTATTGCCAGATTTTTACAACGAATTGTCGGGTAACACTCCCTGGCGTTTCATTTCTTCCACCGTTTCCTCCAACTTGGCATACCATTCCGCACCGAAGCGGCGAATCAGCGGGTCGCGCAAGAATTTGTAGACGGGCATCTTCAGTCGCGTGCCAAGTTCAACGGCCTCGCGACAGACGTCCCAGCGATGGTAGTTTAGGCCGACAAGCGAACCTAACTTTTTCTCGCGGATGGGATAAAGGTAACAGCTTATGGGTTTGGGCCAACGGGTCTTTCCGGCGCGGAAAGCGCTTTCAAGGGCACACAGGCAACAATTGTGTGCCGTGCGTCCGTTGGAAAGCGGAAGGTCGCGATAGCAGGTGAAGACACAGTCTTTCCCGTTCACGATACTGGTAACAAGGTCGCCTTCCTCATCTACATACGAAACGCCGTTCTTGTCAATCTCGGCCTGGGCCGAAGCGCTTAGCTGCGGCCACACGGTGTCAAGCACATTCTCTATTTCCGCCACCTCTTCCATGGTGACGGGCGCACCGGCATCGCCTTCAATGCAGCACCGGCCTTTGCATGCCTCAAGGTCGCAGCAGAAATACTCGGTTACAACGTCGAGGTGGACGATGACATCGTCCACCATCAGGATATTACCAAAGGATGGGTTGTTTGCCATGTTGGATCAGATATTCGTTACACAAAATGAAATGGCGGTTACCGAAGAATCCCCGGTAACTGCTGAGGGGGCTGGGATGGGCGCTGGTAAGGACCAGATGGCGTGTGCGGTCGATGAGGGCGCCTTTCTTGATGGCATAGGAACCCCACAGCAGGAAGACCAGATGCTCGCGGCCTTCGTTCAGGCGGCTGATGACGGCATCGGTGAACTGTTCCCAACCGTGTCCCTGATGGCTGCCGGCCTGGTGGGCACGGACGGTGAGCATGGAGTTGAGCAACAGCACGCCCTGATGCGCCCAACGGGTGAGGTTGCCGCTGGCCGGGATGGGCGCACCGGTCTCCTGTTGGATCTCCTTGAAGATGTTTTGAAGGGAAGGGGGGAAGGCCACGCCGTCATTTACCGAAAAGCAAAGGCCGTGGGCCTGACCCTCGTCGTGATAGGGGTCTTGTCCCAGTATGACCACTTTCACATTGTCAAAGGGTGTGGCATGAAAGGCATTGAAGATGAGGCTGCCCGGAGGGTAGCAGGTTCCGGCTGCATATTCCGCACGCACAAACTGTACCAGTTGTTGGAAGTAGGGCAGCTCAAACTGAGAAGAGAGCTGTGTCTTCCAGCTCTCTTCTATCTTTACGTCCATATTATATATTATAATAAGGTGTGAACATTCATCAGTCCTTAATCAGGTTCTTACCGGTCATCTCGGCAGGCTGTGACAGTCCCATAATGTGCAGGATGCTGGGAGCCACGTCGGCAAGTACTCCGTTCTCAACGGTTGCGGCCTTGTTCTCTGTTACATAGATGAAGGGTACGGGGTTGAGCGAGTGGGCGGTGTTGGCGCTGCCGTCCGCGTTGATGGCGTTGTCTGCATTGCCGTGGTCGGCGATGATGATGGTTTCGTAACCGGTTGCGCTGGCTGCGTCCACAACCTCGCCTACGCAATCGTCAACAGCCTTTACAGCCTTTTCAATGGCTTCGTAGATGCCGGTGTGGCCCACCATGTCGCCGTTGGCAAAGTTAACCACGATGAAGTCGTACTTGTCTTCCTTAATGGCTGCCACCAGCTTGTCCTTTACTTCGTATGCGCTCATCTCGGGCTTGAGGTCGTAAGTGGCAACCTTGGGGCTGGCCACCAGGATGCGCTCTTCGCCTTCGTAGGGAGTCTCGCGTCCGCCATTGAAGAAGAAGGTAACGTGGGCATACTTTTCGGTTTCTGCGGTGTGGAGCTGCTTCAGGCCCTTGCTGCTGATGTATTCGCCCAGGGTGTTCATTACGTTTTCCTTGGGGAACAGGATGTGCACGCCGGTGAAGCTGGCGTCATAGGGAGTCATGCAGCAATAGTGCAGGCCGGGGATGGTTTGCATTCCCTGTTCGGGCATATCCTGCTGGGTGAGTACGATGGTGAGTTCCTTTGCGCGGTCGTTGCGGTAGTTGAAGAAGATAACCACATCGCCTTCCTTGATGCTTCCGTCCACGGTGCTGTTGTGGATGGGCTTAACGAACTCGTCAGTGACGCCCTCGTCATAGCTTTCCTGCATGGCGGCTACCATGTCGGCAGTGTCCTTGCCCTGTCCGTTTACCAACAGGTCGTAGGCTTCCTTCACACGTTCCCAACGCTTGTCGCGGTCCATTGCGTAGAAGCGTCCCACAATGCTGGCAATTGCAGCTCCGGGAACCTGTGCGCATTTGGCGGTGAGTTCTTCAATGAATCCCTTTCCGCTCTTGGGGTCGGTGTCGCGACCGTCCATGAAACAGTGTACAAAGGTCTGTTTGATATCGTACTTGCCGGAAATGTCAATCAGCGTGAACAGATGTTCCAGGCTGCTGTGCACACCACCGTCGCTGGTGAGTCCCATCAGGTGGACATTCTTTCCGTTGGCTTTGGCATATTCATAAGCTGCAACAATCTCGGGGTTCTGCATGATGCTGCCGTCTGCGCAGGCACGGTTAATCTTAACCAGGTCCTGATAAACGATACGGCCGGCTCCGATGTTGAGGTGTCCCACCTCCGAGTTGCCCATCTGTCCGTCGG
>JAFNXL010000096.1 GCA_017379075.1 Bacteroidaceae bacterium
GCACCACATGCAGGATGGTGTTGTTGTAGGCCGCATCCAGGTGGTGGCCGTGATGATACCAGTCTGAGGCTTTCAGGTGGATTTCCACGTTGCCCGCCCAAAGGATGCCATTGAGCTTGACCTTGGCGTTGAAAAAGTCGGGACCCTGATGTGTATTGTGGGTACCGGGGTCAATGACTTCAACCATGCGCTTGTCAAGCGTAAGCAGGGTCTTGAATGGCAAAATCCTGTGTTTCCACACATAGTGTAGCAGTTTTTCCATACCTTTTGATTGCCTGTTAACGTAAATTTTGAAACAAATGTAGTGAATTTCAAGGTAAAAGCAGTACTTTTGCATCAGAAAAAATACGAAACAAATGAAAATAGCACTGATAGGATATGGCAAGATGGGCCGTATGATTGAAGAGATAGCCCTGAGCCGCGGTCATGAAATCGTTTCCATAATAGATATTGACAACCAGGCCGACTTTGACAGCCCGGCATTCAAAAGTGCCGATGTGGCGATAGAATTCACCGCGCCTCACGTGGCGTATGAGAATTACCTGAAAGCCTTCCGCCATCATGTGAAGGTGGTAAGCGGCTCTACCGGTTGGATGGACAAGCACGGCGAAGACGTGCGCAGAATGTGTACCGAAGAAGGACAGACGCTTTTCTGGAGTTCCAACTTCAGTCTGGGTGTGGCTGTCTTCAGGGCAGTCAGCCGCCATTTGGCCCAAATCATGAACCGTTATGATGACTATAAGCCTGTGATGGAAGAGGTGCACCATGTCCATAAGTTGGACCACCCCAGCGGAACAGCTATTACGCTTGCCGAGGAACTGGTGGCTCAGGTGGACCGTCTGCAAGGATGGGCTGTGGGACAACTTACCCAGCCGGACGGAACGGTGGAAGGTTCTTCACAAACGGCGGAGGACAAACTGCGCATTGACAGCATACGCCGTGGAGAAGTGCCCGGAATCCACAGCATATCATGGGACAGCGATTTTGACAGCATCACCATTACGCACGATGCGCATAGCCGCAGAGGATTCGCTTTGGGAGCCGTTCTGGCGGCCGAATATACAGCCAGCCACCAAGGGTTGCTCTGCATGGACGATATGCTGAAATTTTAAAGAATCGGATAATAAAAACAGAAAAACATAACGAAACAGACTGATGAAGAAAGAGAAAATAAAAGCTTCGGCGCTGGACTGGACCAAAGCCATCGTTGCCATCCTGCTTTATCTGGTATTCCTTTGGTGGGTTGGCAGTTGGTGGGGAGTTATTGTAATACCCTTTATCTTTGATGCGTATGTGACCCGCTTCATCCCTTGGACGTGGTGGAAGGATGCCGAAAATCCTTTGGTGCGTACCGTAATGAGTTGGGTGGATGCCATTGTCTTTGCGCTGGTGGCCGTCTATTTTGTGAACATCTATTTCTTCCAGAACTATACCATTCCAACCAGTTCACTGGAGAAGAGTCTGCTTGTGGGCGACTATCTGTTCGTAAGCAAGATGAGTTATGGACCCCGTGTGCCTCAGACTCCTCTGCACATGCCCTTGTGCCAGCATACGCTTCCTTGGGGTGGAAAGAGCTATATCGAATGGCCCGCTTGGGAATACAAGCGTGTGTCACCAAAGCCCGTACAACTTAATGATATTGTGGTGTTCAACTATCCGGCTGGAGATACCATCGTGACAAACCCTGCTTACCAGGCTGCAGATTATTATATGATGTGTTATGCCTTCGGACACCAACTTTATGAACAGGAAGTGGGAGAGCAGTTGGAAATGGACAGTTTGTCCACCCTGGAGCGTTACCGCCTTTATCAGGAATTCTACAATCGCGGAAGACGATACATCTCTCTTGCTCCCCAGGAATTCGGTGTAATTGACCACAGACCGGTGGACCGCAGAGAAAATTATGTAAAGCGCTGTGTGGGCCTTCCCGGCCAGACTTTGGAAATCAAGGACCGTATCATCTATCTTGACGGAAAGGCCAACAAGGAACCGGACCAGGTGCAATATAATTATTATGTAGAGATTCTGGCTCCTATCCCCGAAGATTTCGCACATGAAATCGGTCTGAGCGGAGAAGACCTGATGAGTTTGTCACATAGTGGAGTCTGCCCCCTTACCGCTTCCATGAAACAGGCGCTGGAGGCTCGTACAGACTTGGTGGGCAGTATCACTTTGGTGCAGAGCCAGCAGAATGACAATCTGTATCCTCTGAACGGTTATATGGGATGGACGCAGGACAATTACGGACCTGTCTGGATTCCCAAGAAGGGCGAGAAGGTTCAGCTCACACTGGAAAATCTGCCTGTGTACGAACGCCCCATCAAGGTATACGAGGGCAATGACCTGCAGGTTACTGCCGATGGAAAGATTCTGATCAACGGAGAAGAGACAAATGAATACACGTTCCGCATGGATTACTACTGGATGCAGGGCGACAACCGCCATAACAGTGCCGATTCGCGCTACTGGGGTTTTGTTCCCGAAGATCATGTGGTGGGCAAGCCCATTATGGTGTGGCTCAGCACGGACAAGGATCGTTCCGGAATCAATTTTATCCGTTGGAACCGTCTGTTCAGTCTTGTGGACCGTATAAAATAATATAATGTAGTGTTGAGGCGGTTTGTCAGTTTGTTAGGCGTATGTTGTGGTGCGGTAATGATTGCATTTTTTTTCCGCACATTCCTTTTTACGCTCTTTACCGTACCACAGACAGACAAACAGCCTGTATTTTTGCAAGGCGACCGCGTTTTGGTAGACCGTTGGGCCTATGGTTTCCGCTTTCCCAATACGAGCCTGTTTGGTTATCACCGATGGGGGAAGGGAATTCCCCGGAACGGCGACTGGGCGGTGTTTAACAGTCCGTTGGTTGAGCATGACGCGCTTCCCGACACCAGTGCGCTTTGCATGGGAATGGTAATGGCCTGCCCTGGCGATACCGTATGGATGGGGCGCGATGGAAAGGTAGGCCGCTTCCGCGACTATGCTTGTGGCCGCATTTGGCCCATTGCCGTGCCGGCCCGCGGTGCGTATGTGCAGGTGGCTCCCTGGGCAGCCCGCATTTATCAGCAGACACTTGATCTTCATGAAACGGATTCGGCCAATCTGCTCCCGGCAACCAGTTTTGAATCTATCCAAAACGGCAATCCGATTCGTGTTCGTTTTTCCCGCAATTATTATTGGATTTCCTCCGGTAGTGAGGATAACCTGTTTGACTCCCGCACATTCGGGTTTGTTCCGGAAGAGTTTTTCCTTGGAAAGGTGCGGAATGTGTTCTATTCCATCCAGCCAGATGCTCCATGGCAGAAGGCTTGGCGTTCCGACCGATTTCTGTTACCGATATAAATATAATGATGAATACGGTTCTTCTGCCCACGGCATATCTGGCTCCTGTTTCCTATTATTCGGCTCTTTACAGGGCTGATGAGGCTTACATAGAAATATGGGAACATTATGTAAAGCAGACCATACGCAACCGTTGCCTGATAGCCGGCCCAGACGGGATGATTCCTTTGTCCATTCCCGTCGTTAAGGCAACCAAACCGGGACAGCCCATTTGCGAGACCCGTATCAGCGACCATGGAAATTGGCGGCATCTGCATTGGCGGGCTTTGCAGAGTGCGTATGGCAACAGCCCTTTTTTTGAATATTACGAAGATGACTTTCGGCGTTTCTACCAGCCCGATTGGGAATTTCTGACAGACTACAACCGCGAC
>JAFNXL010000097.1 GCA_017379075.1 Bacteroidaceae bacterium
GGTAACGGTGAAGTTGCTGTCGCTCAGTGGACAGGTTGTCGCCACAGCACAGGGAACTGATGTCAGCTTGCAGGTGCCGGCTTCGGGAATCTATATGGTTCGTGCCGACGGCCGTTTCACCCATTTCACCCGAAAGGTGGCGGTGAAGTAGTCTGTCTGTTATTTTTGGTAGACGACTCGCGTTGTGCCGTTTGCCATACGCACGATGTTTATGCCCTTCCTTATGTGTGGGATACGTTTGCCGTCAACGGTGAAGATTTGTCCCGCTTGTAGGGAAGGGTTTGTTTTGCCTGGATAGGATATGTCTGTTCCGCTTCCCTTGTATCCATAATATTCGTCCAGGATGTCCAGACGGTCGCTTATCCATCCCACCAGTCTTTCCAAAGTGTCTATGTCCGAATTGCGTACATAGGGAAACACACATTCAACCTCCTTGGTGGCCTCCCAAAGTCTGCCGTGCAGCATACAGATGTCGCCTTCCCGGTATTTATGGAACTCATTGAATTCGGGTGCCGAGTCGTACTTTGACCAGTCGTCGCACACCTTCCAGCCGTCGTTGCAGATGGCCTCACAGTAGCAGGGACTTTCCGGCCAGCGTTTTTTCTCCATCTCATACCATGATGTTCCCACCCGTCCGTACCAGTCGTGTATGATGGGCAGCACCATGTCTTCCGAGAAGATTCTTTTTTGCCGCAACTCGGCATACCGGTCGGCCTCTTCCTGCGCATAATACTTGCTGATGAAGGGGAAGGGGCCCGTGGTAATGGAACTTAGTGTATGTGTGGCTGGGCGCGAAAATCCGTATAGTGTGATGCCGAAAGTCTGGTCCAGGTCGTATGGCGTAACCATCCATTTCACCCCATCGTAGGTAAACCATTGCCAGTTCTTTTGTGTGCCGTCTCCGTTCATCAGCATACGATTGAACAACAGATAGTCCAATAGGCTTTCCACGTCGAAACGTTTCTCCAGCTCTGTTTTCAACACAGCCTTTCCTTGTTGCTCAAGGGCAGCCAGCTCCTTTTTGTATTGGCTCAGGTTCTGTATGTATTGTTTTACCTTGGCCGAGCGTTCTTTGCCTTTCTGCACTTCTTCGGAATCTTTTTCATTGTTGAAACCTGCGCCGTGTTTGTCCATCAGCTCATTGGGATAGTTGCCGTCATAGACTTCTCCCTTTTGGGTGTACAGCTGTTTGGGATTTCTCACTTCAAACTGTTTCCAATTTACTTTCCCGTTGAAAAGATTCTGGTCGTTTATGTTGCCGTCCAGATGCACTTGCTCCGCTGTTTCCTTCTTCATGTTCATGTTGCGGCGGTGCTTTTTCAATTGCCAGGCATATACGCCCCAGAATTTGTCTTCTATGTACACGATGCAGGGAAAGCCGTCCGGCACGCACAGCGCCTTGCTTTCATTGAAATAGCCGCCCCGTTCCCAAAAGGGCTTTCGGTCTGCTATCATCTGACGATACCATTTGTAGCCGACTTCGCAGAGACCGCGCATAAAATCCGTGTAGAAGGCCTTGAAGTGGAACCCGTCCTGCCTTACCCAATCCCCAATGCGGAAGTCGGGGGTGTCTTCCTCTTCCCATTCCGCATTGCAGAAGTCTGCGGCAAAGTTGCGTTTGGGAAAGCGAAGCGTATATCCTCCTTGTCCTCTAAGGAGAATGGGCTTGCGGAAATATCGTCCCTCTCCGTCATACATTTCCATCCATGCCTGTTTCTGCTTGCGGTTGGTTGAGGGAATGTCCGAGATGCCGGTCAGGTTTATGTAGGCCAGTTTGGGTTCGGGCATGGTTATTTCCCCCAACTCGGAAAGGTTGGCCGTCATTCCCTTTTCCAGTCCCAGTGTCTCCACCAATCCCTCAAAGGTGGCGCATGCCTCGTTGTCCAGTCCCGTCTGTGCCCAGGCAGGAACGGCATATCGGCGTGCGGCAATGGCTGTGGTGTCCTCCCCTGTCATGGTGTGTTCCTTTGTGCTGAAATCTTTGGGCAGAGCGGGCAATGCGGTGGCTGCATGTAAAAGGGAAAGCACAAAAGCTGTCCGCATAATTCTTATGTCATTATTTTTTCTGTTAGCCATGATGATGAACTTCATACACATATTTATACACACCAGAATAGATTTACTAAACGCCTGACTATACCATTATTTGTCAATGTTTCAGATTCTGACGGACTTGTTGCTCAATTTCAAGCCTTTTTCTATGCTTTATTTCCTTTGTTTTTCCGCAAATATACTTCTTTTTCTCCAATCAGACCTGAATTTGGGAATATACTTTAACCCAATCATATACAATGCGGTAAATAATCATGCGTTTTCTTTTGTCCTAAATCCGCTTTTTAGTATCTTTGCGGATGTGCATGTCGCTTGCACGGTTATTTTGAACAAAATCAAAAAGAAATAAGAAGAAATGAAAAAACGAATTTTACTTGGCGGTATGTTTGCCCTGATGTCCTTTTCACAGGTTTCTGCAACCACTCCGCTTCCCGACGAGCATCGCATCTTGCGAGAGAAAGTAAACCTCTTCATGGGTACTGCCAATGATTATGGCCAGATGGCTCCCGGCGCCACCGTGCCATTCGGAATGGTACAGGTCTGCCCTGATAGTGATCCACGCCAACATCCTGGTTACGATTATGAAGTGCCCCTCATCTCGGGCATTTCCATCAACCGTCTTTCCGGAGTGGGAGGCAGCGGTTGCGGTGGCAATGTCTCGCTGATGCCCGATGCCAAGGGAAAGGATATCCGCATTCTGAAGGCCACCGAGTATGCCGAACCGGGATATTACGAAACCTTCTTGAGCAACGGTGTGCAAGTGAGCCTGACGGCTACCCATCGCATGGCAGTGGAGCGTTATGCCTTCCCCTCAACGGTGGAACCCGTATTGCTGCTCAATCCCACTTCTTCCTTTGAGCGGGTGGAAGGCTCTTCCTTCTCAGCTCTTTCAGACCGTGTGATAAAAGGATATGTGGCATCCCGAAATACCTGTGGACGAGGAGTGTATCATCTCTATTACCGTCTGTATGCCGACAAGCCATTTGTGATGGAAACCCAGAAAGACGGCCGTATCCGCCTGACATTCTCTTCGCGTCAGGTTGAGGTGCGCATTGCCGTATCCACTGGATTGGAGAATGCCCTTGACGCATTTCCCGAAACCGAAGTGTGGAAGCAGGATTTTTCAGCGCTTCGTGCCGATGCCGCTTCTCAGTGGTATGCCATTCTGGAACGCGTCAAGGTGAGCGGCGCACCCCAGGTGCAGCCCCTTTTCTATACTTCGCTCTATCGTGTGTTCCACAGCCCTTTCAAGGTAACGGACGAGAAGATGGACACCTACCTGGGTACAGACGGAAAGGCGCACAAGGCAGAAGATTTTGACTACTACAGCTCATGGTCGTTGTGGGATACCTATCGCACCAAGTTCCCCCTCATCACGCTGTTCCAGCCCCAGCGCAGCCAGGCCATTATGGCATCCTTGGCACAACTCTACATCACGGGCAAGGAAGACTGGTCCACTCCTAATGAATGTGTGCCTACGGTGCGCACGGAACA
>JAFNXL010000098.1 GCA_017379075.1 Bacteroidaceae bacterium
ATATATAATGGCACACACACCGGTAAGCGCACCAGTGGTGATGTGGTAGGGCAACATGAATGCTGCCCATCCCAGCGCATAAAGTGCCAAGCCCAGGTTGATGACAAGGAAATCCTTTGTGAATTCCCAAATGCGTATTTTGGAAATCTGTGGCATTTGATAGGGGTATTATCGTTTTCTTTCTTTTTGTTTATTCGGGCTTCACAACCAGGTTGATGATTCTTCCTGGCACTACAATTTGCTTCACCACCTGCATGCCCTTGAGGAACTTGGCTGCTTCGGGGGCATTCATTGCGGCTTCAATCATGCTTTCTTTTGAAGCGTCTGCGGGGAATTCCATGGTGAATCGAACCTTTCCGTTGAACTGGATGGGCATCTTCACCTTGTCTTCCACCAGATAGTCTTCGTTCAGTTCGGGCCATTGCGCATCGCAGACCGATGTGGTCTTGCCCAGCGCCTCCCACAACTCTTCGGCAATGTGGGGGCAGAAGGGAGCAATCAGCACCGCCATCTGTTCCAGGATGGCGCGGCTGCAGCATTTTTGCTGGCCCAGTTCTGTGGTGGCCACCATGAAGGCGGAGATGCTGGTGTTGTATGAGAACGACTCGATGTCTGCGCTCACCTTCTTGATGAGTTTGTGCAGGCTCTTCAGGTTCTCCGCAGTAGGCTCGCTGTCGTTTGCCGTGAACTGTCCTTCCTTGTCCCAGTACAATGCCCAGAATTTCTTCAGGAAGCGGTGGCAACCGTCAATACCGTTGGTGTCCCAGGGCTTTGATTGTTCCACAGGACCCAGGAACATTTCATACAGGCGCAGTGTGTCCGCTCCGTACTTTTCCACAATCATGTCGGGATTCACCACGTTGAACATGCTCTTGGACATCTTCTCCACTGCCCATCCGCAAATGTATTTGCCGTCTTCCAGAATGAATTCCGCTGTCTCGTATTCGGGGCGCCAAGCCTTGAACGCGTCGGTGTCCAGCACATCGTTCTTCACAATGTTCACATCCACGTGAATGGGGGTGGTGTCGTATTGATCCTTCAGACCCAGTGACACAAAGGTGTTGGTGTCCTTTATGCGGTAAACGAAGTTGCTTCGTCCCTGGATCATTCCCTGGTTTATCAGTTTCTGGAAGGGCTCTTCCTTGCTGCTGATGCCCAGGTCAAAGAGGAACTTGTTCCAGAATCTTGAGTAGATGAGGTGTCCTGTGGCGTGTTCGCTTCCGCCCACATACAAGTCTACGTTTTGCCAATACTGGGCGTTGTTCTCGCTAACCAGCGCCTCGCCGTTCTTGGGATCCATGTAGCGCAGATAGTATGCGCTTGAGCCGGCAAATCCGGGCATGGTGAAAAGTTCTATGGGGAACACGGTCTTCTCGTCAATGAGCGCCTTGTCCACAATCTTGCGGTTCGCTTCGTCCCAGGCCCACAATTGTGCGTTGCCCAGAGGAGGCTCGCCGCTTTCGGTGGGCAGGAAGTTTTCCACCTGTGGCAGTTCCACGGGCAGGCACTCTTCGGGAATCATGCAGGGAATGCCCTGTTTGTAATATACGGGGAAGGGCTCGCCCCAGTAGCGCTGGCGTGAGAAGATGGCGTCGCGCAGGCGGAAGTTCACCTTTACGCGGCCCAGTCCGTTCTCGCTAACAAATTTCTTAGTTGCCGCAATGGCCTCCTTCACGCTCAGACCGTTCAGGCTGAATCCTTTGAACGAGGTCTTGCCCTCCATGGGAGAGTTCATCACCGTACCTTCCTTGGCGTCATAGCTTTCTTCACTTACGTCCGCACCTTCCACCAAGGGGATGATGGGCAGATTGAAGTGGCGTGCGAAGGCATAGTCGCGGGAGTCGTGTGCGGGAACCGCCATGATGGCGCCTGTTCCGTAGCCAGAGAGCACGTATTCTGCAATGTAGATGGGGCATTTGTCGCCGGTGATGGGATTGATGCCGTATGCGCCGGAGAACACACCCGTTACGGTGTGGTCAATCATACGCTCGCGTTCGGTGCGGCTCTTCACATAGGCCAGGTATTTGTCCACCTCTTCCTTCTGTTCGGCGGTGGTCAGTTTGGCCACCAGTTCGCTTTCGGGAGCGAGAACAAAGAAGGTAACGCCGAACATCGTGTCGGCACGGGTGGTGAAGATGGTGAAGTCCACATCGCTGTCGGCCACCTTTATCTGTACCTCGGCACCCTCGCTGCGGCCAATCCAGTTCTTCTGTGTCTCCTTGATGCTGTCGCTCCACTCAATGGTCTGCAGGCCGTCCAGCAGACGTTGGGCGTATGCGCTCACACGCAGGCACCATTGGCGCATCTTCTTCTGCTCCACGGGATATCCTCCACGCTCGCTCACGCCGTCAATTACCTCGTCGTTGGCCAGCACGGTTCCCAGCTTGGGACACCAGTTCACCATCGTTTCGCCCAGGAAGGCTATGCGGTAGTTCATCAGGGTCTGGCTCTTCTCCTTTTCGTCCATTGCCTTCCACTCCTCGGCGCTGAAGGCCAGTTCCTCTCCGCAGGCGGCGGTCAGTCCCTCCGTACCCTTCTCCTCAAAGTGGGCAATAAGCTGTTCAATGAGCTGAGCCTTTCCGGCTGCGGTGCAGAAGTATGAGCCGAACATCTTCTGGAACGCCCATTGTGTCCATTTGTAATAGCCGGGGTCGCAGGTGCGCACCTCGCGGCTCCAGTCAAAGCAGAAGCCAATCTTGTCCAGCTGCTCGCGGTAGCGGTCAATGTTGGCGTATGTGGTCTTTTCGGGATGCTGTCCGGTCTGTATGGCGTATTGCTCTGCGGGCAGTCCGTAAGAGTCGTATCCCATTGGGTTGAGCACGTTGAATCCGCTAAGGCGTTTGTAACGTGCGTATATATCGCTTGCGATGTAGCCCAACGGGTGTCCTACGTGCAGGCCGGCGCCGCTGGGATAGGGGAACATGTTCAGCACATAGAACTTTTTGCGTGCGGAGTCTTCGCTT
>JAFNXL010000099.1 GCA_017379075.1 Bacteroidaceae bacterium
TTACAATCATTGCAGCAGAGTCTTCGGTCAGACCCTTTTCCAACTGTTCGTCGCTAAGAACGCCCTGTTTCTTGATGATAGGCAGGCGGCCGTTCTTGACAAAATCGATCAGAACGTTCCAGTTGTCACAATAAACACCTTCGTGCTGAGCCTTGTAAGCTTCTTCCGCTGCACGAATCTGCAAGAGGCGTGCTTTTACTACAGCTTCACGAGCTGCTACTTCTGCGTTGAACTCCTGATCGTCCTGGATGCTGCGCCAGCAAATGAACAAGAGGAGCAGTGCGCAGACTCCCAAAATTGCATTAATTACCTTTTTCATGATGATATTTGTCGTTTATTTTATATATTCGCATTACAAAAGTAGAGAATATTATTCAAATATACCGATTTTTCGGGTATTTTTTTATGAAAGTTTTATGATAACGGATGAATTAGGCTTAAAAATAAGGCAAAACCTGGTTTATTTGCCCACTTTAATGCAAGAAAAGGCAATTGAGAAGTGGTCTGCTTTTCTGCTCTCGCGAGCTGATAACGAAATCTTTCTGATGAAAGGTTACGCGGGTACGGGAAAGTCCAGTCTGGTGGGTGCTTTGGTGCAGACTTTGACGCAACTGAAACAAAACGTGGTGCTGCTGGCCCCTACCGGACGAGCCGCAAAAGTGATGAGCCTTTATGCCCAGGCACCGGCTTATACCATCCATAAGCGCATCTATCGGCAGAAAACTTTTGCCGATATGGATAGTTTTCAAGCCAACGTAAACCTGAAAAGCCATACTCTTTTCATCGTGGACGAGGCTTCCATGATTGCCAACGAAGGCTTGTCCGGCTCCATGTTCGGTACGGGCCGGCTGTTGGATGACCTTGTGCATTTTGTCTATTCCTGTGAGGGCTGCCGCCTTATGCTGGTGGGCGACACGGCACAGCTGCCTCCGGTGGGAGAGGAGGAAAGTCCGGCGCTCTGCTCCGGGATGCTGCAGGGGTATGGACTGAATGTAACGGAAATAGAGTTGACCGAAGTGGTGCGCCAGACAGCGGATTCTGGCATACTGTGGAACGCCACAGCCCTCAGACAACTGATTTCCAATGACGAGGTTTATGCTTTTCCCCGAATCCGGGTGGGCGGTTTTGCCGATATCCGCACGCTTCCCGGTAACGAGCTCATTGAGGCATTGGAAGAAAGCTATTACCATTGCGGAACGGACCAGACCATTGTGGTCACACGCAGCAACCGTCGTGCCATCCAGTATAACCAAGGCATCAGAGGACGCATCTTGGGATACGAAGAGGAACTTTCCGGAGGCGACCTTCTGATGGTGGCCAAGAACAACTATTTCTGGTGCAAGGACAACAAGGAACTTCCGTTCATTGCCAACGGAGACGTTGCTGTGGTACGGCGTTTCCGCAACGAACGCTCGCTTTATGGCTTCCGTTTTGCCGATGTGACTTTGCAGCTGCCGGATTATGACGACATGGAACTGGATGCCGTGGTGTTGCTGGATACGCTTCGCAGCGAGGCGTCGGCCCTTACGCGTCAGGAACAGGAACAGCTTTTCCATCGCGTATGGGAAGACTATCCCGAGATAACCAACAAACAGGCGAGGGCAAAAAAGATTAAGGAGGATACCTATTATAATGCTTTGCAGGTGAAGTACGCCTATGCCGTCACCTGCCACAAGGCGCAGGGCGGACAATGGCAGCGCGTTTTCATTGACCAGGGCTATGTAACCGAAGACATGCTTTCGCCCGACTATTTCCGGTGGCTCTATACCGCTATAACGCGTGCCACAGAAACGGTCTATCTGGTAAATTGGCCCGAAAATCAGCTTCTGCAGATGGAATAAAAGCATTTTTGCACTCATTTTCTCCCGATATATTTGCTCATTCCCCCGCTAATCCGTAAATTTGTTGCAGAAGTTGCCGTAAAATCGGACATACAGTGTTGAACATTATTAACTCTTTTAACCATAAATTTAAGGAATATGAAAAAAACATTCCGTGTGCTGACGAGCCTTGCCATGGCAATGGTTCTCGTTATTTTTACCGGTTGCGGAACTAAGAACGCATCCGAAGTGGGGCAACGCATTGATGCCCTTGATGATTCGGCCTGGGACGCTTCCATCTGGATTTCGGTGGTGGACGCGCCCATCATCAGTGACCACAACATCGAACGTGCCGCCGATGGTGCAAACTGGTTTGTAACCACCGTGAAGAACGAGCAGAAGGTAACTTCAGCCAAGTGGATGACTGCCGGCCTGGGCGTTTTCCAACTCTATCTGAACGGCAAGATTGTGGGTAAGGAAATCCTGAAGCCCGGATTTACCAATCCCTTCAAGACCAAGCTGTCTTTTACCTATGACATCACTGATGCATTCCAGTGCAAGGCCGGGGCCGAGAACGTGCTTTCTGCGCAGGTGACTCCGGGATGGTGGGGCGACAAGATCGTTACCCCTGGCGGAAACAAGGGAATGTTCGGCACAAAGTGTGCTTTCCGCGGTGTGCTGGAACTGACCTTCGCAGATGGAACCACAAAACTTTATGGAACAGACCTGGAGAACTGGAAGGCAGGCATTGCCGGTCCGGTGAAGCACGCTGCCATCTTTGACGGAGAGGAATACGATGCGCGCGAGAAGATGGGTTACGATTGTGTGGAAAGCCTTTCTGCTCCCGAACAGAACAAGGAATTCCGCGGTAAGATATTCCCCACAAACGGTGCGGAAGTGTATCTGCGTCGCGATCTTACTTTAAACCCCGTGAAGGCTTATTTGTGGAACGGAGTTGAGGGAGAAAAGGAAAATGAGTTCGGAAAGGTAATCATTACCAAGGAGTTTGCACCTGGCGAGCCCATGACGGTCAAGGCGGGTGAGACTTTGGTGGTTGACTTCGGACAGAACTGTGCAGCCGTGCCTTCGTTCGAGTTTAAGGCCAAGGAAGGAACCGTGCTTACCTGTCT
>JAFNXL010000100.1 GCA_017379075.1 Bacteroidaceae bacterium
GAGACACCAACGCTGTGCATATCTCTGTGGATGAAAAGGGCTACAAGATAGACCAGGTGATTGATGGAGAAACCGTGGCTGATGTGCTGGAATATGTTCAGTATGATCCAAAGAAACTGGTACGTCGTCTTGAAATCTGGGTCAGCAAGGCAATAAAGGACGGAAAGATCACTGCTGCGGAAGGCAAGGAGTTTATCAGCAATTATCGTGCAGGCCTTTATGGTTATACCTATTTGGAATAAAACCTTTTGTATATGAAGAAAGTTGTTGTGATTAAGGTGGGCGGAGCCATCTTGGAAAACGAAGAGTCGCTTTGTCGTTTGTTGGACGATTTTGCGGCATTGCCAGGAAACAAGGTGCTTGTGCATGGCGGCGGACGTGCGGCAACCCGTATAGCAGCAGACCTTGGCATAGAAAGTCAGATGATCAACGGTCGGCGTGTAACCGACGAAAAGATGCTTGACATCGTGACTATGGTATATGGCGGTCTTGTCAACAAACATGCGGTAGCCGGCTTGCAGTCAAGAGGTGTGAATGCATTGGGACTGACCGGAGCTGATATGAACGTAATACAAGGCCATAAACGTCCGGTCAAGGATGTGGATTATGGTTGGGTTGGCGATGTGGATTGTGCCGATGGTCATGCATTTAAAACACTCTTAGAACAAGGCGTGGTGCCGGTAATGGCACCGCTGATTCATGATGGAAAGGGACACATGCTCAATACTAATGCAGACACCATTGCCAGCCAGGTGGCTTGTGCGCTGTCCGAGTTTTACGATGTTACGCTGACTTTCTGTTTTGAAAAGCCCGGTGTACTGAGTGATGCTGATGATGACAATAGCGTGATTTCCCATATCACAAAAGAAAAGTTTCAGCAACTGGTGGCCGATGGTGTAATTTCAGGTGGAATGTTCCCAAAGCTGGAGAATGCTTATGACGCCATCAATAAGGGCGTCGCTCGTGTAATGATAACCAGGGCGGATAATTTGGATGGTTCGAATGGTACTCTAATCAGTGAATAATAAGATGTAGTTTGCCTCTGTTTCCAAAAATATATTTGAAAATCAATAAAATCGAATACAGTATGATACGACAAACAATCGCGGCTTTATGCCTGATGGCTTCAGTTTGTTCTCAAGCACAAAATGAGGCACTGCAAGGTTTTAAGTATGGAGTTCAAGAAAGTCCTGCCGGTACGGAATGGCAATCCCCCGAGCAACTTTCGCTAAACAAGGAACAACCCCAAGCCTATATGTTCCACTTTGCCACGCAGGAACAGGCCCGTAATGTATTGCCCGAAGCGTCCACTTACCATCAGACGCTTGATGGTACATGGAAATTCCATTGGGTGGCATCGCCAGACAAACGCCCTGTAGACTTTGCAAAACCGGAATTCGATGTTTCTGCCTGGGATGATATTGCGGTGCCCGGATGCTGGAATGTGCAGGGACTTCGTCCAGATGGAACCATGAAGTATGGCTTGCCTGTATATGTAAACCAACCAGTTATTTTCCAACATCGCGTAGCTGTTGATGACTGGAAAGAAGGTGTGATGCGTGTGCCCACAGACACTCGCTATACCACTTATAAATACCCCAACGAAGTGGGTTCTTACCGTCGTGCGTTTACAGTGCCCGCAGATTGGAAAGGCCGTCAGGTATTTATCAATTTTGATGGTGTGGACAGTTTCTTCTATCTGTGGATAAACGGCAAGTATGTCGGATTCAGCAAGAATAGCCGCAATACAGCCCAGTTCAACATCACTCCGTTCCTGAACGAAAAGGGTGAGAATATTGTGGCGGTTGAGGTTTACCGTAGCAGCGATGCTTCATTCTTGGAGTCACAGGATATGTTCCGCCTGCCCGGTATTATCCGCAGCACATACCTGACCAGTACTCCTGAGTTGGAAATCCGTGATTTGGCCGTACGCACACGCACACTGGTAGCTAACCAGGCCACAATTACGGTGGATGCTGAAGTGCGCAATATGGGCAAGAAAGCTGCGAAGGGATATAAGATGGAGTATTCTGTTTTCCCGGTTGAACTTTACGCAGACGCCACTTTTGCTGCAGTAAAGAGCGCACAGAATGCCTTGGATGAAATTGTAAATGGAAAGAAGGTACTTAACCATACAGAATTTTCGGTTGATAATCCCAAACTTTGGAGTGCGGAAATGCCATATCGTTATGTGTTGGTGGCCGAACTGAAAGACAAAAAAGACCGTGTTATTGACCGTACCAGTACATATTTCGGAATTCGTACAGTGGAAATCCGTCAGACGGCGGCTCAGGATGATGAATTCGGACTGGCCGGACGTTATTTCTACGTGAATGACAAGCCTATCAAGATGAAGGGAGTAAACCGTCATGAGACTAATCCCAGCCGTGGACATGCCATTACCCGCGAGCAGATGGAGAAGGAGGTATTCCTGATGAAGCAGGGCAATATCAACCATGTCCGCAACAGCCACTACTGCAACGATCCTTATTGGTACTATTTGGCAGACAAGTACGGATTGTACCTCGAGGATGAGGCTAATATTGAGAGTCACCAGTATTATTATGGCGACGCCTCTCTTTCTCATCCCAAGGAATGGCGTGCCGCACACGTTGCGCGTAACGTAGAAATGGTACGCACGCATGTGAACAGTCCCGCCATTGTGATTTGGAGTTTGGGTAACGAAGCTGGTCCCGGTGACAACTTTGTTGCGGCTTATCAGGCCATTAAGGACTATGACGGAAGCCGTCCCGTACAATACGAACGTAACAACAATATTGTGGATATGGGCTCTAACCAGTATCCCTCTGTGGCTTGGGTTCAGCATGTCGCAACGGGTAACGCAAATGTGAAGTATCCTTACCATATTTCTGAATATGCCCACT
>JAFNXL010000101.1 GCA_017379075.1 Bacteroidaceae bacterium
AGCGCCTTGCTGCCGTAGTGTTCCTTGATGTTGCATCCGCCCTTCACGTCCACGTCGAAGACCACGTTCTGCCCGGCCTTCAGCTGGTTGTCTACCTGCTCCTTCAGCGTGCCGTAGAAGCGGTCCTGATAGACCTCCTCGTACTCCAGGAACTCACCGGCTGCAATGCGGCTACGGAACTCTTCGGGGGAGAGGAAGAAGTATTCCACGCCGTGCTGTTCGGTGCCTCGGGGCGGACGGCTTGTGGCGCTGATGCTGAAGGCCAGCCTCAGTTCGGGGTGTTCGGCCATAAGCCATTGTACAATGGTGCTCTTTCCGCTGCCGCTGGGGGCGCTGAAGATGATGCATTTTCCGTTTTTCTCCATAAAAATAAAAAGCTTACATTACGTTGAGAATCTGTTCCTTGATTTGCTCCAGCTCGTCCTTCATGCGCACCACGATGTTCTGCATCTCGGCTTGGTTGCTCTTGCTTCCGGTGGTGTTGATCTCGCGTCCCATCTCCTGTGCGATGAAGCCCAGCTTCTTGCCCTGTCCGTGGCCTTCGTCCATGGTCTGTCGGAAGTAGGCGAGGTGGTTGGAGAGGCGCTGCTTCTCCTCGCTGATGTCCAGCTTCTCAATGTAGTATATCATTTCCTGCTCAAGGCGGTTGCGGTCATATTCCACCTCGGGGATGCTCTGCAGGCCTTCCACAATGCGCTGGCGAATCTTCTGCACACGTTCCTGCTCGTAGGGGGCAATGCTTTCCAGCAGACGGGCAATGTTGTCCAGCTTTTCGCAGAACTTGCTCTGCAGCGCGGCGCCTTCCTGTGTGCGGAAGTCCATGAGCTGGCCAATGGCCTGTGCGATGGCTTGCTTGGCTGTTTCCCATTCCTCGGCGGTGAGTTCGGCCACCTCTTGTGTGCGGGCCATCACGTCGGGCATGCGCAGAAGGCAGGGCATCCAGTCGGCGGGTTCGGGAATGCCGTATTGTTGGCAGATTCCCTGTATCTGGCGGTGGTATGCCTCGGCAAGCACTGCGTTGATGGGCAGTTCGGCGGGGCCTTCTGTCTGTTCAATCCAAAGGTTGAACTCCACCTTTCCGCGCTCCAGCGCCTGGGCAATCATGCCGCGTATTTCCATTTCTTTTTCACGATAGGCAGGAGCCAGTCTTGTGGACAGGTCAAGTGCCTTGCTGTTGAGAGATCTGATCTCTGCCGTAATCTTTTTTCCTTGGTACTCGGCGCTTGCCTTACCGTACCCGGTCATGGATAGAATCATAATTTTAACAACAATTTTATGCAAAAGTAGCAAAATAATAGCAGAAAGTTGTAATTTTGTAGCGAAATTAAAAGGAAAAAACGATTTTATGTCTTGCATATTGCATATTGATACCAGTACACGGGTGTGTTCCGTGGCCCTGAGTCAGGACGGCGAGGTCATTTTCAGCCGCGAAGACCTTGAGGGCCCCAGCCATGCCGTTTCGTGTGGAGTGTATGTGGAAGAGGCGCTTTCTTTTGCCGAAAGCCATGCCATCCCCCTGGACGCCGTTGCCGTGAGCAAGGGTCCCGGAAGCTATACCGGCCTGCGCATCGGCGTGTCCATGGCCAAGGGAGTGTGTTACGGCCGCAAGGTGCCCTTGGTGGGGCTGTCCACCCTGGAGGTGCTCTGCGTGCCCGTTCTGCTCTATCATGACGAGATTGAGGACGACGCCCTGCTGGTGCCCATGATTGACGCCCGCAGAATGGAGGTGTATGCCGCAGTGTACGACCGTGCCCTCAAACCCCTGCGCCCTGTGCAGGCAGACATCGTGGAGGCCGACACCTATCTGGAGTTCCTGGAAAAGGGTCCTGTCTACTTCTTCGGCGACGGAGCGGCCAAGTGTGCCAAGGTGATCACACACCCCAACGCCCGTTTCATTGACGGCATCCACCCCTCTGCCCGCAACATGGCCCCGCTGGCCGAGATGGCGGTGGTGCGCGAGAACTTCGAGGACGTGGCATACTTTGAGCCTTACTACCTGAAAGAGTTTGTCGCCACCAAGTCAAAGAGTTTATTGTAATACAGAGTAGATATATATAAAAAAAGATGAATAACGAACAGCATAGCATGCCCGCCTACAACAGCAACCAGGAAGCGCTGCTGATGCCCGAATACGGACGCATGGTGCAAAGCATGGTGCAGGCCGCAATGGAGATTCCCGACAAGGCCGCCCGCCAGCAGTGTGCCAGATACATTGTGTCCATCATGGCCCGCATGCAGGATGTCAAGTCTGAACGTCCCGATTTTGAACATAAACTGTGGAACCATCTGGCCCGCATCTCGCATTACCAGCTGGACATTGACTATCCCGTGGACATCGTTCCCGAGCAGGAGGCGCTGGCGCATCCCGCTCCCATGGCCTATCCCATGAAGAGCATTCGCCGCCGCCATTACGGCTATCTGACAGAGCAGATGATGAACTATCTGAGCGAGTGTGAGGACGAGGAGGAGCGCACCGAACTGCTTGACCTCACGGCCAACCACATGCGCCAGAACCTGTTTACCTGGAACCCCGACTCCATGGACGCAGATGTGGTGCGACAGGACCTCAAGGTGTATACCAGAGGAAAGGTGAAGCTGCCACAGGATTTCAGCTTTTCCCCCATTGTGCAGGACGAGACCCAACAGCTCATGGGAAAGAAACGTAAGAAAAAGAAGAACAACGGATGGCGGCCTTCATAATTGACGGAGGATATCCTCTGCAGGGCGACATCACGCCCCAGGGTGCCAAGAACGAGGCGCTGCAGGTGCTGTGTGCCGTGCTGCTGACCGACGAGCCTGTCCGTATAAAGAATCTTCCGGACATTGCCGACGTGAACAACCAGATAGGCCTGCTTCAGCAGATTGGTGTC
>JAFNXL010000102.1 GCA_017379075.1 Bacteroidaceae bacterium
GTTGTCGCCCATGTCTCCTTCAATCTCGGCCTTGGGAGTAAGTGCCGCCACGGAGTCAATGACCACAATGTCTATGGCTGCACTGCGGATAAGCTGATCGGCAATCTCCAGCGCCTGCTCGCCATTGTCGGGCTGGCTGATGAGCAGATTCTCCAAGTCCACACCCAGCTTCTCCGCATAGAAACGGTCAAAAGCATGCTCGGCATCGATGATGGCAGCAATGCCTCCGGCCTTCTGCGCCTCGGCTATGGCATGGATGGCAAGGGTAGTCTTACCGGAAGACTCCGGACCATAGATTTCAATGATACGTCCCTTGGGATAACCGCCCACGCCCAGGGCATGGTTGAGCATCAGCGAACCGGTGGGGATCACCTCTACCGGTTCCACCTTCTGGCTTCCCATCATCATGATGCTGCCTTTACCAAAATCCTTTTCAATCTTGGACATTGCGGCCTGCAAGGCTTGCAGTTTTGCCTTGCTATCGTCTGTTGCCGCTGTTTCAATATCTTTCTTTGCCATATAATTGCTTCAAAATAAGATTAGAGTTCCAGGTCAACATCGTGCAGTTCGTGCCAGGGCAGTCCCTGTTCGTTCAGCTGTGCCATGAAGGGATCTGCATCGAATTCCTCCACGTTGTACACACCGGGCTTGCTCCAAATTCCCTGCAGGAACAGCTTGGCACCAATCATGGCGGGCACACCGGTGGTATAGCTTACGCCCTGCATGCCGGTCTCCTCGTATGCGGTCTGGTGGCTGCAGTTGTTATATACATAATAGGTATGCTCCTGTCCGTCCTTGATTCCGCGGATGCGGCAACCGATGCTGGTTTCGCCCTCATAGTTCTCTCCCAAATCCTGGGGATTGGGCAACACAGCCTTGAGGAACTGCAGAGGAACAATCTTCACCACCTCTTCGCCGCTGCCGTCGGCCTTGGGTGCCTTGTATTCCACCTCGTCAATGCGGCTCATGCCAATGTTCTGAATCACATCCAGATAGTTCAGATACTGCTGGCCAAAAGTCATCCAGAAACGGGCACGTTTGATGGTGGGGAAGTTGATGACAAGGCTCTCTATCTCCTCATGATGCAAGAGATAGCTCTCGCGGGGACCGATATTGGGATAGTTCAAGGGCTGGTGAATCTCCATCGGTTCGGTCTCGATGTACTTTCCGTCCTCGTAATAAAGTCCCTTCTGGGTGATTTCGCGAATGTTGATTTCGGGATTGAAGTTGGTGGCGAATGCCTTGTGATGGTTTCCGGCATTGCAGTCCACGATGTCCAGATAGTGGATTTCATCGAAGTGGTGCTTTGCGGCATAAGCGGTAAACACGCTGGTCACACCGGGATCGAAACCACATCCCAGGATGGCGCAAAGGCCAGCCTTCTCGAAGCGTTCGCGATAGGCCCACTGCCAGCTGTATTCGAAATGAGCCTCATCCTTGGGCTCATAGTTGGCGGTATCCAGATAGTTGCAACCGGTCTGCAGACAGGCTTCCATGATGGTGAGGTCCTGATAAGGCAGAGCCAGGTTCATCACAATGTCGGGCTTGTAGGCGCCAAGCAGCTCCACAAGCTGTTCCACGCTGTCCGCATCCACCTGTGCCGTCTGCACGTTTGTTCCGTATTTCTTGTTCAGCACATCAGCCAGAGCGTCGCACTTCTTTTTGGTGCGGCTGGCAATCATGATTTCGGTAAACACTTCCGTATTCTGGCACACCTTATGTGCCGCAACCGTAGCCACGCCTCCGGCTCCGATAATCAATACTTTTCCCATATTTTCTTATTTCTATTTTGTTATATTTTTCTTTGTCAGACTGTTTCAATCAAATTCCTCGGGACGTATTCCCATGGCATGCATCAAGCCGAAACCGGTGAGCACATGGTTCACTCCGTTTGCCGAATGGGGCTGCATGGACAGGAGCGTCACCTCAAACTGACGGTCGGCTGCGAGCTGTTCGTCCAGCAAGTCGCCATAGCGGGCCATATCGGGCACCAGCACCACACTCCGCTTCTTCTTGTCCTCCACAAGTGCCTGCACACATTGCACAAAGAGGGGTTTGCCGGCATTGATGTCTTCTTCTGTTACGGCACTGAGCAGAAACTCGCCCAACTTGTCATCGCGGAAAGCCTGTCCGTCCACTTCCTTCTCCAGATTTGCCGGCAAGAAGTGGGACAATTTACTGCACGCTGCAGAATGTACAAAAACCACCTGCACCTCGCCCTGTTCCGTTTTCCAACCGGCATCAAGAGCACAGCACACAAGCCACGAAGCCATGTCGGCGGCCGGAATTTCCCTGCCCAGCATACGCTTGAAATTACTGCGCAAGTCGGCGGCCACGGCATCCGCATGGTCGGCGTCAATCAGAATGATTCTGTCCTTTAGTATTGTCTTTTCCATATTTCTTCATGCAAACGTACAAAAAAAAGTTCAAAGCGGCAAAGACTTTGAACTCTTTTTTATTGTTTTACCCTAAAAGCCGTTGCTTGGAAGGGTGCTCAAGGTTATTTGTACATTGGGGGCAAATCCTTTTGGAAGAGCGTGTAGGGATCTGCATGGAACAGGCGGAAGTCGTCCGCACTCACGTCAGAAGGGTAGGGTCCGAAGGCATGCGAGGGCTTTTCGTTGCGCCATGCCACCACCATGCTGCACCATTGTCCTTTCAATGCCGGCAGACAGTCTTTTGTCCAATAGTCTGCAGTGTGGTTGTTTTCCAGTCCGGTTTCCGTTACGCCCACGGGCTTCCCCTTTTCCTTTGCCAACAGGGAC
>JAFNXL010000103.1 GCA_017379075.1 Bacteroidaceae bacterium
AGTTTTTTTTTGTAAATTTGTACCCAAATACAAGACACCACTTAAAATGGAAAATCTTCAACAGAACAATTCTGAGTATAGCGCATCCAATATCCAAGTATTGGAAGGTCTTGAAGCCGTGCGCAAGCGTCCCGCCATGTATATTGGCGACATCAGCGAAAAGGGTTTGCACCATCTTGTGTATGAAACCGTAGACAACTCCATTGATGAAGCGCTGGCTGGATATTGCACAGAAATAGAAGTCACAATCAACGAGGACAACAGCATCACCGTACAGGACAACGGTCGAGGCATTCCTGTAGACATGCACGAAAAGGAGCACAAGAGCGCCCTGGAAGTCGTAATGACCGTACTGCATGCCGGCGGAAAATTCGACAAGGGTAGCTACAAGGTGAGCGGCGGTCTCCATGGTGTGGGTGTATCCTGCGTAAACGCGCTCAGCCATAAAATGATTTCCCAAGTCTTCCGCGATGGTAAAATCTACCGACAGGAATACACTTGCGGAAAGCCCGTCACTGGCGTAGAAATCGTAGGCGAGACAGAACGCCGCGGTACCAGACAGCAGTTTTGGCCCGATGGAGACATTTTCACCACCACCATCTACAAATATGACATCCTGGCCAACCGTATGCGCGAACTCGCATACCTCAACGCGGGCATCACAATAACACTTACAGACCTTCGCCCCGATGCAGAAGGCAACACTCGCACCGAGAAGTTCTACAGCCAAGGCGGACTCAAGGATTTTGTACGCTACATTGACAGCAGCCGTACACACCTTTTCAACGATGTTATCTATCTTAACACTGAAAAGCAAGGCACACCCATCGAAGTGGCCATCATGTACAATACAGGCTACAGTGAGAACCTCCACTCATACGTCAACAACATCAACACCATAGAAGGTGGAACCCATCTCCAAGGATTCCGCATGGCACTGACCCGCGTGCTCAAAAAGTATGCAGAGGAACAGTTCGCCAAGGAAATGGAAAAATTGGCGAAAAACCACGTAGAGATCAGCGGTGAGGATTTCCGCGAAGGACTTACGGCAGTCATAAGCATCAAGGTTGCCGAGCCGCAGTTTGAAGGACAGACCAAAACCAAACTTGGAAACAGCGAAGTGGCAGGAGCGGTACAGCAGGCCGTAGGCGAAGCGCTTACCATGTATCTGGAAGAACACCCACAAGAAGCCAAACTCATTGTAGACAAGGTCATTTTGGCCGCAACCGCTCGCGTAGCCGCACGTAAAGCCCGTGAAAGCGTACAGCGCAAGAGTCCAATGGCCGGAGGCGGTTTGCCCGGCAAATTGGCTGACTGTAGTGATAAAGATGCAGCCAACTGCGAGCTCTTCATTGTCGAGGGAGACTCTGCCGGTGGTTCAGCCAAGCAAGGCCGTAGTCGCCAATACCAAGCCATCCTCCCCATTCGCGGAAAGATTTTCAACGTTGAACGTGTAATGTGGCACAAGGCTTTCGAACACGAAGAAGTAAACAACATTATTCAGGCTCTGGGTGTACGCTTTGGAATGGGCGAAGACAGCAAGGAAGCCAACTATGAGAAATTGCGTTATTACAAAGTAATCATCATGACCGATGCCGACGTCGATGGTTCTCACATCGACACTCTTCTCATGACCCTTTTCTTCCGTTATATGCCCGAACTCATCCAAAATGGCCACCTCTACATTGCCACTCCCCCACTCTATCGCTGCAAGGCCGGTAAAGTGGAAGAATATTGCTACACTGAATCTGACCGTCTGCGCTTCCTGCAGCAGTACAACAACGGACGTGAGGATGGTGTGACCACACAGCGATACAAAGGTCTTGGTGAAATGAACCCCACCCAGTTGTGGGAAACCACCATGAACCCAGAGACCCGTCTGCTAAAGCAAGTCACAATTGAAGATGCTGCCGGTGCAGACTACGTGTTCTCCATGCTTATGGGTGAAGATGTCGGTCCCCGCCGCGAATTTATTGAAAAGAATGCCACATTCGCCAACATCGACGCATAACAAGCAGATACATACGAAATAAGAAAGAGGGTAAAGATAAATGCTTTTGGCTTAATCTTTACCCTCTTTCCTTGTTCCTAACAAAAAGCATCAGAGGTTTTCTCTGATGCTTTTTGCTATTTCTTCAAACTCATCCTTGGTGAGTTCCACGCGTGGGTTGGTGAAGCGCAAATCAGCCTCCGACTGCATGGGAACCAAATGGATGTGGGCATGGGGAACCTCAAGTCCCAACACACACTGCCCCACTTTCACACAAGGAATTGCCTTCTTGATGGCGATTGCCACCTTCTTTGCAAAGACTTGCATACCAGCAATTTCCTCGTCCGTCAAGTCAAAGATATAGTCCACCTCACGCTTGGGAATCACAAGCGTATGACCTTTTGCCAAAGGACTGATGTCAAGGAACGCAAAGTAATTGTCATCCTCTGCCACCTTGTAGCAGGGAATCTCTCCTGCAATGATTCTGCTGAAAATAGTCATGACTTGTTTATTCTTCAAAACAGATGCTGACAACCTCCAGTTCAATCATACCCTGGGGAACCTTGATTGAAGCCACATCGCCCACCTTCTTGCCCAGCAGACCCTGTGCGATGGGAGTTCCCACAGAAATCTTGCCCTCACGCAAGTTTGCTTCAGACTCGCTTACGATGCGGTATTTCATCTTCATGTTATTCTTCACGTTACGCAGTTCCACAGTACACAGAATCTG
>JAFNXL010000104.1 GCA_017379075.1 Bacteroidaceae bacterium
GTCGATTCCGCGCTCAATTCCCTCCAACAGGTTGGCGGGCGTGCCCACTCCCATCAAGTAGCGGGGTTTGTCTTTCGGGAGCACTTCATTGACCACCTCAATCATTTCATACATGACTTCCGCCGGTTCGCCAACCGCCAGTCCGCCAATGGCATTGCCGTCGGCATTCTTTGAGGCAACGAACTCTGCGCTCTGTCTGCGGAGGTCCTTGAAGGTACATCCCTGCACAATGGGGAAAAGGCTTTGCTCATAACCATAAAGAGGCTCCGTCTCATTGAAGCGCTTGAAACAACGGTCGAGCCAGCGGTGGGTAAGCCCCAGACTCTTCTTCGCGTAGGCATAGTCGCTGGTGCCCGGAGGACACTCGTCAAGTGCCATAATGATGTCCGCACCGATGCTGCGTTCAATGTCCATCACACGCTCCGGTGTAAAGATATGCTTGCTGCCGTCAATATGGCTTCTGAAGGTACATCCCTCCTCCGTCAGTTTTCTGATACCGGTAAGGGAAAACACCTGAAAGCCACCGCTGTCCGTCAGAATGGGGCCGTCCCAGCCATTGAACTTGTGCAGCCCGCCGGCCTTTTCCAGAATTTCGGTTCCGGGGCGGAGATACAGGTGATAGGTGTTACCCAGAATTATCTGCGCTCCTACCTCCTGACGCAAATCCCTCACGGTCAATCCCTTCACACTGCCCACGGTTCCCACGGGCATGAATATCGGGGTTTCAATCTGCCCATGGGCAGTCTGCAACAGACCGGCACGTGCCTGGGTCTTGTCATCTGTCTTCAGCAGTTCAAAAGTCATCCTTTTGCCTCCTCTTTTTCTTCGTCAAAAGTAAATTCCACGGCGTTGTCCACTTTTTTATTCATCAGGGCAATGTCCCACACATCCATAATGGACTCTACGAACTCAAAAGTGAGCCCCTTCAGATACAATGCGGGAATTTCCTCAATGTCCTTTCGGTTGTCCTCGCACAGGATAATCTTAGTTATGCCGGCACGCTTGGCAGCCAGAATCTTCTCTTTGATGCCGCCCACGGGAAGCACCTTGCCTCTGAGCGTAATCTCTCCGGTCATGGCCAGATTGCTGCGGACCTTGCGTTGTGTCAGTGCCGATGCGATGCTGGTGGCCATTGTGATACCCGCACTGGGGCCGTCCTTGGGCACAGCGCCTTCGGGGACATGGATGTGCAGATTGTAATTGTCGAACACACGCATGTCAATCTGCAATTTGTCCGCATGTGCCTTTATGTATTCAAGCGCCAACATGGCACTCTCCTTCATCACGTCTCCCAGGTTTCCGGTAAGGGTGAGTTTGCCAGATTTGCCACGGCTGACACTGGTCTCGATGTACAGAATCTCTCCGCCCACACTTGTCCATGCCAGACCCGTTACCACACCGGCATATTCGTTGCCCTGGTACTTGTCACGGTTGAAAAGGGGCTTGCCCAACATCTGCTTCACCATCTCGGTGGTAACCGTCATCTGCGGTTCCTCTTCTGTACGCGCCATTTCCAGTGCCATCTTGCGGAACACCTTGTTGATCTGTTTCTCCAGACTACGCACTCCGCTTTCGCGGGTATAGTGTTCTATAATGTATTCGATGGCCGACTTGTTCAGCTTCAAGTCCTTGAAACTCTCCAATCCGTTCTTTTCCTTCTCCTTGGGAACCAGATGTCGCTTGGCAATCTCTATCTTTTCTTCGGTAATGTAGCCACCCACCTCTATCAGTTCCATGCGGTCCAGGAGCGGACGCGGAATGGTGTTGATGTCATTGGCCGTAGCGATGAACATGACACGGCTCAGGTCATAGTCTATATCCAGGAAATTGTCATGGAATGCCGTATTCTGTTCCGGGTCAAGCACTTCGAGCAGTGCCGAAGAGGGATCGCCGTTGTGTGTGGCCTGGCTTACCTTGTCTATCTCATCCAGCACAAAGACGGGGTTGCTGCTTCCTGCCTTGATCAGGTTCTTCACAATACGGCCGGGCATGGCTCCAATGTAAGTACGTCTGTGGCCTCTGATCTCGCTTTCGTCATGCATTCCGCCCAAGCTCATGCGTACATACTTACGTTTCAAGGCCTTGGCAATGCTCTTGCCCAGACTGGTCTTACCCACTCCCGGAGGACCGTACAGACAGATGATGGGGCTCTTCTGGTCGCCACGGAGCTGAAGGACAGCCAGATGTTCCAGGATGCGTTCCTTCACCTTCTCCATTCCATAATGGTCCTGGTTGAGGATTTTCTCTGCCGACTTCAGCTTCAGATGGTCAACGGTGCAATAGTCCCAAGGCAGTTGCAACATGGTTTGCAGATAGTTCAGCTGCACGTTGTAGTCGGGGCTTTGTATGTTAATACGTTGCAGGCGCATCAGTTCCTTGTTGAAGATTTCCTGCACCTTGTCGCCCCACATCTTGCCCTCGGCCTCTTTTCTCATCTTGTTGATGTCATCCTGCTTGCTGCTCGTCTCGTCCGCACCACCAAGCTCGGCCTGCAGATTCTTGATCTGCTGGTTCAGGAAATACTCCTTCTGCTGCTGGTCCAGCTCGGCACGGGTCTTGTTCTCAATGGACTGCTTTATCTCCTGCAGCTGAATCAGCGTATTGATGATCTTAAGCAATGCCACAGCTCTGTGCTGTTCGCCAG
>JAFNXL010000105.1 GCA_017379075.1 Bacteroidaceae bacterium
GGGTGAGGGGGTGACGAACACCAGTGTGTCGCAAGCCTCCACAATGTGGTTGATGTCGCTGTGGAAGTGGATGCGGTTCACATCAAAGTGTACGCTTGTAAGGTAGGCGGGGTTGTGGCCCAGACGACGGAAGTCCTCTATGCGGTCGTCGCGCCGCAGGTACCACCAGATCTCCTCGTTCTTTTCCAAGAGCATCTTGGCGATAGCCGTGGCCCAACTGCCACCACCCATTACCGCAATTTTACCTATCATTATTCTCTCGCCTGTTAGTCGTTTGAAAACGGGGGATTATTTCTGTACGGTCCACTGGGCGATGTCTTCCTGAGAGGGTTTCTGTACGTCCAGCTTGTACTTTTTCACAATTTCAATAATCTGCTGCTGAATCTTTGCAGGGGCCACACCGTTGAGCGTGGACACCAGATTGTATCCGGCCTTTCTGAGGATGGGGATGATTTCCGCGGGCACGCCCAGCGCCAGGAACGCATCGTCCTTGTCGCGCGGAGCCTTCACCTCGGGCTTCATCTGGGGGAAGAAAATCACTTCGCCGATGGCCACCTGTCCGGTCATGAGCATGGCCAGACGGTCAATGCCGATGCCGATACCGCTGGTGGGAGGCATGCCGTACTGCAGGGCACGCAGGAAGTCCTGGTCGATGATCATGGCTTCGTCGTCGCCCTTGTCGGCCAGTTTCATCTGCTCCACAAAGCGCTCTTCCTGGTCAATGGGGTCGTTCAGCTCGCTGTAGGCGTTGGCCAGTTCCTTTCCGTTCACCATCAGCTCGAAGCGCTCGGTCAGTCCGGGCTTGCTGCGGTGCATTTTGGTGAGGGGGCTCATTTCCACGGGGTAGTCGGTGATGAAGGTGGGCTGTATGAAGTTGCCTTCGCAAGTCTCGCCGAAGATTTCGTCGATGAGCTTGCCCTTGCCCATGGTGTCGTCCACTTCTATGCCCAGTGCCTTTGCCGCCTCGCGGATTTCGTCCTCGCTCTTGCCGTAGAGGTCATATCCGGTCTGTTCCTTGATGGCATCCAGGATGGGCAGACGGCGATAGGGAGCCTTGAACGAGATGGTCTTTCCGTCAATGGTGGTTTCTGTGGTGCCGTTTACGGCGATACAGATTTTTTCCAGCATCTTCTCGGTGAACTCCATCATCCAGTTGTAGTCCTTGTACTGTACATACAGCTCCATGCAGGTGAACTCGGGGTTGTGTGTGCGGTCCATACCTTCGTTGCGGAAGTTCTTGCCGATTTCGTACACACCCTCAAATCCGCCCACAATAAGGCGCTTCAGATAAAGCTCGGTGGCGATGCGCATGTACATGTCTGTGCTCAGCGCGTTGAAGTGTGTGATGAAGGGGCGTGCGGTTGCACCGCCGGGAATGCTTTGCAGGGTGGGAGTCTCCACTTCGGTGTATCCGGCCTCGTCCAGGATGTTGCGCATGGTGCGCAGGATGGTGGAGCGCTTCAGGAAGGTTTCCTTCACGCCGGAATTCACAATGAGGTCCACATAACGCTGGCGGTATCTCAGTTCGGGGTCATCGAAAGAGTCATATACCTGTCCGTCCTTCTCCTTTACCACGGGCAGCGGCTTCAGGCTCTTGGCCAGCACGGTCATGTCCATGGCATGGATGGTAATCTCTCCGGTTTTGGTGCGGAACACATAACCCTTGATGCCGATGAAGTCGCCCAGGTCGAGGCACTTCTTGAACACGACATTGTAAAGTGTGGTGTCTTCGGGGTTGGGACAAAGGGCGTCACGGGTGATGTACACCTGGATGCGGCCTTTGCTGTCCAGCAGTTCCACGAATGCGGCCTTGCCCTGCACACGCTTGCTCATGATGCGTCCGGCCACACAAACCATCCTGCTGTTTTCGGGGGTTGCGGGAGTGGGCACCTCTTCGCCCTCCTCATTCTTGATGGTGGGCAGGTCCACGAAATTCTCTTTGATTTCTGTACTGAAAGCGTCTGTGGGGTATTCTGCTGCGGGATAGGGGTCAATTCCTAAATCGCGTAACTGCTGCAAGTTGTTGCGGCGAACGATTTCCTGTTCGCTTAGTTCCAATATGTTCATAATGTGAAAAACTTATTTTCTAACTTAAATATATAATGTGCAAATGCGCTGCAAAGGTACGCATTTCCCATGAGTTATTCAAAAAAAGAGTTAAAGATTTGCGTATTCTTGGGCTTTATTGCTAACTTTGCATCATTGACACAGACGATTTGTGAATATGGAAGAAGTAATGGAAGATGCCCAGTTGGGCGTTATCAGGATTAAACGGAACAGCAGAGCCAAGCAAATGTTGTTCCGCCCGTGCGACGAGGGGCTGGTGGTAACCGTTCCCGCATTTTCCACACAATCCCAGATAAAGACGGCGATAAAGGAAATGCGCGAACGCCTGCTGAAACTGAGACAGCGCCACGCCGAAACCGCCAGAACGATTACGCCCGATTTCCGAATAGACAATGAATTCTTTACCTATCATGCCCAGGTTGACCAACGGAAAAGCCCGATTGTGCGGCATACGCAAAATGGTGCGGTTTGTCTCTATCCCGCATCCTTTTCTTTTGAGGACAAGGACTTTCAGGAGTGGCTTATCC
>JAFNXL010000106.1 GCA_017379075.1 Bacteroidaceae bacterium
GCATTGCAGAAGTGGGTGAACACATACAATTCAAGCATTTCATTGACAGGGGTTACCCAGACTACAGCTATCCCGTACCCATTTCAGACGCACACATCAAAAACTACCGCAATTTTGCCGAATGGCACAAGCAGAAGTATGGGGCAGAGCAAGTGCCTTTTGAAGTTGGCGCACTCAACCAGATTGCCTTGCAGAAACGTCCCAAGAAGTACGCCTCACTCTTCTCCATCCGTAATCTGGCGGCAAACGGAGAAGTGTGGAACGGAAGCGGCACCACACGCTATTACGACCTGAATCCTAAGAACACTGCCGGAAGCGGAAACGAAAACACCAAGAGCATAGCCTTCCGCATCCAATACGGTCCCTTCTCCTATTTTGCCGGAGGAGACCTTAGCGGTTCGGTGCTCAATGCAGAGGGGAGTCCTGTCAATATAGAAGAAAAAACGGGAGAAGCCTGTGGCGAAGTGGACGTATGCAAATGCAACCACCACGCCTACAAGGACGCCATGCACCCCGGATTCCTCAGCCATGTCCACGCACAAGCCTACGTCATACCGGTTTGGGACCAGTTCCACACCCAGGAGGGCATCATCAAACGGATGCTGCAGCAGGAGGAAACCACCGGCACAACCCTCCGCAATGCCCACCCCACCCTGGTGCTGTCGCAATACATTGTGGCACCCGCACGCCAGAAGTTTGCCGCCGAGGAATGGATGCAGAAGACCTGTCCTCATGATGGGCACATTGTCATTAAGGTGTACGACAAGGGACGGAAGTACAAGATCTACCGCCTTTCTGCCGAGAACGAAGACATGATTATACAGAAGGTCTACGGTCCTTTCCAAAGCAAAGGACACCCCGGACTTTAACCGCTAAACGCATATACGCTACTATATGAAGAAGATTTTCCTTGCCCTTGTCGTTTTTCTTTGCTACTTCCTTACCCTTACAGCCCGTCCCGCCCGTGTGTGGATTGAGGCGGAAAGCTTTGTCCGGAAAGGCGGATGGAACGTCGACCAGCAGTTTACGTTTGAAATGGGATCGCCCTATCTGATTGCACACGGAATGGGAAGCCCCGTGGAAGACGCTTCCACACGGGTACATTTTCCGCGCAAAGGGACATACCACATTTATGTACGCACGTTCAATTGGACCTCTCCCTGGTCCGAACAGGAAGGACCGGGCAGATTCACCCTCAGCATTGACGGCAAGCCTTTGCAGCAAACGATGGGGCACACCGGAAACCGTTGGATGTGGCAATATGCCGGCACGGCTACGGTGGACAAGGAAGCTGAAGTCTGCCTGCACGACCTCACAGGCTTTGACGGCCGTTGCGATGCCCTCTGGTTCACCACAGACAAGGATGACATTCCACCCACAGAGGACGGAGCATTGGAAACCTTCCGACAACGATACGACAAGAGCCGCGTCCGGCGTGTGGAGTACGACTTTGTAGTGGTGGGTGGAGGCATTGCCGGCATCTGCGCTTCAGTGGCCGCCGCACGCATGGGCATAAAGGTGGCGCTCATCAACGACCGTCCCATCTGGGGTGGATGCAACAGTTCCGAAACCCGCGTCCATCTTGGCGGACACATTGAGATGGAGCCTTATCCCAACCTGGGAAACATGATAAAGGAGTTCGGACCACTACGGATTGGCAACGCCCAACCTGCCGAATTCTACGAAGACGAGAAGAAGCGTGCCTTTCTGGAGGCGGAAAAGGAACATCTGGACCTCTATCCCTCATATCGCGTTTACAAGACCGACTGCCGCAACGGAAAGATCATCGCGGTATATGCCAGACACATTGAGAGCGGTGAGATTGTCCGATTCCAGGCCCCAATCTATTCCGACTGCACCGGCGATGGCACCGTAGGTTATCTGGCTGGAGCCGACTTTGCCATGGGGCGAGAGGGACGCAACGAATACAACGAGCCGTCCGCTCCGCAAAATGGGGACAAGATGACTATGGGCGCATCCGTCCAGTGGTATTCTGTGGAAGACAGTTCGGCATGCGCCTTCCCGGTGTTCGAGTACGGTGTAAACTTCTCAGACCAAAGTTGCCAGAAGGTGAAGATGGGCGAATGGACATGGGAAACCGGCATGAACCGCGACCAATGCAAGGAATTTGAACGCATACGCGATTACGGGCTTATGGTGGTCTACTCCAACTGGAGCCATCTCAAGAACCGTCTGGCCAACAACAGCGAATACAGGAACCGAAAGCTGGGATGGGTGGCCTACATTGCAGGAAAGCGAGAGTCGAGACGCTTGTTGGGCGACCATGTCCTCACGGAAAACGATCTCATACACGAGGTAAAATACCCCGATGCCTCCTTTACTACCACCTGGAGCATAGACCTGCACTATCCCGACCCGAAAAATTCAAAGCATTTTCCTGGGAACGAATTCAAATCCATCTGTACCCACGGAAAGACCAACCCCTATGCCGTGCCCTACCGATGCCTCTACTCCCGCAACGTAAACAACCTCTTCATGGCAGGTCGCAACATCAG
>JAFNXL010000009.1 GCA_017379075.1 Bacteroidaceae bacterium
CCAGCGGGAAGGCGCGTTGCAGGACATCTTCCGCGCCATCCGTCTGGCACGCAGCATGGGAGCCGAAAAAGTAGGCATCCTCGGCTTTTCTGCAGGCGGACACCTTTGCTGCGGAGCCGCCACCCGCTGGACGGAAACGCTGTATCCTGCCACAGACACCGCAGACACACTTTCACCACGGCCCGACTTTGCCCTGCTCATCTATCCCGCCTACCTTGACGAAGGGCCAGGCAGAACATTGAGTCCGGAACTGACCGTAAGCCCCCACACACCTCCCCTCTTTGTCTTCGGCACCCAGGACGACAAAAAATACAGCAGCACCAGCTGCATCAACATACTGAAAGCCATGCAGGAACATGACGCCCCCATAGAAATGCACTATCTGCCTCGCGGCGGCCACGGCTACGGCATGCAGGGCGACGGCGCCGGAAAAATATGGCCCATCCTGGCCAAACGCTGGCTTGAGGAGACTCGTTAGCGATTTAACGAGAAAATCTTTTCAACAAAGGCCAGAGGGTGGAAAAAACAGAAAAGTGCGGCAAACGGCACCGCACTTTTCTATTCATCTTAGCAAACTTGCTTCTCTATTCAGATTGTTTCATCAACATCTTTATTTCCTTATATTTCTCCTGCCCGAACAATTTCCAACCGGCAGAAAGACAGAATCCGATAAATGTGAACGCAAGCACCACCTTTTTACGGCTGTTGCTCGGAGACAAAGGCTGCACTGCTGGCTGAATCACGGCAAAAACTGGTTTTTCTTGCTGAATCTTCGCCTTTGCCATTTCTTCCTGCTGCTTCATCTGCACATAGACTTCTTGCGCCAACATGGCCTCCTGCTGCAGGCGTTGCTTTTCGCTGTTCACAGATTGCAGGATAACACTGCGGTCATAATCGACACTTGCAGCATACTTCGCTTGGGCCTCAACCATAGCCTGCTTAGCTTCATTGGCCAGTTTCTGGTAATATTGATAGTCTTGGTCTGATTTTTCTGTTCGGTATTCCGTAACAAAATCCTGCAACCTCTGACATACTGTATCTGCTATTTCCTGAGCGACTTTGGGGTCACCCAGCACCACACGCAGATTAGTCACGCCGGTCTTCTTGTCAACAGACGCTTGAATAGACATCCGCAAAGCCTTTATTACCCTTGTTTGCTCTTTGTTGAAATAAGAACCGGTCATGATAGTATCCTCCACCAATTCTTCCTCTTTATCCTTTTTGAACAATTCTTCCTTCCAAAGTGCAAAGGCTGATTTTGGTTTATGTTTACCCAGCATGAAATCGTAAAAACGAATAGGCTCTGCAGGTTTGGCGCCATCCTTCAAATCCTTAGGAGAGGTATAAGGTGTAACCTTTACATCGAACAATTTTGACAAGAAAGCCGTACTGCTGCAAATTTCCGGAAACAAAGTAATGTTAAGCGCATCGTTGCTTGTATTCAGAGCCAAATTTCCTACGCCCAACAGACTTGTAAGGCTTTTCAAACTGGTCCCTGCTTTTGAATTTCCCGAAACTTCGGGTGCCATGGTGACATTAACAGTATAAATGCGTGCAGAGGTCAAAGCTACGACACAACCGAGAATTCCGCTAAGTATGGTTACTGATGCAATGTATTTCTTATGCTTCAGTAATTTCTTGAACAGCGCTCCCCAATCAATGACAATCTCATTGTCTTCCTGGATAGAGTTTTGATTATCTGTCTTCATCTTGTAAATTATTTTAAGATGTTAGCAATAGAGGCCGCCATTGTACCCAAAGAGGTTGCAGTGGTGGCAATTCCTAAAATGTTGCTTAAGTTGGATTTCCGTTCGCCCTTTTGTGGAACAATGATTTCCGCTCCCGGCTCCACTTTTGTCCGACCGCTGGCCTTATAAATATGGCCATTCATTGCTATCATGTATTTTTTCCTTTTCTTTGCGTTGTCCGAATAACCACCGGCTTGTTCTATGTAATAGCTAACAGACTTTCCGGGTTCATATGTTATCTCATTAGGACTTAATACGCTTCCATCCACACGGACAGTACTTGGATATACTGGCAAAATCAACTCGTCCCCTTCACGCAAAACTACATCATATACACTACCTGGATTGGATATTGCTTTATCTAAATTAATAGCCACATAGTATGTTGTTTTAGTATCAAGTGTATCAATAAGAATTGAATCTGTACTTGTCACACTTGATTGAAGAACTGATTTCATGCGTGCCAACTCTTCCTTATTCACCCTGCGAACCAAACGTGCTCCCTTAAGATAAGCATAGTCAGTTACGCCACCTGCTTTCTCCAACAAATCGGTCAACCTTTCTTCGCGTTTTGTCAAAGGATATTTGCCTGGAAAGTTGATTTCACCAGTTATATTTACATATCTGCTGTTATTATAACTCGGACTTCTTCTCACGATCACCTCATCATAAGGTTGGAGTTTGAAACCATTTTCGCCTTCTATTACATAATTGTCTTTCACACTGAAACTGAACATTTTTGAAATTTCCTCTGCAGCGACCGTAGCATTTGCATTTTTAACTCTGCGAATGACATCGACACGTGCCAATGATGCACTTTCCAGCAAACCTCCAGCACGTATAATCAAATCTTCAAGTGTCATGTTTTCTGCATATACAATTGTACATGGATCTGCGACTTCACCACTGATTGTCAATGTGCCGGCATCAGACAAATCATATTTACTCGGAATGTACAATTCATCGTTATTACGCAAAGCAACATCAGGAACAGTTCCTTTCAATATACCTTCTATATCAACAGAAAGCATTTCCAAAGATCTGTCATCGCGTTCACGATTCAAAATTCCTCGGTTTGTAAACGCATCGGGCATCAATCCTTCTGCCTTATTAATCAAGGCTTTTATTGTGTTGGTTTCACCATCTAGCTGATAGATTCCGCTACGATAAACCGCACCCTTTATACTTATTTTGTTTTTAAATCTTGACACCAATTCTCCAACCTCTACATCATCACCGTTTCTCATCTGGAAAATCTTTCGGTCCATCTCATTTACAGTACATACCTCATACTCTTTACCAGTTTGTCGAACGACCGTAATGTTACTGGTATATGCCCCCTGAGCAAATCCACCTGCATATTCAATGAGATTTGCAAGACTTTCACCCTCTTTTAATTCAAAGAACATCGGACGTTTTACTTTGCCGTTAACCTTTACCAAGGTTTTATATGAAGGAACAAGAATTACATCCCCTTCCTCAAGGCGTATATCACCACTACGGTTACCATTCATCAAGAAATCATAAACATCCACAGTAGCTATATTCCGCCCATTTCTGTTTACAATGATGTTACGTAATGAACCGGGTTCTTTGATTCCACCAGCTGAATACAATGCATGAAAAACCGTAGAGAAACTGGAGAGGTTATAAGTTCCAGGATATGTCACATCGCCCATAACATTTATCTGGATACTACGAATTTGTCCCAAGCTCAAACGAATATCTGAACTTTCCCCGTCTCTTTTTATACCGGCATAAATAGAAGCCAATTTCTTTTTCAAGTAAGTGTTTGCTTCCTCAATACTCATGCCATTCAAATATACTGGGCCCAAAATATCAACATTAATGCTACCTTCCGGAGAAATCACACTCCGCAGCGTTGTCTGATTAGCACCGAAGATATCAATTATAACCTCATCACCAGGACCTAATTTATAATTTCTAGGAGTCGCCAAATTTTCGCTCGGGGCAAAATTCAACCGTTTATTACGAAAAATGTCTCGTCCAAAAACTTCTTCTACAATGTTTTCTGTACCATTATCAATACTATCATCTTCGTTTTCAAAAGTTGAATGTTGCAGCCCAAATTCCTCATTGGAATTATTTTGTTTTACAGTCCTATGAGTTCTGTCTATAGTTTCCCACTCTGTTCCATTACTAAATGTAGTGCCTTCTTTCTCATACATTTTCTTAATGCGCATGGCCTGCTGACGGCTTACACCTTTCAACATCAGTTCTTTTGCAATAGTCTCTTTCGACTTTCCTGCCGCCAATGCATTTTTGCCATACTCCAAAACCTGCTGATCAGTCATTGTACTTTGTGCCATTCCATTCGATACACAGAATACAAACATTAAAGCCAACAGTAACAAACCTTTACATTTCATAATCACTAATGTTATTTTTGAATTTGAATGCAAAAATACAAAATATATCTATATTATAAAAATAACAAGTAGTTAAATTCGTGGTAATTAGAAAAAAAACAAAATTACACCTTGAATATACAAAATCAGGGGGCATGCATTTGATTATACACACCCCCATTCCATATCGTTATTATTATTTATTCAATGTCCAAGTATATCCATCCTTGGTATCTTTCACTTCAAAGCCCAGGGCGGCGAGGTCATCACGAATTTTGTCGCTTAACGCCCAGTTCTTCTCGGCTTTTGCCTGCTGACGTTGCTGTAAAAGCATGTCCACTACTGAGCCAAAGGCATCCTCGCGTGCTTTGTTGGATTGACCAGTTTCTTCCGCAAGACCCAATATGTCAAACGCAAAGATTTTGAACACCTCGGCCAGAGCCTGTACCACTTCTGCTGTTATGGAAGCCTTTTTGTCTGTGAGTGTATTAAGTACACGGCAAGCGTCAAACAAATGACTAATAACCAGGGGAGAAGCCAAATCGTCGTTCATGGCCTCGTAACACTTGGTACGCAATTCATCCACATAAGCCATTTCTATTTGAGGCTGTCCCTTAACCTTTTGTCCGTCGGCCAAACGCTTCAGGGTCTTCCATCCATCCATCAGTCGTGCCAATCCCTTTTCGGCAGCCTGCAAGGCTTCGTTTCCGAAATCTACTGTGGAACGATAATGCGCTTGAAGGATGAAGAAACGGATGGTCATGGGCGAATAAGGTTGTGACAATTTTTCGTGTTCTCCTGCGAAGAACTGCGGAAGCGTTATGAAGTTATTGTACGACTTGCCCATTTTCTTACCGTCAATGGTAATCATGTTGTTGTGCATCCAATAATGCACCATCTGGTCCCCCTGGCTGGCTACGGCCTGGGCTATCTCACATTCGTGGTGCGGGAACACCAAATCCATACCTCCACCATGAATATCGAAATGGTCACCCAAATATTTTCTTCCCATAGCAGTACATTCGCAATGCCATCCTGGAAATCCTTCACTCCAAGGACTGGGCCAGTGCATGATATGTTCGGGTTGTGCTTTTTTCCACAAAGCAAAGTCTGCCTGATTCTTCTTTTCGCCAACTCCGGCCAACTCACGGCTGGCATCCTTGATGTTGTCCAACGAACGTCCGGAAAGAACACCGTAACGATATTGTTCATCGAACTTTTCCACATCAAAATACACGCTGCCGTTACTTTCGTAGGCGAATCCGTTGTTGAATATCTCCTGAACCAATTGCTGTTGCTCGATAATATGTCCCGTTGCATGAGGTTCTATACTGGGGGGCAGACAATTCAGCGCGGACATGGCTTCATGGAAGCGGTTGGTATAATACTGAGCCACCTCCATGGGCTCCAACTGTTCCAGGCGAGCTTTCTTTGCGATTTTGTCCTCACCCTCATCCGCATCATGTTCCAGGTGACCCACATCTGTTATATTTCGCACATAACGTACTTTATAGCCAATATGCTGCAAATAACGGAACAAGAGGTCAAAAGTAATGGCGGGACGCGCATGTCCCAGATGTGCATCGCCATAAACAGTCGGACCACATACGTACATTCCCACACGTCCTTCGTGCAAGGGGCGGAAAAGTTCTTTCTGCCGACTTAATGTATTATAAATAACAAGAGGTTGTGTCATTGTTCTAACTACCTTTAAATAAATATCTTTTTATTCTTGATTCTTACTCAAATCTTCTTCTATAAAACGCAACAAGCGCTCAACGGCCTCTTCTTCTGGAATATTTTTCTCAATACAGACCTTTTGTTTGTAAAGGCTTACTTTTCCACGGGCAGCTCCAACATAACCGTAATCAGCATCTGCCATTTCACCAGGCCCGTTGACAATACATCCCATAATGGCTATCTTCAGTCCCTTCAAATGCGCTGTCGCAGCCTTAATACGGGCTATGGTGCCTTCCAAATCATAAAGCGTGCGTCCACAACCCGGACAGGATATATATTCCGTCTTGGTGAATCGTGCGCGTGCCGCCTGCAGGATACTATAAGCCAAATCACGCACCACTTCAACAGATATGCCGGGGGCATGGTTCTGCAAAATGATACCATCGGCCAGCCCCTCTATGAAAAGCACACCTGTATCGGCTGCAGCCTTCAGTTGCAAATGCTCCAGATTTGTCTCTGCATATTCCTGATAAACCAACAAGGGGTTCCTCAATCCCAGATTCATCATCGCCAATGCCAATGCACGGTGTTCGCCCAAACGATTGACGGTCTGGGGGTGACTCACAACAACCACTTCTGGATGCTTACGAAGAAATTCCGCCGTTTCCGGGGTGAAGTTGAATGGATTTGCCGAGATGGCACCAGTAACAGGAATCTCGTCAAGTACCACAGGAACTTGTCCGCCACCAATTTCCCCTACCCGGGTTGTCTGCCGGCGTTCAGGCTCAAGCCAGTTATAATCAGCAGGCGCCTGTACATCTGCAGGCACAGGCAAATCAGCCTCTTTGCGGTACGAAGTTACATAATCCACCAAGAAACGCGCCACCGGTATTTCTTTTTCCGGAGCCTCGGAGAGTGACACACGAATGGTATCGCCGATACCGTCCTGCAAAAGTGCGCCTATTCCCACTGCACTCTTTATGCGTCCGTCCTCACCTTCTCCTGCCTCGGTGACGCCCAGATGCACTGGAAAACTCATACCTTCCTGAGTCATCTTTGTCACCAACAGTCTCATGCTCTGCACCATAATGACTGTATTGCTGGCCTTTATGCTGATAACCACATCCATGAATTGCTCGCGCATACAAATACGCAAAAACTCCATACAGCTTTCCACTATGCCCTCAGGAGTGTCGCCATAACGGCTCATGATGCGGTCGGACAGACTTCCGTGGTTCACACCAATACGCACGGCTGTGCGGTGTTCACGACAAATCTGCAGAAAAGGAATCAGACGGTCCTCTATTTTCTTCAATTCTGCCTGATATTCCTCGTCTGTATATTCCAAATGTTTAAACTGACGAGCAGCATCCACATAATTTCCAGGATTTATACGTACTTTCTCGCAATAGCATGCAGCCACTTCAGCCACTTTGGGGTTGAAATGCACATCAGCCACCAACGGTACGTTACAGCCAGCCAGACGCACTCCTGCATTGATTTCCCGCATATTCTCCGCTTCACGGGTTCCTTGGGTTGTCAGGCGGACATATTCTCCTCCCGCCTCCGCAATCCGAAGAACCTGCTGAACCGAGGCTTCTGTATCCATGGTGGAAGTATTGGTCATTGACTGTACACGGATCGGTTCCGGTCCACCCAACGGCGTACCGCCAATCCGGACGATATGACTCAATCTACGACGATAATTGAATAGATTCATAGAAAACAGTCAAAAAGATTCAATCAACCTTGAAACGATATTTCACTTCAGAAAGTTCCTGATTGGCTTTCACAATCTTTTCCTTGAGCCCTTCCTTGTAGGCACAAAGTTTTGCAGCCAAAACCTCATCTGAGAGAGCCAGCATCTCCGCGGCAAGGATGGCAGCGTTCAACGCACCGTTTACACCCACCGTAGCCACAGGAATTCCAGGAGGCATCTGAATGATGCTGAGCATGGCATCCAATCCGTCAAGCATACCCTTGATGGGCACACCGATGACCGGCAATGTCGTTCCAGCCGCAACCACACCAGGAAGCGCTGCCGCCATTCCTGCGCCGGCAATGATCACACGAACACCTCTGCCCTTTGCCTCACGCGCAAAAGTTTCCACTTCCACTGGAGTACGATGAGCGCTAAGCGCATTCATCTCGAAAGGAATTTCCATCTCGTCCAAAAACTTTGCAGCCTTCTCCATGACCGGAAGGTCACTGGTGCTACCCATAATAATGCTAACAATAGGATTCATATCTGTTCTATATTTTTATTTTGTTATTTCTTGTTACATTCTCATTTTTAACCCGTCTTTTTGGTGGAGTCATACCGTCATGATTCCCAAATAGCCGCAGACAATCCCGACAAGCGTTCCTGTCCAGACTTGCCACAAAGTATGCTGGCGCAGAATCATGCGACTGGTCATCACCATGCCATCCAATAAAACGGCGCCACAAAGCCACGGAACCGGATTAAAGGCAAAGATAACGGAATAGGCCACCAGGGCACCGATGATTCCGCCCGCACCGGCAGCGTGCATACTCACCTTCCACCGCAGATTCAACAACAGGCACACACCCTGAATAAACAACGCCCCAACGACAATTCCACACATGAAACGCGGCAAATGCATCACAAACATGATTCTCAAATAGACCGCATAACACACAAAACTGATTATGTAGGGCCAGAAACGGGCTTTTCTTTGTCTCAACTGGCTTGCTGTAAGGCCAGACAAGCGTCTGTACAGGAAGATGCCCAGCACAGGAAGTCCGATTGTGAAAATATATGTGGAGCACAGCACCCACAACTTGTACCGCCAAGGCAGAATCTGCATATAGGTAACAGTGAACAGGATGACAAAACCCACCAGCGAGTAATACATGGGCCTGAACAAAGCCGATAACAGACGGGCTGCAACTATCACGGTTCTCATGTGCGCTCCTTTCTTAACCTGGCTGCGGGATACCCCAGTTGCTCACGGTATTTGGCTACCGTTCGGCGGGCAATCGCATATCCCTTCTCCTGCATCATAGCGGTCAGACGGTCATCCGTGAAAGGTTCCTTTGTGTCTTCCGACTGTATGATTTCCTTCAACACCGCCTTTACCTTACGCACAGACACCTCGTCTCCGTCGCGGTTCGCACTGCTGCTGAAGAACCACCGCATAGGCACTGTTCCGTATACTGTCTGCACATACTTGTTGTTGCACACTCGGCTTACGGTACTGATGTCAACACCGCTCAGCTCGGCCACATCCTCAAGCCTCATCGGGATAAGCGACGACTCATCGCCTTCCAGGAAAAAGTCGTGCTGAAGTTTGATTATGGCCTGCATGGTACGCACCATGCTGTTGCGCCGTTGCACTATCGCATTGATGAACATCTGCCCGCGGTACACATAGTTGCGCGTAAACTGCAGGTCTTCCTGTGCTGTCCGGCTCAGGTTTGCGCCCATCGCCTCGTATGTTTTCACCTTGTCCAACGCCTCCGCGCTCACCACCAGATTGGGGATGTCACCCTCGTTGAGGGTCATGATGACGTTGCCTTCCGTGTCCGTATCCACAATGAAATCCGGAGTAATATGATGTTCGCCCTGCGTGCTGCTTTCGCCCAATGCCGTGCCTGGACGCGGATTCAGCCGCAACAATTCGCGCTGCACCATGCTCAAATGGACATCGCTCAAATGCAGACGTTGCTGGATGCGGTCCCAGCGGTTCTTGATGAAGTCATCATAGTACTGGCCTATAATCTTCTCCATAAGCTTGCGGTTGGGCGTGTCCTTCTTGCGGGCAATCTGTATGAGCAGACATTCCTGGATTGAGCGCGCACCGATGCCAGGCGGATCAAACTGCCACATAACCCGCAGCAGCGACTCCAGTTCCTCCTCAGTGGTGGTTATGCCCTGGTAAATCTCCAGTTCATCCACAATCTGGAAAAGGGGTTTTGTAATCAGTCCGCTGTTCTCCAGCGAGCCTATAAGGTAATCCATAATCGGACGCAGACGTTCGTCCAGATCATATTCCCCGGCTTGTTCCTTCAGTTTGTCATAGAAAGTCTGCGTTTCGCCCCATTCTATGTTTTCGGGTCTGTTGCGTCCTTCTGTCGCACGAATCAGATAATCCGGAATGTCATCCTCTGTGCTGTAGTCATCCTCACGCTTGTAGTCGTTTTCACCTTCCCCGTCAGAATGCTGAAAAACCAGGTCATCATCCGCGTCAAAGTCATTTTCCGCCTTCTCTAGCCAAGGGTTTTCCTGGCATTCATTCTCCACACGCTGGCGAAGAGCCTCAACCGACATTTCTGTGAGACGCACCGTCAACACCTGTTGGGCCGACAAAGACTGCCCCTGCTCCAACTTCTGCTGTTGATTTTCAGTTTGGATGTTATTCTGGCTCATAATTCAGGGCAAAGTTACGATATTTCCCTGAAGTATCCTATACATCTGGCAAAGTTTTGACAATAAATTATTGCAGGCCAAAGATAAAATCTTTACCTTTGTTCCCGTAATAACCTCTTTTAATATCATACAATATGAATTTCAAATGCCTATTCACGCTTTTGTGCGGTTCTTTTTTAACAGCTTCCGCCAGCGCTCAGTTGCACTTCCCCCCTGCTTTCGGGAATGACACACTCAACATCCGACAGGACAAGATTACCCGTGCCTACATCACCCCAAGACGCATTGTGTGGACCAGTGGAGACGAGGCTGTCAAGAACCCCGAACTCCTGCTCCGTCCCAACACCGGACAAAGTGACATCTTCGGCTCCGGAATGTGTGTCCTCGACAGCAAGGGCGGAAAGAAAGCGTCCATCATACTCGATTTCGGACGCGAGCTCCATGGCGGCCTGAGCCTCTACTTCAGCAGCGTCTCCCCAGCCAAGACTCCCGTCATACGTCTCCGCTTCGGCGAATCGCTCAGCGAAACCTGCAGCGAACTGAACTCCAAGTCGCTGGTGGATACGGGAAGCAACGAAACCATGGACCTGAAGAACAACACCGCCACCAACGACCACGCTGTGCGAGACATGGAGCTGACCGTTCCTTATTATGGTGGCATTGAGATTGGCAACACCGGATACCGCTTCGTGCGCATTGACCTGCTCACGCCCGACATGACCATCAACTTCAAGGAAGTCAACGCCATCTTCCGCTACCGCAACATCCCCTATCAAGGCTCGTTCAAGTGTGACGACGAGCGCCTGAACACCATTTGGACAACCGGCGCCTATACCGTCCATCTGAACATGCAGGACTATGTTTGGGACGGCATCAAGCGCGACCGCCTCATCTGGCTGGGCGACCTTCATCCCGAAACCAGCACCATTGCCCACGTCTTCGGAGGCGACGAGAGCGTCTATGCCACACTGGATCTGGCCTGCAAGCAGTACCCCCTGCCCAACAACTGGTTCAACGGAATGAGCGCCTACAGCATGTGGTACCTCATCATCCACCACGACTGGTACATGCACAACGGCAACCTGGCTTTCCTGCAAAAGCACACCGACTATATCAAGGGGCTGATTGACCAGATTGACGGACGGGTAAATGCGGACGGAACAGAAAAGCTGGGCGGAGGAAAATTCCTTGACTGGCCTTCAAGCCCCAACAAGGAAGGCGTTGAAGCCGGCTACCGTGCCCTGCTGGTATGGGCGCTGAAAGACGCCGCCAAGCTGTGCCGCATCCTTGAGGACGAGTCCTACGCAAAGAAGTGCGAGGACATTATCGGCCGGCTGAACAAGAAAATCATGCCCCACAACAACCTCAAACAAGCCTCTGCCCTGATGGCGCTGGCCGGCATCATGGACACCGAAGAGGCCTGCAAGGGCAATCTGCTCGTGGGCGGCCCCAAAGGTTTCTCCACCTTCTACGGCTACTACATGCTGCAGGCGCTTGCCCAGGGCGGCTATTACGCCGAGGCCATGGACATCATCAGCCAGTACTGGGGCGGCATGATTGACCTTGGCGCCACAACCTTCTGGGAAGACTTTAATCTGGAATGGACCCAGAACGCAGGCCGCATTGACGAATTTGTACCCGAGGGAAAGAAAGACATCCACGGCGACTTCGGCGCTTACTGCTACCCCGGTTTCCGCCACAGCTTCTGCCACGGATGGGCATCCGGCCCCACCGCTTGGCTCAGCGAGCACGTACTGGGTGTCAAGGTGTTGGAACCCGGCTGCAAGAAGGTGCGCATTGAGCCTCATCTGGGCAAGCTCCAGTGGGCAGAAGGTACCTTCCCCACCCCCAATGGTGTCATAAAGATCCGTCACGAGAAACAGCCCGACGGCACCGTGAAGACCACCTGCAAGGCGCCAAAGGGTGTGAAGATTGTCAAATAACCCAGCACACTTAACGTCATGAAACGCAGGCATTTTCTCCGCGCCACCGCCCTGGCTGCCGGTGCGCTGAGTGCCGCACAACTGGAAGCGGCAAACGACATCGCCAAACAGTGGAATTCCAAAAAGAAGTCCGGGTTCACGCTGTGGCAGATACCCTCCCACCGCAACACCATTGGCAACAGCTATGTCATGCGCACCAGCAAGGGTAAGGTCATTGTCATGGACGGCGGCTTCCCCCAAGAAGAGCTGACCCTTCGTGGCTTCATCGGAGCTTTGGGAAACCAAGTGGACGCATGGTTCATTTCACATCCCCACGATGACCACTTCGGCGCACTCATAGAAATCCTCAAGAACCCGCAGCACATGCGCATCAAGTCCATCATCCACAGCCGGTTGCCGGAAGCCGTGCTGAAGGCCGAACCGCAAAGCGAGAAGATGGCGCGCGAGTTCTACACGCTTCTGCAAAATCTGAAGGACACCCAAGTCTTTGACCTTCAACAGCCTGGAGATGTCTTCCGCTACGACGACATGCAGGTGAAGGTGCTTGGTGTGGCAAACGAATTCACCGGCAATCCCTATAACAACTCCAGCATGATTTTCCGCGTGTGGGACCGCCGCAAGAGCATCCTCTTTCTGGGCGATGCCGGAGTGGAGTGCGGACAAAAAGCACTGGACGGCCCGTTCCGCAGCGAACTGGACAGCGAGTACATACAGATGGCCCACCACGGCCAGAACGGATGCGACGAGAACTTCTACAAAACCGTAAAGTTCCGCGCCTGTCTGTGGCCCACCCCAACTTGGGTGTGGAACAACGACCAGGGAAAAGGCTTCGACACCGGCATACTGAAGACCGTTGAAGTGCGCAAATGGATGGAAAAGCTCGGCATACAGGAGCACCACACCACCTGCATTGAGGGTCTCTGGCAACTGGATTGACACGTCCGGGAAAAAAGTAAATTTATACTACAAGGTACATTATTTTAATATATATGAAGAAACGTTTTCTCCTGCTGCTCACACTTGTGGCAACCATGGCAGCCTTGCCCGCCGAGGCCAAGAAAGACAAGACCACGCCCGAACAGAAAGGCCTTCTCGCCATCAACCGCCCCACCGCCGAGGCGCACGTCGGATTCCTTGCTTCCGATGCGCTGAAAGGACGCGAGTCGGGCACGGAGCACGGCCACATTGCCGGCGAATACCTCATTGCCGTTCTCAAGCAGATGAATGCCACCCCCCTCTTTGGCGACAGCTTTGCGCAGCCCTTCGACGCCTACTCTTACGAGCGCCGCAATGCCGGCTTCACCGTCAACCCGGAATCGGTGGAAAAAATCAAGAAAGTACCCCACCGCATAGCGCCCATGCGCAACATCCTGGCCAAGATAGAGGGCCGGAATCCCGAGGAGATTGTCATTGTGGGCGCACACTACGACCATTTGGGCTTTGATCCCATGCTCGTGGGCGACCAGATATTCAACGGAGCGGACGACAACGCTTCCGGCGTACAGGCCGTGCTGCAGATTCTGGCCGCCTTCCAGGCCACAGGCCAGCAACCCGAAAGAACCGTAATCTTTGCCCTTTGGGATGGCGAGGAGCGCGGACTGCTCGGCTCCACCTATTTTGTCAACAATTTTGCCCAGATGAAAAAGGTGAAGGGCTACATGAACTTTGACATGATTGGGCGCGACTGTGCAGAAGGCCGCCCCAACCATTTCACCCTCATGCACGCCCCCAAGGACTCCGTCTTTACCGCTTGGCTCAATAGCGACATTGCGCAGTATTCGCTTGCGCTGGACCCTCAGTTCAAGACTGGCGAGGACTTCAACAACGGCAGCGACCAGGTTCCCTTCTTCAAGGCCGGAATCCCCTTTGTGTGGTATCAGACAGGCGGACACCCCGACTTCCACATGCCCACCGACGAGACCAGCCGCATCAACTGGGACAAAATGGTGGAAATCACAAAGGCCTCGTTCCTCTGCCTCTGGAAAATGGCTAATAATCCGTGATAAAAGCATTCAAAAAACGAATGCAAAAACGCAAAAACGCAAAGAATGGTTGCAATGCGCTGACATATAGCATGTTGTAACCATTTCTTTTTTGCAATCCTTTGCAAATTCTTTGCAAAAAGGGGGAAATGGGGTATTTTTGGTTCATTTTGACCCTCCATTCTGACAGCAAACATCGGTAAGAGCCATCCCAGTATCACTCGAAGCCGCACATAATGTCATCCTGACCATACCTCATTCAAAAAATAAAAGATGTTTTCGATGAGCGAAGACGAATAACTTGTTTCAGAATCTCACCGAGGACTGGATTAGTAATGACTCGCGGTGAGATGCTGAAACAAGTTCAGCATGACGTTGAAGGAATAGAACTCGCACACAAAGTCATCCTGAATTTAGTTCAGGATCTCACCGAGGACTGGATTAGTAATGGCTCGCGGTGAGATGCTGAAACAAGTTCAGCATGACATTAATAGTGTGAGTAAATTGAACGGTGTAAAAGAGTATGCATAAGGTTAAAAGCGTGAAGAAATTGAACAAAGTTAATGAGTTCAACATAATGGTTACGTCCCAAAAAGTACAAAAAAATCCGCAGCATCTCTCATGATGGGAATGCTGCGGATATATGCTTTACAAACAGACGATTACGCTAAATCTTTATTTTCACGCTCTTGTTGCCCATTCGCCTTTCTTTTCGCCTTTTGTTAAGGTTATATGGAAAATACCATCTGCCTCTTCACGTTCACCTTTAGGTGTAGGATAACCATTACCCCACACAACTGAGAAATGGTACTTGTTACCATCTTTCCGCCAGCTTGTATTATTAGAAGCAATTATCTTATCAATTTCATCAAACAATTCATCCGAAGGTAAAGACTCAAATTCAATTATTAAAATATCTAAGTAATCTCCTGGAATATGTCTATTACCTTCGTGACGTTCAATTATATCAAATTCTGGGACTTTTACTCCAGTAATACGCTCAACCCTTTCTGTTGGCCATTCTTCCCATATCCACTCGTTATAAATATATAAACCAACAAATAGGGCAAGAATGCTTGCAATCAATATCCCTAAACATCCCGCACATCCTTTAAGTATTTTATTCATTGTTTTTCAATTTTACAAATCAGTTTAATTTAATGTGGGTTCGACTAATTATATCTTCCTATAAATTTGACAATTAGCAAAATGTTGTATCTTTATAGTATTCATTGACCAAAGGCGATCGTAGGAACCTTTACTAAAACGCCCGGAATAACCGTATTCTGGATTGGCAGCATAAAATTCGAAGGCTTCATTAACTGCCTGTTCTACGGTATAAAAGTTTCCCCATTCAGTTTTTTCAGTCATACTTTATATGGAAAAATAATGTTGGTTCGGATAAAATCTTCATCAAGTCCTCTACAAAATATCCTGACGATACTCCAACCCTCATCTTTTTGATTCGGATAATTATCACCCCAGTTGAGTTCATACAAAGGAACAAAATCACCATAACTTATTTCCCACTTTGCAATTCCTTATTTAGCTGGTTTAGAAGGAATAACGACTTTCTTATAATAACAAACAAGGCTGTCACTATATTCGACATCGAAGAAACCATTATCATTTGATACGAACATGCCGCCACTTGATTGCCCTTCAAATATCTTGAAAATATTCTCTCTAATCTCTGAACGCAATCTGCTACGTTTGTTATTGATATAGTAGTATACACCGAACACCATACCAATCATAGAAACAATCCACAGAATCCAGAGAACTATAATGATATTTTTTCTTTTCATATAATTCATTTCTTTTTGAAAATATTAAACCGATGATTCCAGTTATATCAACGGAAACAAAACCTATTGCAAGAACAGCAGATAGTATGGAAAACAACCATGCTACTAAGGGAAGAAGGCACACCAATCCTCCACCTATAAGAATCACACCCATACAACCGGGAAATAGACTTTCATCGGAAGTGTTATCTCTTTTTCCTGCATTTAATATTGCATATCCAATAGGAATAGCAATAATTGCGATGATAAAACCTGTCAATACTTCATTTCCTTCTGGCAGGCCTAAATCTGGAGCGCAAGAATCATAGCCTCTACCACTGGGTTCTGCACAGAGGCTGGTTGAAATACTTATAAAGGGTAGTATGCCTGTTAAAATATATCTCTTCATCATTAAATCTTCTTCAAACTATTCACAAATTTCAAAAATTGATTTTCAGATACTCCTTGTTTTGAAAATATCATTAGTTCTATAATGTGGTTTTCTGAAAGAATCATACATTCTTTAATCAAAAAGCCATTTTCTTTATATTCAGTTTTATAAGCTAAACTATTATTTACATTGACGGTGCAAGCAGAATATGCCCCTTTACTTTCGAGGTAATTCATCAAATTCTTCTTTATTTGATTTCTGTCAGAGGAATTCATGTTGCTTAGAGCCATAGGAAGTTGGTTTACTTGAATTTTATATACAATAGCTTTGTCTTGATTGTCAGGATTAATAGCTCCCGAATAAGAGAAGTCTACGTCTTGGCTCGGATATTGTTTCAAAATACACGGTGCTTCTATAGAATATCCAAAGGATAAACGCTGAACAGATTTGTTAGCTATAGAAACTTGTTGTTGTGTATTTTTTATAGGGACTGATTTAAATCCATTTGTGTATTTGTTAAATTTTGCAACCAAATTATCATTGGTGATTACCGTTAAAGCTATTATGTAATTGTCTTTTGAAAAAATAACACCTTTTTGCTTCATTCCATTATGAGAAGTTTCTCCTACATAACCTTTATAACCTTCATAACCGAAGCTTATAGGTGTAACATTCTTCATTGAAGACATCTGAGATTTTATTAGGACATCAATTTTATTTGTCAATTCTTTCTCGTCAACGTCTTTGTAGCCAATAGGTAAACGTGTTACGACCAACTGATAAGCCGTCATTTTATTAGGGTCATCAGCATCTGTAACCCCTCCATAGTTTAATAGAAAATCTCCGCTTGCCTGAACTGATACATCTTCCATTTGGCATGGAGCTTTTAATATAAATCCATAGTCTGAGAAATCGAGATTGTAACAGTCTTTAAAAGGACTTTTTGGTTTTGTGTTTCCCTTTGTGGAATTTTTCTTTATTGGGGAAGGGGCTGTTTTTTCTATTGTTTTTTGTGATTCTGGTACAGGCTCTGGTTCAGGGAGTAGCCAAGGCTCTTTACCTTTGTAAATTGCTTGTATGGTATAAATTTCATTTAGGATTCTATTGGCAATAGGCTCTGTGCCAAAACTGATTACCATCTTAGATATAATATCTTCTTTTGTCCCTCGATTGTAGCATTGTAGCCCAGTATAGATTAAATTCATCCCATTTTTATCTTCAATGGTTATTTCTTGTTTTTTACCGTAATGCTCCCATTTCCCAAAACGTTTATACCAATAACCTGTATAGAATGATGCTGAAGATAAATCTATTTTCAATACACACTTCTGTATATAATCATTATCGTCCTTATCCCAAGCATATCCAAAATTGAGTGTTAATATTTTGCCACTTTGAGTAGCATTCATAAAATTTACTTCATAAATGCACGATGAAGTAGAAGTAACAAAAAAATTATTAGTTTTTATCTTATGACTATAGGTAGAAAAATAATTATTGAGTGTTGCTAGACTTTGTGCATTTGATGATAAACACAATGCAAATACACTAATTATTAGTAATACACATCTTTTCATATTTTTATTATAGAATTTGTTATTCGTATCTTGTTTCTGGTGTAAAGGTCGTACAAAGTAAGCCACAAAAATAAGATTAAAGTGTTGTTGTCACACTATTAGGGATAATAACCGAGGTCAAATCTGAGCAATTTTGGTTTGTGGTAAGTTTTGATAATCAGTGAGTTTCATTTGATATAGCAGAAAAGTCCATTCGAGGATGCTTTGAGAATGTAAAATCGTGTGGATTTAACGATTTTTAACTTTATTTAAGGCTAAAATTACAATAAATAAAGCGCAATCAAACTAATTACCAATATAGCATTACTCAAGAACTTTAGTCATTTTGGCGCAATAGCATTTCGCATTTGCTCTTCTATTTGCTTAGGTGTTTGGACTTGAAGCTCTTTAAGTTTCTTTTCAGCAGCGTTAACAATACTTGCAAAAGGTGCCTCTATTTCAGCATACACTCTAACATCAGGTTTGCCTTCATTACATTCATGCCGCCCACTCATCATGGTTACATTGAAACAGTTAAGCCTTCTTCTTGTTTCGGCTATAAAGAACTGTCTGTTACACTTCAAAGTATCGCCTACATCTGTATGTAGAGATGGGATATTCTTTTTGGCAACTGTAATCTGTTCTGCAGTGAGTGACCTTTCTATTGAAGATTTTCCGTCTCTAGAGCACTTATACTTGATGCCCTTAAAACCTGTAGGAGAAACTGTATAAGTTCCAGCCACGTATTTCTTCACACTAATCAAAACACGGTCGCCATCTATCGCCTCTCCTGTATTATAAAATTCTGCCATAATCTTATATTGTCTTTAAAACGAGCCTCACCTTAGATGGTTCCTCCAAAACTTTCTCTGCATCCTTCATATCGAGCATAAACAATTCAGAAACATCGTCAACTGACATTTCTTCTGTTCGTTTAAGCCTTTTGAGGATATCAGTAATCTGCAATACCTGTTTCATTGTAGGCTTTTCCTCTGCCAATGGTATTAGATACTTATCTTCGTTCTGATCAAGTATTTGGTCGAATTCCTCTTCTGTGATATCTTCACTTTCCAATGCCTGATTCAAATCCATAAAATCAAGTTTGCGATAGAGATTTTTCAAAGCACGTAAATACAACTCCTCTTTATCTGATGCAAGATACTCCCTTATTGAAACTTCAAACTCACTGCAATCACGCGTATAAAACTCAAATATGATAGTTTCCGAACTTGGTGACTTGACATAAGTTGCACGAGCAACTTTTGATACATCATCAAGAGACGAAGAATCCAATGTCATTGGTTTATAACTAAAATTCATAGCCAAATAATTCTTTGTGATCACTAATAATCAAATCAAATGCTGTACCCTCTGCTGGTAGTCTTGAAGCCTTTTTGTATTGGAAATTACTTACAATCTCAATATTGGACCCCTTATATTGGACATTATGTGACCGTTCTGCAAAATCCTTGACACAAGAGAGTGAAAGAGAAGACGGTCTATAGTTGCCAACTGCATGAATTTGAAAATCTAAGAACTTCTCAAATTTACATGACTCTTCATTATCAAGATCCAAATTTATATTATATCCAATAGCAGAAATAGGAGTATGGCTTAACATCGATACAATTCTCTTGAATATTGTATCAATATAATTAAGCGTTTCAATATTATTCACTGGCGAACTTATAATCAGCGAAGTTTCCGAGACAGAAAAGCTGACTTTATTATTTATGTATGTCAATGCCATTGACTCTTCATCCAAATTAATTTGCATAGATGCTCCTTCGGGTAACTCAAACACATTTGAGGCTACCCAATTAGGTGTAAAAATGCGTGGATTCCATTTCCCGACACATACTATTGAAGCTGTTGTTTTCATACTAATAATTCGATTTGATCGATAGAAACTTGGCATAGGTGTTTGCAAAGTTACATCATTTTATCCGAAATCGTTAATTTTTCTTCGACTTTAACATTCCCAAACCATAATTTCTTGACATTCGAGGCAATTTTGCTTCATTCTGAAGGCACTATATATAAGTAATCTATCTTTCAACGCTTCTTCACACACTTTTGCCTCCCTCATATTATGCATATTTAACATGATTTCGATGAATTTTAACTATCTATAAATTTGGTGATTAGCGAAAATTGTTGTATCTTTATAGTGCTCAATTACAAAGAAATACAAAACAATAATCGCTATGATTACCGGAGACAAAGTTACTGAATTATTCTGTATGGCTGATGATTTTTGCAAGTTTTTTGATAGAATGGCAGCAAAATATACGTTCAAGAGTACAGCAAAGCGTTCTTATCACCGTAATTCCACCATGTCAAAAGCAGAAATTATGCTCATAATACTGTTTCACGATTCCAACTATCGTTGTCTTAAACATTTCTATCAGGAGCATGTCTGCAAACATTTGCGTCATCTATTTCCTAAAGTTGTTTCGTATAACCGTTTCGTTGAGTTAGAAAGGGAAGTTGCCGTCCCACTGGCATTGTTCATCAAAAAGGTCCTTTTAGGCAAGTGTACGGGTATAAGTTTTGTGGACAGCACACCGCTTCGTGTCTGCCGCAACCAAAGAATACATATTCACAAGACATTCAAGGGCATAGCGCAAAGAGGGAAGTGTTCCATGGGATGGTTCTTTGGTTTCAAACTGCATTTGATTTGTAACGAAAAGGGAGAACTGCTAAACTTCATGATAACACCAGGTGACATTGCTGATAGAGAACCATTGAAATATGAGGCCTTTATGAACCTTATTTATGGCAAGTTGGTCAGGGACAAGGGCTACATTGGCAAGGAACTGTTTCAAAGACTCTTTGTAAATGGCATACAACTTATCACTAAACTCAAAAGCAACATGAAAGGTGCCTTGATGAGTGTGTCTGACAGACTTCTACTTCGTAAGAGAGCGATAATTGAAACTGTTAACGATGAACTAAAGAATATAGCACAGGTGGAACATTCAAGACATCGATGCTTTGACAACTTTATCGTTAACATATTATGAGCCATTGCTGCATATTGTTGTTTCCCGAAAAAACCATGCATCAATGTTGAAAGAACATTAGATACACAACTTACATTGTTTTGAATTCGTCGAACTCACGTTATTTATTAGATACATGTCAAGGGCAACAAGGAGCGTTGAAGGAAATGCCCCATATACAGGATGGTCGGGTGTCATTTGCGGACAAAAATATATCATTTCATTCTCTTCATCCAGATACGAGTAAATGCCCACTATGCATGAACGAATCCAAAAAGCGAATTATAGAAGTCCCTAATTGATTTTTATCCTCTGTTTCCAATTTCAAATCCTCATACAAGGCATCCATGTAGAATGCAACCGATTCAGGTTTGTATTTATGATACTGTTTCAAAAAGTGTGTCTCAATTAAGTTTTAAAAAAGGACCAGCCATGTTTGGCCGGTCCCGAGAAGTTTGTAATTTTGGTTGTCCAAATCTAAAATTACAACTTATGTTACTTACAAAGGAACAAATTTCTGAGCAAATGTGCAAGCATGCACAGAAGAAAAATGGTCTTCATGACTTAATGGAGATAATGCTTGA